>JBLWYG010000013.1:0-67544 GCA_048267045.1 Roseovarius sp. | reverse complement strand
AGAACTCATCGAAATAGACCGTGGGCACGCGCGCTGACCTCGCCGCGGCCTACGCCGGATGCTTACGTTGCGTCAGGCGACGCTCGCATTGACGCCATACGATCCCACATGGATGCGTGTATTTGATATGGAGGCAGCACGCATTCGCGCTGCGCTTCCTGATGTGGCATTCGAGATAGATCACATCGGCAGCACTGCCGTGCCTGAACTGCCCGCCAAAGCCATCCTCGACATTGCCATGCGTGCCGCCGAGCAAGACGAAGATCGGATCGCAGAAGTTCTCGTCGATCTCGGATATATCGACCGTGGCATCCGATCAGGGCGCCTCTTTATCCGACTACGTGATGGCGATATCAGGACCCACAACCTACATCTTTACCGTCCTGAAGAGCCCGACTACGGTGAGCAGATCGCTTTCCGTGACGCGCTGCGTGCTGATCATGAGCTTAGGGATCGATACGCTCAGCTCAAACGGGATCTCGTCGACAGGTTCGGAGACGCAGGACGCGGAAATTACACCGACGGTAAGACCGACTTCGTTCGTGCGGTGACCAAGAAAGCGGAATAACTGAAAAGGCGGTCACACCGGACGCTTACGGTCAAGATCCAGATCATGGACCTCCAAGGATGTGGCTTCCACCGCTCCGGTGCGGCGCCATCGCACACGGCCCTGAGCGCCTTGACCACCGACAGACCTGTCCTTTTCCGGCAACATCCGGTCGAAAGTCGCAAGTTCGCAGGTGTTGTAAGGCCACACCTCAGTGCGTCGCGCCCATTGGTAACGTGATCGACGCTGTACCCGGCCTCGCAAAGGCCAGTGAGGACAAAGTCGGTGACGTGACCGTCATCTGCGGCAAGACGTATTTTTCACGATATTTTCGACCGGTTACGATGTCCTCGTTGGCAATACCCCAAAGTTGCAACAATGATGCGATTCGAGGCTGGAAATGAGAGGCTGGAAACAACCAGAAAGGACTCCGTTCGCGCCTAGCTGCGCGCCAAATCGCTTGAAGGGATAATTCAAAAGGCTGCTAGGGTTCTCTGCGGATATGGCACGCGACGCGCCACCCGTATTTCGCATCTTTGGTAAGCTGGTAGCAGGCCTGAACGAGAATGCGGCCCGGTTACGGGCCGCATCCAAAACGTGATGTCACTTATTCGGGCAGTCTCGTTTCATGGTCTTGGTCCGTCATCGTCATATAGATCACAATCCCAACAATCGCCAAAAGGAAGATCGCGCTGGTCAGGATCGTACCCAGCCCCATGCCGCCGTATTCCTTGGGCTGCGATAGCAAGTCGCCGAATGACGCGCCCAGCGGACGGGTGAAGATGTATGCGATCCAGAAGGCCAATATGCCGTCGAGCCTGAGCGCGTAATAGCCAAATGTGATCGAAGCGATGATCATCCCGAACAAGATGCCTGTGGCCATGTAGCCAAGTCCGAACTGTTCGGCGACCAGATCACCGGCGGCGGTCCCGAGCGCGAAAGTGAACAGAATGGCAAGCCAGTAGAAGGCTTCACGCTTGGTCGTCGTGACCTCGTGGATCGAAAGCGTCTTTTCCGACGCGTACCAGACCGCAAAGGTGGCCGCGAGCGCGCCGGTGAAAAAGACGGTCGTGGTAACGAGCGAGACGCCGAAATTATCCACGAGATTGTCCGTGACCAGCGTGCCGACGATGCTGATCAGCACGACAGCGAGCCAGTAAGACCACGGAACATAGTGTTTTTGGCCAAACTGAAGAACAAGTGCGCCGACAAGGATCGCGGCCATCAGAACAGAAGTTGCCGTCAGGCCGAGGCCGAGATTGACGGCGAGAAAGTCGGCAGCGGTTTCGCCCATGGTCACCGCCATCAATTTGATCAGCCAGAAATCGACGGTGATGGCGGGGACGCGGTTGGGGGCGACCGGATCGTCGCGGTCGATGCGTGAGGGAACGATAGGGGCCTTGGGCCTGGTCAGCGTTGTCATGATCTTGTTCCTTGAATGAATGTTATTTGGACATCAGGGCGATGCCCTGTGCGAAAAAATCATCTGCCCGGGTGTCGTCATCGGCATTGCAGCGCTCGGTGCCCTTGGCTTGAAGTGCCTCGACAGTCGCCTGGCTGGCGTCGGACAGGGTGGCCTTGGCAAGGGTGGTGCGGAACGTGTCGAGCATTGCCTCGCAGGGGAGCGGATGCCCGTTGGCATCGGTGGTTGCGATGCCGGAGACGGTTTTCACGGTGCCGCCGGGAGCAGCGCCACGTGCCGGATCGGCAAGCGCGGTCTGAAGGTCGGCCAGCGCCGCATCAACCGATTTCGCGTCAGGAGTGGCCGCGCGCAATGAGCTGAGTGCGGCATCAATGGCGCCGTCAATATAGCCCCATTCATTTGGGTTAACTGGCTGCAAGGTGGCCTGCGCCTTGTCCCAGACTGATTCCAGATCGGTGATGCGCTTTCCTGCGGCGGCGAGGTCGCCGGTGGCCGCGATGGTCTGTACATCGCTCGTGATGGTCGAAAACGGCGACATATCGCCAAGAGACGGGGCGGATGTCACGGCCTGAGCGGTCGCCGCCGGCGGCGTGAGCCAACTGTATCCAGCGGCAAAGATGCCGACCGGCGCCGCGATCAGCGCGACGCTGAGGAGAAGATTTCTCATGGGATGTTCCTCTGATTTGCCGGGATACCCCCGGGCTATGTGATCAGAGGACTTCCGTAATTACCCTGCCTCCGCTGGGTCTGACCCTGCGGCATGGAGCGTGCGGCGGATTGTCGTGAACATTACAGTCGTGACAACTTTCAAGTGCGGCACAGGTCTTGCGGTAACGAACTCCATTGGGAAAATGCGCTTTAACGAACCGACTGCGCGGTCAGGCCAGATGCTGCGAAGGCCTTTAGCAAAGCATCGAGCTGCGCAGTTTCGGGGTTCGTGGTCGGCGCGGACCCATCGGGGTCGACGGCCCATTCGATCGGATCTTCGCGGGTAAGGGTTCCGACAAACAAAGTCATTCCCTGCGTCGTCAGATAGTCCGTCTGCCAGAGCCGGGCATGAAGCTGCAGGCTGCTGTCGGCCGCGTCATCCGGCAGGGCAAACCCCAGATCGCTGGGTTTATTGTTCCAGAATGTCGGAATGACCAGTGGCTGTGGCATGGTGCCGCCGGACCAATAGGCCCAGAAGGCCCGAAATAATGCACCGGGTGTAGGCTTTGAGGCATGAGCCCAGCCTGCACCTTGCATCGCGCCGATGGTCGACTGCGCATTCGGCGCGGCGATGACAAGATTGACGGATTGCCGTGGATCGCCGACCAGCGTTTCCGTGCCCGTTGGAACCGATTCCAAATCGAAAATGGCAATCGGGCTGCCGACAATAGTCACCGGGTCAGCCGCGACCCTGTTTAGCGGGGTCGAAAGCACCGACGCCAGATAGACTGCGGCGATGATCGTCAATGAGACAACGCCAAGTGCCGACCGTCTCCGATACGGGGGCAACTCAGGGCCAGAGGCCACTCTGCGCCATTCGCAGAAAGCGACCCCGACGATCAGCCATAGACCTCCGACAAGGTAGCCGTTCAGCACATCCGACAAATAATGTTCCACCAAATAGACGCGGCTGAGACCGATCAGAAAGGCCAGGGTGATCGCCATCAGGCCGGCCGTGGTCGCAGGCATCAGCCGCGCCCGCCACGCGACGTAGAACAGCATGCCCCAGATTGCCACGGAGGATGCGGCGTGCCCACTTGGAAAACTGCCCGAGGTTTCGGTGAAATACCCCAGGGCAGAGCGGGGCCGGTCAAAGAAGCTTTTCAGAAGCATGACCGCGAGCTGGTTTCCCGCGGCGACAAGCCAGAGCCCGATAACAAGGTCATGGCGACGCAAAATCAGCAAAGCGACTGTCGCCCCCACCAGCGCCGTGACGACAACCTCCCAGCCGCCAATCGCAGTGATCCATCCGGCGACCGCGATCAGGCGATCATCCCGGAGCGCATAAAGCAGGTTGGCGATGCGGGTATCGGCGGCAGCGACATCCGGTGATCCCAGAAAATCGTAAACCGATTCCAGATACACCCCAAAGACGTAGACAAAGAGCACCACAAGCACGGTAGCAGTCAGACCCAGAAACCGCGTCGTCTCAAATCGCGCGGCCACAAACCGCGATAGTCCTGGATGGCGCTTGATCAGCCGTTGGATGAAAGGTTTTTTCAGCAGGCCAGCCACGACTGCATGCAAGATCGCAGCCAGCATCGGCAGAGCGCGTTGCAGACGGGCGAAAACGAACCACATCACCCCCAGAACAGTCAGTATTGCAGCGGCGAACGTCAGAATGCGCGGGGCGGCCGCCCCCATTGTTCCAACCGCGCTGCCAAAGAAGTAGCCGATTGCGGGCAGTATCAGAGCATAGAGTAGTGCACTGACGAGGTTCCAGGTCATGAACCGTCGTCGGCTCATCCCTGCCATCGCCGCCGAAAAGGGCACAAACGCTGACAGCGGCCCGAAGAACCGCCCGACAACGATCGCAAAACCACCATAGCGCTGCAGCATTTCTTTCGCACGCAAGGCATGGCGCGATGTCGAAAAGGTCCGGCGTCCGCTCAGCCCCAGCAACGCCAGCCGTCCCAACCGGAAACTGATCTCGCTGCCCAGGAACGTTCCTGCCGCGATGAACCACGCCAGATCGAAGAAATCGATTGCGCCACGCTGCGCCAGCATTCCGCCGGCAATGACCGCCAAAGCTCCGGGCACCAGAAGACCCGTAAAGACGACGGCTTCCAACATGGCGAAGAGGGCCAGTATCCAGTAGGTCCAAAGCCCCAGTGATTGCAGGGATGGCAGCAGTTGGTCGAGGGCGTGGGGCACTGGAACTTCCTCGTTTCGGTTGCGGGCCTGATTGCTTCGCGCCTTTGGCCTTGGTGATACCCGTGCCCGCCCCGCATGGACAGCTAGCTTCGTTCGGATTGCGATTTTGTAATCGTCGAAGACCGTTCGCGCCAGACCTGCGGATTATGGATATTTTGTAATCTGCGCGCCGGAAATACATCACCTCCGACCACCAGATTGTAGCCAGACATAAAACAGGAGTCTGATCATGAAGAAAGTTTATCGTATGACCGCAGGCATTTTTGCGGTCTTGGGCGCGTTCGCTGCCGTGGGAGCCGGGGCAATGATCGTCGTTACTGCGATCATGGTTGGCGGCTTGATCGCGCTGGCAGCAAAGCTGGCGCTCAAAGGCACGGCAGCCAACGCGCCGGAAACTGCGGAGGCCGGGATAGAGGCAGGTCAGGCGCAGGCCTGATTCTCCTCTCTGGCCCGATTTCTGATTTGGGCCCGGTTGCACACGGAGGGCGGAGAGCGAAAACTCTCCGCCCTCCGTTGGTTCTAAGGGGTTGTTAACCAAGCTTGCCAAACATTGAATATCTGTAATCAGGATGACAAGCGCCTGCCCGGAGCCATCCCCAGATTGAGGTCAGAGGGCAGCAAGGTGCTCGCCCCGCAACGATGGAGACGACAATGAAACGCAATACAATCCTGACCCTGGGCTCTGGCGCCCTGATGTCCCTCGGCTTGCTTGCCGGTGCCGCTTCGATGGCTTCCGCTGACACCAGCGCTGCCGAAGCTAAGGCATTTCTGGCCGCACCCGGTTCGATTTCCGCCGCGATCAGCGCCGCAGAAACGCAGTCGGGCGGTAAGGCAATGAGCGCGGATTTCGAAGAGGACGGCGCCAACGCAGGCATGTATGAGGTCGAGGTCGTGATGCCGGATGGCACAGTGAGCGAACATCTGGTCAATCCGGCGGACAATTCGGTCACGGCAGCGCCGGCGGACGAAGACGAGACCGAAAACGAAAGCAACTAAACCCTACGCTTCTGATAGGGTTGACCGGCGGGGCACAATGTCCCGCCGATTTCTGACGGCAGGTAAACAATGAAACTACTGGTGATCGAAGACGACAAGAAAACCGGGGCCTACATTGCCGACGGGTTGCGCGAAGAAGGCCATTCTGTCGATCTGATCGCCGATGGTGCCGAGGGGCTGGTGCAGGCCAGCGTCGGAAATTACGACGTGCTGATCGTCGACCGCATGTTGCCTGGGATAGACGGCATCAGCCTGGTCAAAACGCTGCGCGGGGCGAAGAACCGCACGCCCGTCCTGTTCCTGACCTCTCTGGGCGGCGTTGACGACCGGATCGAAGGTCTGAATTCCGGCGGCGACGACTATCTGGTCAAGCCCTTCGCCTTTGGCGAACTCAGCGCGCGGATCGCGGCCCTCGCCCGCCGCCCGCAGATGCAGGACGCGCCGACCACCCTGAAGGCGGCTGATCTGGAAATGAACCTGCTGACCCGCAAGGTGACACGCGCCGGACAGCCGATTGATCTGCTGCCCCGCGAATTTTCGCTGCTGGAGCATCTGCTGCGGCGCAAGGGCCGGGTCCAGACCCGGACCATGCTGATGGAGGCCGTCTGGGACATTCATTTCGACCCGATGACCAATGTCGTCGATACCCATATCAGCCGCCTGCGCCGCAAGGTCGACAAGCCGTTCGAGACCGAGATCATCGAAACCGTGCGCGGATCGGGCTACCGGATCGACGCAGAATGAGACGGCGCGCATGGGCAATCCGATCGACCCCGCTGCGCCTGACGGCGATCTTTCTGGGGATATTTATCCTGTCATCGGCGGCCAGTTTTGCCACCGCCTATTTTGTCATCCGGGCGAATTTTGACGCGACACTTGAGGACGAGATCGAGCAGACCATCGAGGCCTATGATGCAATCGACGACCAGATCGCGCTGATTGACCGGCTGAAGCAAGATGTCGAGGTCACCGAACCTGAGCTGACGATCCTGCACTACCTGCCGGATCGCGGATCTGTCATCGCCAATGTCAACGGCTTCCCCCCGGTCAGCGGCTTTTCCATCATCAGCGAAAAGGCGATTGATGGGGGTGATGAGGATATCTCGGAAAGTTATTTGGCGCAGAGCGAACGCGTGGGGAGCGGCCAGCTGATTGTCGCGAAAACGCGCAGTCAGGTCGTGGAAATGGGGGAGATTATCCTGTCCGTGGTTCTGATCGGACTACTGCCCACCATCTTGCTGACCTCCGCTGCCGGAGCGTTTGCAGCCCGCAGTGCACGGCGCAGGATCGACGGGATTCAAAAGACGCTTGGCGAGCTGACCGGAGGGCAAATGGCCGCCCGCGTGCCAGTAGCATTGAGTGACCGCGACGACCTGACCGCAATCAGCACAGCCGTAAACACCATGGCATCCTCGCAGGAAGCGCTGATCGCTTCAATGCGTCAGGTTTCCGCCGATATTGCCCATGACCTCAAGACGCCGATCCAGCGTGTCGCGGTCATCCTGGACGAGATCACGCGCAAGACGGCGCTCAGCGCGGGGCAGGAGGACCTGCTCGGTCAGGCGCTGACCGAGACGGACCGGATCGTGAAGACGTTTCAGGCGCTCCTGCAACTGGCGCAGATCGAAGGCGGCGCTGTGCGCGACCGCTTTGCGCCCACCGATCTGCGGGAAGTCGCGGAAGATGTCGCCGATTTCCTCGGTGCCGAAGCGGAAGAGAAGGGATACCGTCTCGACCTTTCCGTGAAGGGCGACGGCCCTTTCACTGTGAATGGTGATCGCCATCTTCTGACGCAAGTACTCGCCAACCTGATAGAAAATGGGCTGTGTCACACCCCGCAAGGCTCAACAATCGGGGTGGAGTTGTCACGCAATGAAGAACAGATTGTCCTTTGCGTTTCGGACAACGGACCGGGTATTCCTTCGGATCAACGCGACAAGGTCTTGCGCCGCCTGTATCGTCTGGAACAGAGCCGGACAACAGAAGGCAACGGTCTTGGCCTAAGCCTTGTTGCTGCTATTTGCGATCTGCATGGAGCAAGGCTGACTTTGCTCGACAACGATCCCGGACTGAAGGTGCTCATCCACTTTCTGGATGTATCGACCTGACCCCGCTCTCTCGGCGTCACTCCTTGCATACGGCCAATATGGTCGTTCGTTCTGACTGCCGTTATGGTGGCTTTGATATGGTGGCTTTGAAATGGGCCTTTGAAAAGAGCGGGGTGACGATAGGAACCGCTTCATGCCATCCGGCAAAAAAGCGACTGCTTAGCCCCGCGCAGCTTTTGAACATGTCCAAGGACGTTCACACGATCATGGCCGGTAACGCCGCTGAACTGTGGGCACCGAAAGGTTGGGATATGCTCAATGAGGGGTTGAACGTCGGCAAGGCCGTCAAAGGCTATGACGCAGTTATCGGTGATATTTATTCGTCGTATTTCAACGAAGAAGTCGTTGCCGAAGCCGAAGCGTCGCAAGTCTAATGGCACAGGCGGCGCAGGATATGGCGGCAATCGCCGCATGGGTGAAGGCCAGTAGCCCCGGCAAGTTCCGGGCACCCATGGGCAACGATTGGGTGTTTCCTGCGCCGTTCGCCGCCCTGTTGCCGATTGACCCCGACACGCCCGCCGGGCCGCAGGTTGACCTATCCGACTTGGCCGACGGGGGTTTGGTGTTCTTGGCGCCCACAGGCCAGCTTGCCGCTCCCTTCGCCGCCGACCGCATTGAACGGCCCGTGGATGGCCTGCCGTCGCCCGCAGACCGCGTGGCGCACCTATTCAGGCATCGGCTTGGGGTAGACCTGCCCGACGTGCTGACTGTGGGCCTGTCGTCGCCCGCGCAAAGCGTCATGGACGTTCTGACCGGCGAGGGGCTAGGCGACCTTGACCTTGCCGCCGTGGCCGTCTTGGCGGTGCCCCTGTGGGCACTTCCTGCCGACCAGCGGTCAACTATCGCCGGGCTGTGCGAACACCCCTGACAACCAATCCCTAGTGCCAAGGGTAACTGCCGTCCCTACGGGGGCGGCTTTTCTCTTGCGGCACGACCTATTCGCTATAGCGTTCGCTCATTTCATTCAGCATTCGCTTTAGTTCGCCAGTTCTACTTATCGTCACCGATTCAAGTTCGCTGGAAAACACCAGCGGTGCCATGGAGCCCCCGTCAAACTCTGCGGCGGCAAATTCGGCTTGTGACTTGGCGTAATCTTCCCAAGATTTTTGCGTAACTCTCAAAGTCGCAACCTGTCGTTCATCCATCCAACCTGACCGCTCAAGTGCGATTATGGCACGTTCCATTTGCTGTCGCGCAACACTCGCCCGCCGTCCCGCTTCTACGTTCATTTCCAACTGCGTCATGTAAGTGCTGTCGATCACTTCAACAGCATTTTCAACGAACGCTTCTTGCTGGGTTGTGAGAACGCTCAAGAACTGCGCGGAGTCGTCGCGCGCATGCTTCGCAAGGTCCGGGTCTTTGCCAAGTGACCTGAGCCGTTCCATTACTTGCAGAGTGAGCATATTTTCTTCGACGTTAGCTTTCCGTCTGGCAGCGGGTAAAAACCTATTTAGCCATTCCGTGCTTGCAGGCATGAACACTGACCGAAATAAGTCAGCGACGAAACCTAGGATAAACCCGATCAACCATTCCATGTAGAAACTCCAATAAGAAGACTTCGGGAAAATACTGGATCAGCTTTCCGGGGGCAACGCGTTGCAGGCAGCGCAGGCGGCAGGGGGCGATGCCGGGTGCGACATGCGGTCACGTCTTCGTGAGCGTTCGCCGGGTCTTAGGGGGCCGTTTGGTGCCCGTCAAATCCTTAGACAATGCTTAGGCAGAGCGGAAGCGGCGATATTTTATCCATCAAAATCAGTATCTTGCAAGGATAAGTGGCAGCCCGTAGGGGAATCGAACCCCTCTTTCCAGGTTGAAAACCTGGCGTCCTAACCGATAGACGAACGGGCCAAGCGCTGCGTGAGGCGGTTCCTAGGCAAATCCGGCAGCCTGCGCAAGGGGGTTTTTGCATCTTTCGTATCTGCGGCAAGGAAAACTGACCGCGATGTTCAAGTCGGCGCATCGCGGTCATCCGGGCGCGGCATCCTCCAGCCGCAGCTGTGCGCTCTGGCGGCCGCGCCAGACGTTCAGTTCCAGTCGCCCGGCCAGGTGGAACCGCTTGCCGCCGTGCGCTTCCAGTGCCGGGCCAATCGGGCCGTCGAAGGCGCCGAAGGCAATGGCGTCCAGTTGCGGGCCGGTGCCATCACCGAAACGTATCTTGAGGTGGCGTTCCCCGACACGCTTGGCAAAGGTGATCTGCATCTGCGCAAAGACATGGCGCGGCGCAGCGGCCCCGGCGCCGAAGGGGCCGGCGGCATCAAGCTGCGTGATCAGATCGGGCGTGGCTGCGCCCGGCATCAGGAGCCCGTCCAGCGTCAGGTCTGCGGCGCCGCCCCTATCAGCGCCCGATTTTGCCAGCAACTCCGACAAACGTTCCATGGCTGGCTCCAGCAGAGCGCGGGTCACGGTCAGTCCGGCGGCCATCTTGTGCCCGCCGCCCTTGACCAGCAGCCCCTCGGCCGCCAGTTTCTGGATGGCGGCGCCCAGATCGACGCCAGTGACGGACCGGCCAGAGCCTTTGCCGATGTCGCCGTCGAAACCGATCACGATGGCGGGGCGGTTAGCGGCCTCCTTCAGACGGCTGGCCACGATGCCGACAACGCCGGGGTGCCAGCCGTCGCTGGCCGCCCAGACCAGCGGCGCGTCCAGCCCGCGTGCCTCGGCCTGTGCCATCGCAGCGACTTGCACGCCGGCCTCGATCTCGCGGCGCTCGCCGTTCAGCTGGTCCAGCCGTTCGGCCATCGCCATCGCCTCGTGCGGATTATCACAGGCCAGTAGCCGCGCGCCCAGATCGGCGCGCCCGATGCGCCCGCCCGCATTGACGCGCGGCCCCATGAGAAAGCCCAGATGGTAGGGGCTGGGCGCGCTGTCCATGCGCGCCACATCGGCCAGCGCCACCAACCCGGGACGTTCGCGGCGCGCCATGACACGCAGACCCTGCCGCACGAAGGCGCGGTTGACCCCGACAAGCGGCGCCACGTCGGCCACCGTCGCCAGCGCCACCAGATCCAGCATCGTCATCAGGTCCGGCCCCTTGCGCCCGGCCTCGCGCAGCTGGCGCCCCGCCTCGACCAGCATCAGAAACACGACGGCGGCGGCACACAGATGCGCCAAATCGCCGCTTTCGTCCTGTCTGTTGGGGTTCACCACCGCCAGCGCCTCCGGCAGCGTCTCGCCGCCCAGGTGGTGATCCAGGATCACGACATCGGCCCCGCTTGCGGCAGCCACCGGGCCGTGGCTGAGCGTGCCGCAATCGACGCAGAGGATCAAATCATGCGCTGCGGCCAGTGTGGCCATTGCCTCGTCATTCGGGCCGTAGCCTTCGTCGATGCGGTCGGGCACATATAATGTTGCCTCGCGCCCCATTTGGCGCAGCCAGTCGATCAGCAGCGCGGCGCTGGTGCCGCCGTCGACGTCGTAATCGGCAAAGATCGCGATACGCTCGCGTGCCTCGACCGCGGCCAGAAACCGCGCCGCCGCCTTCTGCATGTCCAGCAGCGAGCGGGGGTCGGGCAGCAAATCGCGCAGGGCAGGGGCCAGATAGCCTTCGGCGCCCTCGGGCGCGATGCCGCGCCGGGCCAGCACCAGACAGACGGGGTAGGGCAATCCGGTTTCCTGCGCCATCGCCTCGGCAGCGCGGTCCAGCGCCGGTGTCGGCCCGATCCAGCGCCGCCCGGTCAGCGATGTCTCCACGTCAAGAAACGCAGTCATGCACGCCCGGCTTTCATCGTTCTGAAAATACTCATGCTCAGCCGATTACCGCGTGCGCGCCAGAATGTCCCGAAGAATTGCCGCCCTTTCAGGCGCCAGACCGTCGACCGCGGGGCCGGACAAGCGTCCGGCACCAAGGTCTGCACGGCTGCGACCTAGTTGATCGGGTTGCGGTAGATCATCCGGCGCAGTGATCCGGTTTTCGACCGCATCAGGATGGTTTCCGTCTCGACATATGTCTGCCGCCGCTTGACGCCCTTGACCAGCGATCCGTCCGTCACGCCGGTGGCGGCAAAGATAACGTCGCCCGTCACCATGTCGTCGCGTGCATAGATGCGGTTCAGATCGGTAATGCCCGCCTTAGCGGCGCGGCCACGTTCGTCATCGTTGCGGAACAGCAGGCGGCCCCAGATCTGGCCGCCCATGCATTTCAGCGCGGACGCGGCCAGCACACCCTCGGGCGCGCCGCCCGAGCCCATGTACATGTCGATGCCGGTCAGTTCGGCCTCGGCGCAATGGATGACGCCGGCGACATCGCCGTCGGGGATCAGGTAGACGGCGGCGCCGGTGGCGCGAACCTCGTCGATCATTTCCTGATGGCGGGGCCGCTCAAGGATGCAGACGGTCACTTCGGATGGCTTGCAGCCCTTCGCGCGTGCCAATGCCTCGACCCGCTCGCGCGGGGACATGTCCAGTGCGACGATGTCCTTGTCATAGCCCGGCCCGATGGCCAGCTTTTCCATGTAGACGTCGGGTGCGTGCAGCAGGCTGCCACGCTGCGCCATCGAGATCACGGTCAGCGCGTTCGGCATCGCCTTGGCGGTCAGGGTTGTGCCCTCCAGCGGGTCCAGCGCGATATCCACGCCGGGGCCGTCGCCAGTGCCGACCTCTTCGCCGATGAACAGCATCGGAGCCTCGTCGCGCTCGCCCTCGCCGATGACAACGACACCCTTGATCGCCAGCTTGTTCAGCTGCTCGCGCATGGCGTTGACTGCCATCTGGTCCGCCGCCTTTTCATCGCCGCGTCCGATCAGGTCCGCGCAGGCCAGCGCGGCCGCCTCGGAAACGCGGGCCAGTCCGAGTGACAGCATGCGGTCGTTAAAATCGGCGGTATCGGTCATGGCAAGATCCTTTTGCAAACGCTGGGTAGGAGTATGGTCGAAGGTATCGGCAGGCGGCATGTCCTACAAGAGAGCGCTCAGACGCTTTCAATGCGCAGGGCGATAGGGGTGTCGGTCACGACGCCGAGCGCGGGCATCGCCGCCAGCGCACGGTCCAGATCGGCGCGCGCCGCCTTGTGCGTGACGATCAGCACCGGCGCATCGGGGCCGGTATGGTCGTATTGGCGCATCCGGTTGATCGAAATTCCCGCGTCGCCCAGTGCCGTCGCCACCTTGGCCAGCGCGCCGGGTTTGTCGGTGAGCGACATGCGCAGGTAATAGGGCGCAGGCGTGCCGCCCAAGGCAGGCTGCGCGCGCTCAAGCCCTGCGGCGGGGCGTCCAAAGACGGGAACGCGAAAGCCGCGCGCGATGTCCATGACGTCGCCCATCACGGCGCTGGCGGTCGGGCCCATGCCGGCGCCGGGGCCGCGCAGCACGATCTGCTCAACATTGTCGCCCTCCAGCACGACCATGTTGGTCCCGCCCTCAAGCTGGCCCAGCGGGCTGGTCGCCGGAACGAGGCACGGCGTCATGCGCTGCTCCAGCCCCCGGCCCGTCATCTGCGCGACGCCCAGCAGCTTGATGCGATAGCCCATATCGGCGGCGTGGTTGATATCCTCAATGGTGATCGCGCCGATCCCCTCCATCTGGACCGAGCCGAAATCGACCTGAGTACCAAAGGCGATGGCGGCCAGCAGCGACAGCTTGTGCGCGGCGTCAATGCCGCCCACGTCCAGCTGTGGATCGGCCTCCAGATAGCCCAGATCGGACGCCTCCTGAAAGACCTCCGCGTAGGGCAGGCCAGCCGATTGCATCCGCGTCAGGATATAGTTGCAGGTGCCGTTCATAACGCCCATGACGCGGGTCATGTCGTTGCCGGCCAGCCCCTCGGTCAGCGCCTTGATGACGGGAATGCCACCCGCGACGGCAGCTTCGAAGCGGATGACGCGGCCAACGGACTCGGCGGCCAGCGCCAGCGCGTGGCCATGATGGGCCAGCAGCGCCTTGTTGGCCGTCACCACGTCCTTGCCAGCCGCGATTGCGGCCTCGGTTGCATTCTTGGCGGGCCCATCGTCGCCGCCCATCAGCTCGACGAAAACGTCGACATCATCGCGCTGCGCCAGCGCGACCGGGTCATCCTCCCAGGCGTAATCGTCCAGCGGAACGCCGCGCTCCTTGCCGCGCGAGCGGGCCGAGACGGCGGTGATCGTGACGGGACGCCCGGCGCGCTCGGCCAGCAGGTTTGCCTTTTGGCGAATGATGCGCACCACGCCGGTGCCGACAGTGCCCAATCCGGCGATGCCAAGGCGCAAGGGATCGTTCATGAGGCTGTCTCCGGCTCTGGAATGGGTCTTTGGGCGATCTACAGGCAAAGCGCGGGCGGTGCAACGCGGGTTTTGGCGGCTGCGCGGCCCGGTTATTGCTGCGACGGGGCCTGAACTCCGGCCTGCATCCGTGCGCGGGTACCACTGTCGATCACCGTGCCGCTCAGCCCTGCGGCGCGGGTTTTCAGCGCGGTGACACGCGCCTCGATGGCGGGCGCCGTGCCGGGGTCCGTGTACGTACCGTTGATGCGCGCCTCCAATCCACTGAGCGGGACCAGATCGGGATAGGGCGCGCGGCGCGCCTCATCGGTAAGGGTAGCGTCAAGTTCGGGAAACTGAGTGCAGCCCGGCAGCAGGCCACCGGCCCCGAGGGCAGCGATAACGGCAAGAGTGAGACTGCGGCGCATAGGGCCCATCCAGTGGTTTACGTGACGTGGCCTGTGGGTAATGCCATTTTTTCGGGGCCATGGGCAAGCGTGGCGGGCATCCCCGCGGGTTTGCGGACGAAAGCAGGCCTGCGATGTCGCTTTTGGTCCAGACGGCGCCGACGTGGTGGTCAACGCTGCCGCATGAGTTGGCACAAAGGAATTGCGAATGAAAATTGGGTTCATCGGATTGGGAAATGTCGGTGGCAAGCTGGCAGGCAGCCTGCTGCGCGGCGGTGTGCCGTTGATGGTGCATGATCTGGACGCGGATTTAACGCGCACATTTGTGGCGAGGGGTGCCGGGGATGGTAGCGGTCCGGCGCGGATGATGCGCGACTGCGACGCCGTTATCACCTGCCTGCCCAGCCCAGCGGCAAGCGCCGCTGTCGTTGCGCAAATGCTGCCGCATATGGGCCCAGGCAAAACATGGATCGAAATGTCGACGACCGATGCTGCCGAGGTGCAACGCCTTGGCGTCGAGGTCATGGCGCAGGGCGCCGCCGTCGCCGATTGTCCGGTGTCTGGCGGCTGCCACCGCGCTGATACGGGCAATATCAGCATCTATGCCGGGTGCGATCGCCCCACGTTCGAACGTATCCTGCCGCTGCTGACGATCATGGGGCGCAAGATTCTGCATACGGGCGATCTGGGCAGTGCCTCGGTGCTGAAGGTGATGACGAATTATCTGGCCACCGCCAACCTCCTGACGCTGTGCGAAGCGCTGACCGTGATGAAGGCGGCGGGAATGGACCTGGGCACCACCTATGACGCGATCGCGATCTCGTCGGGCAATTCGTTCGTGCACGAGACGGAAAGCCAGCTGATCCTGTCGGGCGCGCGCGATGTCAACTTCACGATGGACCTCGTGCAGAAGGATATCGGTCTGTTCCAGAAACTGGCCGATTTGCACGGTATCCCACTGGAGATTTCGCCGCTGATGATCGAGATCCTGTCCGACGGTCAGCGCCGCTATGGGAATCGCGCGCAATCGGACCGCATAATCGAACGGCTGGAGGAGGCGACTGGCCTCGACATCACCGCGCCAGGATTTCCGGATCGCCTGACGGATACAGAGCCTGAAGCAAAAGGCGACGAAGTCGTGGCGCGGCATTGAGACGGGCGGTGATGCTGGCCGGGATGCCTGAGAACGCCGCCGAACAGAACGCCGAAGACCGCAACCGATAGCCGTTTGCGATGCGGGTGAACCGTTGCCTTGTGCAGCGCAGTTGGTCGTTGGCGACGCAGGCCAGCCGACCCACGCCAGTTCTTCTGAACTCAGGGCACGATGCCGGTTACGACGCGCGCATCCAGCAGTTCGACCACTTCCGGATACCACATATCTGACGGCTGGCTGTCGTACATCATGTTCAGGAACCAGACCGCAACCCCGGATTCGAGAAAGATGGCGCGGTCTCGGTCCTGTTCCTTGAATGGGTCTGAGTTCAGCACGACATAATCGGCATCAATCCGGTACTGGTGAAACCCAAGTTTGCCGCCATGTGCCAGTCGTCGGTTGATCCCCCCGATGAACACGATCGTGCAGGCTGAAGTGCATTCGGTCACGACCAATGTGTCCAGACCGGTCTGTCTGATCGCATTTGACAGACCTCTGGCCTGATAGATATTGCCGCCCGTGCTGGTCAGAATGATCTGTTCGACATCCGGATACGCTTTCAACTGGGTCTTGAAATGAGCCGTGATTCCAAGCTCCAGCGAACCGGTCAGTATCAAAGACCGCCCGTCAGATGTGGGTTCGATGCTGTATCTGGCCGCGCGTTCAGCTTCGAGTGCTGATTGAAGTCCTGAACGGTCCGGAGCGACAAGCGTCATGTTCCAGGCGTCAATAGCGTAGCTCATGACCCAAAACGCGGCAACGATCAGGACGATCTGAGTTCCCCAAACCGGTGCCATCGACCCGCTGGTGCGATTGTGGACTTCGGCCGCGCGGATGACACCGACAGCCTGCCAGACAAATAGAACTCCATGGAAAAAAAGTGCCAGAAGCAAAACCGGGATCGGATTTTCGTGGAAATCCTGTCCCCTCTCGGGGCGGAGCCATTCGTGCACCACCGACACCAGAACGCGGACCAGGACGAAATTGATCCAGAAGGACCATGCAAGCCCTTGTGCGCCGCGCCAGTGGCCGGTCAGGTAGCGCCTGACTGAGCGGATCAGCATGCCCTCACGATATCGGTTTCCCTTCCATCAGCAAGATATACCACGTCAATCTGTTGCAGCTAACCAGGGTAGTAGTAGTGCGGCGTTCCATCAGATACCGCGCCGTGGCCGGTATTGGCGCAGCGGTCGCGGTTTGCGCTCGAATCTTCTTTGGAAAAAAGGTGGCGCAATGATATGTTGTCGTTGTCAAAATCCTTGGCCCTGAATGGAAAAAGAGCGCCGGATGCGTGATCCAGCGCTCAGCCATGATGATGTGCGAACCGCGCCTGAGCTCAGCTATTTTCCCACTTGATCTGCGGGACAAAGCGGGGGCTGGTCTTGACGTTTGTGCTGATCTTCAGATCGTCGCCCAGTCCCACCTTGAAGGTGGCGGGGTAGGTCGACTGGCTCTCGACGATGATCAACTCTTCGCCGCCGCGCAGGATGGGCAGTTTGTCAAATGCGACCTTGACGTCGTCAGTTTTCAGTTTCTTCAGGGCGTCGGTGCCGCGCACTTCACTCCACATGACTGCGTATTCGTTTTTGATGCTGTCGAACCTGACCACTGACACGCGCAACGAATTGGCGCCCCTGTCGTTCGAAATCGTGTCGAACACGATCTTGGCGTTGTCCAGATAGATCGGCGTGATCGCCGCGCCCTCGCGTGAGATCATGTCGGCGATGGTATAGCTCGCCTTGTCGCGGGCGCTATTATAGCGATAAAGTTCGAAGAATTCGTAGGTCGCCCCAACCGCCCAGATCAGCAGGGGCAGGGTAATGACCGCCTCGACCACGACCGAGCCGCGTTCGTCGTTCCGGAACCTGGAGGCCCAGGATTTGGGGGTGATGCGCATCATTTTACAAGGGCTCCATCACGAAGGCGGACATTGTCACGATTGCCAATTGGCCACTGCTGTCCTTTTGCAGTGACCGGGCCAAATGCCACGTCGGAAAAAGCGGGTCATATTTGGCACAGGCTCGAAGGAACATCAGGTCATTCTGCCGACCAGGAATGAGGGTGTAGGTTGCCTTGCCCTCTTCTTCGCGGTCGGTGCACATGACTTGGCCGCCCAGCGAGACGAGGTTGCGCATGTCGCTGCGCACCATTTCCAGTTTGACGTTGTTTTCGCAATCCACGATGGCGAAAGCCTCATCGCAGATGCGTTTCTTGATCTTGTCATGGTACGCCTCAAGCGCGGCTTCGTTTTCCTCGTCCGTGTCGTAGTTTTGAACGAACTCGCCGGTTCCCAGACGGATATCGCGGACTGCCATGTCCAGCCCGCGCTCCAGCAGGGTCTGGCGCAGGGTGATCATGCTCAGCTCGATCGACATGGCAAGAAGCGCCAGATAAACCGGGAAGATGATCACGAACTCGACCGTGGCGTTTCCGTCCTCGCGACGGGCCAATCCCATCAATCGGCGCACGGCCCGAGTGATTTGACGTGTCATTGGGTCAGCCTCAGGTTAACCACGTTGGCCGCGATCGACCCGAACGTATCCGTGATACCTTGGCCATTTGTCGGGTAATAATGCGCCGGAGAGGTCGCACAATCCCTCAGTTTGACTTCGGCTGTGCTGCCTTCGCCGATCTCGAAGCCGATGGTGTAGATCATGACACCCTTCTTCTTGGCCGCCGTGCAGACGTTGTCCATGCGGGTGTCCTTCTCGCTGCCCTGAACGCGGTTCGTGCTGTTTTCAAACTCTTTTTCGGCAGTTCTGTAGTCAAAGATCTTGTCCAGATAGTCCGGGCTCATCCGGCCCCACATTTGCTCCCAGCTGAACTGAGTGCTCGACTTGAAGCCTTCCATGGTGTTGCTCAGATTTTCGAACTCCCAGGACGACAGAGTAGGTCCACCGCTCAGGCTGCGATACTCTTCCTCGTCAAGATCGTAGAGATAGTAGGACGAAAACGCGACGGACTCGTATACGCATTCCCAGTTCTTCTTCTTGCACTTTTTAGGATCAGTGCTTGTTTTGGCGGAGTTGTATTTCTTATACGCGTATTTGAACTGTTCTTGCTCCCACTCAACGTAGTGCAGGAAGGAGTCCGGACCGCGGAAGGAGCTGTCCAGCGGGAATTGGTTTGAATAAGTGTTCTGTCCATCACCCATCATGACGACGACTTTCATCGTCTCGCCCTCGTCGTAGGCTGCGGGGACCACGCCCACCAGCGGATCGACCATATAGATGGGTTGGGTGACAGGGTCACCGTTCTCGTCGAGGATTGCGGTGCCTTCTGCGTCCTGCATTGGTTCCTCACCAATCACGACTTTGCTGAGGGCGGTTTTTACGCTCTCGAATTTCGGATCCAAAAGGGCTGCACCCCATTTCATTCCCTGATTGCCCGACGTGTTGCCATTTGCCTCCAACGCATCAATCTTGGCGTGCAGGGCGGCTTCGCTGATCGAGTAGGGCAGGATTTCCGCATTCGGTTCGTTATAGCAGGTGCGGTACACGGAGTTGAGCTTGTCAAAGCCGTTGTCGTATTCCGATGTATAGATCAATTGCGTCTGGGTTTCCTGCGGATCGATTGCCGTTGTTTTGTAATCGTCTGGCGTAAACTGAAGGCATGTCGAATAGTCATGGCGGGCATCGACGTCGAGCGCATCAATGATGTCCCAGCCGGGCGACACATCCCAGCTGAACGGCACGACCGATATGACCGCGTCGCCATACTCGCTGCTGTTCAGGATGCTGGTGACGAATTTCTTGCCGGCAGACTTCAGGTTGACCAGCTTGCTGTTGTCATCCATCGAGCCGGACACGTCCAGAACCATCGCCACTTCCAGCTTGGGCACGCGGCGCTCGGCGCTGGACGCGGCAGCCGCGCCCAACGTCTTGACGCCGCTCAATTGCATCAGCAGCGTGTCCATCGACATTTGTGCCGAGGCACTGACCTTACTGGAATTGAGGGTCTGGACGATGTCGTCGTCGTCGTTCAGCCCGTCGTCGTCCAACTCCCCGAGATAGTCGGCCATGCCGGCCTTTGCCATGAAATCCTGCACGATCGCCTTGGAATCCGTGCCGTAGGGGGCACCGGCTCCGGCCAGCACCGCCGAGTCCAGCGTGTTCTGGATCCGCGCCCGGTTCATTTCCTGGCGCATCACGTCAATGGCGATCCCCCCGGCGATGAGCATCATCAGCATCGCGAAGAGCGTGAACATCACAACGGCGCCGTCCTCGTCCTTGCGGAACGCGGTTGCGGCGGGCGTTTTTCCGCGGCTCAGGCGCGGACCTGCAGCATGCGGGGCTATTATGGGGCGGGAATTGGAACTCGTATGCGTCACTGTGATACCTCGCGATGCCGGGAACGGCGTTGTCGACTCGGACTTCGTTACCATGTTTATCGCCGCTCACTGTGTCTTAAATGGGGCGAAAAACGCGGCGGAATAGCGGCAAATTCGAGGTAATCAGGACAATTGGACACGTATTGATACAGTGTTTCCGATCCGGCGACAGCCCGACCGCCCGGCAAGCTTGGCTGGACAAAAAAGCTGCAGGGTTTAACGATGTGTTTGCAATTACGTCATAGGTAAAAGTGGCCAGGCCGTGCCTGCCGCGTATTGGAGGTGAGCGATGACAGCCGCGAAAGAGCCAAGTTTCCGCGATTCTGTGGACCTGATGTTCAACCGGGCGGTGGCCCTAATGGACCTCGAGCCAGGGCTGGAGGAAAAGATCCGGGTCTGCAACGCTACCTACACCGTGCGCTTCGGCGTGCGCCTGCGCGGACAGATCCACACTTTCACCGGCTATCGCAGCGTCCATTCCGAACACATGGAGCCGGTCAAGGGCGGCATCCGTTTCGCCATGGGTGTCAACCAGGATGAGGTCGAGGCGCTGGCGGCGCTGATGACCTACAAATGCGCGCTGGTCGAGGCGCCGTTCGGCGGCTCCAAGGGCGGTCTGCGCATAGATCCCCGCGAATGGGACGAACATGAGCTTGAGCGTATCACGCGGCGCTTCGCCTATGAATTGATCAAACGTGACCTGATCCATCCGAGCCAGAATGTCCCGGCCCCTGATATGGGTACGGGCGAGCGCGAAATGGCTTGGATCGCGGATCAGTACAAGCGTATGCACACCACCGACATCAACGGACGCGCCTGCGTGACGGGCAAGCCGATCAATGCCGGTGGTATCCAGGGGCGGACAGAGGCTACGGGCCGGGGCGTCCAGTACGCACTGCAGGAATTCTTCCGCCACCCCGAGGACGTCGAGGCCGCCCAGCTCAACGGGACGCTGGACGGCAAGCGCGTGATTGTTCAGGGCCTCGGCAATGTGGGCTATCACGCCGCCAAATTCCTGTCCGAAGAGGACGGCTGCATCATCACCGCCATCGTCGAGCATGACGGCGCACTGATCAACGACAAGGGGCTGCATGTCGAAGAAGTGCGAAACTGGATATCCAGGCATGGCGGCGTCACCGGCTACGCCGATGCCGAGCATGTGGCCGATGGTGCCAAGGTGCTGGAAAAGAAATGTGACATCCTGATCCCGGCGGCGATGGAGGGCGTTATAAACATCTCCAATGCAGCCAACATCCAGGCCCCCCTGATCATCGAGGCGGCGAACGGCCCCGTCACGGCGGGCGCTGATCAGATATTGCGGGAAAAGGGGTGCGTCATCATCCCTGACATGTTCGCCAACGCGGGCGGTGTGACCGTCTCCTACTTTGAGTGGGTCAAGAACCTCAGTCACATTCGGTTCGGCCGCATGGGGCGCCGCCAGGAAGAATCGCGGCACCAGTTGGTCGTGGACGAGTTGGAGCGTCTGAGTGGCGACAAGGAGCTGGGCTGGACGCTTAGCCCCGATTTCAAACAACGGTATCTTCGCGGCGCGGGCGAATTGGAACTTGTGCGCTCGGGTCTCGATGACACGATGCGCGCGGCCTACCAATCGATGCGCGAGGTCTGGCAGACGCGTAACGATGTGACGGATCTGCGCACGGCGGCGTATCTTGTGTCCATTGGCAAAGTCGCGGCAAGCTATCGCGCCCTAGGCCTTTGACCGCCATTGCAGGCTGAAACTGGAGGGTTGCGCAGAAAGTTGCGCACCCCCGCCGCGAATGTAGAACTTCGTTCCCCAGATGCACCGGCTCTGTTAGACGCAGCGTTCATCTAACCAATCGAAGGTCTCGTATGTTCCGTTTCCCGCTTTGCGCCCTCCTGATGCTGACCGTCCAGTCTGCGCTGGCCGCCGGCAGCCCAGCCCAAGACTGCATTGTGACCGCGGGCATCGTTGCCGATGCGGTTGCGCAGCGCGCGAAAGGCAATGCGCAGGACGACACGCTCGCGACGCTCACCGCTGGCGATTTGGAGGCCCGGTTCGTGCCGGCGGTCCTGCCGTTGGTTGAATGGGTCTATACGTTGCCCGCCGATCAGCTGACCGATGACGCCGCCGCCTCTTTCAAGGCTGCGTGCCTGGAGCAAACTGGTTAGACCTTGGCCGGGCCGGGCCGGGTATGGGCTGGCCTGACAACTGAAGCGACTCAAAACTTTCGCTGTCTTGCCGGACGCCCTTGGCGCCGGGCGCGACTCGGCCCATATTGCGTTCATGTCCCTGCCTCCCGGTTTCCTCGAAGAATTGCGTACGCGTACGTCGCTCACCCAAGTGGTCGGGCGCAAGGTGATGTGGGACAATCGCAAATCGAACCAGGGAAAAGGCGACATGTGGGCGCCGTGCCCGTTCCATCAGGAAAAATCCGCCAGTTTCCACGTCGATGACCGCAAGGGATTCTACTATTGCTTTGGCTGCCACGCCAAGGGTGATGCCATCAGCTTTGTCCGTGACAGCGAGAATGTGGATTTCATGGAGGCGGTCCGCATCCTGGCGGCCGAGGCGGGCCTGCAGATGCCCCAGCGCGACGCGCAAGCGCAGGCCAAGGCCGACCGCCGGACTCAACTGGCCGAAGTCATGGACAAGGCGCAGCAACATTTTCGCCTCATGCTGAAAACCGGCGCCGGTGCGGACGCCCGTGCATATCTGGAGCGGCGCGGTCTTGATGAGGCCACTCAGGAACAGTTTGGCATCGGTTTTGCACCGCAGGCCTGGCAAGGGCTTTGGGATCACCTGACCGGCAAGAGTGTGGAGACCGACCTTATCCTGGGCTGCGGTCTAGCGCGCCCGTCGCAGAAGGGCGGCACGCCCTATGACGTCTTCCGCGGCCGCATCATGTTTCCCATTCATGACGCGCGTGGCCGCGTCATCGCGTTTGGCGGCCGGGCGATGGACCCGAACGACAACGCCAAATATCTGAACTCGCCCGAAACCGAGCTCTTCGACAAATCCCGCGTGCTCTATAATTACGCCCCGGCACGCGAGGCGGCGGGCAAGGGCCAGCCGCTGATCGTGGCCGAAGGGTACATGGATGTCATCGCGCTGGTGCAGGCCGGATTTCAGGGCGCGGTCGCGCCGCTTGGCACGGCGGTGACGGAAACACAGCTGCAATTGATGTGGCGCGCCGTGGACGAGCCGATCATGGCGCTGGACGGCGATCGGGCCGGTCTGGCCGCGGCGCAGCGGGTGATTGATCTGGCGCTGCCGCTGCTGGAGGCGGGGAAAAGCCTGCGCTTCGCGCTGATGCCCGAGGGGCAGGACCCCGATGATATTTTGCGGGCCCAAGGCGCGGGCGCCGTGCAGGCGCTGATCGAGAGCGCGCAGCCGATGGTTCAGCTGCTCTGGCAACGCGAAACCGAGGGGCGCGAATTTGACAGCCCCGAACGGCGCGCGGCGCTGGACAAAGCCCTGCACGATGCCGTCAGCCGGATCACCGATCCGTCCATTCGCGGCCACTACGCGCAGGCATTCAAGGATCTATGCTGGCGGCTTTTCCGGCCCGGTGGGGGCGGGCAGGCGCGCCTCGGCAAGGGCGGGGCGGGCAAGGGGCACTGGGTGAAATCCGACCAATCGGCCCGCGCCAGCACCAAATCATCGCCGCTTGCCCGGTCGGACGCGCGCCAGCACGACCAGATGCGCGAGGCGGTCATTCTGGCGGCGTTCATTTCGACCCCGACCATCCTGGCCGATTTCGAGGCGGCGCTGGAGCGCTTGGACTGTTTCGACCCCGATCACGCCCAGTTGCGCGATCTTATCTCAGGCCATGGCCCGAACGGAGCGGAGCCGTTGCGCGATGCAATTATCGACGCGATGGGCGGACATGTTCTTGAAAAACTGCTGTCGCTACCCCATGTCGCCTTGACGCCCCCGGTGCGTCATCCGGGCGACATTGCGCTGGCGCAGATGACCGTTGCAGAGGAGTTGGCCAAGATCGCAGCGACGCAGGGGCTGCGGGCTGAGATCGTCGATGCCGCTGAAGATATGATGGGTGTTGCGGATGAGGCCATGACGTGGCGCCTCGGGCAGGCAGCCGAGGCTCGCAACCGCGCGGTGCGCAGCGAACACGAGGATCGCGCCGAATATGACATTGCCGACAATGGGGCGCGATTGAATCGCGGTGAACGCCAGCAGTTTGACGCGCTGCTGGACAAGATAACATTCTCGAAGCCCCGCCGTTAATTGGATTTTGGTGAGGTCCGGGTAAACAAAAACAGGTAAACGGGTTGCGAATCACTTCTGCGCAGGGATGATTCGGGGTAAGCGAATCACACGCCCGTCATTCAGGAGACTTACATGGCCGCCAAAGACACCGACGACCAGAAGCCCGAAGATCAGGACGCCGAGATGTCGCTGGACATGAGCCAGGCCGCCATCAAGAAGATGATCTCGGAGGCGCGTGAGAAGGGGTTCATCACCTACGACCAGCTTAACAAGGTGCTTCCGCCCGATCAGGTCAGTTCCGAGCAGATCGAGGACGTGATGTCGATGCTCTCGGAAATGGGCATCAACATCATCGAAAACGACGAGGCCGAGGACGAAGAACAGCGCGGCACCGCCGTGGCCGAGGTGGGCCGCCGGGGCGAAATCACGCTGGGCTCGGGCAAGGAAGAGAAGCTGGACCGCACCGACGATCCGGTGCGCATGTATCTGCGCGAGATGGGCAGCGTCGAATTGCTGTCCCGCGAGGGCGAGATCGCCATCGCCAAACGGATCGAGGCCGGCCGCAACACGATGATCGCAGGCCTCTGCGAAAGCCCGCTGACCTTTCAGGCGATCACGATCTGGCGCGACGAACTGGTCACCGAGGATATTCTGCTGCGCGACGTCATCGACCTTGAGACGACATTTGGCAACCAGTTGGATGGCGAAGGGGAATCCGTGGTCGAAGCGGCGAACGCAACCAACGCGCCCACGTCGAACAAGGAAGATGGCACGGAACTGGACGCCGACGGGAACCCCATCGCCGATGACGATGACGACGACGAGGACGAGCAGGCCAACATGAGCCTTGCCGCGATGGAGGCGGCGCTGAAGCCCGTCGTACTGGAAACGCTTGACCATATCGCCGACGATTATCTGAAACTGGCCGAGATGCAGGACAGCCGTATCTCGGCAACGCTGAACGAGGACGGCACATTTTCGTCGACTCAGGAGGACACCTATCAGGTCCTGCGCAGCGAAATTGTGGTCTTGGTCAATTCGCTGCACCTGCACAACAACCGGATCGAGGCGCTGATCGACCAGCTATACGGCATCAACCAGCGCATCATGATGATCGACTCGGCCATGGTGAAGCTGGCCGATCAGGCCCGGATCAATCGGCGCGAATTCATCGACGAATATCGCGGGCGCGAACTGGACCCGACTTGGCTGGATGATATGGCCCAGAAATCCGGGCGGGGTTGGCAAATGCTGATCGAACGCTCGAACGACAAGGTAACAGAGCTGCGTTCGGAAATGGCGCAGGTGGGGCAGTATGTCGGCCTCGACATTTCCGAATTCCGCCGGATCGTCGGTCAGGTCCAGAAGGGTGAACAGGAGGCGCGGCTGGCCAAGAAGGAGATGGTTGAGGCGAACCTGCGCCTCGTCATCTCGATCGCCAAGAAATACACCAACCGCGGTCTGCAATTCCTGGACCTGATCCAAGAGGGCAATATCGGCCTGATGAAGGCTGTCGACAAGTTCGAATATCGCCGCGGCTACAAGTTCTCGACCTACGCAACTTGGTGGATCCGTCAGGCCATCACGCGCAGCATCGCCGATCAGGCCCGCACCATCCGCATTCCGGTGCATATGATAGAAACGATCAACAAGCTGGTCCGCACCGGGCGCCAGATGCTGCACGAAATAGGCCGCGAACCAACACCCGAAGAGCTGGCGGAAAAGCTGCAGATGCCGCTGGAAAAGGTGCGCAAGGTGATGAAGATCGCCAAGGAGCCGATCAGCCTTGAAACTCCGATTGGTGACGAGGAAGACAGCCAACTCGGCGATTTCATCGAGGACAAGAACGCCGTTCTGCCGCTGGATTCGGCCATTCAGGACAACCTCAAGGAGACAACGACACGGGTTCTGTCGTCCTTGACCCCGCGGGAGGAGCGTGTGCTCCGCATGCGCTTTGGCATCGGCATGAACACCGATCACACGCTGGAGGAGGTGGGGCAACAATTCTCGGTGACGCGCGAACGTATCCGCCAGATCGAGGCAAAGGCCCTGCGCAAGCTCAAGCACCCCAGCCGTTCGCGGAAGTTGCGCTCGTTCCTCGACCAATAGTAACGGCGCACCGCGCCGCGATCAATGTGACATATTTTTCGCGGCGCACGTCATCAGACGTGAACCATTCCTGTGCTAAAGCGTTGTTTTTCCGGATCTAAGGAGAACGCAATGAAACGCTTTGTCATCATCGCCGCCTTGTGCGCCCCTGTTGCCGGATTGGCCACGACTTTTGATGCCACCGATGTCCCGCAGGCTGATGTGTTCCAGATCAAGGTTGTGCAGGATGAACTGGCCGAGTGTGAGGCGACGTTGCGCGACCTTCGCCAGATGCCTGTCGTCACGGACAGCGGTTGGGCTCTGCCATCGTTCATGCAGGATGAAAATCTGCCGGTTTCGGTGTGCGTTGTCGATGCCTCAGCATACTGACGCAAGGCACCCGGCCAAGGATCCACTTGGACTGCGCTCCGACGTGCGCGGCTCGGCTCGTTCACTGATTATGTGCGGCTGCGTCGATCAGGACAACATCGTCCATGGGAATGTCAAATTCGTGCGGGTGAATTGTATCCATTTTCTGCTGCGCATAGCCGACGCCGATCACCCGCGCGTTGTGACCGCTGCCGCGTAGCGCCGCTATCGTGCGATCGAAGAACCCACCGCCATATCCCAACCTGAACTGCGCCGCGTCCAGCCCGACCACAGGGGACAGAACAATGTCTGGCGCGACGACGTCTGCGCTGTCTGGCGGAATGGGGATGTTCCAAACGCCTTTTTCCAGTTTGTCACCCGGCACCCAGCGGCGAAACTCCAGCGGCGCGCCCTTGGCAACGACTACGGGCAAGGCCAGCGACGCACCGCGATCCCGGCAGGCGGCGGCCCACTTGCGCAAATCGGGCTCTCCTCGGAACGGCCAATAGAGCGATATCGTCAAACCCTTCACATCGCCCACCAGCGCATCCAGCCGATCGGCCAATTGCGCGTCGGCCGCCTGCCGCGCGGCGACCGGAATGGCCTGCCGCGCTTCGATCAGTTCCTCGCGCATCTTCTTGCGCCATTCGCTGGTGCCCGGTTTTTCCTGCATCATATCATCCCTGCCATCTGTCAGCCCGTGGGCATTACCACGACCTCTTGCACGTTGGCATGGGCCGGCTGATTCAGAGCGTAGACAACGGCATTGGCGACGTCCAGCGGCTTCAGCTTGTCAGGTTTCGGCGTGTCAAAAAACGGCGTGTCAACCATTCCGGGCGCGATGACGGTACAGCGCCCGCCCCATTCGCGCATGTCTTGTGACATGTTTCCGGCCAGCCCGTGAACAAACCACTTCGACGCGCCATAAATCGAACCCGAGATATGCACGCGGCCCGCGACCGATCCGGTCAGGACCAGATGTCCTTTGGTTTTCTTCAATTCGGGATAAGTGGCTTTGAGCGTCAGCAGCACGCCCATCACGTTGATGTCAATCAGGCTGCGCCACTCATCGGGATCACCTGCCTCGACGCCCGGGGTATCCAGCCCGGTGCCCGCATTTGCAAAGACGGCATCAAGTCGGCCGAAATGCGATAACGTCTTTTTCACGGCGTCCTGCAGCGCGGCAAGGTCGGTGACATCGCCGGGGACTGCAAGCGCCGCCTCGCCGATCTCGTCCGCGAGGGATATCAACTGCTCTTCGCTGCGCGCAACTAGCGCGACGCGCCATCCCGCGTCCGCCGCGCGGCGTGCTGTTTCTGCGCCGATACCTGAGGATGCGCCGGTGATGAATAGAACCTTGCCTGCCATTTATGAACTCCTTTGAAAGCGTCTTGGCGGTCCAACGTACGAGACGCCATATAAGGTCCACGATGCTGCATCTGGTTGCGCGATTTCGCATCTACCCAAAACTTTGCGGCTGCCCTATAGTGGCTGTGGATAAGTGGGCAACAGACCCAAATCCGAGAGGCAGAGACAATAAAAGGACAGGCCGATGCGCTGCCCGTTTTGCGGAAATATTGAAACACAGGTCAAGGATTCACGCCCGGCGGAGGAGCATGTCTCGATCCGACGGCGACGGTTCTGTCCCGCTTGCGGCGGACGCTTTACCACCTACGAACGTGTGCAACTGCGCGATTTGGTTGTGGTCAAAAGCAATGGCCGCCGCGAGGATTTCGACCGTGACAAGCTGGAGCGGTCGATCCGCATCGCCCTGCAGAAACGCCCGGTCGAGCCGGAGCGGATCGAGCAGATGATTTCGGGCATCGTGCGCCGTCTGGAGAGCATGGGCGACACCGATATTCCCTCGAAAACCGTGGGCGAGATCGTGATGGAAAGCCTCGCGCGGATCGACACAGTGGCCTATGTGCGCTTTGCCAGTGTCTACAAGAATTTTCAGGCCGCCGATGATTTCGACAAATTCGTGAGCGAGTTGCGCCCCGAAAACGCGACCGAGGCCGAGCCGCCCAAGACGTGACGCAGGGTGCCGACATCCACTTGATGCGCGTGGCGTTGGGGTTGGGACGGCGCGGCCAGGGCAATACCTGGCCCAACCCCGCCGTCGGCTGCGTTATCGCCCATGAAGGCCGCATCATCGGGCGCGGCTGGACACAGCCCGGCGGTCGGCCCCATGCTGAAACGCAGGCTTTGGCGCAGGCGGGCGCGGCGGCGCGCGGTGCCACCGCCTATGTCACGCTGGAGCCCTGCGCCCATCACGGCCGCACCGCGCCGTGCAGCGAAGCGTTGATCGCTGCAGGCATCGCGCGCGTCGTGGTGGCGGTGGACGATCCCGACCCGCGCGTGTCGGGCCGGGGCTTTATGCTGCTGCGCG
This sequence comes from Roseovarius sp., assembly GCA_048267045.1. Taxonomy (GTDB): domain Bacteria; phylum Pseudomonadota; class Alphaproteobacteria; order Rhodobacterales; family Rhodobacteraceae; genus Roseovarius. Next base: position 38,490 of record JBLWYG010000013.1, on the reverse strand, counting down.
ATGCCGGTATTCAGGTTGTCGTAGGTACTCTGGCCAAAGAGGCCACGCGCGATCTGGGCGGGTTTCTGAGCCGCATTCAGCGGGGGCGCCCCGAACTCTTGCTCAAACTTGCGACATCCTTTGACGGGCGCATTGCAACGGCAAGCGGCCAGTCGAAATGGATCACCGGGCCATGCGCGCGCCGGGCCGTTCATGCCATGCGCGCGCGGCATGATGCGGTTATGGTGGGGGCGGGCACCGTGCGCGTTGACGATCCGATGCTGACGGTGCGCGGTCTGGGCGCGCGGCATCAACCGGTGCGCATCGCGGTGTCGCGGCGCCTGACCCTTCCGCTCATGTCGCAACTGGCGAGGACGGCGCGCGATGTGCCGGTCTGGCTGATCCACGGTCCAGAGGCGGACGCAGCGGCGGTCGATGCCTGGAACAGTGTCGGAGCGCGTTTGATCGCGTGCCCGCTAAGCGATGAAGGTCTGGATATGGCGGCTGCTATGCAGGAACTCGGCGCCGCCGGGCTGACGCGCGTATTCTGCGAGGGGGGCGGTGCGCTGGCCGCATCGCTGCTACGGGCGGATGTCGTCGACGGGCTGGCCGGGTTCACCGCCGGGCTGGCACTGGGTGCGGATGGCCGGGCCTGCATCGGGGCGCTGGGGCTGGATGCGCTGAGCGATGCACCGCGGTTCATGCTTGACAGCGTTCGGGCCGTGGGCGGAGACGCTATGCATCTGTGGCGGCGGGCCTGATGCGAAACGAAAAACGCGCGCCCCGGAAACTGCGGTAGGCGCGCGTTCTAGAAGTTTTTGCAGAGCGGTGCGGCGGTGCGCTGCGCGCTCATCCGCGGACGCTGAAATTGGCGATATCCGCGCGGGTCAGGCCGATGTCGTCAAGTTCGCGATCGGACAAAGCCGACAGCGCCTTGCGAGTCGCGCGGGCATCTTTCCATGCGGTGAACGAAGCCATGAAGCGGCTGATGTTCAGGCCTACAGGTGCGGTGTAAAACTGTGCGGAGCGGGTTGCGTCGATAGCGGCCATCTTGATTGTCCTCTAGGTTGCATGACGATGTTGTCATGACAGGGTTTCTTGTTCTTGAGGGCCAAATAGCCACCGCCGATCATTCTGGCAACGGCCCTTTGTGCATAGTCACCATGCGCCGGTTGCATAGCTCTGCTCCGGATTTATTAACCTGTTTTCAATAGGTTTGCTGTCGGCGGGGCAACAGCGACCCGCGGTCGAAATTTTGTTGCTGCGGCGCAGCATCAATCCTCCGATAGTTGCCTGACCGCTGACCTTCTGCGTATTCTACTTGGAAGGTGTTCCCGTTTCGTGCTAGGCATGGCGAAACACCGGATAAACACGGGCGGGCAGGGGCGACACATCATGCGGGTTTTAGGCATAGATCCGGGATTGCGGAACCTGGGCTGGGGGCTGATCGATGTCGACGGCAGTCGGCTGAGTCATGTTGCCAATGGCACGCTTCAGTCAGTCGGCGATGGGCTGCCTGCGCGCCTTTTGTCACTGTTCCAGCAACTCAGCGCGATATTGATCGAGTACGCGCCGCAAACCTCGGCGGTGGAGCAGACCTTCGTCAACAAGGACGGCGCCGGCACGCTCAAGCTGGGTCAGGCACGCGGTATCGCCTTGCTGGCACCTGCGCAGTACGGCATCGAGGTCGGGGAATACGCGCCCAATACGGTCAAGAAGACTGTTGTGGGCGTCGGTCATGCGACCAAGGACCAGATCGCGCATATGGTCAAAATGCAGCTGCCCGGCGCGGTGTTGACTGGCCCCGATGCCGCCGATGCGCTGGCCGTCGCGATCTGCCACGCGCATCACGCTGCCAGCCGGGCGCGGATTGCCAAGTCCATTGAGAAAAGGGCGTTGGCATGATCGGACGCATCGCCGGACGCATTGATTATCGCGCCACCGATCATGTCCTGATCGACGTGCGCGGTGTCGGGTATCTGGTGTTCTGCTCGGATCGCACGATGCAGGCGCTGCCGCGCGCAGGTGAACACGCGGCGCTTTATACCGATCTGCTGGTGCGGGAGGACGTTCTGCAACTCTTCGGCTTTACCACGCTGGTCGAAAAGGAATGGCACCGCTTGTTGATGAGCGTTCAGGGCGTCGGCGCCAAGGCCAGCCTTGCGATCCTCGGCACGCTCGGGCCTGACGGTGTGGGCCGTGCCATCGCCTTGGGTGACTGGAACTCGGTAAAGGCCGCCAAGGGCATCGGTCCGAAAACCGCACAGCGCGTCGTGAACGAGCTGAAGGACAAGGCGCCCGAAATCATGGCGATGGGCGCAGGCCCCGCCATCGCCGCGCCCGGCGCAACCGCCGAGGTGATCGAGGCGGGCAGCCCAGCCGCCGCGACGCACGTCATGTCGACCGGACCCGGCCCCCAGGCCGAGGCGCTGTCGGCGTTAACCAATCTGGGCTACGCACCCGGCGAGGCCGCTGGCGCCGTGGCGCAGGCTGCTGGCACAGCGCCCGAGGCGGATGTCACCGCGCTGATCCGTTCCGCCCTCAAGCTTTTGGCGCCGAAGGGATGAGGCAGCCCCAATGACCACGAATCCCGATCCTACCCTGCGCCCCGAAAAGCTGGCCGAGGACGAAGGGCGCAGCCTGCGCCCTCAGGGCTTGAGCGAATTTATCGGCCAGGCCGAGGCGCGCGCGAACCTGCGCGTCTTCATCCAGTCGGCGCGCCAGCGGGGGCAGGCGATGGACCATACGCTGTTCCACGGCCCGCCCGGCTTGGGCAAGACGACGCTGGCGCAAATCATGGCGCGCGAACTGGGCGTCGGGTTTCGCATGACGTCCGGCCCGGTGTTGGCCAAGGCGGGCGATCTGGCGGCGATCCTGACCAATCTGGAACGCAATGACGTGCTCTTCATCGACGAGATCCACCGCCTCAACCCGGCGGTCGAAGAGGTGCTCTATCCCGCGCTTGAGGATTTCGAGCTGGACCTCGTCATCGGCGAAGGTCCCGCCGCGCGAACGGTCCGGATCGAGCTGGCGCCCTTCACACTGGTCGGCGCCACAACGCGGCTCGGCCTTCTGACGACACCTCTGCGCGACCGCTTTGGCATCCCGACGCGGCTGCAATTCTACACGGTGGACGAATTGCACGAAATCGTCGTTCGCAATGCGGCGCTACTGTCCATCCCCTGCGCGACAGATGGCGCCCGCGAAATCGCCCGCCGGGCGCGCGGCACGCCCCGCATCGCCGGGCGCCTGTTGCGCCGTGTGGTGGATTTTGCGCTGGTGGATGGCGATGGCACGATCACACGCGCGCTGGCGGATTCGGCGTTGACGCGGCTGGGCGTCGACCATCTGGGGCTCGACAGCGCCGACCGGCGCTACCTGACGCTGATCGCCGAGGCGTATCAGGGCGGCCCTGTCGGCATCGAGACGATGAGCGCAGCCTTGTCCGAATCGCGCGACGCGCTGGAGGAGGTGATCGAGCCCTACCTTCTGCAACAGGGCCTGATCCAACGCACGCCGCGCGGACGGATGCTGGCGCAGCGGGCGTGGACGCATCTGGGCGTCGCGCCGCCGAAGGCTGCGGGGCAGGCGGACCTGTTCTGAGGGTGCCGTACTTGGCCAGCGGTAGATTTTGAGTATTTGAAAAAGATAAAAGTCGTGTCATCGGTTTTTTCTTGGGAGAAATACCCATTGCACGGTTGCCGCAGAGCGCTGCCATTGCCTGCGATGCGCAATATCGGCATTTTCGCCATCTGAACTCTTTATTACACAGCCCCGACACCAGGCAGGAGGCCAGCATGAGTCCCGAGCAGATCGAGGCGTATTTTACCAGAAGTGACGGCAGTTATCTGTGCGCGCGCTGGGGTCGGCCCATCGCGCCGGTGGTATTCGGTGTGGACGATGCGACCTTGCCCATCATCAAAGGCGCGATCGAGGCTGTCGCGGTGCTGGCGGGCCACCACACTGCCGAGACCGATCCCGAGCTGGGCGCCAACCTCATGGTGTTCTTCTTTCGCGATTGGGACGAACTGTTGGATCTGCCGGATCTGGGCCGGATGATACCCGACCTGGCGCCGTTGGTCGGCCGCTTGAAGCAAGTGGATGCGAACCAGTACCGCGTTTTTCGCTTCGACACTGAGGGCGCGATCAAGGCGGCCTTCGTATTTCTTCGCATGGATTCGCATCTGGAATCCGTCCCGGCAGAGACGCTGGCGCTCAGCCAGGCGGTGCAGACGATCCTTCTTTGGTCGGATACTGCCTTTCAGGACCGCTCGCCACTGGGGCGTGTTCCGGGACAGGAGGCCACACTGCTGCGCCCTGACATTTCGGCCCTGATCCGCGCAGCCTATGATCCGGTTCTGCCGCCCTGCGCCCGCGACGCGTCACACGCATTGCGGCTGTCGGCGCGTCTGCAGCAGACCTGAGGCCGGGCAGGCCGCGGTCACACTTCGCAGCCCGCGCTTGCTTGCAGCGCTCTGTTACCGGCCTTAGGCTGCGCGCTATGAGCCACATTTTCCCGATCCGCGTCTATTATGAAGATACCGACATGGGCGGTATCGTCTACTACGCCAATTATCTCAAATTCATCGAGCGTGCCCGCAGCGACTGGGTGCGCGAACTGGGCATCGACCAGCGCGCGATGAAGCAGGAGGACGGCATCGCCTTTGCCGTGCGGCGGGCTGAATGCGACTATCTGATGGCCGCCCGGTTCGACGACCGCCTTGAGGTCCGGACCGAGGTGCAATCGGTCAGCGGCGCGCGTCTGATGCTGCGTCAGCAGGTCAACAGGGACGGCGAGGTGGTATTCATGGCCGTCGTCACCATGGTCTGCGTTACCGATACGGGTCATCCCGCACGCCTTCCGGCAAATATCCGCCTGATATTGCACTGACACCTCAAATTTATGGGCGATCTGGCGATGCCCGCTCGATTTTGTCTGCGGATTAGTCTAGCGTCCGGCGAAACAGGGCCCGGATGCAGGTGGGCCGCATAAAAAAAGAGCAGGCAGATGGAAGCAGAAACCCTCGCACTGGCGCAGGACATCGACATGTCCATGTGGGGCATGTTCGCCCAAGCGACGTTTATCGTAAAATTGGTGATGCTGATGCTGATCTTCGCGTCCTTCTGGGCGTGGTCGATCATCGTGCAGAAGCTGATCATGTATCGCAAGACGCGCGCCGAGGCCGACACCTTTGACCGGCAGTTCTGGTCGGGCGAGCCGCTGGACGAGCTGTTCGAACAGATCGGCACCGATCCGGACGGGCAGGCGCAGCGCATCTTTGCATCAGGCATGATGGAATGGCGGCGCAGCCACCGCACCGATGGCGGCATGATCGCAGGCGCGACCGCGCGCATAGATCGCAGCATGGACGTGGCCATCGCCAAGGAATCCGAGGCGCTTCAATCGGGCCTTACCGTATTGGCGACCGTGGGCAGCATCGCGCCATTTGTCGGCCTGTTCGGCACGGTGTGGGGCATCATGCATGCATTTATCGGCATCGCCGCGTCGCAGAATACCAGCCTTGCCGTCGTCGCGCCGGGCATCGCCGAGGCGCTGTTGGCCACCGCGCTGGGCCTGCTGGCCGCGATCCCCGCCGTCATATTCTACAACAAGCTGAGCGCCGATTCAGACCGCATCGTCTCAGGCTACGAGGCGTTTGCCGACGAATTCGCAACGATCCTCAGCCGCCAGTTGGACAGCTAGGCCATGGGCGCAGCCATTCAGAATTCAGGCGGCGGGGGCAAGCGGCGCAGGCGCAATCGCAGCCGTGCGCGCCCGATGTCGGAAATCAACGTCACGCCCTTTGTCGACGTGATGCTGGTGCTGCTCATCATCTTCATGGTGGCGGCGCCGCTGATGACCGTCGGCATTCCGATCGAACTGCCGAAAACGGCAGCCAATTCGCTGCCCGGCGAACAGGAAGAGCCGCTGACGATCACGCTGACCGCGGATGGCACCGTATCGATCCAGACGACCGAGGTGGACCGCGCCGATCTGATCGGGCGCCTGCGTGCCATTGCTGCTGAACGCGATGGCAACCGCGTGTTTTTGCGGGCCGATGGCGCCGTGCCCTATGCCGATGTGGTGCAGATCATGGGTGCGCTGAACAAGGGCGGGTTTGACAATATCGGTCTGGTGACGGATGCGGGCGGCCCGTCGCTGGACGATCCCGAAGGCTGAGGCGCGCAGCGCGGTGAATACAGGTCAGATCATATCGGGGGCAGGCCATATCGGCCTGATCGGCTGGATGCTGTTCGGCGGCTGGTCCACGTCCCGTCCGCTGGATTTGCAGGTCACCGAGGTGACGGCGGTCAGCTACGAGGAATACGCCGCCATCGTGTCGGGGGCCGCCGGTCAGGATGAAGCTGCCGAAATCGCGCCGCCTGCCCCGCTGGAGCCGGAGGTGCCGCAGGACGCCCCCGAAATGACCAGCGCTGCCGATGCCGCGCCCGAAGCCCCCGTGCCCGACGCGGCCCCCGAAACAGCGCCCGATCCTGCGCCCGCGCCGCCCGCGCCCCCCGCCGAGGCCGAGGTGTCGGACGAGCCGCCGGTCATGGAACAACCCGCCGAGGATATGGCGGCGCTTGTCCCCGACAGCGCGCTGCGCCCGCAGCAGCGTCCGGCGGAACGCGTCGCGCCGCAGCAGGTCGACCCGCCCGAGCCTGATACGGCGGTCGACGATGTCGTCCGCGAAGAGGCCGTGCCGGACGAGGCTGCCGAAACCCCGCGCGAGGAAGCCGAGGCGACCGCCCCCGAGGCCGCCGCGACCGAGATCGTGACCGAGGCCGAGCAGCCGACGCCGTCAAAATCGGTGCGCCCCAAGGCGCGCCCGAACCGGCCCGCCCCTGCGCCGGAGCTTGAAGCACAAACCGCCGAGGCCGCGCCAGCGCCCGAACCTGAGCCCGAACCCGATCCTGTGCCGAAACCTGACGCACCTGCCGCCGACAGCGGCGGGATCGAGGATGCGCTGGCCGCAGCCCTTGGCGCCGCGTCCGAGACGCCCGCGCCCGCCGCGCCATCGGCCCCGGCAGGTCCGCCTCTGACATCGGGCGAAAAGGACGGCATGCGCATCGCGGTGCAAAATTGCTGGAACGTCGGCTCGCTCAGCTCGGACGCGCTGGCGACCACGGTCACCGTCGCCTTCGAGATGACCGAGGACGCAAGGCCCGTTGACAGTACGATCCGCATGATCGATTCGACCGGCGGCTCTTCCGGCGCGGCCAAACAGGCCTACGAGGCCGCGCGGCGGGCGATCATCCGCTGCGGCGCACGCGGATTTGCCCTGCCGGTTGAAAAATATGCGTCATGGCGCAATGTGGAACTGGTATTTAACCCCGAGAACATGAGGATCAAATGATGGCACGATTTCTGGCCCCGCGATACTTGGCCCCGCGATTTCTGGCCCTGCTGGCCCTCTGCACAAGCATTCTGGCGGTGCCCGCAGCAGCGCAGAACAGCCCCCTGCGGCTGGAAATCACCGAAGGCGTGATCGAGCCGATGCCGTTTGCCGTGCCGACCTTCGTGCCCGGCGGCGGCACCAGCGGGCAGGTGGCGCAGGATATCTCAGGCCTCATCGCGGCCGATCTCAGCGGCACGGGCCTCTTTCGCGAAATCCCGGCCAGCGCGCATATCAGCCGCGTCACGAGTTTCTCCAGCCCTGTGCAGTTTGCCGACTGGAAGGCCGTGAATGCGCAGGCGCTGGTGACCGGCGCTGTCGAGACCGACGCATCCGGGCGGCTTACCGTGCAATTCCGGGTCTGGGATGTGTTTTCGGGTCAGGAACTGGGCAATGGCCAACAATTCGTCGGCACTGCCGCCGGATGGCGCCGCATCGCGCACAAGATCGCAGATCAGGTCTATAGCCGCATTACCGGCGAAGGCGGCTATTTTGACAGCCGCGTTGTCTATGTCTCGGAAACCGGGCCGAAGGACCAGCGCGCCAAGCGTCTGGCGATCATGGATTACGACGGCGCCAACGTCACTTATCTGACGGACAGCTCGTCACTGGTGTTGGCGCCGCGCTTCTCGCCAACCGGCGACCGTATCCTTTACACCAGCTACGAAAGCGGATTTCCCCGCATCTACGTTCTGGACGTTGCCAGCGTGAACCGCCGGTCACTGCCCGCGCAGGAAGGCACGATGAGCTTTGCGCCCCGCTTTGCCCCGAACGGGCAGACGGTGGTCTATTCGGTCGAATCCGGCGGCAACACCGACATCTACACGATGGACATCAATTCGGGTGCCGCTCAGCGCCTGACCAGTGCGCCGTCGATCGAAACGGCCCCCAGCTTTAGCCCCGATGGTCGCCAGATCGTGTTCGAGTCGGACCGCAGCGGGCGCAACCAGCTTTATTTAATGAGCGCGGGTGGCGGCGAGGCGCAGCGCATTTCAAACGGCGAGGGCAATTATGGCACGCCTGTCTGGTCGCCGCGCGGCGATCTGATCGCCTTTACCAAGCAGAGCAAAAGTCGCTTTCACATCGGTGTCATGCGCACCGATGGCAGCGAGGAGCGTCTCCTGACCGCGTCCTTTCTGGATGAGGGGCCGACCTGGGCGCCCAACGGCCGCGTGATCATGTTCACGCGCGAAACACAGGGCGCTGCCGGGCAGGCGGGGCTGTATTCGGTGGATATCACCGGGCGCAACCTGCGCGCCGTGCCGACCAGCGGCGGGGCGAGCGATCCATCATGGTCGCCGCTGCAATAGATTTTGGCGGGCGGGCCGCGCGGGATGTTTCCCTTGGCCCGCCTGCTGTGGTAGAACACGTAAAAACACGCGCGAACCGGCGCATAACATTATCGAGCGAGGCATAACGATGACCTTCCTGAAGACCATGACATTTCTGTGCGCAGGCCTGGCACTGGCCGCTTGTACAAACCCGGACCGCTTCGGCGACGAAGGCGCCGGTCTGAACGGCGGCATGGGCGCCGGTATGGGGGCAGGCATGAACGGGTCTGCCTCCGATCCCCGCTCGCCCGCCTATTTCCAGCAGACCGTCGGCGACCGCGTTCTTTTCGTCATCGACACCTACAACCTGACGCCGGACGCGCAGCGTACGCTGGATGGTCAGGCGCAATGGCTGCAGGCAAACCGTGATTACAACGCAGTGATCGAAGGGCACGCGGATGAACAGGGCACACGCGAATACAACCTCGCGCTGGGCGCGCGCCGCGCCAATTCGGTCCAGGAATATCTGATCGGCAAGGGTGTTCCGGCCAACCGTCTGCGCACAGTCAGCTACGGCAAGGAACGCCCGATCGAGATTTGCAGCAACGAGGCGTGCTATTCGCAGAACCGCCGCGCCGTGACCGTCATTTCGGTCGGCGGGATGAGCTAGAGCGTTTCACCACCATCTGACCGGAGCCTGCCGATGCATCGCCTTGCCGCCCTGATCCTGACCACCATGATTGCCCTGACAGGGCCTGCCATCGCGCAGGACCGGTCTCAGACGCTGGCCGATATCCGGCAGGAGATGTCGGTGCTTTACGTCGAGGTGCAAAAGCTCAAGCGCGAGATGAGCACGACAGGCGCCAGCAGTGGTCAGCTGAACACCTCCGGCTCGGTCCTTGACCGTGTCGGCGCGATTGAGGGCGAATTGCAGCGCCTGACTGCCCGCACCGAAGAGATGCAGCAGCGCATCGACAGCGTCGTGACGGACGGCACGAACCGGATTGGTGATCTTGAGTTCCGTCTGGTCGAGTTGGAAGGGGGCGACACGTCCAAGCTGGGCGAGACAACGACACTGGGCGGTGGCGCCATGCCCGACTCCAGCGGCGGCGGCATCACGCCCGCCATTCAACCGGCCGAGCCAATGCAAGAGCCGTCCGAGCCGCTGGCCGTGGGCGAGCGGGCCGATTTTGACGCGGCCGAGGCGGCCTTTACCGCTGGTGACAACGCCCTTGCAGCAGAGCAGTTCGGCGCCTTTCTGCAGACTTATCCCGGCAGCCCGCTGAGCGCACGCGCACATTTGTTGCGCGGGCAGGCACTGGAGGGGGCGGGGGACACCAAGGCATCGGCGAAATCCTATCTCGACGCGTTCTCGGCGGATAAAACCGGGCCGGAGGCCCCGGCTGCACTGTTCCGTCTGGGGCGTGCGCTGGGCCGTCTGGGCCAGACGGACGCTGCCTGCCAGACTTTGTCCGAGGTCGAGACCCGTTTTCCGGGTAACCCCGTCGGTAATGAGGCACGCAGTGAGATGCAGAATCTCAGCTGTCAGTGACGGCGCCGCCTGCGTCCGGCCTTGCCGCGCTGATCGCGCAGCATTTTCAGAATGAAACCCGCCCACTCGGCATTGCCGTGTCGGGCGGCAGCGATTCCTTGGCCCTTTTGCATCTGTTGGTCGAATGGGGCCGCGCCCCCTTGCGTTGCGTCACGGTGGATCACCGCCTGCGCGATATGTCCACCCGGGAGGCGGCAGAGGTTGCGGCAATTTGTGCCCGGCTGGGCGTCGCGCATGACACACTGACATGGGACCGCTGGGACGGACAGGGCAATCTGGCCGCCGAGGCGCGTCGGGCCCGCTATGCGCTGATGGCGGATTGGGCGGCGACCCATGGGCTGACTGGCATTGCGCTGGGCCACACGAAGGATGATGTGGCGGAAACGCTGCTGATGCGCCTTGCCCGGCGGGCCGGGGTGGACGGGCTGGCCGCCATGCCAGCGCGCCGCGCCGAGGACGGCATCACGCTGCACCGCCCCCTTCTGGCGGCCTGCCGCGCCGACCTGCGCGCCTATCTGAAGGCGCTTGGCGCGGAGTGGATCGACGATCCCAGTAACTCCGACAGCCGCTATCGCCGGACGCTGGCGCGCCGCGCGCTGGCTGCGCTGGAGCCGGTCGGTGTGACGCCCGATGCGCTGGCCGATGTGGCAAGACATCTGGCAGATGCCCGTGCAACCTTGGGTCACTACGCCGCTGCCGAAGCGCGTGCGCTGGCGCGGATCCATCTGGGCGATTTGCTGATCCCGGCGGCGCCCTTCGCTGCGTTGTGTCCCGACATCGCGCGCCGCATCCTGTCGGCTGGGCTGCGCTGGATCACCGGGGCCGGATACGGCGCACGCGGCCCGGATATCGACCGACTCATGGCGGCACTAGCCACCGGACAAGGCGGGACTCTGGCAGGATGCCATGTGACGGTGGCTGCGGGCACGATCCGGCTTGCGCGTGAATTCGCCGCAGTCCGGCAGATCACTGCTGCGCCCGGCGCGCTGTGGGACGGCCGCTGGTGCCTGACCGGCCCGGACACGCCCGGCGCCTGCATTCGGGCGCTGGGGCCGGAAGGACGCGCAGCCTGCCCTGATTGGCGGGAAACCGGCCTTCCGCGGCCTTCCATCGAGGCCTTGCCAGCCGTCTGGCAGGGCGCGGATCTGGTTGCCGCCCCGCTCGCCGGGTATCCCAACGGATGGACCGCACGGCTGACCCGCGACACGACTGATTTGCAGGCAATGCTATTATCGCATTGAAGATGGGTCCATGATCTCTATTTAAGAAGCAAGCCTCGCGTGCTATGCGCCGGGGAACGTAGATTGGGAGAATTTCCTTGGGCAACGCACGCAATATCGCCTTCTGGCTGGTTCTGTTCCTGCTGGTTCTGGCGCTGTTCAACCTGTTCAGCGGCTCGGGCGGCGCATTACAGAGCCAATCGGTCAAATATTCCGAGTTCGTTTCAGCGGTAAAGGACGACGCCGTGACCAATGTCACGCTGGACGGCGAGAACGTGACCTTCCGCAAGACCGACGGCAAGGACTACAGCGCGATCAAGCCGACCGATGCGGACATCACCCAGACCCTGATCGACAAGGGGATCCCCGTAACGGCCAAGCCGCAGCAGCAATCGGGCTTTCAGACGTTCCTGCTGTCGCTTCTACCGTTCCTTCTGCTGATCGGGGTGTGGATCTATTTCATGAACCGCATGCAGGGCGGCGGCAAGGGCGGGGCCATGGGCTTTGGCAAGTCCAAGGCCAAGATGTTGACCGAGAAAAGCGGTCGTGTAACATTCGACGACGTGGCTGGCATCGACGAGGCCAAGGAAGAACTGGAAGAGATCGTTGAATTCCTGCGCAACCCGCAGAAGTTCAGCCGTCTTGGCGGGCAGATCCCCAAGGGCGCGCTGCTGGTTGGCCCTCCGGGCACCGGTAAGACGCTGCTTGCGCGCGCCATCGCAGGCGAGGCGGGCGTGCCGTTCTTTACCATCTCGGGGTCGGATTTCGTGGAAATGTTCGTTGGTGTCGGTGCATCCCGTGTGCGCGATATGTTCGAGCAGGCCAAGAAAAACGCGCCCTGCATCGTCTTTATTGACGAAATCGACGCAGTAGGCCGTCATCGCGGCGCCGGTTACGGCGGCGGCAATGACGAGCGCGAACAGACGCTGAACCAGCTACTGGTGGAAATGGACGGGTTCGAGGCAAACGAGGGTGTGATCATCGTCGCCGCGACGAACCGCAAGGACGTGTTGGACCCGGCGCTGCTGCGCCCCGGTCGCTTTGATCGTCAGGTGACGGTACCGAATCCCGACATTAAAGGCCGCGAGAAGATCCTGGGCGTTCACGCCCGCAAGACGCCGCTGGGGCCCGACGTCGATCTGCGCATCATCGCGCGCGGCTCGCCCGGTTTTTCGGGTGCCGATCTGGCGAACCTCGTGAACGAAGCCGCGCTGATGGCGGCCCGTTTGGGGCGCCGCTTTGTCACCATGGATGATTTCGAGATGGCCAAGGACAAGGTCATGATGGGCGCTGAGCGGCGCAGCATGGTGCTGACCCAGGACCAGAAGGAAAAGACCGCCTATCACGAGGCCGGGCATGCCATTGTTGGTCTGGCGCTGCCGAAATGCGATCCGGTCTACAAGGCCACGATCATTCCGCGCGGCGGTGCCTTGGGCATGGTGGTCAGCCTGCCGGAAATCGACCGTTTGAACTGGCATAAATCGGAATGCGAGCAAAAGCTGGCGATGACGATGGCCGGCAAGGCCGCCGAGATCATCAAATACGGGCCGGATGACGTGTCGAACGGCCCGGCGGGTGATATTCAGCAGGCCAGCGGCCTGGCACGTGCGATGGTTCTGCGCTGGGGCATGTCTGAAAAGGTCGGCAACATCGACTACCAGCAGGCGCATGAGGGCTATATGGGCAACGGCGCCGGCAGTTTCTCGATCTCGGCTTCCACCAAGGAGCTGATCGAGTCGGAGGTCAAGAGGATGATCGACGAGGCGTATGAAACTGCCCACCGCATCCTGACGGAGAAGAAGGAAGATTGGGAACGTCTGGCTCAGGGTCTTTTGGAATACGAAACATTGACGGGTGAAGAAATCCAGCGCGTCGCACGCGGCGACCCGCCAAAGGCGGGCGACGATGAGGATGACGCGGATTCAGGCGACGCGCCGTCCGTCACCGCAATCCCCAAGACCAAGCCCAAAGCGACCCGCGGTGGCGACGGCGGGATGGAGCCGGAACCGACAGCGTGACGATCACGGAAAGCCCCCGCAGATCGGACTGGAATCCGCGCGCCTACGCGCGGTTTCAGGACTTGCGCCTCCGGCCCGCGATAGACCTGCTCAATGCCGTCGATCAGATCGGACCGGGCGATGTGATAGATCTGGGCTGCGGTACCGGCCAGATGGGCGCGGCGCTGTCCGAACGGGCGATGGGCCGCGACGTGATCGGTGTCGATGCGTCGCCCGCGATGCTGGACAAGGCGCGCGCGTCCAAAGGATACGCCAGCGTTGTGCAAGCCGACATCCGCGACTGGCACCCGCGCCGTGCGCCGGGACTGATTTACTCCAACGCTGCGCTGCATTGGCTGGGTGACCACGGACGGCTGATGCCGGGTCTTGCTGCCATGCTGCGCAAGGGGGGCACGCTGGCGGTGCAACTGCCGCACCAGAACAATGCCCCGTCGCACCGCGTCTGGCTGACGCTGGCCGATGATCTGTTCCCGGGCCGCTGTGACCGCAGTGGCACTCCGGGCATCCTGACCCCGATAGAATACGATACGCTTCTGTCGCCCAAAGGCCGGTTTCGGATGTGGGAGACCGAGTATTATCAGCGCCTGAGCGCTGAGGCCGACAGCCATCCTGTGCGCCGCTATACCGAAAGCACCTATGCCCGGCCTGTTCTGGACGCGCTTGAGCCGGATGAACGGGTGGCGCTGATTAAGCGTTACGAGGAGGTGATGAACACCGCCTATCCCGTGCGCCCAGATGGTTCGGTTCTATTCCCGTTCCGGCGGCTGTTCTTTACGCTGACGGTCTGATCGCCGACCCCGATAGGGGCAAACCCCGGCCCGGAGTGCCCCCAATGCCTGCCCTCATCCCGACAGATCACATTGGCCGCATTACATGGCTGGGCTGCGTTGTCGACAGCGCGGCGGATCTGCGCGCCGCCCCGCTGCAGGAGGCCGCACTGACCTTTGCCGGGGTGCCCGGCGAGTTTCATGGCGGCAAGACCCGCCCCGCGTGCAGCCGGGTTGCCGCGCTTTATCCACGCAACACGGTCATCGCCAATACCCGGCAACTGTCGATCGTATCAGCCGAAGATCTGGCGCAGATCGCACAGGCGATGGGTTTGGACAATCTCGACCCGGCCTGGCTGGGCGCGTCGATGGTGGTCGAGGGCATCGCCGATTTCAGCCATGTGCCGCCGTCTTCGCGGCTTCAAGGTCCGGATGGCGCGTCACTGGTCGTCGATATGCAGAACCGCCCCTGCCAATTGCCTGCCAAGGTGATCGAGGCAGAGCGCCCCGGCAAGGGCCGCGCCTTCAGGCGCGCCGCCGAAGGGCGGCGCGGTGTGACAGCTTGGGTCGAATGCGAGGGTCGGCTCGCCTTGGGGGACACCCTGCGCCTTTTCATTCCCGATCAAAGAGGCTGGGCGCCGCAGGGCTGAAACGGTTTGGCCGTGTCCGGCCTGGGGCCGTCTTGCCCCTCCTGTCACCACGGCGATCCGCAAGGCGCGCATATCTACAGCGCCAGATAGCCGATGGCCGCAAAGGTCAGTAGAACGCCCAACCACTGGCCGCCGGTCATCCGTTCGCGCAGGATGGCCCAGGCAAGGACAACGGTGATCATACCGAAAGTGGACGCGGCAACAGACGCGAATTCTGGCCGGGCCATTCCCGCCGCGGCGATAACGATGCCGAGGGCGATACAGTCCAGCAGCCCCATCATCCCCAGAAGCGGAAGCGCCCCCCGGGTGGGCAGGCGAAGGCCGCCGCTGGCCGCCATTATTGCGATAGCCACCAGCGCCGCGGTCGCGCGCGCGATCAGGATCACCGGTAGCTCGGCGCCCGCCTGCGCCGCCGCCTGCCCCAGCGCGAAAGTCGCCGCAAATCCGAACCCGCCGAGCACCGCCCATAAAATGGCCGCGCGTTTGTTTCCGTGGCTCTCGCCCGACCCGGTCAGAAGGCCGACGATTGCGACACCCGCGATGACCGCGCCAACAGCCAGCCATTGATCCGGCGTGACGGCTTGGCCCGACAGCGCCGCCCAGCCGACAGACAGGACCGGATAGGCCCCGATGACTGGCGCCACCAGTCGCACGGGGCCAATTTCGAATGCGCGGTAGAGCCCGATATAGGCCAGGAAAAAAGCGGCGCCGGCGGCCCCGGCCAAGGCCATGGCGCGCAGGCTTATGGCATCCCAGCCTCCCAGAAGCATCGCAGGTGGCACAAGGATCAGCGTGCCGATGAGCAGCACCGTGGTCAGCGCAGGCAGGATACCGCCCCGCTGGGAGACGTATCGCACGCAGATATCGTGCAAGCCCCAGCACAGTGCCGCGACCAGACCGAACGAAAGTGACATCATGGCTGCGACCGACGGATAAGGGGAATCTGGACAGTCCGCGAATGCGTCGCAGAGCGGCCGTTTTCGGACATCGGCCGCGAACGCCCTGTGCCGGGGGTGCAGAATCTGGCGGTAAAGATCACAAAATCGCTCCGGCCGATGAATTTATTTTGAGGGTTGCCGATAATCGTGCAGGCTCACATTGTTTGGGATTGCTTTTCAAGTTATTCTCTGGGTTAAATATTATTCCACAGGTGCAAATCACGCATCCATGCGCGAGGTTCCGAGATGCTTGACGATATCTATGCACGGGTCCAGCCCGGTCCGCCACGCCCCAGTAAGATAATAGAACCGACGGTCTTTTCGATGCCGCCCGGCGTCGAGCGCTACGTCGTCGAGGGCGGCGGTGCGGTGCTTGTTCGGATTGAAGCCGGCGATCGTTTCACCATTACCAACAACGAGGGCGGCCAGCCCTGCGAATTGGTTGCGGCCGACGAGACGGGGCGCATTGATCCCGGCATGATCGGAGGCGCACCAAACAGCGATGCGGCGGGCCTCACGGGGCTGCTGTCGGGCAGCGATCAGTCGTTGCGCGGTCTGCGCATGGGGCTGGAGGCACGCGGGCTGGACCTGTCAAAGGCGCGTGCGCACCGGTTCTGGGATAGTGGCACGCCTGCCAAGGCCGAAGAGAGCTTTGCTGTCGAGCGTGACGGCGTGCTGATCGTCTCCGCGCCGGGCGGCGCGATGGACCTGGAAGCGCAGGACACGCTGACGCCGCTGACCGTGATGGTGACGCGCGCGGTGATCAAGCGCCACGTCAAGTTCGAGTTGCCCGACCCGCTGGCCGATCCGCTGCAAAGCATCCGGGTGCACAGCGCCACAGCCGAGGCATATTTCGTCAAGGCGGGCGATTACATCCAGATTCAGGACGTGGATGGCCGCCAATGCACGGATTTCGAATGTTTTTCAGCCTCCAAGCTGGACAAGGGAATCGAACACGCGCTGGACGTGACGACCACGCGCACTTTGATGCACCATTCCTACCCGATGCCGGGCCTGCATGCGAAATACTACGATCAGGAAATGCTGCCGCTGGTCGAGGTCGTTCAGGACACGTGCGGGCGCCATGACGCGTTCGCCATGGCCTGCTCGGAGAAGTATTACAACGACATCGGCTATCCCGGCCATGTGAACTGCTCGACCAATTTCAACAATGCGCTCAGCGCGTATAACGTCACCGGGCGGCCTGGCTGGATGGCGATCAACTTCTTCTTCAATACCAACATCGACGATCACGGTGTGCTCTACACGGACGAGCCATGGTCGCGCCCCGGCGATTATGTGCTGCTGCGCGCGCTGACGGATATCGTTTGCGTCAGCTCCGCCTGCCCGGACGACACGACAGCGGCCAACGGCTGGAACCCGACCGACATTCACATCCGCACCTATAGCGGTGAAGAGAAATTCTCGCGGGCGATTGCGTTCCGCCCGACACCCAATTCAGAGGCGAAGATGACCAAAGAAACCGGATTTCACGACAATTTCGCCAAGCTGACGCGCAATTTCATCGAATACAACGGCTATTGGTTGCCCAGTTGCTTTGCCGAGACCGGCCCGATCGAGGAATATTGGGCTTGCCGCACGAAGGTCGCGATCATGGATCTCAGCCCGCTGCGGAAGTTCGAAATTACCGGGCCTGATGCCGAGAAACTGTGCCAGTATGTGTTCACCCGCAACATGAAAACGCTAGCTGTCGGCGGCGTCGTCTATACCGCGATGTGCTATGAGCATGGCGGGATGATCGACGATGGCACGGTTTTCCGGCTGGGGCAGGATAATTTCCGCTGGATTGGCGGCACCGATTACGGTGGCGAGTGGATTCGCGAGATCGCCGAAAAGCTGGAGATGAAAGTGCTGGTCCGCTCGTCCACCGATCAGCTGCATAACGTCGCCGTTCAGGGCCCGAACAGCAGGGATTTGCTGCGCAAGCTGGTCTGGACCGCCCCGCATAACCCCGAGTTCGATCAGCTGGGCTGGTTCCGCTCGACCCCCGCGCGTCTGCACAGCGAGACGGGAACGGCCTTTGTCGTGTCGCGCACCGGCTATACCGGCGAGCTGGGCTATGAGGTCATGTGTCACCCCAAGGACTGCCATGAAATTTTCAACGCCATTTGGGAGGCCGGCCAGGAATTCGGGATCAAGCCGATGGGTCTGGAGGCGCTGGATATGGTGCGCATCGAGGCCGGGCTGATCTTTGCCGGGTATGATTTCTCGGACCAGACCGACCCGTTCGAGGCCGGCATCGGCTTTACCGTGCCGCTGAAATCCAAGGAGGACGATTTCGTCGGCCGCGACGCCCTGATCCGCCGCAAGGAGCATCCGGTGCGCAAGATGGTCGGGCTGGAAATCGACAGCAAGGTGCAGGTCACGCATGGCGATTGCATCCATATTGGGCGCGCCCAGATCGGTGAGGTGACGTCGTCGATGATCTCGCCGCTTTTGGGCAAGAACATCGCGCTGGCCCGCGTGGACGTGACGCATGCCGAGTTCGGGACCGATGTAGAAGTCGGTAAGCTTGATGGACATCAAAAACGGCTTCCGGCGACTATTGTGCCCTTTGCGGCGTATGATCCGAAAAAGGAGCGTCCACGCTCATGACCCAAACAGTGCTTGATAAACTCGGCGGCGAAGATGCGCTGAGAGAACTGGTCGAGCATTTCTACGATCTGGTCGAAGCCCGGCCCGAGGGCGCGCAGATCGTGCGCCTTCATATGGACGGCCACGGCATCGCGGCGACGCGCGAACAGCAGTTCAACTTTCTTTGCGGCTTCTTCGGCGGGCGGCAATACTACAAGGAATTGCACGGTCATATGAACGTGAAGCTGATCCACGAACATATCCCGATCCTGCAAAAGGACGCCGAGGACTGGCTGACCCTGATGGACCGCGCGCTGGCCGATCTGGGCCATTCAGGCGCGCATGTCGAGCGCGTCCGCGCCACGCTGCGCCGGGTGGCGCTCGTGCTGGTCAACGATGGCGAGGTCGTGGGAGCCGAAAGCAAGCGGCTGGCCCGGCTCTGAGACGTACCTGGTGGTCAGTCTGGTGCGTGATTGATTGGAACGCGGGACCAAGTGGACAGCCGATGACCGGCCGCTCATACCCCGTCGCAGTCCAAGCCGCGACGATATCGCGTCAGCAAATCGCGATCCTCGAAAACGTCACTATGCCCGGCAGCGTGCTATCCCGTGTCTTCAGACTTCAGCAGCCAACAAAAGCATCAGATTCCTAGCAATGCTTTTGCCTCGGCCAGTGCATCAACCGATGCTTGGTGGTTGCCCGCCTCATGTTCTGACTCGCCGGTCGCGCGAAGCTCCGTCACCTGAGCCATTTGCTCGTCGCTAAGGCTCGCATTCTCAAGCGCGGCATCAATGGCAGCCATGTCGGTTGGGCATTGGGACGACAGCACAGGCGCGGCGAGAATTGCGAAAAATCCGGCAGTGATCAATGTCTTCATGTCGCGCACTCCTTCATTGCGTGCGCCGAACAGCGCACACGGTAAGCGTATCATTTCCGCTGACCGGCGACGATCACGTTTCTGTGCAGGGCGATGATATGCGTCCCGGGATCGGCCTTCGACCTGCGCGGGCGACGTTGAAAGCGTTTAGCGAAAAAACCTGGATCACAGCTTTTCGCGAAACGCTATAGGGACGGCGATTGACGTGAATGATTACTACAGGCTTGAAACCGATAATTCCGACTTGGCCAACAGCGTCGCCACAACGTCTGTCGAAATCAAGACGCCTTGGGTCGGAATTTACGGAAACCTAGGCGGCCTGCGAGCCACGGCAAGGCAAATAAAAACGCGGTGGATATCCACCGCGTTTTTTCGTTTCGCTGAATTGGGGCCAATCAGTTCTGCAAGTAAACTTCCAGACTGTCATCCAGCGCGTCTTTCCACGGTGTGTGGTGCTGGGGTGCCATGGTTCCTGTGATGACCGATTTGTAGCTGTTGTTGCGAAAGGCCATGATGTCCTCTTTCTTGTGGCCCTTCCACGCAAAGAAGGCATCGCAGGCGCCGTCCACATCAAAGCTGGGATAATCCGTTTCGCTGATCAATTCCTGGATGTAGTCACCCTGATATCGGATCGCGTCGTAGTCGTCCTTGCCTGCATCCTCGCGCGCGACCCGGTCGGCCACGTCCTTTTCCATCTCGGCTTTGCCAGGGATCTGGATCTTGCCCATGATCGCGTCGCGGACCCACCAGGCCTGGGCGTCGAACATGTTGAAGGTGAACCACTGGTCTTGCATGCCCAGATAGAACATGTCCGGATCATGCACCCATACGACGCCTTTGTAGAGGTCTGCGGTTGCCAGACGGTTGGCGGTATTCAGGCACAACCCGTCGACCAGGAAAGGGAAGTTGTGCTGGTATCCGGTGCACAGGATGATTGCGTCGATATGCTTTGATGTGCCGTCCTTGAAATGCGCGGTGTTGCCGTCAACATGGGTGAGCAGCGGCACTTCCTGCCAGTTGTCGGGCCATTTGAAGCCCATCGGCTGGGTGCGGTGACTTACCGTGATCGACTTGGCGCCGTATTTCCAGCACTGGCTGCCGATATCCTCGGCCGAATAAGACGTGCCGATCAGCAGCAGATCCTGATCCTTGAACTCCACCGCATCGCGGAAATCGTGGGCATGCAGGATACGGCCGGGAAATTTGTCGAATCCCTTGAATTCCGGGACGTTCGGCGTAGAGAAGTGACCCGTCGCGCAGATGACGTGATCGAACTCTTCGGTGTAGACATGATCTTTTGGCAGATCGCAGACGGTGACTTGAAACTTGTCGCCCTCTTTCTTGACGTGGCGCACGACCGTCTCGAACCGGATCAGATCGCGAACGTTCGCCTTTTTCACGCGGCCCTCGATGTAGTCGAACAGCACGGCGCGGGGCGGATAGCTGGCAATCTGTTTGCCGAAATGCTCTTCGAAGGAATAATCGGCAAATTCCAGCCCTTCCTTGGGGCCGTTGGACCACAGGTAGCGGTACATTGAACCATGTACTGGTTCGCCATACTGGTCCACGCCGGTGCGCCATGTGTAGTTCCACAGGCCACCCCAATCGTCCTGCTTTTCAAAGCAGACGATCTCGGGGATATCTTCCCCTTTTTCCTTCGCGGATTGAAAGGCGCGTAGCTGCGCCAGACCCGAAGGGCCGGCGCCCAGTATTGCGATACGTTTCTTCATCGACGACTCCCGTTGGTTCAAACCGGTCTTATCGCCCGGTTCCTTTGGTTTGGACCAATTCAATCGGGCGCTCGGCCCGCTGTCAAGATTTTTGGCTAAAAAGTGGGATGTTTCCGGTCAGCCCAGATGGCGTTTCAGGCTTCCTGAAGCAACTGCCGCTGCTCGTCGATCAGGTGCAGCTTGATGTATTCCACCGCAGCGTCGGTATCGCGCGATGCTATGGCGTTGAACAGGCTATTATAATGTCTTTGATACTCTTCGATGCGTGCTGGGGTCAGGTAGCGTCGCAGTTGCGCGGCGCGAAAGCTTTGACGGCACGCGTCGATCACCAGATCGTAGCAGCCTCCGATCAGCGGGTTGCCGGTGCCGGCGGCGATCTGCCGATAAAATGCCTCTTCATTCCGCACGAAGGCATCCGCATTGGTCTGGACCGCTTCGATCTGGCTGAGAATTTCGCCAAGTGCCTCGATATCGCGGGGGGTCATGTTGACTACGGCCAGTCGGACCATGTCAGGTTCCAGAATGCCGCGGATGACTTGCAGGTCCAGCGGGCTGGAGGAGGCCGCGATTTCGCTATGGGACGAGTCGGGCGTTCCCTTGGTCTGGGGATTGACGAAACTGCCACTACCGGCGCGGCGGCGGATCAGGCCGTGGCTCTCCAGCACCTCCAGCGCTTCGCGCACGGTATTACGGGCTACGCCCAGGTCGGACGACAATGTGCGTTCGGACGGCAGGCGCTCGTCCACCGCATATTCCCCGCTGCGGATCCGGCCGAAGATGGTGTCGACGACGGTCTGGACCGTCGCGCTCATCTGGGTTTGGGCGGTAAAGGCGGCAGTGGTCTGGGCGAGCGACATGGTCGTCCTTTCGCAAATGTCCGGTGCAGTTTACACAAAGCTGTGAAAGCATGCATCGCCAATTTCGGGTGTGACGTTGATGCAGCGCAAAGACGTAAGAAGGAAAGCGAAATGAAGACCGAAAAGACGGATAACGGCGAAGTCGAGCTTTGGAGCCCCGAAGACGTGGAAAAATCCCGCGATCAATTGGTGCTGATCGACGTGCGCACACCTCAGGAACACGCGCTGGAGCGTATTCCCGGTGCGATGCTGATGGCCCTGCAGGAATTCCGGCCCGATTGCCTGCCGGGGCAGGGGGCCAAGCGCCTGGTCCTGCATTGCGGATCGGGCGTGCGGTCAGGCAAGGCGGCGGAATTGTGTCTGAAGGCCGGTATTGGGCCGATTGCACATATGGAGGGCGGACTGGCCGCGTGGAAGGAGCGCGGGCACGACTATATCGGCACCGACATCGCCACCGGCGCGCCGAAGAAGATGCGCAAAGACGATTGATGCGCCGAAATGACAGGAAGCGGACCGACCGGTCCGCTTCCTGTCTCATGTATCAAAATTATTTTTGCAGCGGTGGCTCGGTCTCGATCTCGGGCCAGATGCCGGGTGATGTGGGCAGGCCGTCATCAAATTTTGCCAGGTAGTCCAGCATCATAGACCTGTTCGCAGCAAAGCCTTTGTACTCGGCCAATTCGTCCGGCAGGTCGCGAATCACGCGGTGCAGGCGACGGCCCCACTTCGGAACCGTCATCAGATCTTCGAACGAACACAGGTAGCAGCGGATCGGAAATACCATTCCATTCGAACGCGGCAACCGGAAGAATGTCTGCAATTCGACGCGCAGATGCTGTTTTGATCCGATGTTCTCGGGTGTCAGCGTCGTCTTTTGAACGCCCCATTTGTGATAGTTCTCAGGGCTGGTATCCAGCAGCGGATTGACCGTCATGGTCCAGTTGAGGCGCCGGGCAGGGCTGCCCTGCTGGATGTTCAGAAGGAACTTGAGCGCGCGCACGAAAATACCTTTTTCGGCGGCCAGCGGCACCGGCGCGTGCCATTCAAAGAAATTCATGCCGATGTCGAAATCCAGGCTCCAGTCGGCCTGCGTCGTGATCATGCCTGCGTCCATCCACAGATTGTCGTCGCGCTGGTCCAGCAGGGCGAAATCGCCCTGGGTCTGGCGGGTGATGTATTCCATCGGGCCGTAGGGCAGCGTGGAATCATCAAGGAAGGTGAACGTGTCGTCGATGCCGAGCGGTTTGTTGACCCAGCGCCACTTGTTGCCATCGCGGTGCAACTCGAACAGGTCCGGGTAATCCTCGGATTTGGACACCATGATCAGTTCCAGCAGGTCCCAGCCGGCCAGCGTCATGTGCGGCAGGGACTGGCAGCGCAGCGGGTCCTGATCCAGCACCAGCGCGCGGTCGCGCATCTCACTGACGTAATGTTCGTCCACGTCAAACCGGTTGGCGAAAATCGACCCCTCGCGCCCGGTTCCATGCGGCTCCATGTTGACCGAATACATGTAGTCGTCCTTGTCGAACGGGAAGGGGAAGCGTTTGATAGCCCATTCGGAATTGTGGAACGAATAATCGTCGCGGAACGTCTCGTCGTTGAATTGTATCGTCATGTCAGTTCTCCCTGTCGCCGCCCGTGCCGCAAGGCTCCTCCGCCTTGGGCTGGGGGCCTGAGTTTCAGCGGTCCAGAACCAGCGTCTTGCCTTCGAAACGGCTGACACATGGCATGATCTTCTCGTTCGAGGCGTGTTCCTCGGGGTCGAGCCAGTGATCGCAATGGACGATCTTGCCATCGCATTCCAGCACGTTTGTCTCGCATTGGCCGCAGGCGCCGCCGCGGCACAGATACGGGGCATCGACACCGGCGCGCTCGATCGCCTCCAGCAGGCTTTCGTGTTCGCCCACCTGAACGACCTTGTTCGACACGGCCAGCTTGACCTCGAACGGTTTGCCGGGCTTGGGCGCAAGGAATTCCTCGTAGTGCACGGCCTCGCGCGGCCAGCCCAGTTCAGTGGCGGTTTTGCGCACCCAATTGATCATCCCCTTGGGTCCGCAGACGTAGATATGCGTGCCCAGTGGCTGTCCGTCCAGCAGGTGCTCCAGGTCGATCGCCTCGCCCTTGGCATCATAGTAAACATGCACATCGTTGGGATGCTCGGAGGTCAATTCTCGCGCATAGCTGGCCAGATCCTCGTTGCGTGCGGAATAATGCAGTTCCCACTTGCCATGGGTGCGGTCCAGTTGCTTGATCTGGGCCATGAAGGGAGTGATGCCGATACCGCCTGCGATCATCAGGTGCTTTTTCGCGCGCAGATCTAGGCTGAACAGGTTGACGGGGTTCGACAGAACCATCTCGTCCCCGACCTTGACCTTCTTGTGCAGGAACAGCGATCCGCCGCGCCCCTCATCGTCGCGGCGCACGGATATGGTGTAGGCCATGCGGTTTGCCGGGTCGGACATCAGCGAATAGGGGTTCAGGCGGGTCCGGTCGCCATCCTTCATTTCGACGACAGTATGCGCCCCGCCGGAAAACGTGGGCAGCAGGCCGCCATCGACCGGCTCGAATTTGAACCGCGTGACCAGATCGTTCAGTGGGACGATGTCGGTGACGCGCACCTTTATCTTGGTCGCTCCGCTCATTCGTAAATCCTCTTTTGCTCGGGCACGTTGCCCGGATCCTCGGCATCGACGCAGACGCCCTGATAGGCGGCGTGGCGGCGCGAGTAGTGATCGCGCACGAACAGGTTCAGACCGCAATGCGCGCAGACGAAGGGGTCAAGCTCGACGTCTTCGGTAATACCCTTGCAATGCACGCATTGCATGCGCCGCGCCGTTGATCCGCGATGTTCGGTCTGGATGGCGGTGTGCGGGATGCCGACATTCACCGCCTCGTTCATGGCTTGGCCCATCATGCCTTCGGTGCCGGTCAGATAGACCTGAAGGCCCATATGCGCGTCCATCAGGACACGGCGGATTCGTTGGAGTGATGCGGAATAGCTGGGCCCCACGTGCAGGATCGCCGGGTTCAGATCCTTGAGCTTGCCTTCGAGATCGGTGTGCCCGGGGATATAGATGATATGGCTTTTTGCCATCAATTCGGGCGTGGCGATGTCGATGACCGCCTCGGCGCCTTCGGCTTCGGCGATCATCAGGTGATGCTTGCCCGGCCGCGCCTCAAGCCGGCCCCAGACCGGGCGGCTGGTGATCGAGGGGGGGAATTCAAACTTCGGCATGTGCGCCTTTGTCTCCTGTTGGGAAGTCGTGAATTTTATTGTTGGCCTGCGGCGAGCGCGCCCGCCGCAGGCTTCTTTGATAGTGAATCAGCCCTTGGCTGTCCGGATTTTCTTGTCCTTGTCGTAGAACGGCATCTCCTCGGCCGTGGCGGCGATCTCGGTGCCGTCGGCGTTGCGCACGGTCAGTTTCGTGCCGGGCTTGGCCGCCTCGACGGGCATGCGGGCGATGCCTACGTTATGCTCGTTGATGCGCGAATACATCCCGTAGGTGACAACACCGACCTTCTTGCCGTCCTGCAAAAGGTCTGCGCCCTCGTCCGCAGGGGTCTTGCCGTCCAGCTTGACGCCATAGATCTTGAACCGCTCGCGGCCCTCAAGCGCATAGTGATTCTCGGCGCCGATAAACCCGATCTTGCCGGGCGAGACGACGAATTCGAGGCCGAGTTCCCACAGGGTGTCGCCCGCCGGATCGCCATTCTCGAACGGATATGTTTCCGAGTTGTCGCCGGGGAAGAACAGCAGGTAGGATTCGGTGCGCAGACGGTCCAGCGTGCTGAACTGCACGGGGCGGATACCCATATCCTCGCCGTCCCGCAGGATGCTGTCCCATAGCTGCACGACGTGCTTTTTCTGGCAGAAGATCTCGTAGCCGCGCTCGCCGGTATAGCCGGTGCGCGATATCATGACAGGGCAGCCATAGAGCTTGGTCTGCAGGATGCCGAAATACGCCAGATCGCGGATGCCCGGCACATGCTTGTCCAGAAAATCGACAGCGACGGGGCCTTGCAGCGAAATGTCGTGCAGATCGTCGTCAAAGATGATCGCGACGTTCTTGCCCGCGGCGACCTGCGTCATCGATTCCATGCCGGTGCCGGTGCCGTGGACGACCAGCCAGGAATTGACGGAAAGACGGTAGATCACGCAATCGTCGATGAATTTGCCGCCCTCGTTCAGCATCGCGGCATAAACCGCGCGGCCGGGCATCAGCTTCTCTACGTTGCGGGTTGTGGTGCGGTCGATGACATGCGCGGCGTCAGGGCCGGACAGGTAGACTTTCTTCAGTCCCGACACATCCATGAGGCCGGCCTTGGTGCGGACAGTCTCGTAATCTGCCTGCGCGCGCGCCTCGCTTTGGTCATAGAACCATGCGGTTCCCATGCCGTTCCAGTCTTCCAGCTCGCCGCCGATTTCGGCATGGCGGTGTGCCAGTGCGGAGTGTCTCCAGATAATCGCCATGATGTGGCCCCCCTGTTCTGTTGGTCAGAATTGATCGGGGCATTGAGCATCAGGTACATTCAAAAAGCAAGAATCTCATGCAATATTTTTTCCCCACAGGCAAAGCGCGCGGAAATCGGCGGATAACACAGCCAATGAGTGCATGAGAGCCGGACGTTCGGCTGTGTGGTGACCTTTATGCAAGTTGCGCGCTCTGTGCGCAATTGACAAGTGGGGAAAAACGCGGCCCAATGTCGCACCAATAAAAATATATTCCTGCGGGGCAAACCCGCCCGACTTGCAGGAAAACCAACAAGGGAGACATGTGGATGGCGACATCAAACGATGGCGGCGGAATCAGCCTGCAAAGGTCGATCGGCTGGAAAGACGCATTCTGGATGGCATCGGGCGTACCTGCGCTGGTGCTGTTCTCGATCGGCGGGATCGCTGCGACAATCGGCAACCCATCCTGGGTAATCTGGATGCTGTCGGTGACGTTCGGCTTCCTTCAGGCATTCGTCTATGCGGAAATCGCGGGCCTGTTCCCGAACAAATCGGGCGGCGCGTCGATCTACGGCGCCGCCGCATGGGTGCGCTATTCGAAAGTCATCGCGCCGCTTTCGGTCTGGTGCAACTGGCTGGCCTGGACGCCGGTTCTGGCCATTGGTGGCGGATTGGCCGCCGGATATGTGCTTACATCGCTCTTTGGTGCCGAATCGGCAGTAAACAGCTGGGAAATCACGCTGTTGCCGCTCGATTTCCTGAATGCGGGCCTGACCCTGCGGATCAATGCGACGTCGATTGTCGGCTCGGCGATCTTGCTGTGCGTATTTATCGCGCAGCACAAGGGAATTTCGGCAGCGGCCAAACTGCAGTCGATCATCGGCCTTGCCGTTTTGATTCCGCTGCTGATCGTGGGCCTTGTGCCGCTGCTGACCGGCGATGTGCTGAGCGAGAACCTGCTGCCGTTGACCCCGATTTCGGGCGAGTGGAACATCGAGGGCACAACGCTGTTTCTTGGCGGCCTGTTCATCGCCGCGTGGTCTGCCTACGCGTTCGAGACGGCCATTTGCTACACTAGTGAATTCCGGGATCCGCAGCGTGACACTGTACGCGCGATCATCGCTGCCGGTGTCGTCTGCGTTGTGATCTACACGCTGGTTCCGCTCAGCTTTCAGGGTGTTCTGGGTGTCGACGGCATGCTTGAGCCGGGCATCGTTGATGGCTCGGCGGTCGCAGGCGTGATGGCCGGCATGGTCGGCGGTGGCAGTATCATCGCCAAAATCATGGTGGTGATGCTGTTCCTGGCGCTGGTGCTGGCGATCATGACGTCGATGGCCGGATCGTCGCGCACCCTGTACCAGGGATCGGTCGATGGCTGGCTGCCCAAGTTCCTGTCGCGCACGAACGAGCATGGCGCGCCGGTAGCGGGCATGTGGTCGGATCTGGGGTTCAACCTGATCCTGCTGCTGATGTCGGACTACCTGTTCGTTCTGGCGGTGTCGAACTGCTGCTACCTGGTGTTCAACTTCCTGAACCTGCATTCGGGCTGGCTACACCGGATCGACAACGCCAATGCCAACCGCCCGTGGAAGGCCCCCACCATCATGCTGTGGATTGGTGGCACGCTTGCCTTCGTCAATGCGACTCTGCTGGGCGCGGGCGCGAATGTCTGGGGCGAGGGCACTCTGCGGTCGGCCATCATCGCAATCGCGCTGATTCTGCCGGTGTTCTGGTATCGCCATTACGTCACCGACAAGGGCAAGTTCCCAGCCAAGATGCTTGAGGATCTGGCGGTGGGCGGCAACACCGATCTATCGCAACGTAAGGCAGGGATGCTGCCTTATATCACACTGGTTGCCGGCGTGGTCGTCGTGATCATCGCAAATCAGGTTTTCCACCTGTGAGCCGGTATGCCACTCATAACGTTTGAAAAAACCAAAGTCGCCCCGCTCAGGGGCGGCTTTTCCGACGAAGGCCTGAGAAATCAGGTCTTGCCTTAGATGAAAATTTGTTTCTTGGTAGTTGAGCGGATCTAGCTTTGCTGCTAGCGTCAGAATCGATATCACAGAAGGATCACAACAGATGTGCGGGATCGTAGGACTTTTTCTGAAGGACACGTCGCTCGAGCCTAATTTGGGCCGTATGCTGACGGAAATGCTGATCACGATGACGGATCGTGGCCCCGACAGTGCGGGCATCGCCATCTATGGCACCGAACACAAGGGCAAGGTCAAGCTGACCGTGCAATCCGACCACCCCGACCGTGATTTTGCCGATCTGGACAAGGATCTGCAAAAGGCGCTGGGCGGCGAAGTCACCATTCGCGTCAACGACACGCATGCCGTGATCGAGATCGACACGGCCTGGGCCGCAGCCGCCCGCACCGTGCTGGCCGATATCCGCCCCGACGTGCGCATCATGAGCACCGGCGAATCGCTTGAGATCTACAAGGAAGTCGGCCTGCCGAAAAACGTCGCGGCACGCTTCGACGTCTCGTCGATGTCCGGCAGCCACGGCATCGGCCACACGCGCATGGCGACCGAATCGGCCGTGACCACCATGGGCGCGCACCCGTTCAACACCGGTCGCGACCAGTGCCTGGTGCATAACGGATCGCTGTCGAACCATGCCAGCCTGCGCCGCAAGCTGCGCAAGGCCGGGATGCATATCGAAACCCAGAACGACACCGAAGTCGGCGCTGCCTACGTGTCCTGGAAGATGCAGAACGGGTCCACCCTGGGCGAAGCGTTGGCCTCGACCATCGACGACCTGGACGGCTTCTTCAACTTCGTCGTTGGCACGAAGGACGGCTTTGGCGTTGTGCGCGATCCGATCGCGTGCAAGCCCGCCGTCATGGCCGAAACCGATCAGTACGTTGCCTTCGCCAGCGAATACCGCGCGTTTGTCAACCTGCCGGGCATCGACCACGCCCGCGTCTGGGAGCCCGAGCCCGCAACCGTCTATTTCTGGAGCCACGACCACGCTCCGACCGCTACAGAGAAGGCCGCATAATGCAAACTTTTGATCTAGAAGCGCAGGGCCTGCGCAACCTTAACGCTGCGCTTCAGGCGCAGTCCGCAGAGACGAACCAGACCGCATGGGAAGTCGTGAATGCCAAGGGCAGCCACGCCATTGCCGTCGGTCTGGACGCACCCATTGAGGTCAACGTCAAGGGCTCGACCGGCTATTACTGCGCCGGAATGAACAAGCAGGCGACCGTGCATGTGCACGGTTCTGCTGGTCCCGGCGTTGCCGAGAACATGATGAGCGGCACCGTCATAATCGAAGGTGACGCCAGCCAGTACGCTGGCGCCACCGCCAATGGCGGCACGCTGATCATCAAGGGCAACGCCAGCTCGCGCTGCGGCATTTCGATGAAGGGCGTCGACATCATCGTTCACGGCAATGTCGGCCACATGAGCGCGTTCATGGCGCAGTCGGGCAACCTGGTTGTCTGCGGCGATGCCGGCGATGCGCTGGGCGACAGCATCTACGAGGCGCGCCTGTTCGTACGCGGCTCGGTCAAGTCGCTGGGCGCGGATTGCATCGAAAAGGAAATGCGCCCCGAGCATATCGAGATCCTCACGGATCTGCTGGAGCGCGGCGGCTGCGATGCCAAACCCGAAGAGTTCAAGCGCTACGGGTCGGCCCGCAAGCTGTACAACTTCGACATCGACAACGCATATTGAGGGGCTGACATGAAAGACGATACACACACCGTTCCGCGCACCGTTCCGATCCAGTCGGCCACTTTTTCGAACCCGACGAATGCGGAAATCCGCCGCGCAGCGGCCACCGGCATCTACGATATTCGTGGTGGCGGCTCCAAGCGCAAGGTTCCGCATTTCGACGACCTGCTGTTCCTCGGCGCATCCATCTCGCGCTACGCGCTGGAAGGCTACCGCGAGAAGTGCGACACCAAGGTCGTGCTGGGCACCCGTTTTGCCAAGAAGCCGATCGAGCTGGACATTCCGGTGACGATCGCAGGCATGTCCTTTGGTGCGCTTTCGGGCCCCGCCAAGGAGGCACTGGGCCGTGGCGCATCCATGGCAGGCACCTCGACCACCACCGGCGACGGGGGCATGACCGAGGAAGAACGCGGCCATTCCAACAAGCTGGTTTATCAGGTCCTGCCGTCGCGTTACGGCATGAACCCCGATGACCTGCGCCGCTGCGACGCCATCGAAGTCGTGGTTGGCCAGGGTGCCAAGCCGGGCGGCGGCGGTATGCTGCTGGGCCAGAAGATCAGCGACCGCGTCGCCGAGATGCGCAACCTGCCCAAGGGCATCGACCAGCGCAGCGCCTGCCGTCACCCTGACTGGACCGGACCCGATGATCTGGAAATCAAGATCATGGAACTGCGCGAAATCACCGCGTGGGAAAAGCCGATCTATGTCAAGATCGGTGGCACACGTCCCTATTTCGACACCATGCTGGCCATCAAGGCCGGCGCGGATGTGGTCGTTCTGGACGGTATGCAGGGCGGCACGGCCGCCACGCAGGACGTGTTCATCGAACATGTTGGCCTGCCCATCATCGCCTGCATCGGCGAGGCGGTGCGCGCGCTTCAGGACATGGACCTGCACCGAGAAGTGCAACTGATCGTCTCGGGCGGCATCCGCGGCGGCGCTGACACGGCCAAGGCACTTGCCATGGGCGCGGACGCGGTTGCCATCGGTACCGCTGCCATGATCGCACTGGGCGACAACGACCCGCGCTGGGAGGACGAGTATAACGCGCTCGGCACCACAGCGGGCGCCTATGACGACTGGCACGAGGGCAATGACCCGGCGGGTATCACCACGCAGACGCCTGAACTGATGAAGCGGTTCGATCCCATCGCGGGCGGTCGTCACCTGAACAACTTCCTCAAGGTGATGACGCTGGAGGCGCAGACGATCGCGCGGGCCTGCGGCCATAACCACCTACACAACCTCGAGCCCGAGGATCTGGTTTCGCTGACCATGGAAGCGGCCGCGATGACCAAGATCCCGCTGGCAGGGACCCAGTGGTATCCGGGCAAGCCGGGCACCAGCTACTGAATCGAACCTGGGCTTGGGGGCGCGCACATTGTGTAGCGCCCCTTTTGCCTTGATAATCCCACGAAACGAACCAACAGGGACACCCGAAGATGACATCAGATCAACTTGTTCAAGAGTCGAATATCAATCTTGAAAGCTGGGGCAAAGAACGCGGCATCAAGCAATTCATGGTGAATTTCACCGATATTCTAGGCATGCAGCGGACCAAGCTGGTGCCCATTCGCGCGATTGGCCGGATGCAAAAGGGCGGCGCCGGCTTCGCCGGTTTTGCCGGCGGCATGGATTATCTGCCGTCCCACCCCGACATGCTGGTCATGCCCGATGCCGATGCAGTGGTGCAGATTCCGTGGCAGAAAGACCTGGCGTGGGTGCCCGGAAACCCCGTTATGAAAGATGCCTATTCCGCACAGGCGCCGCGCAACGTGCTGCGCAAGCAGATTGCGGACGCGGCCGAGTTGGGCCTGCATTTCAAAATCGGTGTCGAGCCGGAATTTTCGCTACTGAATCCCGATGGCTCGGCCGTTGCCGATAATTTGGATTGCCGCACAAAGCCATGCTATGACCAGCAGGCGATGATGCGTAACTACCACATCATCAGCGAAGTCAGCGACTACATGCTCGAGATGGGCTGGGGGTGCTATCAGGCTGACCACGAAGACGCCAACGGCCAGTGGGAGATGAACTGGGACTTCGACGATGTGCTGCGCATGGCCGACCAGTTGAGTTTCTTCAAGTTCATGATCAAATATGTCGCGGAAAAGCATGGCATGCGCGCCAGTTTCATGCCCAAGCCGCTTCCGACGCTGACAGGCAACGGCCTGCACGCGCATATTTCTGCATGGGACGGCACCGGCAAGGATGCCAAAACGAACCTTTTTGCCGGCTCGGGCGACACCCCCGCCGGGCGTCACGGCCTGTCGGAGACCGCTGCTCATTTCCTTGGCGGAATGCTCAAGCACGGCACAGGCATGACCGTCATCTGCTGCCCGACCGTCAACAGTTACAAGCGGATCGGTGCGCCCAGCACCGCATCCGGCGCGACATGGGCGCCCAAGGACATTACCTGGGCGGGCGACAACCGCGTCCATCTGGTGCGCGTCCCTGGCGGTGGCCGGATGGAACTGCGTCTGCCCGACGGCGCGACGAATCCTTATCTGATGCCTGCTGTGATCATGGCCGCAGGCCTCGACGGTGTCCGCAACAAGATCGATCCGGGCGACACTCACGACGTGGACCGTGTGGTTGACGCCGACAAGATGGTCGAGCCCGCGAAATTGCCGCAGAACATGTTGGACGGGCTGCGCAGCTTCGAGGCCGACACCGAGTTGACGGAAACCATGGGTGCGGAGTTCTCGAAATCTTTCCTCAAGCTGAAGCATCGCGAGTGGGAAAACTACATGACCTACTTCACCCAGTGGGAGCGCGACCACACGCTGGACATCTGATCAGCAGCGCCAAGGAAATGCAGGAGCGGGCCAAACGGCCCGCTCCTTTGCATTTTCGGCGCCGGATTCAGGCGTTTTGCGGATAGCAGATGATCGACAGATATCGACACGGCAGTGACACCAGCCGCTCAGGGCCATGCGGCGCATCGGCGTCGAAAAACAGCGTATCGCCCGGCTTCAGCGGCACGACGGAATCGCCATGCCGATAGTCGACCTCGCCTTCCAGCATGTAGATCGTCTCGATGCCGCCATGTTGGAATGTCGGAAACATGTCAGACACGTCGCTGAGCGTGATCAGGTAAGGTTCGACGATGACGCCCGATCCGTTCGACCCGATCGTTCCCAGCAGGTTGTATTGATGGCCTGCGCGCGTGCCGGCACGCTCCAGTTCCACCCCTTCGCCGGATTTCGTATGCATGAACTCGCGATTCTCTTCGAATCGGCGAAAAAAGCCGGTGATCGGTACACGCAGCGCATTCGCCAATGTTTGAAGCGTGGTCAAGGAGGGCGACGTATTGCCGTTCTCGATCTTGGACAGCATACCGATGCTGAGGCCGGTCCGGTTGGATAATTCCGCGACGGTGATCTCCTGCTTGCGGCGATGCGCGCGCAGTTCGCGGCCGATGGCAATTTCCAGGACGTTCTCGCGGTCTTCCTTCGGGCTACGATGTGGGTCTTGGGTCAGCTTCGCTGCGCGGGCGGACGATATTCTTTCAACATTCATTCAACATTCCGATGCAACAATCTGTGGACCTGCCCTGTAGCAGTGTCTGTTTGGTCCGTAGTCCGGGCCTCTGCAGGATACGAGCAGTTTCACTGAGCGGGCAAGAACTTTGAAGCACAGTAAATTTTTTTTGTGAGTTTTGGTAATTTTGATCTAAGATGGCCCCTGTTGTAGGGGGCCGTATGACGAAGCGCAGAGGACAAAAAACCGCAAGATTTAGGAAAAAAACTTGACGCAAAGTGAATACCTGCAAGACTGACCTCTTGGTCCGAAACGAAAATGGAAACCGTGCCGGATCCAAATAATGAAACGGCGCCCAATCAACGGGCGTCATCGACGTGGTGATGATAGCTGCGCCAACCGGGAGACTATAATGAAATACACTACAACGGCCCTCGCGGCCGCATTGTTGGCCTGTGCGCCGATCACAGCGATGGCCGAGGACAGTTCTGACCCCATCGTCATTCCGATCCATAACTGGTCGTCACAGATCGTCATGTCGAATGTTGTCGGACAGATCCTGGAAGAGCGCGGGAATTTTGTCGAATATGTCACGACAGACAGTCAGGCTGTCTATGAATCGATCCGCGTGGGCGATGTCACGCTGGAGATGGAAGTGTGGGAAGGCGCGTTTGGCGCATCTTATCGCGCTGCGATGGAAAAGGGCGGTATCGTCGATGCGGGCGACCATGATGCGGTGACGCGCGAGGATTGGTGGTACCCGATGTGGACCAAAGAGGCCTGCCCGGGCCTGCCCAGCTGGGAGGCGCTGAACGACTGCGCCGAAGTGTTCGCCACAGTCGAAACCGGCGATCAGGGCCGCTATCTGGACGGCCCCGTCGACTGGCTCAAGCACGGCAAGGAGCGTGTCGAGGCGCTGGACATGAATTTCACGGTGATCAACGCGGGCAGTGCTGCCGCGCTTTGGGCTGAAATCGGCGCCGCCGAAGCCGACAAGAAGCCGATCGTCGTGTTCAACTGGACCCCCAACTTTGCCGAGGCTGTCTGGCCGGGCGAATTTGTCGAATTCCCGGCCTGGGAAGAGGGCTGCGACACTGACCCTGCGGTCGGCCCTAACCCCGATGCGCTGTTTGACTGCGGCAATCCCGCGGACGGCTACCTGAAGAAAGCCGCATGGGAAGGAATGGAGGAAAAATGGCCCGGCGCGTACGAGACGCTGACCCAGATCTCCTTTACCAACCCGCAGATTGCGGAAATGGCCAAGCTGGTCGACGTCGAGGACATGGAGCCCGAAGAGGCCGCAGCCGAGTGGCTGGAAGCCAATACCGACGTCTGGCAGCCGTGGATCAACTGATCCAGCCACATTCGATCTGACCCCAGTCAGGCCCCGCCCGATTCTATCGGTCGGGGCCGTTTTGCCAAAGGTAGACAATGAAACAGAATACGCCCGTCATCTCATGCCAGAATGTCTGGAAACTGTTCGGCAGCGATCCCGAGACATACCTTGCCACATTGCCCGCCGGGCGGGGGTATGAGGAAATCCGCGCCGATGGTTATATCGCCGGCGTCAAGGATGTGAGCATTGAGGTGCATCGCGGCGAGATGTTGGTGATCATGGGCCTGTCAGGCTCGGGCAAGTCCACGCTGGTGCGGTGTTTCAGCCGCCTGCACGATATCACCGGCGGCACGATCATGGTCGAGGGCCAGGACGTGATGAAGCTGTCCGAGCGCGAGCTGATCGAGCTGCGCCGCTCCAAGATGGGCATGGTGTTTCAGTCATTCGGCCTTCTGCCGCACCGCACGGTGCTGGACAATGTCGCCTTTCCGCTGGAGATGCGCGGCCAGGACCGCCACAAGCGGCGCGAGCGCGCGATGGAAGTCATCAAGCTGGTGGGGCTGGAAGGGCGCGAGGAATACTTTCCGCGCGAATTGTCCGGCGGCCAGCAGCAGCGCGTGGGCATCGCCCGCAGCCTCGCTATCGAGCCGGATATCTGGTTCCTGGACGAGCCGTTCAGCGCGCTGGACCCGCTGATCCGGCGCGAGATGCAGGACGAATTCCTGCGGCTCCAATCGATGCTGGAGAAAACCATCGTCTTCATCACCCATGATTTCGACGAGGCGCTGCGCCTTGCTGACCGTATTGCCATCATGAAAAACGGCGCTGTCGAACAATGTGACACGCCCGACCAGATCGTGCTGCATCCCGCGACCGAATATGTGCGCAAATTTACCGAAGATATCGACAAAGCCCGCGTCGTGCATGCCAGCGTGCTGGCCAAGCCGGACATCACGGGCAGCGGCGATCCCGTCGATGCCTCCGCGACGGTCCATGACCTTGCGCAACTGCTGGTTCAGGACACGCGCGAGGCGATTCCCGTCGTGCAGGATGGCAAGGGCATCGGTGCATTCCGGCGCAGCGACGCGCTGGACATTCTCGTAGGGGCGAACTGATGGCGGTGCTGACCACCGATACAGCCGCTGCCGGGCCGACGTTGACCCGCCCGCGCGCGGCGCTGATAATGCTCGCCGTTGCAGCGGCGTTGATGGTGCTGCATTACGCGGGCGTCTTGCCGGCCATCCTGCACCGTCTGCCCGAGGCGATGATTCCCCCCTTTGCCCAGTGGCTGGATGCGGCGTTCAACTTCGTCAAGGATGATCTGGGGCTGCTGGCCCTGACCCGGTTTCTGACGACGGGGCTGGAATGGCTGCTGGATGCGACCGCGAACCTCTTTTACGGACAGCGCCGCTGGCCGTTCCTCGGCCCGATCCCCTGGACCGCGATTGCCGCCGTCGCTGCCGTTGTCGGCTATTACCTAGGTGGCTGGCGTATGGCGCTGTTGGGCGGGGGGGTGTTCGTCTGGACCGCGTTGATCGGCCAATGGAAGATCGCGATGCAGACCGCCTCGGTTCTGGTCGTCGCGGCGCCGCTGGCGTTCGTCATCGGCCTCAGCCTGGGCATCGCCGCGTGGAAATATGCCTGGGTCAGCCGCGCGATCAAGCCGGTGCTGTCGGTGCTGCAAACGCTGCCCTTCTTCACCTATCTGCTTCCGGCGGTCATCTTCTTCAAGGTCGGGCCGACCGCGGGCGCCGTGGCGACCACGATCTACGCCATTCCGCCGATGATCCTGATGACCACGCTGGGCCTGCAAAAGGTGCCGCATGAGGTGGTCGAGGCCGGCCACATGAGCGGCTGCACCCGCTGGCAGCTCCTGCGGCACGTCTACCTTCCCTCGGCGCGGCGCGAGATATTGGTTGGCGTCAATCAGGTCATCATGCTGAGCCTTGCGATGGTCGTTCTGACCGCCTTTATCGGCATGCCCGGCCTTGGTGCGAAACTGCTGGCGATGATGGGCAGCTTTAAGCTGGGCCGCTCGTTCGAGATTGGCGTGACCATCGTGCTGCTCGCCATCATGCTGGACCGGATGTCCAAGGCATGGGCGCTGAAACAGCCTGAGCATTTTGAGCGCGGCACGCCTTGGTGGAAACAACATATCCTGCTGCTGACTGGCATCGGCGCGTTCGTTTTCTTCTGCATCCTTGGCCAGTTTGTCGAGGTTGCGACAGATATTGGCCGCAAGCAGAACTTCAGCCAGGGCAGTGAAATCGACGTCCTGATGAAAAATTTCTTGGCGCTGGACTGGGTGAATGCGATCACCAGCTCGATCCGCTATTTTCTGAACGTCAAGGTGCTGATCCCGTTCCGAAACTTCCTGCTTGATATTCCGACACCGGCCTTCATCCTGATCATCGCGGCCTTCGCGATGTGGCTGGGCGGGCGCAGGCAGGCGTTTCTGGCGGCGCTCTTTTTCAGTCTCGTGGCGCTGTCGGGATGGTGGGACCGGTCTGTCATCACCCTTTATTCCGTTATCTCGGCCGTGACGCTGGCCATGATATTCGGCCTGCCTTTGGGCATCATGGCGTCGCGCAGCGAAAAATGGTCGCGCCGCGTGCTTCTGGCCTGCGATACGGCGCAGACGTTCCCCAGCTTCATCTACCTGATCCCGGCGATCATGCTGTTCGGTATCACCGATGTCGCTGTCATCTTCTCGATCCTGATCTTTGCGATGGTGCCGCTGACGCGCTACACCATCGAAGGGCTGCGCACCGTGCCCGAGGAAATGATCGAAGCCGCCGACATGTCGGGCGCGACGCGGATGCAGAAGCTGTGGAAGGTGCAACTGCCGCTGGCGCTGCCGACAATGGCGGTGGGGTTCAATCAGGCCATCATGTTCGCGTTCTTCATGGTGATCATCGCGGCCTTTATCGGCACGCAGGATCTGGGCCAGGAGCTGCAGCGCACGCTGGCCGGCACCGATATGGGCAAGAACTTCGTGCTGGGTATCTGCGTATCGCTCATGGCGCTGACTTTCGACCTGACGATCCTGAAATGGGCAAACGATCAGAAGCGACTGCTGGGCCTCGCCGAATAGGCTCTCGCCTCAGGCCCCGGACGCGGGTTCCGCATATGCGGAACCCGCGTGATCTTGGGGCAACCGCAGCGTTATTTGTCGACTATGTCCGAAATCCAGGTCCCCGCGGCCACAGCGCGGGGCAGGCCGAGCGGGCCGATGGCCAGCAGCGCCACCTGATGCAGGTCAGTGGCGGCGATCCCTTCGGACAGACCGCGCCGACTGTGCGAGTGGACTGCGCCCTCGGACGCGGCACCTATGGCGAGGGCCAGCTTGACCAGTCGGCGCTCGCGGTCGGTCAGCGCACCGGCGTCGGCCGTGGATTCGCCAAGCTGCGTATAGGCGTCCCAGATTGCCGGGTGAGCCTTGGCCAGATCGCCGGCGGCGCCGGGGAGGTTCTTGGTCATTGTCATGTCCTTTTGTGTTGGTTTGGAAAGACTTTTGGAAAACTGTCTGCAACTTGATTGCGTGTTATAATGTGTTGATTGTCACTGAGACCTGACCCGGCATTTTCATCGAGATCTGACCCACCCAGTCGTTATGATCTGCTGATTATGATGGCGTCAATGCTGTTGCCTCCTTTCGCTTTTTCTTCGCTGTTTCGG
>JBLWYG010000012.1:0-67826 GCA_048267045.1 Roseovarius sp. | reverse complement strand
TGGGATCCATCGGCGCGACACCTGCGCCCGTGACATTGATCCACCCCGCCGCTTTACCGAAGATCCGGTCAAGACGGCGCTACTGATCGCCTCGGCTGAATCGCTGGACGGCTTTGCCAGCGGGCTCAGCCAGATCGCCGTAAACGAAACATCCGGCAGCCTGCCGGGCATTGAGGGCCGCAAAGGCCAGCTTCCCCTGCCCGTGCAGGGCCGCATCCTGCGCCGCGCGGGCGAGGCGGACGCGGCCGGCATTACCCGCCCCGGCATCGTCATGGCCGCCCCGCCCCGCGCCGTGGTCACCACACCTGCGGCGGCGACCCTGCGCTATCACGGCCCGCTGCTGGATTACGGCAACGTCGCCATCCTGGAGCCGCAATCAGGGATTTTGCTGGTCTTTGCCGGGATGGACGTGGTCTATGGTGAGATGGGACAGGTATTGCCGGGGGGCAGCCCGGTGGGCCTTATGGGCGGCGTCGGCGGCCCCGGCCTGCAGCAGGATGACGAAATTGTGCCCGCCGAACTGCTTGAGGCGGCTACCGAATGGACGCAAACGCTGTATATAGAAGTCAGACAGGATAACACCGCCGTAGACCCCGCGCTGTGGTTCAAAACAGACAAGGATGAGTAATCTATGAAGAAATTCCTGATGGCGGCCGGCGCCGGTACGCTGGCAGGCGTGATCGTCACCACGCAGATCGCCGCGCCCCTCATGGCGCAGGAGAGCAAGCGCAACACGAACGTCTACGAACAACTGGACCTTTTTGGCGACATTTTCGAGCGGATCCGCGCGCAATATGTCGAAGAGGTCGACGAGGGCGATCTGATCGAGGCCGCGATCAACGGCATGCTGACATCCCTCGACCCCCATTCCAGCTATCTGCCGCCCGACGACGCCGAGGACATGCAGGTGCAGACGCGCGGCGAATTCGGCGGGCTGGGCATCGAGGTCACTCAGGAAGAGGGCTTCGTCAAGGTCGTCTCGCCCATCGACGGCACGCCAGCGGCCGACGCTGGCGTGGAATCGGGCGATTACATCACCCATGTCGATGGCGAAAGCGTGCTGGGCCTGACGCTGGATCAGGCGGTCGACATGATGCGCGGCCCGGTCGGCAGCGAGATCGTCATCACCCTCGTGCGCGAGGGCGAGAGCGAGCCGTTTGATCTGTCCATCACCCGCGACACGATCAAGCTGGTCGCCGTGCGCGCCCGCACCGAACAGAAGGCCGTGGTCCTGCGCGTGTCGAAATTCAACGACCAGACTTATGAAAACCTCGAAGCGAGCCTTGCCGAAGAAGTGGAAAAGGCCGGCGGCATCGACAAGATCAACGGCTTTGTCATCGACCTGCGCAACAATCCCGGCGGCCTGCTGAACCAGGCGATCATGGTGTCCGATGCCTTCCTGGAAAAGGGCGAAATCGTCAGCACACGTGGCCGCGATCCGAAGGACGGCGAGCGCATCAATGCCACCCCTGGCGATCTGGCCGAGGGCAAGCCGATCGTCGTGCTGATCAATGGCGGCTCGGCGTCTGCGTCCGAAATCGTGGCCGGCGCGCTTCAGGATCATCGCCGCGCGGTTGTCGTCGGCACCAAGAGCTTTGGCAAGGGATCGGTGCAGACGGTCATGCCGCTGCGTGGCGATGGCGCGATGCGCCTGACCACAGCGCGGTACTACACGCCGTCGGGCCGCTCGATTCAGGCGCTGGGCGTGTCGCCCGACATTCTGGTTGCGCAGCCGCGCCGCAAACCGGCCGAGGACGAAGAGGAGAATGGCGCACCGCCGCTCCTCCGCTCGGAGGCGGATCTGCGCGGTAGCCTGAACAACGACAGCCTGACCGAGGACGAGATCCAGCACATCAAGGAAACCCGCGAGCGGGCCGAAGAAAGCGCGAAGCTGCGCGAGGAGGATTATCAGTTGGCCTATGCAATCGACATCCTCAAAGGTCTCACCACGCTGAATGGCACCGACTGAGTTAAACTGCGGGCCGCGCCTGTCGCGGCCCGCGCACCAGACCCCGGAGAACAGCATGACCCCGGAACAGATCGCGTGTCTGCCCTACCGGCCCTGTGTCGGCGTGATGCTGGTCAACCGTGATGGTCACGTCTTTGTCGGCCAGCGCATCGAGACGAAAGAACCCGCCTGGCAAATGCCGCAAGGGGGCATCGACGAGGGCGAGGATGCACGCACAGCGGCCTTGCGCGAACTGGTCGAAGAGACCGGCGTTACCCCGGACCTGGCCCCGATAGAGGCCGAGACGTCGGATTGGGTGTGCTACGATCTGCCGCATGATTTGGTGCCCCGCATCTGGAAAGGCCGCTATCGCGGTCAGAAACAGAAATGGTTTCTGGCCCGGTTCCACGGTGATGACGGGCAAATCGACATCGCCACCGATCATCCCGAATTTTCAGAATGGTGCTGGCTGCCTCCCGCTGAACTGGTGCCGCATATCGTTCCGTTCAAGAGAGCTGTCTACACGGCAGTTCTGGACGAATTTCGGGCTTATCTTTGACCCGCGCGCCAGCGTGGCTACGCGATCCAAGCGTTCCGGGCAAACGCTGAACCATAATTTTCAGCGGAACGCAGCGGATCACATCGGCATTGCTCTCGGCAGCACATTGGAATCCGGCCAATTGCTTTTCTCGGTAAAAATACCCGAACCCGCGCTCAGCCGCCCAGCGCCGCCAGCAGGTCACTTGATGGATACCCATCAGCATTCAGACCTGCCGTTTGCTGAAAGGCGCGTATCGCGTTGATGGTGTTTGGTCCGATGATCCCATCGATTTTTTCCACGGCAAACCCCTTGCTGCGCAGGCGGCGCTGAATCTCGCGTCTCTGGGCCCCGCTGATTGCTTGATAGTGGCGCGGCCAAGGGGTCTGGATGGCAGGTCCGCCCGCGATCCGGTCCGACAGGTGGCCAACGCCGATCACATAGGCATCCGCCTTGTTGTAGCGCTCGATCACACTGAAATTGTCAAAGATCATGAAGGCCGCTCCGCCCGATCCGGCGGGCAGCAGGATGGATGCCTCACCATGGTCCGGCACCGCGCGCCCGGCCATGTCGCGGACGCCTTCGGCGGCCCAGGCAGCGGGGCTGTGGGTCAGTTCGCGGCGGGCGCGCGACAGATCGAAATTTTCCGGCAGGCGCACTTCAACCCCCCAAGGCTGCCCTTTTTTCCAACCGAAATGCGCCAGATACGCGGCGGTCGACGCCAGCGCGTCGGTGGGATCGTCTGACCAGATGTCACGCTTGCCGTCGCCGGTGAAATCGACCGCATAGGTCAGGTAGGATGTCGGCATGAACTGAGTATGCCCCATTGCCCCCGCCCAACTGCCGGTCATGGCACGGGGCGCCACATCGCCTGCCTGCACGATTTTCAACGCCGCGAGCAGTTGCTCTTCGAAAAAGGCGCCGCGCCGTCCGTCATAGGCCAGTGTGGCCAGCGACTCGATCAGCGGGCTCTTGCCGCGCGCGGCGCCATAGGCGCTCTCAAGACCCCAGATCGCGGTGACGACCTCCTTCTCGACGCCGAAACGCGCTTCGATCCGGTCCAGCGCGGCACCGTGCCGGGCCAGCGCCGCCTTGCCGTTGCTGACGCGCAGCGGGGATACCGCCGTGTCCAGATACTCCCATATCTGCTTGGAGAATTCTGATTGGTTGCGGTCCAGCGCGATCACGCGCGGAGCGTATTGCACACCCGCGAAGGAGGCGTCAAAAACCGGCCCGGCGATCCCTGCGGCAGACGCGCGGGCGCGAAACCCAGCGATCCAGCTGTTCAGGCCCGGACCCTTGGCCGCAACGCGCAGCGGCGTTTCGACATCCAGATCCGCCGGGCGCAATACCGGCCGCAATACCGCGTTCGGCGCGGCAGCCACCACCGAGGCCAGCCGCAGGCCATCCGGGCGCCCTTCGGGGCGGTGCGAAGAATTGACATCGGCCCCTGCCGCTCCAGTGGCCACAAGTACGGTTAACGCTGCGCTCATCCATGTCGAAATCTTCATCGCCTGCCCTCTGCTTTGGTCTTTTTTGTTTCACAATAGGCAACAGTCATACGAATCGAAAGAGTTTTGCGATGCGCTTCTGCGGGGAACCGCCGATGCCCGTCCAGCGGCTCAGGCGATGAAACGATCCGCCGCATCCCCGGACAGATAGCTGATGCGCCCCCCCGCCAAAGTGGCCACGACGCGGCGGCTGTCGCTGTCCAGGATCGTCAGGTCGGCCCGTTGCCCGGGCGCCAGATCGCCGCGATCATCCAGACCCAGAACCTGCGCCGGTCCCTTGGAAACCAGATGCCACGCCGCCGCCAGATCACATACCCCCGCGTCCGACAGCAGCCACGCCGCACGCCGTAGCGAGGGGTAGTGATAATCGGACGCCAGCGCCGACGTGCAACCCATCGCCGTCATGTCCAGCGCGCTGGCGTTGCCATTATGCGAGCCACCCCGCACGATGTTGGGCGCCCCCATGACGACCGCATCACCGCCCGCATGGGCCGCCTCGGCGGCCTCCATCGTTTCCGGAAACTCGGCAATCGTGACGCCCATGGCGCGCCAGTCCGCGCGGGCCTCGGCTGTCCGGTCGTCATGACTGCCCATGCGCACGCCCGACGCCGCCAGATCGGCGGTGAGCCGCGCCAGCGCTTCCGGTACGCGGTCCATGCTCCGGTGCAGCGCCTGCATCGCCTCCAGATGCCGCTCGGGGTTGCGCCCGATGCGCAGGGCCTGCCCGGTCAGACGTGGCGGCCGCTTGCCCGCCGCCAGTGCTGCATGCGGCAGATGATCGTTGAACACGACATGCCCGATACCGTAGTGCGCGACGAAGGCGGCGACAGTATCGTAGTCCTCCAACATCGACACTTCGAACCGCAGCTGGGCGCGCAAGTCGGTCACCACGCTGCCGCGGATCTGCGCCAGACCTTCCATCACGGCGGTGGCAAAATCGGGGCCTCGCATGCCGCCCTCCCAGCTGTAGAACTGCGCCAGCGCGGCGGTGGTAATGCCGTTGGCTGCCAGCTCCGCCTCGGCGGCGATCAATCCAGCGCCGATATCCTTCATCGCGCCGCGCCGGGGCGCCAGATGCCGCTCGAACCCGTCGCCATGGGCATCGACGATACCGGGCAACATGGTGAATCCGGTCAGATCCACTACACGTGCGCCGCCCGCCGCCGTACCCCTGTTGATCAGACCGCCTGCGATGCCCAGCGGCGCGCGCGACAGCCCGCCGGGATGCAGCACATCGGCGCCGCGCAGGTCCAGTGTCAGGCTCATTTGCTGCCCCAGCCGAACAGATCGCCGATGGTCATGTTATGATCGAACGCGCCAGTGGTCAGAAACTGCTCGACCTGTGCGATGACCATCAGGTTGTTCATCATGAACGTATGGGTGACCGGCAGCGCGATGTGATCCGCCATGCCGTCCACCTTGGTCGAGGCGACCGACACCTTGCCATCATCCGACCCCTCCAGCAGCAGCGAGAAATAAGGATTGAGCGACCGTGTGCCGGCGATTATTCCCAGCTCGAAATCCACCGGCGGCAGGTTTTCGGTAAATGTATCGGGGCCGGTATCCAGTTGCAGCCCCGCCGGGCCGTTCGCCCATTCGAACAGCTCCAGTCCGCCCAACTCGTCCACGACCTGGCTACCGTGATTGGGCGGGCCCAGCATCACGACGCGCCCCATGCGTTCGGGCCGATGCGCAGGCAGCCACGCGCGCAACAGGATACCGCCCATCGAATGTGTGACAAAATGCACTGTTCTGTCCCCGCAGGCCGTGACGGCGCCTGGCAGAACCTCGTCGGCCAGTACCGCTATCCTCGCCTTGGTCGATGGATAGGACGGGATCACCACCTGCATGCCCGCCGCTTCAAGCACCTCGCCCATAACCAAAAAAGATGCGTCGCTGCGCGCCAGCCCATGCAGCAGCACCGCGCAGTCCGCCAAAGCGGGCACAGGCAGCGCAAGCGCCGCTATGAAAGGCCATGTTTTCATCCTTGTGCAGATATGCGCAAACTGCGGTCACGAAAAGACCTGACATCCGTTACCAT
The DNA here is from genome assembly GCA_048267045.1 of Roseovarius sp. Taxonomy (GTDB): domain Bacteria; phylum Pseudomonadota; class Alphaproteobacteria; order Rhodobacterales; family Rhodobacteraceae; genus Roseovarius. The sequence goes on along the minus strand of JBLWYG010000012.1, from coordinate 61,788 downwards.
AGGTAAAAGCCTGCCCATGCCCATCCGCATAGCCGCCCGCGCGGTCCTCATACACGACGCCCGGCTGCTGCTGGTCAATGCCTGGCCGGGTCCGGCCAGCGATCTGTGGTGCGCACCGGGTGGCGGCGCCAACATGCATGAAAGCCTTGCTGTCGGCCTCGCCCGCGAGGTGCATGAGGAAACCGGGCTGCACGTTGCCGTCGGCGTGCCATGCCTCGTCAATGAATTTCACGCCTCGGGGCGGGATTTTCACCAGGTCGAGATCTTTTTCCGCTGCACGCTGACTAGTGGCGCATTGGATGCCGATTGGCGCGATCCCGAAGGCATCGTGACCCGCCGCTGCTGGTTTGACCGCGATGAATTGCACGATATCCGGCTGAAACCGGACGCCCTGCGGACAATCGCTTTTTCAGGCGGTATCGGCTATGATCCATTGGAGGAAATCGTCGAGTAGCGCCCATGAACAAAGCCTTCACCAAGGAAGACGACGGTAGCACCACGCCCCAGCGGCTGGACGATCTGCCGATCTCTGAGTATCCAAACCACGTCACGCCACGCGGTCTGGCGCAGCTTCGGGCACGCGAGGCCGCGCTGGAGGCGGAAATCACGCGCCTGCGCGGCGCGCCGGACGATCCCGAGACGCTCTATCCGCTGGCGGTGGCCGAGCGCGACTTGCGCTATGTGATGGCACGGCTTGGCTCGGCCATTCTGATTGAGCCGCCCGAAGGCGCCTATCCCAGCGTTCAGTTCGGCGCGACCGTCCGTGTGGTCGACGAGGGCGGCAAATCCACGGCCTACACAATCGTCGGCGAGGATGAGGCAGACCCCGCGCATGGCCGGATCGCTGCCCACTCTCCGCTGGCGCGCGCCCTTCTTGAGGCGCAGCCCGGCGACATAGTGGAGTGGCCCCGCCCCAGCGGGATGGTCGAACTGGAAGTGACGCATATCGACAAGGCGGGCTAACCCCGCCCCACACACGCCATTACCCTTCGTTGAATGCGGCAGGATAGCTTAGCGTCGCTCGCGGCGCATCCTCGCCCGGTCCTGCGATCAACGTCTGGGCAACCGGGTAGGGCGACGTCAGCCGCGATGCCCGCCGGGCGCTGAACCCTGCCCGCTCGTAAAACGGCACTTGCCCCAATACCGCGACATATGTGCCGCTGCGCCGGGCCCATTCTGCCAACATGCCGATCAACCGCCGCCCGTGCCCGGCCCCCTGCCAGTCCGGGTCGATCGCAACCGGAGCAAGGCACAGCCAGTCGTTCGGGGTGCGCATGTGCGACAGCGCATAATATCCAACGACACCGCCCTGAAATGGCAGAACCACCTCACCGGCAACCGCATTCGATTTGCGCAGCGCCCGCACCAGAAGTGCCTCGCTGTCACCGCCAAAGGCGCGCTGCAAAAGCGCGTCGACGGCATCCTCTTCGCCGCGGTGCATATCGCGGCTGAACTCAGGAAACTTGAGGATCATCCCCCTCCCGTATCACATCGGCCACGCCCGATCCCCTACGGGCTTGCCCCCGTCAAGTGAGCGCTGCCAGATCCTCGTAATGCGGCAAATCGCTGATTTCGCGGCGCCGCAGTATCGGGCGCGCCGTGGGTCCAAGAACCGCCAGCGCCGCGCCTTCATCGCCGATCGACAGGCCGGGCACGATACGTTCAAGACCCGCTAGAGCCTCCGCGCCCAGCGCCCGGACGGCCTGCGGGCCGGGATAGAAACTCTCGGTGTGCATTCCCTCGGCGATCAGCACCTCGTGCTGCGCACAAAGGACATGAAAATACTCGACCTGCGAGACGCCGCGCGCCACACGTGCACCCGCGCCGGGAATCTCGGCCAGGTGGCGTGCCCTGACAAAATTGTCACCCACGGCAACGCAATGCTGCGGGGACACCAGTATATCGCAAGTCAATCCGTGATGCCCCTGCCGAAGCCGAATGGGCCGCATACCCTCCCCGTCCAGCGCATCGCCCGTGGCGAACTGCGTGCTGCCAATCCACTCGACCGGGCGCGCGCCGTTATCGGCGGTGGTCAAAAGGTCGCCGGGACGAAGCGCCTCGATCGCCACGTAGCCACGCGGCGTCAGAAGCCGCGTGCCCCGCGTGAAGCAAACGGCGAAATTGCCGGCTTGCCGATCGGCACTTAGCCCGCCCGATTGAAAGGGGTTCTGGGTCAGCGTATCCAGACTGATCGACTGGATCGGCTTTGCCTCAAGTGCGAGTTGATCACTGTTCGCTGTGATTTCCGGTGCCAGATACACGCGTCCGGCAGTGTCCTGAAACACGACGGCGGAAATCGAAGCTGTCGTGCCGTCCGTGTAGGTTATGGTCGAGTTGTAGACGACAGACGCATCGAACGTCTGATCCGGCCCGCCATCGATGCGAAACGTCTCGCCCCCGCCGACTGCATTGTTGTTTGTATCGTACGCGCTTGAATTTCCGAGGCCAAAACCCGTGGAGCCGGGCGAGAATTCGACGATCCGCTCGGACAGCGGGTTGGCAGCACTTCCGGCCGTCGCGCCCTGCAGGTTTGGTGCGTTCTCGACCGTGCTATTCCCCTCGGTCGGGTCCAGCCGAAATGCGCCGGTGGTTCCCAGAAAGATCACATTGAACGTCGTTGGCATTTGCGGAACCTTGAGGTTGGTCAAAACACGGTGCCAAGCTAGCATTGCGTTCAGAAAATTGCAAAATCGACTTGACCAAACGGCACGCGCGCCCTGTCCTGTCGATATGTCGTGTCGGCCCGGTGTCCATCTCGCGGGTCACCCCCGAGATTAAATCTTTCCGACTTGCTTTTCACGCAAAAAAGGGGCCGCCAGACAGGCGACCCCCAAAGTTTGTCGGTTCTCGCTGGGCGAAAACCTTACATCATGCCGCCCATGCCGCCCATGTCGGGCATGCCGCCACCTGCGGCGCCGCCGTCTTTCGACGGTTTGTCGGCAACCATTGCTTCGGTCGTGATCAACAGACCAGCGATCGACGCAGCGTCCTGAAGTGCGTGACGCACAACCTTGGCAGGATCGATGACGCCGAACTTGAACATGTCGCCATACTCTTCTGTCTGCGCGTTGAAGCCGAATTTGACATCGCTCGATTCGCGGATCTTGCCTGCGACGACCGAGCCGTCAACGCCAGCGTTCTCCGCGATCTGGCGCAGGGGCGCTTCGAGCGCCTTGCGTACGATCGAGATGCCGACAGTCTGATCGTTGTTCTCGCCGGTCAGATCGTTCAGAATCTTGCCAGCCTGGATTAGGGCAACACCGCCGCCGACGACGATACCTTCCTGGACAGCAGCGCGGGTGGCGTTCAGCGCGTCGTCGACGCGGTCCTTGCGCTCCTTCACTTCGGTTTCGGTCATGCCACCGACGCGTATCACGGCAACACCGCCGGCCAGCTTGGCCACGCGCTCTTGCAGCTTCTCTTTGTCGTAGTCGCTGGTGGTCTCTTCGATCTGGTTACGGATCTGGGCAACGCGCGCCTCGATCTCGGCCTTCTCGCCAGCGCCATCAATGATGGTGGTGGTGTCCTTGGTGATCGACACTTTCTTGGCCGAACCCAGCATGTCCATCGTGACAGATTCCAGCTTCATACCCAGATCTTCGGAGATGACCTGACCGCCGGTGAGGATCGCGATGTCCTGCAGCATCGCCTTGCGACGATCGCCGAAGCCGGGTGCCTTGACGGCTGCGATCTTCAGGCCGCCGCGCAGCTTGTTGACGACCAGCGTGGCCAAGGCTTCGCCTTCGACGTCCTCGGCGATGATCAGCAGCGGCTTTTGCGACTGGATGACCTGCTCCAGCAGCGGAACCATTGGCTGAAGGCTCGACAGCTTCTTTTCGTGCAGCAGAACGATGCAGTCCTCAAGGTCCGCAATCATCTTGTCGCTGTTGGTCACGAAATAGGGGCTGAGGTAGCCACGGTCGAACTGCATGCCCTCAACCACGTCGGTCTCGGTCTCGAGGCCCTTGTTCTCTTCGACGGTGATGACACCCTCGTTGCCGACCTTCTGCATCGCGTCTGCGATCTGTTGGCCGATTTCCTTTTCGCCATTGGCGGAAATGGTGCCGACCTGCGCGACTTCGGCGCTGTCGGACACGTCACGTGCCGCCTTGCGGATTTCTTCGACGACCTTGGCTGTCGCCATGTCGATGCCGCGCTTGAGGTCCATCGGGTTCATGCCCGCTGCAACCGATTTCATGCCTTCCTTGACGATGGCCTGAGCCAGAACCGTCGCGGTGGTGGTGCCGTCGCCGGCCTCGTCATTGGTGCGGCTGGCCACTTCCTTGACCATCTGCGCGCCCATGTTCTCGAACTTGTCGTCCAGCTCGATTTCCTTGGCGACAGACACGCCGTCCTTGGTGATGCGCGGTGCGCCGAACGATTTGTCCAGCACGACGTTGCGGCCCTTGGGGCCGAGTGTCACCTTGACCGCGTCGGCCAGGATGTTGACGCCCTTGAGCATCTTGTTGCGGGCTTCGGTACTGAACTTGACGTCTTTAGCTGCCATGTCTCAATTTCCTTCGAATTAGTGTTTCAGGTCATGCGCGCCCTGCCCCATCGGGCCGGCGCCGCAGCGCGCGATATCAGGCCATCTTGCCCAGAATATCGCTCTCCTTCATGATCAGCAGCTCTTCGCCGTCGATCGTGATTTCGGTGCCGGACCATTTGCCGAACAGGACGCGATCACCGGCCTTGACGGCCATTTCGATCAGTTCGCCGTTGTCCTTGCGCGCGCCATCGCCAACCGAGACGATTTCGCCTTCGCTGGGCTTTTCCTTGGCGCTATCGGGGATGATCAGACCACCCTTGGTTTTCTCATCGCCCTCAATACGGCGAACGAGGACGCGGTCATGCAGCGGTTTAAATGCCATCTCTGAGGCTCCTTAGCTCAAAGTTACGTTTCTGTGGCCCGGATACGGGCCTTTAGCACTCACCCAAGGCGAGTGCTAACGATGGGTAGTTAGGCAGGGCGAAGGGGCATGTCAACTGCTTCGTGAGCTAAACAGACGAGCGAGGACGCAGCCGGGCAGATGTCCGCCACGTCATCTGCACGGATACCGGGCAGTCGGCGGCTCAGTGATGCTCGGGTGCGGCCGGTATGGCAATGCCAGCGTCGCTCAGCGCATAGATGCCGCGATTGACGCGGACGAACCAGCCGTGATGATTGTCGGCCATGATCCGCGTCGCCCGTGCAACCCCTGTGGCGCGCGCCACATCGGCGCCCTTCGACGCACCGACGCCCGCCAGATACGCAGCGCAGGTCAGCGCGTCCTGCCGGTAGGACGTCATCACCTGCCCGTTCGTGCCGCCAGGTGTCGGATCGCCGCTGCGGGTGTCGAACTCCGCCTCCAGCCGGGCGCGTTTTCTGGGCGATCTGCGCGGCTGGAACGGCCCCGGCGCCGCATGCTCCTGCACCGTCCCGTCCTCCATTCGCACCGACAGCACGCCCAGCCCGAGCCGCCGACTTAGCCCGATATTGCCCTTGAACGCGCGCCAGCCGGCCTTGCCGCGCCAGCGCGGCACCGCCACATAGACCAGATCGCACACCGCCTGCCGCGCCACCGCCTGTTGCAGCAGCACCAGCGAAAACCCCAGTTTCAGTTCGACGATCAGCAGCGCGCCGTCCTTGCGCGCCACGACATCGGCGGCGCCCACCTCGCCCTTGACGCTGTGGCCCTGTGCCTCCAGCCACGACTTCACGGGCGCATAAAGATCGGTTTCCAGCGGTTTTTTCATCCGCCGCAAAATGCCCGCGCCGCCCCCTCGTGACAAGCCAGCATCGCGCGCCTATAAGCGGCGCCAAACCGCATACCATTTGCCATCCAAGGATCTCAGCCCATGACAACCCTCGTTTTCGGCCACACATCGCCCGACACGGACAGCACCGGATCGCCCATCGTCTGGGCATGGTATCTGAACGACGTGAAGGGCATCAAAGCCAAACCCGTGTTGCTGGGCCAGCCCAACACCGAAGCCGCCTACATGCTGAAACGCTGGAACCTTGAGACGCCCGAGATCATCGAGGATGTCGAAGACGGGCAGCCCGTGGTCATCGTTGACACAAACAACCCGGCGGAACTGCCTGCCAACATCGGCAAGGCCGACATCCACAGCATCATCGACCACCATCGCCTGGTCGGAGGACTGGAAACGCTTGGCCCGCTGGAGATCCGGATCGAGCCTGTGGCATGTACTGCCACCGTGATGTGGAAGATGATCGGCAAGGACATAGCGCAGATGCCCGAGGGCGTGAAGGGCGCGATGCTGTCCTGCATCCTCAGCGACACGCTGGAATTCCGCAGCCCAACCACCACGGACGAGGACAAGGCGATTGCCTTTGATCTGGCCAAGGATCTGGGTGTCGACATAGGCGATTATGCTGCCCAGATGTTCGCCGCCAAATCCGACGTCTCGGCCTTTTCAGATGCCGAACTACTGCGTATGGACAGCAAAGAATTCGATCTGCCCGGCGCGAAACTCCGCGTCTCCGTTCTGGAGACGACAGCGCCAAAGGTCGTTCTGGACCGCAAGGACAGCCTGATGCAATCGATGCAGACCGTCGCCGCCGAGGACGGCGTCGATCAGGTGCTGCTGTTCGTCGTCGACATCCTGAACGAGGAGGCGACGCTGCTGATCCCCAACGACATGGTGAAAACGCTGGCCGAGAAATCCTTTGGCATCGCGCCCGAGGGCGACACCGTGGTCCTGCCCGGCGTGATGAGCCGGAAAAAGCAGATCATCCCCAGCCTCAAGCTCTGACACGTGGGGCTGGGCATCGGCCACCCGGCGGCGCGGCTCTGACGCGCGTCGCAAACGACTGTTCGCGAGGATTCGGCGCCGTCAGCGCTCGACCTCGATGGTGACATGCCCGATAGCGTGCCGCTCTTGCAGGCGTTCGCGGATCGCGGTCTTGACCGTTGCTGCATCGCTGCCTGCGTCCAGTTCGACGACCATCGTGACCATGGGCCGCTCCTGCGTGACCGACCAGGCGTGAACGTGGCGCACATCGCGCAGCCCCGGCACCTCGGCGCGCAGATCGCCCGCCACGTCGCGCCGGTCGAACCCGTCGGGCGCGCCCTCCAGCAGGATGTGACCGCTCTGCGCCACCACCTTCCACGCCGAGCGCAGAATGATCAGAGCCACCAGCACCGACAGGATCGGATCAATCGGTGTCCAGCCGGTCCAGATGATCACCAATGCCGCGACCAGCGCCGCGACTGACCCCAGAAGGTCGCCCATCACGTGCAAGGCCGCCGCACGCACGTTCAGGTTTTCGCCCTCGCCGCCGCGCGTCAGCACCAGAAAGGCAAGGATGTTGACCAGCAGACCGCCCAGCGCGACCCAGAGCATGACGCCGCCCAGCACTTCCTGCGGATCGTTCAGGCGCTGGATCGCCTCCCACAGGATCCAGCCCGCGATGACAAACAGCGCCATGCCGTTGACAAAGGCCGCCAGCACCGAAAACCGGTCAAACCCGTAGGTCCGCTTCCAGTCGGCAGGGCGGCGGGCCAGCCGGAACGCCAGCCACGCCAGCATCAGCGACGCGAAATCGGTCAGCATATGCCCCGCATCCGCAATCAGCGCGAGCGAGCCCGAGATGACGCCGCCGACCACCTCGGCCACCATGAAGGCGCCGGTCAGGGCGGCCGCGATCGCGATTTTCGTCTCGTTCTTCGGCATGTGCGAATGGTCGTGGCCGCCATGGCCGCCTGCTGAATGATCATGCATGATGAATCTCCTCCGCAGGCCATCTAACGTGGCGGGGCGGTCGGCTGCAACCGCACTCGGCTCTGGCCTTGCCTTGCCTCGCCTGCCATATCTGAACCCAACGCCGAAGGGAGGCCCCATGACCCGGATCATCAAATCGCTCGCCGAGATCTCCAGCCGCTACGACGCGCTGTTCGTCGATCTGTGGGGCTGCCTGCACAACGGCGTCACCGCCTACCCCGAGGCCGTCGCCGCGATGCAGACCTACCGCGCCGGCGGCGGCACGGTGGTGCTGGTGACAAACTCGCCCAAACCGCGCAAGGGCGTGGCGGCGCAACTGCATCAATTCGGCGTGCCGGATGATGCCTATGATGCCATCGCCACCTCGGGCGATTCGGCCCGGGCCGCCATGTTCCGCGGCGTGGTCGGCGACAAGGTCTACTTCATGGGCGATGCCGCGCGCGACGCCGGTTTTTTCGAGCCGATGGAAGTGATCGAAGATCCCGTTCACATCACCCGCGTGCCGCTGGATCAAGCCACCGGCATCGTCTGCTGCGGTCCGTTCGATCCGCTGGCCGACCCGGCGGTGAACCGCCCCGATTTCCTTTATGCCAAGCAAAAGGGGCTGAAGCTGCTCTGCGCGAACCCTGATATCGTCGTGGATCGCGGGGATGTGCGCGAATGGTGTGCCGGCGCGCTGGCACAGCTTTATACTGAAATGGGGGGCGAGAGCCTCTATTTCGGCAAGCCGCATCCGCCGATCTACGATCTGGCGCGCCGCCGTCTGGCCGCGCTTGGCAAGGATATCGGGGAGGAGGGGATTCTGGCCATCGGCGATGGAATCGGCACCGATATCGCCGGCGCCATGGGCGAGAATATCGATTCGCTGTTCATTACCGGCGGGCTGGCCGCGTCAGAAACGAACGCCGAGGGCCAGCCCCATCCTGCCCGGCTGGAAGCGTATCTGGCTCAGAAAATGGCGTCTCCCACCTATACTATAGGGCATTTGCGCTGAAATCGCGCCCCGCGCGGGGGACATGATCAGCCCGCCAGGATCACCTTTAGGGGTTGATTTTCTGCATTTGCGAAGTAATAAAGTTCCAATATTGGGCGCCAGTGCGTCTTATTGTTACCCACAGGACCACCCGGAGGGCCTCATGTTGGACAACATGCCACGCGGCACGATCTGCATCGAAGATATCGAGATGGGCATGACGCGCCACCTGCGCAAAGTCATTACCGACCGCGATATCGAAATGTTTGCCGAAGTCTCGACCGACCGCAACCCGGTGCATCTGGATGACGACTATGCCCGCGACACCATATTCGAGGGCCGCATCGCGCATGGCATGCTGACCGCCGGCCTGATTTCGGCCGTGATTGGCGAACAGCTTCCCGGCCATGGCACGGTCTACATGGGCCAGTCGTTGAAATTCCTCGCCCCCGTGCGCCCCGGCGATATGGTCCATGCCGAGGTCGAGGTGATTTCCATCGACCATGCCAAGCGGCGCGTCGGTCTGGATTGCCGCTGCATGGTGAATGGCAAGAAGGTGCTGATCGGCGAGGCAATGGTCATGGCCCCCTCGCGCAAGTTCGACTAAAGCGTCTCGCGAAAAACCTGAATCACAGCTTTTCGAGGAACGCGCGCACCATACCAGTGTTGCGCGCGTTTCGCCGTCATCTGATGTCTCGGGTTAAAGGCGAAACGCTTTAGGCGTCGAACTGGGCACGCGGCGGCGCATCCACGCTTGCGCCCCCGCAAACGTCACGCTACCCCTGCGCAATGCGTATCTTCCACGATTACAAGGCCGTCCCGGCCTCTGCCAGAGGCGCCAGCGCCGCCATCGGTAATTTTGACGGCGTGCATCTGGGCCACCGCTCGGTGATCGAGCAGGCCCGCGCCGCAGGCGCCGGTAGCGGCGCGCCGCTGGGCATCCTGACATTCGAACCGCATCCCCGCGAATTCTTTGCGCCCGATGCGCCGCCCTTTCGCCTGATGAACCCCGCGGCGCGCGCCAGTCGTCTGGCCAAGCTGGAGGTCAATACGCTGTTCGAGTTGCCCTTTGACGCGGGCATGGCCGCACTCAGCCCCCGCGAATTTGCGCAGCAGGTGATCACGGATGGTCTCGGGCTGGCCCATGTCGTCGTCGGCAAGGATTTCTGCTTTGGCAAGGGGCGTGCGGGCAACGCACAGATGCTGGCGGAATTTGGCACCGAGATGGCCTTTGGCGTGACCATTGCCGATCTTGTGGCGGCCGATACGGGCCAGGTCAGCTCGACCGCAATCCGGCGCGCCCTGGGCGATGGACGCCCCCGCGATGCGGCGGCCATGCTGGGCCATTGGCACCGTATCGAGGGGGCGATCATCCGCGGGCACCAGCGCGGCCGCGATCTGGGCTATCCGACCGCGAACATTGCGATCACCGGGCTGCATCCGCCGCGTTTCGGCGTCTATGCGGTGCTGGCCGATGTTCTGACCGGCCCACATGCCGGGCAGTATCACGGCGCGGCCTCGCTTGGCACCCGGCCGATGTTCGACGGGGAGGTTGCCAATCTGGAAACGTACCTCTTCGATTTCTCCGGCGATCTCTATGGCGCCGAGATGTCCGTCGCGCTGGTAGATTTCCTACGCCCCGAAGAGACGTTTGACAGCCTTGAGGCGTTCATCGCCCAGATGGGTGCCGATTGCGATCAGGCCCGCCGTATTCTGGACGCGCTATGAGCCCCCCGCTGCGCCCCCGCTTTTGGGAGGATACCCCGCCCAGCCGCATGACCCGCCCCGAATGGGAGGCGCTGTGCGATGGTTGCGGCAAATGCTGCATGAACAAGCTGGAGGATGAGGATACCGGCGAGGTGGTGATGACCCGCGTGGCCTGCCGCCTCTTTGACGACACCACCTGCCGCTGCGCGCAATACCCGATCCGCCACCAGTTCGTGCCCGAATGTATCGTGCTGAAGCCGACTAACATGGACGCAAATCTCTACTGGATGCCCGAAACCTGCGCTTACAAGCTACTGTGGCAGGGTAAGAAGCTGTATGACTGGCACCCGCTGATTTCCGGCGATCCGCAGAGCGTCCATGACGCGGGCGTGTCGATGCAAGGGCGCACCGTCCCCGAGTTCGAGATCGACGAGGAAGACTGGGAAGACCACGTCATAGAGGAACCGACCTGATGTATTTTGCCTCCGACAATAGCGGCCCGATGCACCCTGCCGTGGCGCAGGCGATGATGGCCGCCGATACCGGGTATCAGCCCAGCTATGGCACCGATCCCATCATGGACGGCGTGCGCGCGCAGATCCGCGAGATCTTCGAGGCGCCGGAGGCCGCCGTTTATCTGGTCGCCACCGGCACCGCAGCCAACGCGCTGGCGCTGGGAACGCTGACCCAGCCATGGCAGACGGTTTTCTGCACACCGCTGGCCCATATCAACGTCGATGAGTGCCACGCGCCCGAATTCTACACCGGCGGCGCCAAGCTGAGCCTTGTCGGCGACGGCGACAAAATGAGTGCAGATCAACTGCGCGCCCGGATCGTGGGCTGGACCAAGGGCGACGTCCACACGTCGCAACGCGGGCCGGTGCAGATCACGCAAGTCACGGAAATGGGGCGGGTCTATACGCTGGAGGAGATACACTCGCTGACCGGAGTGGCGCGCGAATATGGCCTGCCGACGTTCTTGGATGGTGCGCGTTTCGCCAATGCGCTGGTCGCCCTGGATTGCAGCCCTGCTGATATGACATGGAAGGCGGGCGTCGATACACTCAGCCTTGGAGGCACGAAAAACGGCTGTGCGGGCGTCGAGGCGGTGATCTTCTTCGATCCCGCCCATGCGTGGGAATTCGAGCTGCGACGCAAGCGCGGCGCGCATCTGTTCTCCAAGCACCGCTACCTGTCGGCCCAGATGCAGGGCTATCTGGACGGCGGCACATGGCTGGAAACCGCGCGGGCCGCCAATGCCAATGCCGCGCGTCTGGCCGCAGGGCTGCGCGACGTCACCGGGCTGGAATTCGTGGAAGAGCCGGAGGCCAACATGATCTTTGCCACCCTGCCCCGCCACCACCACCAGCGGCTGAAGGCGGCGGGCGCGGTCTATGGCCTCTGGGGCGATCTGGAGGGTGATCCGGACGAACGCCTGATGATGCGCCTCGTCTGCGATTGGTCGATAACGCATGAGCTGATCGACGATTTTCTGGCGCTGACCAAGGGCTGACGCGCGGTTCAAGCCTCTGCGAGGAACCTCAGCACTTCGGCGCTCAGCTGATCGGGATGCGTCGCGACCGACATATGCCCCGCACCGCCGATCACGCCGCGCTGCGCACATGGGAGGCGTGCGGCCAGCGCACCTGTAATCGCGGGAATTATCTCGGGTGCCTCGCTGCCTTCCAGCAGCAGAACGGGGATATCTACCGCCTCAAGCACATCCGGCTTCAGCAGCCCGGCCGCGTCGTCGTATAGCGCAGGCCCCACCGCCGCGATCAGAGGCATCTGCCGGGCGATGCGCGCCTGCCGCTCGGCGCCAAAGCTGTCCCACGGACGCCCGCCGCCCCACTGGCCAATGAAATTGCGCGCCGCCTCGGCCAGATCGCCCGCCTCCATCGCCGCCACAAGGCGGCGCTGCTCGGCCAGATGCGCGGCGCAGGCATCCGGCCGACTGCGCAGACCGGCGGCGAAAAACACCGGCTCGATCATCACCAGCGAGCGGACCAGATCGGGCCGCTCCACCGCCAGTCGCAGCGCCACGACTCCGCCAAAGCTGTGGCCGATCACGTCAACCGGGCCACCCGCTTGGGCAAAGTCGGCGGCGATGGCCGTGCAGACCGCGCTCATCTCGCCGCGCCCGTCCCAATCGCCGCTGCGTCCATGGCCCGGCAGGTCGAATGCGGTCATCGTCAGCGCGCCCGACAGCGACTGCGCCATGCGGGCCCAGATGCCCGAGTCGGCCAGACTGCAATGGATCATCAGCGCGGCACGCGGGCCCTGTCCGTAAGTCGTCCACCATGTCGGGAAGCCGCCCTTTATTCCGTGCGGCATATCAGGCAATGGCCTCAAGGTGGTGGTTCAGTGCTTCCAGCCGATCCTGCCCCCAGTATGCAGCGCCATCGCTGGTCAGATAAAAGGGAACACCGATCACACCGCGCTGCACGGCCTCTTCGTTATTGGCGCCATAGGTTTCAGCACCTTGCAGCAGGCCACTGTCGGCAAGGCCGGGATCAAAGCCCTCATCCTCTAGGCAGCCCCGAACCACCACATCGTCGGCCACGTCGCGATCCTCGGCCCAGCAGGCACGCATGAGGCGCCGCACGAGCGCGCCGGTGTCACTGTGCCCCGCCGCCTGCGCAGCGATTATGGCATAGGCAGCGGGCGCCGGGTTTGTCGGCCAATGGGCTGGCTCCGCGTTGAGCGGCAGACCCTGCCGCGTCGCCAGACGCACAATATCCTGTGCCATGTATGCCATGCGCGCTGGATGCTGATTGGCGCCGCCCATTCGGGCCATGACCGCCATGAAATCTATTGGTTTATAGTTGACAGCCACCCCATGCGCCTGCGCGATCCGCTCCAGCCCGTCGCCTGCCAGATAGGCATATGGCGACAGCACCGAGAAAAAATAATCAATCCGAGCCATGTTTTATGTGTCCTTGCCGTGCCTGCTGCTTTGCCCGACCCTACGCGCGTGCTAAGCGGTGTCAACGCAACGAATCTGCCCATGCGGCCACCCGAGGGACCAAAGCCATGTCATCCACATCAGAGCCGAAACTCATCTCGGGCAACGCCAACATGCCGCTGGCCACCGCCATCGCCCGGCGCATGTCGATGCACCGGGGCGTCAATATCGGCCTCGTCGAGGCACGGGTCGAGCGGTTCAACGACGGCGAGATTTTCGTCGAAGTCTTCGAAAATGTGCGCGGCGAGGACATGTTCATCATCCAGCCGACGTCGAACCCGGCCAATGACAACCTGATGGAATTGCTGATCATGTCTGATGCACTGCGCCGGTCATCGGCCGCGCGCATCACTGCTGTCATTCCCTATTTTGGCTACGCGCGGCAAGATCGCCGGTCGAAGGCCCGCACGCCGATTTCGGCCAAGCTGGTCGCGAACATGCTGGTCGAGGCCGGAATCGAGCGGGTACTGACGATGGACCTGCACGCGGCGCAGATTCAGGGCTTCTTTGATATTCCGGTCGATAACCTCTACGCCTCCCCGGTCTTTGCGCTGGATATCATGAAGCAGTTCAAGGGCGGCATGGACGACGTGATGATCGTGTCACCCGATGTCGGCGGCGTGGCCCGCGCGCGGGAATTGGCGAAGCGGATCACCGCACCGCTCGCCATTGTCGACAAGCGCCGGGAGAAAGCCGGCGAAGTTGCGGAAATGACCATCATCGGCGATGTCACGGGCAAGAAATGCATTATCGTCGACGACATGTGCGACACCGCCGGCACGCTGTGCAAGGCAGCCGAGGTGCTGATGGAAAACGGCGCCGCCGAGGTGCACGCCTACACTACCCACGGCGTCATGTCCGGCCCCGCTGTCGAGCGTGTGACAAATTCGGTGCTGAAGTCCATGGTCATCACCGACACAATCGCGCCGACCGAAGCGGTCAAGGCCACACCGAACATTCGCATCATTCCGACAGCGCCGGTCTTTGCGCAAGCGATCCTGAATATCTGGAACGGCACCAGCGTGTCGTCCCTGTTCGATACGCCGACATTGGAGCCGGTCTACGAGGGACAGTTCGGCAATTAAGCGACGCCGCCCCCGATAGGGGGCAACGGTCCAAGCGCAAAAATAACCTGAGTTCGAGCGGGCCGGGGTCGCGCATGTCTGGGTGCCAAACTCCCGGCGCGCCTCATCCGCGCGATTTTCCTGCCGACGGGTCACAACCGGATCTTGAGCCCTGCAGCCTGATGCCTAGTTCTTTGCGGCCATTTCCTCGACCGCTTTTGCGGTGCGCAGAGTGTTCTGGTAGATGCCTACGCCCAGATACATGAAGCCACCCATAAGGATCACATAGATCGACCCGACGACAAGAAAGAGCAGACCGGCAAGTATTCCGCCGGACTGGCCATACGGCCCCTGACCCGCACCAAAGGAAATTCCTATAAATCCGATGATGACCCCGATGATCATCAGGACAATGATCACGCCAATCAGTTTCTCAAGTGACTGAATGAAAAAATCTCGCATATCTGCTCCAATCAGATAGTGTTTCAACAACCGCCAGTTGATCTGGCCGATATCTGCTCGGTGCCGATTCTCTGAGGCGGAATCAAGTCGTCACGCTGATTCCGCAAAAGATGGTTTCGCACCGTGGCGCATTGAAAACACCTGAGGACTTCTGCCGACATCGGGCCATCCCGACCGCTCAATACAAATTCCAGTCATCGTCGTGATCGACCTCGCCGAGAGCCATCCACCGGACGCGCGCCCGCGCAATACGGGTATCGCCCCAGGTGCGGAACACGACGTCGAAACCGGCGTCGGTGACATTCTCGGCACTTACCTCGACACGCGCGTTCGCGCCGCTGTCGATGTCCCACATCGACAACGCGCAATGTACGACCGGGGGTACCCGATAACGCTCGGAAAACCGGACCGGGTGACGGCGGGTACGCTCCCCTTCGCCGGTCCACATGGTTCCGCCGCTGTCAAACTCCGAGAACAGGACAGCTTCGCCCTGATCAATCCCGATAAGCTTGGCGTCCAGTCTTTTCATGCCACCCAACCGCTACTTAAGGACGAACGTAACCCCGATCACAGGAAAAATCGTTAATCTGCCTAAAAAAGGGGCCTGCAAGACGCAGGCCCCTGTTCAGATACTCAAATGGCACCGCTGATCAGTAGCCGCTGAGGCCCATGTGATCGCCCATCGCGACCATGTCGGCCAGCAGTTTGGCAGCATCATCGACCGGACCAGGCTCGTTCTTGAATGTTTCCTGCGCGCGGGCCAGACGATCGGTGGCGTCCGCGACCATCTTCTTGAAATGTTCCTGCGTCAGGTCCGTCCGGTGGATCGCCTGCTCGGCCAGAACCGAAACGCCATCGGCGTTGATCTCGGCAAAGCCGCCGGTGACGGCGTATTCATCTTCGCCCCGATCCGAGACGACGCGCACGATGCCCGGGCGCAGCGTGGTGATCAGCGGCGCATGATCGGCCATTGCCGTCAGGTCGCCTTCGGCACCCGGAATCTGCACTTCGCGCGCCTGAACCGACGTCAGAAGGCGCTCGGGCGATACCAGATCGAATTGCACTGTGTCAGCCATGGACGGCCTCCTTCATTGGTCGAGGCGCCGGACCACATCTGCGGTCCGGCGGATGCACTATGCGGCGTCGGCTGCCATACGCTCGGCCTTGGCCTTCACTTCTTCGATGCCGCCAACCATGTAGAAGGCGCCTTCGGGCAGGTGGTCATATTCGCCGGCGACGACCGCCTTGAAGGACGCGATCGTTTCCTCCAGCGGGACCTGAACACCGTCCGACCCGGTGAACACCTTGGCCACGTCGAAGGGCTGCGACAGGAATCGCTGGATCTTCCGGGCGCGGGCCACGGTCAGCTTGTCCTCTTCGCTCAGCTCGTCCATGCCGAGGATCGCGATGATATCCTGAAGCGACTTGTAGCGCTGCAGGATGCCCTGCACGTCACGTGCGACCTGATAATGCTCCTCGCCCACAACGGAAGGGTCCATCAGGCGCGAGGTCGAATCGAGTGGGTCCACGGCAGGGTAGATGCCCAGCTCGGAGATGGCGCGCGACAGAACGGTCGTGGCGTCAAGGTGTGCGAAGGACGTCGCAGGCGCGGGGTCGGTGAGGTCGTCCGCAGGCACGTAAACGGCCTGCACTGAGGTGATAGAGCCCTTGTTGGTCGACGTGATTCGCTCCTGCATCTGGCCCATGTCGGTGGCCAGCGTCGGCTGATAGCCCACAGCAGAGGGGATCCGGCCCAGAAGGGCGGACACTTCGGACCCTGCCTGCGTAAAGCGGAAGATGTTGTCGACAAAGAACAGAACGTCCGTGCCCGACTGGTCGCGGAACTGCTCGGCCAGTGTCAGGCCGGTCAGGGCAACACGCATACGCGCGCCCGGAGGCTCGTTCATCTGGCCATAAACCAGCGCCACTTTGGACTCGGTCAGGTTGTCGGGGACGATAACGCCCGATTCGATCATCTCGTGATAGAGGTCATTACCTTCGCGCGTCCGCTCGCCCACACCGGCGAAAACCGAGAAGCCCGAGTGGACCTTGGCAATGTTGTTGATCAGTTCCATGATCAGAACCGTCTTGCCCACGCCGGCACCGCCGAAAAGGCCGATCTTGCCGCCCTTGGCATAGGGCGCCAGCAGGTCGACGACCTTGATGCCTGTCACCAGAACGGTCGACTCGGTCGACTGGTCGGCGAAGGGAGGGGCATCGTTGTGGATCGAGCGAGTCTCGTCCCGTGCGACATCGCCGCCCTCGTCGACGGGCTCGCCCACGACGTTCAGGATGCGGCCCAGCGTGGCGTTGCCTACCGGCACGGTGATCGGGCCGTCTGTGTCAGTCACTTCCTGACCGCGCACCAGACCTTCGGTCGCGTCCATCGCGATGGTGCGAACCGTGTTCTCACCAAGATGCTGCGCGACCTCCAGGACCAGACGCTTGCCATTGTTGTCCGTCGTCAGGGCGTTCAGAATTTCGGGCAGGTGGTCGCCGAACTGAACGTCCACCACGGCGCCGATCACCTGGGTGATTTTGCCTTTTGCATTTGCCATCTATCGTCTCCGTCTCGTTTCTAGAGCGCTTCCGCGCCCGAAATGATTTCAATCAGCTCGTTCGTGATCACAGCCTGACGCGAGCGGTTATACTGAATGGTCAGCTTGTCGATCATCTCGCCTGCGTTGCGGGTGGCGTTGTCCATCGCGGACATCCGCGCGCCCTGTTCGGACGCCCCGTTTTCCAGCAGAGCGGCAAAGATCGCCGTGGCCACGCCGCGCGGCAGCAGGTCGGCCAGAATGGCCGTCTCATCCGGTTCGTAGTCATAGAGCGTCTCGCCCCCGGCGCCCGCATCCTCGGGCGCGTCGAAATCGGCCGGGATGATTTGCTGGACGGTCGGGATCTGGGTCACGACGTTCTCGAATTCCGAGAAATAGATTTTCGCCACGTCGAATTCACCCGCGTCGAAGCGGTTCAGCACCTCGGTCGCAATGCCCTGCGCATCGGCGTAACCGATGCGCTTGACGTCGGAGAAATCGACATGATGCACGAAATACTGACCGTATTCCCGACGCAAGGAATCGCGGCCTTTCTTGCCAACCGTGATGATTTTCACGGTTTTGCCTTCGGCCAGCAATTTGGTCGCGTCCTGCTTGGCCAGCTTGGCGATGTTGGCGTTAAAACCACCGCAAAGACCACGCTCGGACGTCATAACGATCAGCAGATGGGTCTGGCTCTCGCCGGTGCCGCGCAGCAACCGGGGCGCGTCCTCGGATTTACCGACCGACGCCGCGAGGCGCCCCATAACGGCGTTGAAACGCTCAGTATAGGGGCGCGCCGCTTCGGCAGCCTCCTGCGCGCGGCGAAGTTTCGCCGCGGCAACCATTTGCATGGCCTTGGTGATCTTGCGGGTCGATTTGACCGACGCGATCCTGTTTTTCAGGTCCTTGAGATTCGGCATTGCCTTATCTCCCTTTTAAGCAAAATCTGCGGCGTATTCATCCAGTGCGGCCTTGATCTTGTCCTCGGCCTCGCCCTTGATTTTGGGGTCCTCCTTGGTGATCCAGTCCAGCAGGTCGGAATGCTTGCCGCGCAGATGCTTGAGCAGCCCCGCCTCGAAGCGGCCGACATCCTTGACGGCAATCTTGTCCAGATAGCCCTTGGTGCCCGCATAGATGACGCAGACGATTTCGGCGTTGGTCAGCGGCGAATATTGCGGCTGCTTCATCAGCTCGGTCAGGCGCGCGCCACGGTTCAGCAGCTGCTGGGTCGCGGCGTCGAGGTCCGAGCCGAACTGCGCAAAGGCGGCCATTTCGCGGTATTGCGCCAATTCCAGCTTGACCGGGCCCGCGACGGATTTCATCGCGTTGGTCTGGGCCGAAGAGCCCACGCGGCTGACCGACAGACCGGTGTTCACGGCGGGGCGGATGCCCTGATAGAACAGCTCGGTCTCAAGGAAGATCTGGCCGTCGGTGATCGAAATTACGTTGGTCGGGATAAAGGCCGAGACGTCACCGCCCTGGGTTTCGATGATCGGCAGAGCCGTCAGCGAACCGGACCCGTTGTCCTCGTTCAGCTTCGCGGACCGCTCCAGCAAACGAGAGTGCAGGTAGAACACGTCGCCGGGATAGGCTTCGCGCCCGGGCGGGCGGCGCAGCAGCAGCGACATCTGGCGGTAGGCCACGGCCTGCTTGGACAGGTCATCATAGACGATCAGCGCATGGCGGCCATTGTCGCGGAAATGCTCGGCCATTGCGGTCGCGGAATAGGGCGCGAGGAACTGCATCGGCGCGGGATCCGAGGCGGTCGCGGCAACAACGATGGAATAGGCCATCGCGCCGGTCTCTTCGAGCTTCTTGACCAGCTGCGCCACGGTCGAGCGCTTCTGACCGATGGCGACATAGACACAATAGAGCTTCTTGCTTTCGTCATCGCCGGCGGCGTCGTTGATCGACTTCTGGTTCAGCATCGTATCGAGCGCAATTGCGGTCTTGCCGGTCTGGCGGTCGCCGATGATCAGCTCGCGCTGGCCGCGTCCGACGGGGATCATGCTGTCGATGGCTTTCATGCCGGTCGCCATCGGCTCGTGCACGGATTTGCGCGGGATGATACCCGGTGCCTTGACGTCGGCCAGGCCGCGTTCCTTGGTATCGATGGGGCCCTTGCCGTCCAGCGGGTTGCCGAGGCCATCGACGACACGCCCCAGAAGCGCATCACCGATCGGGACGTCCACGATGGATTTCGTGCGCTTGACGGTGTCGCCTTCCTTGATGTCGCGGTCGGAGCCGAAGATCACGATACCGACGTTGTCGGCCTCGAGGTTCAGCGCCATGCCCATCACACCACCGGGAAATTCGACCAGCTCGCCCGCCTGTACATTGTCCAGACCGTGAACGCGCGCGATCCCGTCACCGACCGACAGAACCTGACCGATCTCGGCCACTTCGACGTCCTGGCCGAAATTCTTGATCTGGTCCTTCAGGATTGCAGAAATCTCTGCCGCTTGGATACCCATTTATCCGACCTCTTTCATTGAATTCTGGAGCGATGCAAGCCTGGAGCGGATCGACGTGTCGATCATCTTCGAGCCCACTTTTACGATAAGACCGCCGACGAGGCTTTCGTCAACGGTCGCATTAATCTTGACGTCTTTGCCGATATTGGCCTTCAGCGTCTTGGCCAGCTTGTCGGCCTGCGTCTTGGTCAGTGCCTTGGCGGTGGTGACGTCGGCCTGCACTTCGCCCTTTTGATCGGCGATCATGGCGCGCAGATGTGCGATCAGCTGCGGCACAGCGAACAGCCGGCGCTTTTGCGCCATAAGGCTCAGGCCGCGCGACAAGGCCGGGATCAGCTTGAGATGCTCCGAAATCGCGGAGATGGCCCTGCCCTGCTCGTCCCGGCTGATCACCGGGCTGGAAATCACGTCGCGCAGGTCACGGCTGACGTTCAACGCTTCGGCCAGGGCGTCAACACCGGTCTCCAGCTTGGGCAGGTCTTTGCTTTCTTGGGCTATCTCGAAGATCGCGGTCGCATAGCGTTCGGCGATACCCGAGGAGATCGAAGCTGGTTCGGACACGTCCACCCTTTCGACAATTTGGCCCCTGCGACAGACGCGGTTGCGTCTGAGGGGCGTTGGCGAGCATTGAATACTCTTATCACTGTAATCCGGCGTGGGTCTAGCAGAGCATGAAGAGCCTAGCAAGTTGCTATGAACCGCACAGATTTCAGTAAAGATTGTTTAATTTCAATATTATAGAGACGACTTACCAGTTTGCGCCTCATTTTTTGGCACAAAAAACGACGTTTGCCGGGGTCCGGGCGAATCCGGCGGCGCGCCTGTTTGCGCTAACCCGGTGGCAAGATACCCCTGCCGTGCGCCCTCGCCCCCGTTTGCTACGCAAATAACCGGCAGCGGCCAGTCGGTGCGCCCGATGACGCAGGCATACGATCGGGCCGCTCACGCCTGCCCTGCCACCGGCTTGGGACGCGGGCTGAGCGCTTCTAGCGGTTTGCGGACGCTGGCGCGCAAGCCGGGGCCGCGTGGGGCCGGGACGCGCTTGGTCGCCTCGACCATAAGCACGCCGCCCGACACGACGACCGACAGGTTGCCACCCAGCCGCTCCCACATGCCGGCCGTCTTGCGCCAGAACCGCCGCGTGCTGGGCGGCTGATAGAGCGTGGTCATGTGCCGTTCGGGCCGGAAGCCGTGAGATTTCAGCAGCGTTTCCAGCTGGGTGTGGCTGTAGGGCCGCCCGGACCCGAACGGCGTGCGGTCGTTGCGCGACCACAGCCCGGCCCGGTTGGGCACCACGAACAGCGCCGACCCACCGGGCCCCAGCGCGCGCCAGCACTCGTTCAGCAGATCGGCAGGGCGTTCGCTGGCCTCCAGCCCGTGCATCACCAGCAGTTTGTCGACATGGCCTGTCTCGATAGGCCACAGCGTTTCCTCGCACAGGGCCGAAATATTGGGCATGTGCTGCGGCCACGCCATCACCCCCTGCGGTCCCGGCATCAGCGCGATGACGCGCCGCGCCTCCTTCAGGTAGGGCCGCAGGTAAGGCACGGCGAAGCCGAAACCGACGACGGTCTGGCCTTTGGCCTCGGGCCAGACGCGGGCGATCTCGGCGCGCACGGTTTTCTGCACAGCACGGCCCAGCGTGCTGCGATAATAGAAATTCCGTAACTCCTGCACGTCGACATGCATTGCAGTGGCGCCCTTGATCGGTCAGGCTGAACACTAACTTAGAAGGGGCGCCGCGAAAACACCCAAGCGCAGGTCCAAAATCCACGGAGGCACGTTATGCCATTCGAGATCCTGACAATCCCATGCCTTGCGGACAACTACGCCTTTCTGGCGCATGACGCGGGTAGCGGTGCGACGCTATGCGTCGACGTCCCCGAAACGGCGCCGATACTGCAAGCGCTGGCGCAAAAGGGCTGGACGCTCAGCCATGTGCTGATAACGCATCACCATGCAGACCACTCGCAGGGGCTGGGCGATCTGCTGGCCGTGCATCCCGCGACGGTCATCGGCGCAGCGGCCGACGCGCACCGTCTGCCACCGCTCGACATCAAGGTAACCGAAGGCGACACCGTCCAGATCGGCGATCAGACCGGCAATGTCATCGACGTATCCGGCCACACCATCGGCCATATCGCCGTGCATTTCCCGGAAAGCCGGGCCGTTTTCACCGCCGACAGCCTGATGGCACTGGGGTGCGGACGCCTGTTTGAGGGCACGGCAGAGCAGATGTGGCAATCGCTGAGCAAGTTGATGACACTGCCGCCTGAAACCCTTGTCTACTCGGGCCACGAATACACGATGGCCAACGCAAAATTCGCCCGGACCGTTGATCCGGCCAATTCCGCACTTATATCCCGATCAGACGCAATCAGCGTGGCCCGCGATCAGGGCCGCCCCACTGTCCCCTCCACCCTGGCCGACGAATTGGCCACCAACCCGTTCCTGCGCGCTGCCGATCCCGACATCCGGGCGCATCTGGCAATGCAGGACGCCTCCGACGCCGCCGTCTTTGCCGAAATTCGCAAGCGCAAGGACCATTTCTGACCTCTCACAGCCCGATGCACAGGTGCCCGAACACGGAAAATTGGGACCTTTTCTGCAAAAAAAACTTGAAGCCGTGGGCTTATCGACCAAACCTTAAGGTTATCGGGCCAGACTGGCCAATGACCCGCGACACCAGACAAGGAAGGAGCACGAACGTGCCTTCATTCTCGACAACACTGGAACAGGCAATTCACGCCGCCTTGGCGCTGGCCAACGCGCGTCAGCACGAATTCGCAACGCTCGAACATCTGTTGCTCGCGCTGGTGGATGAACCCGACGCGAACCGCGTGCTGAAGGCATGCAGTGTCGACACCGAGGATCTTCGCGGCACACTGGTCGAATTCATCGACGATGAACTGTCGAACCTCGTCACCGAAATCGAAGGGTCCGAGGCGGTCCCGACGGCCGCGTTCCAGCGCGTGATCCAGCGCGCGGCGATCCACGTGCAGTCCTCGGGCCGCACCGAAGTGACCGGCGCCAATGTGCTGGTGGCAATATTTGCCGAACGCGAAAGCAACGCCGCTTATTTCCTGCAGGAACAGGACATGACGCGCTATGACGCCGTGAACTTCATCGCCCATGGTGTGGCCAAGGACGCCGCCTTTGGCGAGGCGCGGCCGGTTCAGGGTGCCGAAGAAGAAACATCGCAAGGCGCCAAAGACGCCGGCGTGGTCGAGCCGGGCGAATCCGCGCTGGCAAAATACTGCGTCGATCTGAACGAGAAATCCCGCACCGGCGATGTCGATCCGCTGATCGGGCGCGCCGACGAGGTCGAGCGCTGCATTCAGGTGCTCTGCCGCCGTCGCAAGAATAACCCGCTTCTAGTGGGTGACCCCGGTGTCGGCAAAACTGCCATCGCCGAGGGGCTGGCCTACAAGATCGTGAAAGGTGACACGCCCGAGATCCTGGCAAAGACGACGATCTACTCACTCGACATGGGTGCGCTTTTGGCCGGCACCCGCTATCGCGGCGATTTCGAAGAGCGGCTCAAGGCCGTTATGACGGAGATGGAAAACCATCCCGACGCGGTGCTGTTCATCGACGAGATCCACACGGTGATCGGCGCGGGCGCGACCTCGGGCGGGGCGATGGATGCGTCCAACCTGCTGAAGCCCGCGCTTCAGGGCGGCAAACTGCGCTGCATGGGCTCCACCACCTACAAGGAGTTCCGCCAGCACTTCGAAAAGGACCGCGCGCTGTCCCGCCGGTTCCAGAAAATCGACGTGGCCGAACCATCGGTCGAGGATACAATCAAGATCCTCAAGGGCCTCAAGCCCTACTTTGAGGAGCATCATAGCGTCAAATACACCAATGACGCTATCAAGACCGCCGTCGATCTGTCCGCGCGGTATATCAACGACCGCAAGCTGCCCGACAAGGCCATCGACGTGATCGACGAGGCCGGCGCGGCGCAGCACCTTGTCATCGCCTCCAAGCGCCGCAAAAGCATCGGCGTCAAGGAGATCGAGGCGGTGGTTGCCAAGATTGCCCGCATCCCGCCAAAAAACGTATCCAAGGACGACGCGGCCGTGCTGCGCGATCTGGAGACGTCGCTCAAGCGGGTCGTCTTCGGCCAGGACGCCGCCATCACCGCGCTCAGCTCGGCCATCAAGCTGGCCCGCGCGGGCCTGCGCGAACCGGAAAAGCCCATCGGCAACTACCTGTTCGCCGGTCCCACCGGCGTGGGCAAGACCGAGGTCGCCAAACAGCTGGCCGATACTCTGGGCGTGGAACTGATCCGGTTCGATATGTCGGAATACATGGAGAAACATGCAGTATCGCGGCTGATCGGCGCGCCTCCGGGCTATGTGGGGTTCGATCAGGGCGGCATGCTAACCGACGGCGTCGACCAGCACCCGCATTGCGTGCTGCTGCTGGACGAAATCGAAAAGGCGCATCCGGACGTGTTCAACATCCTGCTGCAGGTGATGGACCATGGCACGCTGACGGATCACAACGGACGCTCAGTCGATTTCCGCAATGTAATCTTGATCATGACCTCCAATGCGGGCGCCTCCGAGATGGCAAAATCGGCCATAGGCTTCGGCCGTGACCGCCGCGAGGGCGAAGACACGGCGGCGATTGAACGGACATTCACACCCGAATTCCGCAACCGTCTGGACGCTGTCATCTCCTTTGGCACGCTGCCCAAGGAAGTGATCATGCAGGTGGTCGAAAAGTTCGTGCTGCAACTCGAAGCGCAATTGATGGACCGTAACGTCACCATTGAACTGACTACACCTGCCGCCGAATGGCTGGCTGACCGTGGCTATGACGAAAAGATGGGCGCACGTCCCCTCGCCCGCGTCATTCAGGAGAACATCAAGAAGCCGCTCGCCGAGGAATTGCTCTTTGGCAAGCTGGCCAAGGGCGGCGTGGTCAAGGTGGCGGTCAAGGACGGCAAGATCGATTTGCAGATCAACGGCCCCGACACCCCGCGACTGAGCGGCAAGAAGCCGCCGCTTCTGACTGCCGAGTGATCCTGTTGCGATCTGTGGCGGCGTTGGTCCTTCTGACCGGCGCCGCCATTGCACATGGCGAACCCCGGCTGAGCCTTCCGGCGGAGTGTACGCTGGGCGATACCTGCTTTATCCAGCAATATCCTGATGTCGCCCCCGGCCCCGGCGCACAGGATTACATGTGCCGGGACCTAAGCTATGATGGCCATAAGGGCACCGATTTCGGCCTGCCGTCGCTGGCGGCGATGCAGGCAGGCGTGACTGTCATTGCCCCTGCCGACGGGATCGTTCGGCGCGTGCGCAACGACATGACCGACCGGATCTACAGCAAGGAAACCTCCGCCGATCTGGCCGGACGCGATTGCGGCAACGGTGTCGTGATCGACCACGGGGACGGATGGGAGACGCAGCTGTGCCATATGCGTCAGGGCTCAGTCGCAGTGCGCGCCGGTGACGTCGTCGAGCGCGCCGCGCCGCTGGGCCTTGTCGGCCTGTCGGGGCGCACCCAGTTTCCGCATGTCCATCTCAGCTTGCGGCGGGATGGAAAAGTCGTCGATCCGTTTCGCCCCGATGGCACCTGCGGCAGCTTGGCCGACGACACCCTTTGGGCCGATCCACCAGCATACCAGCCCGGCGGATTGCTGAACGCGGGGCTGGCGACGCGGGTTCCGACCTATGATGCGGTCAAGGCCGGCAGCGCGGCGATCGAGGAGTTGCCACAGGATGCGCCCGCGCTGGTCGCGTGGGGCCATGGGTACGGCGTCCGCCCGGATGACGTGATGCGGCTGACCATTACCGGCCCGGACGGCGGCATCCTGCTGCGACATGACGAGACGCTGGACCGCGTGCAAGCGCAGGTCTATCGCGCGGCCGGGCGCAAGGCGCACAAGAGCGGCTGGGCGCCCGGCACCTATACGGCACGGGCCGACCTGTTGCGGGACGGAGTTCTCATTGACAGCAAAACCAGCACAACCTCCAGCCGCTGACGCCGCACTCGCACTCACAACATGCGCGCGATTTCCAGCGGGACCGACGAGGGCCCGGCGCTATTTTTCGGTGAATTTAAGCTCGATTCGGCGGTTCTGGGCGCGGGCCTCGGGGCTGCTTCCGGGCGCGATGGGCTGGTATTGACCAAACCCATTCGCTGCCAGCCGGTCCGGCGGCACGCCGAGAAAATCGATCATGTAGCGCACGACCGACAGCGCCCTTGCCTGGCTCAACTCCCAGTTATCGGCAAACCCCGCCGAGCCAAGGAGCGGCACGTTGTCGGTATGCCCATCCACGCGGATGATCCAGTCGATCCCCTCTGGTATGTCATCCACGACATTGCGCAGGATTTCCGCCACCTTGGCGATTTCGTTCTTGCCGGGATTTGACAACGTCGCCTGCCCCGGCGCGAACAGCACCTCGGACGAGAACACGAAGCGGTCGCCCTCGATCCGCACGCCGTCCTGATTGCCCAGAACGTCGCGCAAGCGCCCAAAGAAATCCGAACGATACTTCTCGAGATTCTGCTTTTCGGCCTCGAGCAGCCTGGTTTTCTCTTCCTCAGCTTCCCTGCGGCGCTTTTCCTCGGCGGCGACGCGGGCAAGCGCGGCGTTCAGGTCCTTGCCCAGCGCCTCGACGCGCACGTCGCTGGCGGCCTCGCGATCCTGCGATTCGTCCAGCAGCGCCTGCAATTGGCCCAACTGATCGCGCAGCGCCGCGACCTGTTGGTTCAGTAGTTCGCGCGCGCGCTGTGCCTCTTCGGTCTGGGCCTGCTGATCCGACAGGTTTTTGCGGGCCTCGCTCAGCAGGGCGGCGCGTTCTTCGGCGGCGCTCATCTGGGCAGCGGCAGCCTCTTCCGCCTTCAACTGCGCGGCAAGGGCGGCGGCCAGCCGGGCGCGGACCTCGTCCATCGACAGTTGCTGGTCGGCTTTGAGCGCATCCAGTTCAGCCTGCAGCGCCGCAACCTCATCGCTGCGCGCCGTGCGGGCGGCAAGCGCATCGGCCAGCCGCGCCTCCAGATCACCGGCACTGTCGCGGGCAGCCGCCAGAAGTGTCAGCGTCTCTTCGGCGCGGCGGCGCTGCTCTTCCAGTGCGAGGGTCATCGCGGTCAGTTCGGTCTGCGAATTCTGCAGCCGCTCTCGCAGCGCCTCGGCGGCGGCGGCCTGTGCGAGGCGGGCGGCCTCCTCATCGCTCAGCTCTGCCTGAAGATCGCTCAAGGCAGCCTCGGCATCACTTGCCTTTCTGCGCAGATCGGCGGCCATCGCCTCCAGCGCGTCGCGCTGCGCGGCGGCCAGACGCGCCGCTTCGGCCTCGGCGTCGACCTCATTACGCAGATCGGCAAGGGCCAGTTGCAGCGCCTCTTTTTCTGACATCAGATCGTCACGTGCGCCCTCCAGATCGTCGATGCGCCCCTGCGCGGTGTCCTGCGCAGACAAAAGACCGGCAACCTGCTGCTCAAAGCTGGCAATGCGGGCCTCCGCCTCCTCGTTCCTGGCGGTCAGCGATGCGATCAAGGCCGTCTGTTCCTCCTGTCGCTGGCGCGCATCGCCCAGCGTGGTCGTCAGCGCGCCGACGCGCTCCTGCAAGGTGGCGCTGCGGTCCTGCTCCAGCCCCAGCGCCTGGGACAGCGCCGCCACCTCGGCCGACAGCGTATCAAGCTCGGTCGCCTGGCCGGTGATCGTCTCGCGCAGCGCGAACTGGACGACCATGAAGATCGTCAGCACGAACATCAGCACCAGCAATAGGCCAGTCATCGCATCCACGAAACCCGGCCAGATCGAGGCCTGAAAGCGTTGCCCGGTGCGGCGCGACAGGGCCATGGCTTAGCCCTCCTGCTCCGGCGGCTGGCTGACCGCGCCGGTCGCGCGATAGCTGCGCCGGGGTGTGCGGGCCGTGTGCAACGCGTGTTTCAACGCGGCCAGATCGGTGCGCAGCTCGGACATGCTCTCTTGCCGCCCGGCGCTGATTTCCTCAAGGATACGCAACATCTGCATGTCTATGGATCGCAGCCGCATCCGGCTTTCGGCGTCCAGACCGGTGTCGCCCGGCGCCTCGCGGGCCTCCAGCACGCCGATCAGCCGCTCCTGCCCGTCCGCGACGCGGCCCAGCGCGGCGGCGCTGCCGCTGTCATCCCTGCCGCGCGCCAGTCGGTCCACGGCGGCCGCAAGCACCGCCATCTGCTCATCCGCCGCCGCGCGGCTGATATCCGATTGCGTCAGCATCTGCTGGAGCGATTCCATCTGCTCGCTCATCTGGTCGACGATCGCGGTCAGCAGCGCCTGTTCGGGGCTGCCGTCCTCGGCTCCGGCAAAACCGACGCGCGTGATGGTGGTCATCCACTCCTCAAGCTCGCGGTAGAACCGGTTCTGACCATGGCTTGCGAACAGCTCCAGAAGGCCGACGATCAGCGATCCGGCAAGGCCCAGAAGGGACGAGGCAAAGGCAACGCCCATGCCGCCCAATTGCGATTGAAGCCCGGTCATCAGACGGGTGAAAACCTCGACCCCGCCTTCACCCTCTTGCGGGGCCAGCCCCCTGATCGTTTCGACCAGTGCCGGGACTGTGGTGGCCAAGCCGTAGAACGTGCCCAGAAGGCCCAGGAAAATCAGCACGTTGACGATATAGCGCGTGATTTCGCGCGCCTCGTCGATGCGCTGTGCGACCATATCCTGCATCGAGCGGGCCGACGATTGCGAGATCTGCATCCGCTTGCTGCGCTGCCGCAGCAGCGCGGCCAGGGGGGCCAACAGCAGCGGTGGCGTCGACATCTCATGCCCCGGCGCGTCGCTCGCGAAATCCTCAAGCCATCGGATCGAACCGGTCAATTGGAACATCTGCCAGAAACACGCGACAACGCCGATCAGGAACACGAAGAAGATGAAGCCGTTCAGATAGGGGTTCGCCTCGAATACCGGCAGCACGCGGGGCAGCGCAAGGAACGCGCCAAGACCTGCGAGGGCCAGCACCAGAAGCATGATGACGATCTGGCGCCACGGCTGGGAAAAATGCTGCTCGACCGCGCGGTTCGGCTGGTCCATCTGGACGCTCCCGAGACTTGTTTCGTTCGGCGCACCCTACGCGGATCGCTGCGCGGGGCCAAGCTGTTATGCGCACAGCCCCCGCACGCGCGCGGCCAGCCACTCAAGGTCGCCGTCGCTGATACCCAGTTCCGTCAGATGCGCGGCTGTGTTGAACAGATATTCGGTATTGGCGCCCCTGTCGCCCACTGCGCGGGCGATGATGCCGGCCTGCTCTTCGAGCGGCAGGGCGCCGCAATACTGCACGTGATGGGCGTCGATGACATAGGTCACCGCCTCGACTTTGCGACCATCGTCCAACTGGATGTCCAACATGCGCTCCAGATACGCTGACGAAATCAATTCGCGCGCGCGCAGGTACTCCAGCGTCTCGGCCTCCTGCCCGGCGGCCACGGCCATCGCGACGCCTTGGCAACTGGCGCCGTGGCTTTCGTCCAGCGCCAGCACAAGGCCGGGCGCGTCCACGGTTCCGCGATGATGGATCGAGCGCATGCAAAAGCTGCGCGCATAATCCGGCAATGTCGCGATCCGCTGCTGCGCGACGTCAAAGCCGGGGTTCCACACCAGCGATCCATAGCCGAACACCCACATCGTCATTGCCAAGTTCCTCTTGCCATTTAGATCAATAGACACGATTGGACGAAGACGCGAAAGGGGCTGATCATGCGGATATTGCTGGCGATCGTCATCACGCTGGCGGCGGCGTGGGCCGGATACTGGTTTATCGGGTCCGCAGCACTGCGGTCCGGGCTGGCCGCATGGTTCGACGCGCGGCAAGCCGAAGGATGGGTAGCGGAATACACTGATCTGTCCGTGCAAGGCTTTCCCAATCGGTTCGATACCAGCCTCACGGATGTGACTCTGGCTGATCGGGCATCGGGGCTGGGCTGGCAGGCGCCGTTCTTTCAGGTGTTGACGCTCAGCTATACGCCGAACCACGTCATCGCCGTGTGGCCGCAAGTGCAGCAGTTGCGCACGCCCCAGCGCAGCTATGCGCTGACCAATCAGGACATGCGCGCGTCAATGGTGGTGGCGCCAAGCACCGCGCTTGCACCGCGGCGCATCACGCTGACGGCCAAGAGCATCGCCCTGACGCCGGATGATGCCAGCGGCGCGTGGTCGGCAGCAACCCTGCGTCTGGCGGCCGAGCGAACCGGGGATGCCGTCGGAAACGGCCATGCGCGTTATCATCTGGGGCTGGCGGCCAGCGACGTGGCGCTGCCTGCCGAGGTGATGGCGCAGGTCGATACGGAAGGATCCCTGCCGCGCGTGATCGAGACCGCTATCGCGGATGCCACTGTCGATTTCGACGTGCCATGGGATCGCCGCGCATTGGAAGTGGCGCGCCCCCAGCCCACACGCCTCGCCATCAAGAATGCTGAAATCCGCTGGGGTGCCATGACGCTGACAGCATCCGGCGTGTTGTCGGTGGATCTGGTCGGGCGCCCGGACGGGACATTGACGATCACCGCGCGCAACTGGCGACAGATTTTGGACGCCGCAACACGCATGGGCGCGCTGATGCCCGAGATTGCAGAGACGGTCGAGCGGGCGCTGTCGGTATTGGCCGACCTGAGCGATGACCCGAAATCGCTGGAAATGCCACTCAGGTTTGGTGGCGGCAATATCTGGATCGGCCCGCTGCCGATCGCCCCCGCGCCAGTGCTGCACCTGCGCTAATGCGTTTCGCCAAAGGCAGTGTCTCGGCTCTCGCGAGGGACAGTGTGGATCAGCGGCAATAGCTGCTCCGGCGGTTGCGCGCGGTGTCAAAGTGGAAATGGTCCTGGTGGAACCGGTCCGATTCCGGGCCCAGCACCGTGCCGAACGGCCCGCAGGCCGAGCGGTGCATCTGGCTGAGGATGCGTCCCTTTTTGCCGCCGCCCCAGTCGCTCAGCACGGTGATCGTCTTGCCATCACGCAAGGTGAAACCGGCAATGTCGATCGCATGACCCTTGCCATGCTCGGAAATCTTGGCACCCTTCTGATTGTTGCGCGGTCGGCAGGAATAATGGGCGGCGACGCGCAATTGGCTGACACCCCCGCCATAGCCCGCGACGGCCGGCGTCATGCCCTTCTGCATCCATGTCTTGATCGTTCGGGCCGTCTGGCAATCCATCAGCGCGTGCTGGCTAAGGGCAACGCCACCGATGCTGCGCACCTTGACCGCATCCTCGATACCACAGCCCGAAGCCTGACCCGGCACGCGCCCGACCGCCACGCCCTGAATGTCCACATCGCCGCAGACCGCGCCGCGTGACAGGACCTGCTTGCGCTTCTGCGCGGCGCGGTTGACGCGCAAGGGGCGCAGCAGCGGACGCAGGGACGCCATCAGCCCGCCGCGCCCGGACTGCTGTTCTATCCGTGTGGCGCGCCCAACATCGGCCGTGGCTGCTGCGCGCGTGGGTGCAGGCGCCTGAACCGGCGCCGGGCTGAGTGCCGCAACGCGGCCCAGATCCGCCGGACGCGCCACGGGCCGGACGGGTGCAATCACGGCGCGCGCCGAAGTGTCTGCTTGCGGCTGCGCCGAATCCAGCGTGGCCGACCGGGCAACGGGGCGCGGCGACGTGTCGGGCGCACCGGCGAATGCGGCACCAGTGGCTGCGACCAGCCATAGCAGGGTCGCGGCCCGCCTCATCCGCCGCGCGTCCGCGTCCTGCCGAAATCAGGCGCATCGGTGTCCTGCCCCGCCTCGATGATGCCGCGCCGGATGGCGCGGGTGCGGGTGAAATAATCGTGCAGGTGCTCGCCGTCGCCGGTCCGGATCGCGCGCTGCAGCGCAAAGAGCTCCTCGGTGAAGCGGCCGAGGATCTCAAGCGTCGCTTCGCGATTGTTCAGGAACACGTCGCGCCACATGGTCGGATCGCTGGCCGCAATCCGGGTGAAATCACGGAACCCGGCGGCGGAATACTTGATGACTTCGCTATCGGTCACGCGGCGCAGATCGTCTGCCACGCCAACCATCGTATAGGCAATGAGGTGCGGCGTATGGCTGGTTACGGCCAGCACCAGATCATGGTGGTCCGCGTCCATCTCATCGGTCAGCGCGCCCATGCCCTGCCAGAGCTTCTGCAGCCTGTCGACGGCGGCGCGGTCGGCGCCGTCCTGCGGGACGATCAGGCACCAGCGGTTATCGAACAACTCGGCGTAGCCCGACCGCGGCCCCGAATGTTCGGTGCCCGCCAGCGGATGAGCGG
Organism: Roseovarius sp.; assembly: GCA_048267045.1. GTDB lineage: Bacteria > Pseudomonadota > Alphaproteobacteria > Rhodobacterales > Rhodobacteraceae > Roseovarius. The sequence continues at coordinate 29,644 of JBLWYG010000012.1, read as the reverse complement.
GCACGAAATGAACATTTTCAGGCAGATGCGGCGCCACGGCGTCGATCACCGCCCGCTTGACCGAGCCGACATCGCTGACCGTCGCGCCCGGTTTCAGCGCCGGGGCGATTTCGGCGGCGACATCGCCCATGACACCCACCGGCACGCACAGGACGACCAGATCGGCGCCCTCCACGGCTGCAGCCGCGCTGTCCTCGATCCGGTCGCACAGTCCGATCTCGCGCGCAATGCTCCGGGTCTCGGGCGAGCGGGCATAGCCGACCACCTCGCCCGCCAGCCCGGCGCGGCGGATCGCCAGCGACATGGACCCGGCGATCAGGCCAAGGCCGATCAGCGCGACGCGATTGTAGATGACGCTCATCGCGCGGTGGCCATGAATTGCCCCACGGCATGGGCGACCCGGCGGCAGCTGGCCTCGTCGCCTACGGTTATGCGAAGGCAATTGGGCAGGTTGTAACCCGCCACGCGGCGCACGATCAGACCTTCGGATTTCAGATGCTCGTCGCAGGCTTCTGCTTCGGCCTGATTGGCGAAACGGGCAAGGATAAAATTGCCCAGCGAGGTATCGGACGGCACGCCATGTTCGCTGAGCGCCTCGGCCAGCCAGCCGCGCCAGCGGGCGTTGTCCGCGCGGCACTTATCAGCCCAGCCGGTATCGCGCACGGCGGCCTCGGCAGCGGCCAGCGCCGCCGATGACAGATTGAACGGACCGCGCACCCGCGCCAGCACGCCGATGACGTGATCGGGGCCGTAAGCCCAGCCGATGCGCAACCCTCCAAGGCCGTAGAGCTTGGAGAACGTGCGCGTCATCACGATGTTCTGGCGCGCCTCGACCAGCGATGCGCCGCCGTCGTAGCCTTCGACATATTCAGCATAAGCGCCATCCAGCACCAGAAGAACGTGATCCGGCAAGCCGGCCGCAAGGCGGGCAACCTCGCCCTCTCCGATCATGGTGCCGGTCGGATTGTTCGGGTTGGCGATGAAGACCAGTTTTGTCGCATCCGTGCAGGCCGCGAGGATCGCATCGACATCCGTCACGCGCTCGCGCTCGGGCACCTCCACCGGGGTGGCACCATTTGCCAGTGCGCTGATCCGGTACATGCCAAAGCCGTGCTCGGTATGGATCACCTCGTCACCCGGTCCGGCATAGGCCTGGCACAGGAACGAGATGATCTCGTCGCTGCCCGACCCGCAGATGATCCGCTCGGGATCAAGGCCATGCACCTCGCCAATGGCACTGCGCAGTTCGGCATGGTCCGAGGAGGGATAGCGGTGCAGGCTGTAGGCCGCCTTGCGGAACGCCTCCTTGGCGGCATCGCTGGGACCAAAGGGGTTTTCGTTCGAGCTGAGCTTGACCGCGTTTGCGATGCCCGGCAAATGCGACACACCGCCCTGATAAAGCGTGATATCCAGAATTCCCGCCTGCGGTATGATGTTGCTCATAAGCCCCCCTCCATCAGCGCCCGTTTTAGCCACGGTGCCGCGGCTTGACCAGCACCAATGAAAAGGGCCGCCCCGGTTTCCCGGCGCGGCCCCTGCGCTGTGGCAAATGTGCAGAGTAAAGCGGTGCTTTAGTTCTGCGCGTAGAATTCGATGACGAGGTTCGGCTCCATCACGACGGCATAGGGCACGTCTGTCAGGCCCGGCGTGCGCACGAAGGTCGCCTTCATTTTCGAGTGATCGGCGTCGATGTAATCGGGAACGTCACGCTCGGCCAGTTGGACGGCTTCCAGAAGGACAGCCATCTGCTTGGACCGGTCGCGGACCTCGATCACATCACCTTCTTTCACGCGGTAGGAGGGAATGTTGACGCGCTTGCCGTTCACCATCACATGGCCGTGGTTCACGAACTGGCGTGCGGCGAACATCGTGGGGACGAACTTGGCGCGGTAAACGACCGCATCGAGGCGACGCTCCAGCAGGCCGATCAGGTTCTCGCCGGTGTCACCCTTGACGCGGGCGGCTTCGATGTAGACGCGCTTGAACTGCTTTTCGGTCAGGTCGCCGTAGTAGCCCTTGAGCTTCTGCTTGGCGCGCAGCTGAAGGCCGAAATCGGAAATCTTGGCCTTGCGGCGCTGGCCGTGCTGGCCGGGGCCATATTCACGACGGTTCACCGGGGATTTGGGACGGCCCCAGATGTTTTCGCCCATGCGGCGGTCGAGCTTGTACTTGGCAGACGTGCGTTTGGTCACGGCTGATCTCCTTCTTTGAACTGCGAAGGGCGTTGTCCTTTGGATCGCTCCCGACAGACATCCCCTTGCGGGGGCCACCAACACCAATGAAGGCGCGCTTATATCGGGGTTTGGGGCGGAGTCAACGGGCGCCCGCACCAAAAGAGATCTTATGCGCTCCGCGCGGGGATATTTGGAGCAAGAAGAAAGCCTTTGGCTGGACTTGGGCGCCCCGCGTGATTAGATCGCCTGCATGGCAAAGACTGACGAGAACAAGAATTACAAGGTGATCGCCGAGAACCGGCGCGCGCGGTATGATTACGCCATAGAGGACGATATCGAATGTGGTATCATCCTTGAGGGGTCCGAGGTGAAATCGCTGCGCGAGGGCGGCGCCAATATCGCCGAAAGCTATGCGAGCGTCGAGGATGGCGAGCTGTTTCTGGTGAACAGCTATGTTGCGCCCTACAAGCAGGCGAAAACCTTTGGTCACGAGGAAAAGCGCAAGCGCAAGCTGCTGGTCTCGCGGCGCGAAATGGCACGGCTGTGGTCCGACACACAGCGCAAGGGCATGACGCTGGTGCCGCTGGTGATGTATTTCAATCATCGCGGACTGGCCAAGCTGAAGATCGGCATCGCCAAGGGTAAGAAGACCCACGACAAGCGCGAAAGCGAAGCCAAGCGAGACTGGAGCCGTCAGAAGCAGCGCCTGCTGAAAGATCACCGCTGATGGAAATGCTGGCCGCCATGCTTTGCGGCGCGCTTGCGAGTGCGGCTTTGGGCGCGCGGCCCTTGGGGCTCGTTTTGGCAACCGGGCTGGGGATCGTCGCGGGGGCCGCTGCATTTTATCTGCTGGCACTGGCGGGGCCAAGCCTGAAGGCCGGACCGCTGGTTCCGGTTCATGCGGCAGCGGGCGCCGCACTGGGCGCCGCAATCGTGACGGTCGCCGGGGTGGCGCGACGGCGTCTGGGCAGGTGACATGCTTGCCTTGACTGCGGTGCGGTTGTAGGCAGAATGCGGGCAAAACGAGGGAATATCATGGCTGAGGACGATCCGGGAATTCTGGTCTCGACCGCGTGGCTGGCCGCGCATCTCAAGGACCCCGACCTGCGGATCCTTGATGCAACGATATTCCTGCCGGGGGTCGACCGCGACGCGCGCGCCGAATACGAGGCTGCGCATATTCCCGGCGCGCGGTTCTTCGATATCGACGACATCAGCGACCACCGGTCAGAGCTGCCGCATATGGCGCCCACATCCGAGAAGTTCATGTCGCGCCTGCGCGCAATGGGCATCGGGGATGGGCATCAGGTGGTGGTGTATGATACGCACGGCCTGTTTTCCGCCGCCCGCGTGTGGTGGCTGTTCCGCCTGATGGGCCAGAGCAACATCGCCGTGCTGGACGGCGGCCTGCCCAAGTGGCTGGCCGAGGACCGCCCGGTCGAGGATATGGCCCCCATCGTGCGCGACCGGCACATGACGGTGCGCCGCCAGAACCAGATGGTCAAGGATGTCACCCAAGTGTCCGCCGCCTCCAAGCTGGGCGATCACACGATTCTGGACGCGCGCTCTGCCGGCCGCTTCCGCGGCGAGGCGCCGGAGCCGCGCGAGGGGCTGCGCAAGGGGCACATCCCCGGATCGCTGAACGTGCCCTATACCGATCTGCTGAACGAGGATGGCACGATGAAGGACGCGGCCGGTCTGCGCGCCGTCTTTGATGCCGCCGGGGCGGATCTGACCAAGCCGATCATCACCACCTGCGGGTCCGGCACAACCGCGGCAATCATCAACCTCGCGCTGGAGCGGATCGGCGTGATGGACCATGCGCTGTATGATGGGTCGTGGACCGAATGGGGCGCCTTTCCGACAGTTCCGGTCGCGACCGGCGACGCCTGACATGCTGCACCTGCTGGCGGCGCAGGCCCCCGATCCTATCCTGCAACTGATCACGCAGATGGCAGGCGACTTGCGCCCGAACAAGGTCGATCTGGGTGTCGGGGTGTACAGGGACGCCGCAGGCGCAACCCCCGTCATGCGCAGCATCAAAGAGGCCGAGCGCCGGTGGTGGCGGGCGGAGGCCAGCAAGACTTACGTTGCACTGGCGGGCGATCCGGCATTTCTGCAGGCGATGCGGCATCTGGTGCTGGGCGGCGAGTTTGCGGCGCAGAACATTGCGGCCATCGCCACGCCCGGCGGCACCGGCGCGGTGCGGCAAGGGTTCGAGCTGCTGCGCATGGCCCGGCCCGGCGCGCGCGTCTTTGTCCCCGATCCGACATGGGCCAACCACCTGAGCATTCTGGCCCATCTCGGGATCGAAACGATTCCGTTCCGCTATTACGACCCGGCGACACATGGCGTCGAAATCGACGGGATGCTGGACGATCTGGCGCAGGTGCAGGCAGGGGATGTGGTGCTGCTGCACGGATGCTGCCATAACCCCACAGGTGCCGATCCCGACATGGAGGGTTGGCGCGCGCTGATAGATGTGATGAACGCACGCGGCGCCGTGCCGATGATCGATCTGGCCTATCAGGGGTTCGGCGATGGGCTGGAGGCGGACGCTGCCGCGACCCGCGCCATTGCACGAAGTTGTCCGGTGGTACTGATCGCTGCCAGTTGCTCGAAAAATTTCGGCATCTACCGCGAGCGGACCGGCATCCTGCTGGCCGTCATGCAGGACGGCGGGATGCGCGACCAAGCGCAGGGCGCGTTGACCCATCTGAACCGGCAAAACTATTCGTTCCCGCCCGATCACGGCGCACGTCTGGTTACTATGGTGCTAAATGACACCGCCTTGCGCGCTGACTGGCAGGCGGAACTGGACGGGATGCGATCCCGCATGACGTCGCTGCGCGCCCTGCTGGCTGACGCGTTAGCGGAGGCGACCGGATCAGACCGCTTCGCCTATCTGACGCACCATCGCGGGATGTTCTCCCGGCTTGCGTTGACGCCCCGGCAGGTAGGCAAGCTGCGCGATGATCACGCGATCTACATGGCACCCGACGGGCGCATCAACGTCGCCGGGCTGCATGCCGATACGGCGGTGCCGCTGGCGGGTGCGCTGGCCCGTGTCGGCATCTGACGCCTTGCACCCGCGCGCGCCATCGCGTTAATTGCCGCCCATGCCTGATAATCGCACAACCCATCTGATCCAGTCCCTGCCTGCCGCCGTCCCCTTTGTCGGGCCGGAAACGATGGAGCGCACGCGCGGCACGCCCTTCGCCGCCCGCCTTGGCGCGAACGAGAGCGTGTTCGGCCCCTCGCCCCGCGCCATCGCGGCGATGGAGGCGGCCAGCGCCGAGATCTGGAAGTACCCCGATTCCACCAGCTATGAGCTGCGCCATGCGCTGGCCGCGCAAAATGGCGTCGCGCCCGAGAATATCGTCGTTGGCGAGGGCATCGACGGGCTGCTGGGCTATCTCGTACGCCTGATGATCGCCCCGGGCGACGCGGTGGTCACGTCCGACGGAGCCTATCCGACGTTCAACTACCACGTCACCGGCTTTGGCGGCACACTGCACAAGGTGCCCTACCGGGACGATTTCGAGGATCCCGCCGCCCTGATGGCACGCGCGGCCGAGATGCGCGCCAAGCTGGTCTATCTGGCCAATCCCGACAACCCGATGGGCACATGGCATGACGGCGCGGCTATTTCAGCGGCGCTGGACAAATTGCCCGAGGGCGCGCTGTTGATCCTCGATGAAGCCTATGTCGAATTCGCCCCGGCTGTGGCCCCCATTGATGCAGGCGATCCACGCGTCATCCGCATGCGCACCTTTTCCAAGGCGTATGGGATGGCCGGCGCACGCGTCGGCTATGCCATGGGGCCTGTGCCGCTGATCGCCGAGTTCGAGAAGATCCGCAACCATTTCGGCATGAACCGCGCCGCGCAGGCCGGGGCGCTGGCGGCTTTGGAGGACACCGGCTGGCTGGCGCATGTTCAGGCGCAGGTCGCCGCCGCACGGGACGAGATCGCGCGCATCGCTGGAGAAAATGGCCTGAAAGCCATCCCCTCGGCCACCAATTTCGTCAGCATCGATTGCGGCGGCGATGGCGATTTCGCCCGCGCCGTGCTGGAGGGGCTGGCGCGGCGCGATATCTTTGTGCGGATGCCCTTTGCGGCGCCGCAAAACCGCTGCATTCGGGTCAGCTGCGGCACGGCAACCGATCTGACGCTGTTTGCCGCCGCGCTGCCGGGCGCTCTGGCAGACGCGCGCGGCTAGCCGCGCGCGATCACGTCTGCCGCCGCGCCCAGCGCGCCGGACCCGTGCGGGATTTCCAGCGCGATCAGCCCCGCCTCGATACTGGCCAGAACGCCCAGCACCATATGCGCGTTGACATGGCCCATATGCCCGATGCGGAAAAATCCGTGCCATGCCGGATCATCCGGCTCGGCCATTCCCAGACCGATGCCCAGCGTCACGCCCGCCTCCGTCTCCAGCCACGCACGCAGATCGCTGGCGCGGGGTGCGGGCAGCGACAGGGCCGTAACGGCGCGGCTACGATGCGCAGGCGCGCCCATGTTCAACCGCAGCGCACCCCCCTGCGCCCAGACCTCGCACGCGGTCCAGATTGCGCGGGCGAGCCGGTCGTGGCGCGCCCAGACCGCCTCGATGCCTTCCTCAAGGATAATGTCCAGCGCGGCGCGCAAACCGTAAAGATGCTGCGTCGGCGCCGTGCCGAAGAAAGACTGATAGAATTGATCGGGCGCCGCGCGCAGCGTCCAGTCCCAATAGGGGCTGACGCGGGTCAGGCCGCGCCGCACCTCCGCCGCCTTTTCGCTGAAGAAAACGAAGGCGAGACCGGGCGGCATCATCAGCCCCTTCTGGCTGGCGGTCACGGCAACGTCGACACCCCATGCATCCATCTCGAACCGATCGCAGGCAAAGGACGCGATGCAATCGGCCATGAGCAGCGCGGGATGCCCCGCCGCATCCATCGCCGCACGCACCGCCGCCACATCGCTCAGCGCCGAACTGGACGTGTCGACATGCGTGGCCACGACCACCTTGATCCGGCGGGCGGTGTCGGCGCGCAAAGCCTCTTCTACGCGGGCGGGGTCGATGGGCGCCGCGCGGCCAAAGTCCATCTTGGTCACGTCCCCGCCCAGTTGCGCCGCCATATCGGCCCAGCCATGTCCGAACCGCCCGGTGATCAGCGCCAGCACCCCGTCCCCCGGCGCCAGCGTGTTGGCGAACGCCGCCTCCCACGCGCCGTGGCCATTGGCGATGTAGATCGCGGCGTGATGCCGGGTGCGCGCGACGCGCTTCAGATCCGGCAGCAGCGTTTCTGCCATGTCGATCAGCGCACCGGCATAGATGTTCGGCGATGCGCAATGCATCGCGTTCAGCACCCGGTCCGGCACCACCGACGGGCCGGGAATGGCCAGATAGCTGCGCCCGCCTGCCAAAGCGCCGTTTAGCGTCTTCGCCTTCATCGCCCTCTCCTTCCGCCCCCAATGGCGCACCCTTACCGCCCGGCGGGGCCGCGTCAATCCACCTGCATAGCTTGCCTTGAGCCGTGCGGGGCACTAAATGGGGCATTCCTGCCGCAGCGCCGAGGCCCGCATGACCCCCTTCAAGAAACTGGCCGCATGGGAGCGTGACCTGCGCCAGTCCTACAATACCGACCTGTCGACACCCGAAAACCGGCGCCGGGCGCATATCTACAACCTGTGGTTCGATCACGCGATTCTGCGCGGGATCTGGACCAACCAATACGAGGTCGCGCCGGGGGTCTGGCGCTCGAACCACCCCACGCACAAGCGGTTTGCGCAGATGAAGGAGATGGGCGTCAAATCCATCCTCAACCTGCGCGGCTCGGCCGGCGCAGCGCATTATCTGACTGAAAAGGAAAGCTGTGCGGAACTGGGCCTGACGCTGGTCGATGTGACGCTGCACGCCCGCTACGCCGCCCCGCCCAAGGACATACAGGCGCTCATCGACGCCTTCCGCAGCATCGAGCGACCCTTTGTAATGCATTGCAAGTCGGGCGCCGACCGGGCCGGCTTTGCCTCCGCCATCTATCTGATGGTCATGGAAGGCCGCAGCGTGGCAGAGGCCCGCCCGATGCTGGGTCTGCGATTCCTGCACGTGCGGCGCTCACGCACCGGCGTGCTGGATTACATTCTGGACCTCTACGAGGCGCGGCAGCGCGAGACCGGTATCGGTTTCGAGCACTGGGTGCACAGCGAATACGACAACCGCGCCGTTCAGGCCGAATTCGAGGCCCGTTTCAAGCCCTGGTTCTAAGACCCGCGCCGATGCGCGCGGCCATGTCCAGCATCCGGCAGGAAAAGCCCCATTCGTTGTCATACCAGCCAAAGACGCGGCACAGCCCCCCCTCCGATACCGACGTCTCACGTCCGCACATTATGATCGATTCGGGGCGCGCACGCAGATCGGACGATACCAGAGGTCGCTCGGTCCAGCCAAACACCCCTGCATAGGGCCCGGTCTGCGCCGCATCGCGCAGGACCGCGTTAACCCGGTCCACAGTTACCGGCCGCAAGGTCTGCACGGTCAAATCGATGCAGGACACGCTCGCGGTCGGCACCCGGATCGCGCGCGCCTCAATCCGGCCCGCCAAATCCGGCAACACCAGCGCCATCTGGCCACGCGCGCTGGTCGTGGTCGGCACCATCGACAGGGCGGCGGCGCGGCTCCGCTCAAGATTGCCGCGCGGCTTGTCGACCGTGGGCTGGCTGCCGGTATAGCAATGCACGGTGGTCATCTGCCCCGACACGATGCCGAACGCCTCATCCAGCAGGCGCGCCAGAGGCGCCAATGCGTTGGTCGTGCAGGACGCGTTAGAAATGATGTCCTGACCTGCCAGCGCCGCCTCGTTCGCGCCCAGAACCAGCGTCACATCGGCCTCGGCCGCCGGGCCCGATACCAGAACGGCGCCGGCCCCCGCCTCGATCCCGCGCGCGGCCATGGCGCGCTTGCCCGCCATGCCGGTGCATTCCAGCACCAGATCGACACCGCTCAGGTCCAACTGCCGCAGGTCCGATGCCGAATGAAAGGCGATCTCGCGCCCACCTGCGATCAGCGTGCCAGGCGCGGTGGCGACCTTGCCAGGCCAGGTGCCGTAAATGCTGTCATATTCGAACAGATAGGCGCAGGTCTCCAGCGGCTCGATCTCGTTGATCAGCACCAGTTCGATATCGTCACGCCCCTGCAGAACAATCCGCAAGATGGCGCGGCCGATACGGCCAAATCCATTTATCGCGATCCTGACGGGAGGCTGGGACATCACATAGGCTCCAAAAGCGGTATTCCCGCCAATCGTTAGCGCGCCCGCGCCGCGCCCGCCACCCCCCTCACTCGGCTTTCGTCGTTCCCCAAATACTCCCGCGCGGAGCGCATCCCGGTTCCGTCACATACCCGCCGCCCGATTGCGCCCGAACGATTGCCGCTGGTATCGCCCTCATGCTAGTGTCCGACAAAAAACGCAGGGCAGATCCCACCACATGACCGCACTTAGCGAATATCAACGGCTCGAGGCGCAGGGCCTGTGGCGCGCCGCCCCCGGCGATCAGCGCAGCGAAGTGGTGGTGTCGGTTGGCAATGCAACCCTTGTCATCACCGATCTGCGCGACCGGGCGCTGACGCATTGGTCGATCCCGGCGGTCGTGCGGGCCAATCCCGGCCAGATGCCGGCGATCTATCATCCAGACGGCGACACCGGCGAAACGCTGGAGCTGGACGCGGCCGAGCATCAGATGATCGACGCCATAGAAAAGTTGCGCACCGGCGTCGCGCGCCTTAGACCGCGACCGGGGCGGTTGCGGCTGGTGATGGTGCTGGGCTCGATGGCCGTCGCGGCGGCGCTGGCGATTTTCTGGCTGCCGGGCGCGGTGCGCGATCATGCGCTGCGCGTGGTGCCGCCGGTCAAGCGCGCGCAGATCGGCGCCGCGCTCGAGGCGCAGATGCAGGCGGTGACCGGCCCGCCCTGCCGGGTGCCAGCGGGCGCCGCCGCGCTGCTGCGTCTGGCCGAGCGTCTGCCTGCCCGGCGCGGCACCGGTGCGCTGCGCGTCGTGCGCGACGGCGTAGGCACTACGGCCACGCTACCCGGCGGCACGATCCTGATCCACCGCTCACTGGTTGAGGATTTCGAGGAACCCGACGTCGTCGCCGGCTACATCGTGGCCGAAAGGATGCGCGCCCGCACCTACGATCCACTGGGCCGCCTGCTGGACCATGCCGGGCTGATCGCCGCCTTCCGCTTGCTGACCACCGGCGAGCCGGGGACCGAGGCGCTGCGCAGCTATGCCGAATACCTTCTGACCGACGCCCCGTCTGCACCGGTGAACGACGCCGTCCTGCTGGAGGGATTCGAGGCGTGGTCGATCCGCAGCACGCCCTACGCCTATGCGCGCGACATCACCGGCGAGACGACGCTGCGCCTGATCGAGGCCGATCCCTTTGCCGCAGGTGCCCCACCAGCAGTGCTGAGCGATGGCGACTGGCTGCGCCTGCAGGCGATCTGCGGCGGCTGAGCCAAGGACGCGCAGGCCAGCTGAAATGAGAAACGCCGGACCCTTTCGCGTCCGGCGTTTGCAATTCATCCTCAAATGTATGGATATCAACGCAGCGTTGCGTTGCTGAACCCTGCCCGGCGGACCTGTGCCAGCGCACGGTCAAGGGCGCTTTGACTGCTGTAGGGACCGCTCAGCACCAACGAGTATTGCGTGCCACCCTTGGTCATGAGGCCCAGATGCATCGGCAATCCGGACGCGGCCAGACGCTGCGCGACCTGCTGCGCCTGCGCACGGGTGGCGTAAACGCCGGCCTGAACATAGCTGTGGCTGGCGGGCCGCGCCCTGACGGTGGTCTGTGTCGCAGCGGCGGGCGCGGGCTGATGCGATCTGACAGCCGTAACGGTGCGCGCCGACATCGCCGCGCGCTGCTCCTCATAGCTGGTATGGGGGTAGATCAGGCCGGGATACTGCGCCGTCACATCGCGCCCTGTATCCGTCAGGATCAGGCGGCGCGGCACCGTCCGTGTCCACATCCTCTCCATCGCGGCCTTGCCGGCAAAGGTCTGGTGCGCCCTATGTCGGCTCAAACGGCCATCCCCCCAAACGCGGGTGTAGCCATCGGGCATGGTCACATTCCGGGCGCGGGTTTGCGCGGCCACGACATGGCGCGGGGCGACGCGGGTCGTGTAGGGATCGACGACGCGTCGCTTATAGGCCCCCTCGACCGCATAGCCGTTGCCGCGATAGAGCGGCGCCGGGTAGACCGGCACTGTATATACACGTGCAACATAAACCGGCGCAGGCATCGCGCGCGGCGCGACGCGCACCGCCCTGGTGCCCGGAACACGGGTGACATGCGCGGCGGGCTGCGGGCCGCAGCGCACAGGGGAGCCGGAGGGCGGTCTCATATAGTGCGGCGGCACCGCGCTTGCGCCAACACAGCCGCGTCCTACAGCAACACTACGCGCCGGTGCCGCCACGGGGGCGCGGGGGGGTGCCGCCGGTGCCGGTTTCGGGGCGGCGCGCTTCGTAGTGACCTTGCGCGCCGACGTGGCGGCCTTCGCGGGGGCGCGGCGGGCGGTGGTCTTGGCGGGCTTGGGCGCGGCCTTGGGCGCCGGGGCGGCGGCAGGATCAGGCGTTGGCGCAGGGACGGCGGAGGATTCAGGCACACGGGCGGTCGGCAATGACGGCTGCTGCCCGCAGAGTATCTCGCGGTTGCGCGTCACGCGCGGCACCCATGTTACGTTACCGTCGATGCCGGCCCGCACGAAAACGCAGCCTTCGCTGTCCACATACTGGCGCCCTGTATAGGAACTGGGCGGAAACTCGGCCGGCTGGCCTGCCTCCCGCAGGGACTTGGCCTGAGCGATACTCAAACTCAAGGACGCTGCAATCACCGTCAGCGCGACAAGTCGTGTGTATTTCATAATGCCCCCACAATATGTGGGGCGATTCTGCATGAATTCGTGTCGCTAGTAAACAGCCAAGCTGTTGCCGATTTGCCTTATTTCGTACCGAACATCCGGTCACCCGCATCGCCCAGCCCCGGCAGAATATAGCCCTTCTCGTCCAGCGCATCATCCAGCGACGCGGTAACAACGGGCACATCGGGATGCGCCTCTTTCATGCGCGCAACGCCTTCGGGGGCGGCCAGCAGGCACAGGAAACGAATATCCCTGGCGCCTGCCTCTTTCAGAAGCTGGACTGCGGCAGCCGATGAATTGCCGGTGGCGAGCATCGGATCGACAACAATCACCAGCCGCTTGTCCAACTGGTCGGGCACCTTGAAATAATACTGCACCGGCTGCAGCGTCGCCTCGTCCCGGTAGAGCCCGACAAAACCGACCCGCGCCGACGGAATCAACTCCAGCATGCCGTCCAGCAGGCCGTTCCCGGCCCGCAGGATCGAAATCAGCGCCAGCTTGCGGCCGGCCAGCACCGGTGCGTCCATCTTTTGCATAGGCGTGTCGATCTCGCGCGTGGTCATGGGCAATTCATACGTCACCTCGTAGGCCAGAAGCTGCGATATTTCGCGCAAAAGCTGCCGGAAAACTGCGGTCGAGGCATCCTTTTCGCGCATCAGGGTCAGCTTGTGCTGGACCAGCGGGTGTTTGATGATCGTGAGATGCTCTTGCATGGGGTATCCTTCCGGCGAATGACTGAGACCTTCTATCCGGATGCGTCGGCCAAGGGCAATGGCCGAGGCCAGCCGCCCCAACGCACCCCATTCGCGATTGCGATCACGCGCGCAAGATTGCACACTCCGGCAGGACCCGGACACATCGCAATGCGGCGGTTGGTTCAATATCAAACCAAATCACGCTAGGATCTGCCAGATGAGCGACACCAATGACACGCTGAGGCTAGCGGCACTGAACTATCACGAATTCCCGAAACCGGGAAAACTGGAAGTGCGCGCAACAAAACCGTTGGCCAATGGCCGCGATCTGGCACGCGCGTATTCCCCCGGCGTCGCAGAGGCGTGTCTGGAGATTCAGGACGATCCGGCAAATGCCAGCCGCTACACCAGCCGGGGCAATCTGGTGGGCGTCGTGACCAACGGCACCGCCGTCCTGGGTCTGGGCAATATCGGCGCGCTGGCGTCCAAGCCCGTGATGGAGGGCAAGGCGGTCCTGTTCAAGAAATTCGCCGATATCGACTGTTTCGACCTGGAATTGAATGAACCCGATCCCGTCAAGCTGGCCGAAATCGTCTGCGCGCTGGAACCCACATTTGGGGCGATCAATCTTGAGGATATCAAGGCGCCCGACTGTTTCATCGTGGAAAAGATCTGCCGCGAGCGAATGAATATCCCTGTATTTCACGACGATCAGCACGGCACGGCCATCGTAGTCGGCGCGGCGGTGACAAATGCGCTGCATGTCACTGGCAGACGTTGGGAGGATATCAAGATCGTCTCGACGGGCGGCGGTGCGGCCGGCATTGCCTGCCTGAACATGCTGGTGAAACTGGGCGTGCGGCGCCAAAATATCTGGCTGTGCGACATTCACGGACTTGTCTACGAGGGCCGGACCGAAGACATGAACCCGCAGAAGGCCGAATTTGCGCAAAAGACCGATCTGCGCAATCTGGGCGACGTGATCGGCGGTGCGGACCTCTTTCTTGGCCTGTCGGGCCCGGGCGCGCTGACGGTGGATCATGTACACAAGATGGCGCCGAAGCCCATCATATTTGCCTTGGCCAATCCGACACCGGAAATCATGCCCGACCTCGCGCGCGAGGCTGTGCCGGACGCTATCATCGCCACGGGGCGCAGCGATTTCCCCAATCAGGTCAACAACGTATTGTGTTTCCCGTTCATCTTTCGCGGCGCGCTGGACGTCGGCGCGACCCAGATCAACGACCAGATGCAGATCGCCTGTGTCGACGGCATCGCCGCACTTGCCCGCGCCACCACCTCTGCCGAGGCCGCCGCGGCCTACCAGGGCGAGCCGATGACGTTTGGCGCCGATTACCTGATCCCCAAGCCGTTCGATCCGCGCCTGTCGGGCATCGTGTCGACCGCGGTTGCGCGCGCCGCCATGGAATCGGGCGTCGCCACCCGCCCGCTGGAGGATCTGACCGCCTACAAGGCCAAGCTGGACGCCTCGGTCTTTAAATCCGCCCTGCTGATGCGGCCCGTTTTCGAGGCCTCGAAAAAGGACGCGCGCCGCATCGTATTTGCCGAAGGCGAGGACGAACGCGTGCTGCGGGCCGCGCAGGCCATTCTGGAGGAAACCAGCGAACAGCCCATCCTGATCGGCCGCCCCTCGGTGATCGAGACACGTTGCGAACGCCTCGGCCTGAACATCCGCCCCGGCCGCGATTTTCGGCTGGTCAACCCCGAGGACGATCCCCGCTACCGCGACTATTGGACAAGCTATCACGAGATCATGAAGCGGCGCGGCGTCACACCCGATCTGGCCAAGGCCGTAATGCGCACCAACACCACTGCTATCGGCGCCGTCATGGTCCACCGCGGCGAGGCGGATTCGCTCATCTGCGGGACATTTGGCGAATATCGCTGGCACCTGAACTATGTCAGCCAGGTGCTGGCGGACGCCGATCATCACCCCCACGGCGCCCTGTCGATGATGATCCTTGAGGATGGCCCGCTGTTCATAGGCGACACGCATGTGCGCGTCTTTCCCACGCCCGAGGATCTGGCCGAAACGGCCATCGGTGCCGCGCGCCATGTGCGCCGCTTCGGGATCGAGCCCAAGGTCGCATTTTGCTCGCAATCGCAGTTCGGCAATCAGGGCGAGGATTCGGGCAAGCGTCTGCGCGCCGCCATCGCCCTGCTGGACGCGAAACCGCGCGATTTCTGCTACGAGGGCGAGATGAACATTGATGCCGCGCTGGACGAAGAGTTGCGCGCGCGCCTGCTGCCGGACAACCGGATGGAGGGGGCTGCGAATGTGCTGATCTTCTCCAACGCCGACGCGGCCTCTGGCGTGCGCAATATCCTGAAAATGAAAGGCGGCGGGCTGGAGGTCGGCCCGATTCTGATGGGCATGGGCAACCGGGCGCATATCGTGTCCCCCTCGATTACGCCGCGCGGGCTGCTGAACATGGCCGCCATCGCCGGAACGCCTGTGGCGCATTATGGCTGATGCGTCAGACCTTGCCGCGCCCCCCGGCCCCGCCGTAGAAAGGTATCAACAAGCAGGGAGAGCGCCATGGGCTACGCCGAGATCTATCAAAGCTGGAAATCCGACCCCGAGGCCTATTGGCTGAAACAGGCCGAGGCGATCGATTGGGTAGAGGCGCCGACAAAGGCGCTGTTTGATCGCGGCAACGACATGTACGAATGGTACGCCGACGCAAAGGTTAACACCTGCTACAACGCCGTCGACCGCCATGTCGAGGCCGGGCACGGCGCGCAGGCGGCGATCATCTATGACAGCCCGGTGACGGGCATCAAACAGCGCATCACCTATTCTGACCTGCAGGCGCGTGTCTCCAGCCTTGCCGGCGCGCTTCGTGCCAAGGGCGTGGAAAAAGGTGACCGCGTCATCATCTACATGCCCATGATTCCCGAGGCGCTCGAGGCGATGCTGGCCTGCGCACGGCTCGGCGCGATCCATTCGGTCGTTTTCGGCGGGTTTTCAGCGTCCGAACTGGCCGTACGGATCGACGATTGCACCCCCAAGGCGATCATTGCCGCCTCCTGCGGGATCGAACCGAACCGGGTGGTCCATTACAAGCCCCTGCTTGACGGCGCCATCGAACAGGCAAACCACAAGCCCGATTTCTGCGTGATCTTCCAGCGCGAACAAGAGGTTGCCAAGCTGACACCGGGCCGCGACGTCAGCTGGTATGCTTTTCAATACGGCGTGACACCTGCCGAATGTGTCCCGGTCGAGGGCAATCATCCGGCCTATATCCTCTACACCTCCGGCACCACCGGCGCGCCCAAGGGCGTGATCCGTGCCACCGCTGGGCACCTCGTGTCGCTCAACTGGACAATGAAGAACATCTACAACGTCGATCCGGGCGACGTATTCTGGGCCGCCTCCGATGTCGGCTGGGTCGTCGGACACAGCTATATCTGCTACGCGCCGCTCATCCACGGCAACACCACCGTCGTGTTCGAGGGCAAGCCCGTGGGCAACCCCGACGCCGGCACGTTCTGGCGTGTCATAGCCGAGCACAACGTGCGCAGCTTCTTCACCGCGCCCACCGCCATCCGCGCGGTCAAGCGCGAGGACCCCAATGGCGAACTGCTGAAAAAATACGACCTGTCAAACCTGCGCGCGCTTTATCTGGCGGGCGAGCGGGCCGACCCCGACACCATCTACTGGGCGCAAAAAGTGCTGAACAAACCCGTCTATGATCACTGGTGGCAGACCGAAACGGGCTTTGCCATCGCCGCCAATCCCGCCGGGATCGAGGCGCTTCCGGTCAAGGTCGGCTCGCCCACCCTGCCGATGCCGGGCTATGACATCCAGATCCTCGATGATGACGGCCAGCCCAAACCACCGGGCGAGCTGGGCGCCATCGCGATCAAGCTGCCCCTGCCCCCCGGCACCCTGCCGACGCTGTGGAATGCCGAAGATCGGTTTCGCAAATCCTATCTCCAAACCTTCCCCGGCTATTACGAGACGGGCGACGCCGGCATGATGGACGAGGACGGATACCTCTACATCATGGCCCGCACCGATGACGTGATCAACGTCGCCGGCCACCGCCTCAGCACCGGTTTGATGGAAGAGGTGCTGGCCAGCCACCCCGACATCGCCGAATGCGCGGTCCTCGGCGCCAAGGATGACCTCAAGGGGCAGGTTCCGGTGGGCTTCGTCTGCCTGACCAAGGGCGTCGACCGCCCGGCCGAAGACATCACCCGCGAATGCGTCGCCCTCGTGCGCGACAAGATCGGCCCCGTCGCCGCCTTCAAGCTGGCCGTCGTGGTCGACCGCCTGCCCAAGACCCGCTCGGGCAAGATCCTGCGCCGCACCATGGCCAGCATCGCAGACGGCGAGGATTACAAGATGCCCGCCACCATCGACGACCCCGCCGTTCTGGACGAGATCGCCGAGGCGCTCAAAACGATCGGATTTCCGAAGGGTTCGTCCACCGGTTAAGGCGTCTGAAAAATTCCTTGATCGGAGATGCCCTATGTAGAAATTACTTTTACTTCTCCCCGCTTTGCTCTGCGCTCAGTGGGGGTCTGCGGCCGAGGGGCATTCGCAGACGAATCTTGCCAAACAGATTGAAGCCAAATTTGCCAACAAGGCCGAACGTGTGGTTGCCCACTCTATACTGAAGAGTTGCGACCTTATGGTTGAACATTCCTATATAAAAAATTGCCCTGCGGCAAAAACCCAGGGACAACAGCCTTCAAAAGTTGCGAAAACAATATGGGAAATCGCCTTCACCACTGTCAAAAGTGTGAGGGTTTCGCCGGTTCACGGCGACATGCATGTCGGGCTGTGGCCCGCCAAGATGAACCTGATGTCAAAGTTCCTAAGGCGGCCTGCCCATGTTCGACTGACCGAAATCGTGTATCACTGCAACGGCGATGCCTATGAGCAGGGCCAGCATATTTCCGCCGATATCATTGTCTCGAAACCGGTTGATTCAGATTTGGAGCAGCTTCTGACTGACTACATCGAGACCTACTGCGACTGATCCCTCAGGCGCAGCCTCCCCGCCCCCGAAGCCCACTGGCTTATTCTTCTTGCCAAAAATATCCTCGCCGAAGGCCTCGATAATTCACAGAATTTTCTCAAACCCGCGCGAAATCCGCGTCGTTCATCAGGCTGGGGATACGCCCTTCCGTCTCGGCGATCCGGTCCAGATCAATGCGTGCGGTCACCACGCCCGGCCCCTCGCCGCCGTCCGCCAGCACCTCGCCCCAGGGATCGACGATCAGCGAATGACCATAGGTCGCACCGCCGCCGGGGATCGGCCCCGTCATCGCAGCCGACACCACGAACCGCGTCGTCTCGATCGCGCGCGCGCGGTTCAGCACGTGCCAATGCGCCGCGCCGGTCCTGGCGGTGAAGGCCGCCGGGCAGACCAGTATTTCCGCCCCGCCTTGCGCCAGCGCACGGAACAGATGCGCGAACCGCAGATCATAGCAGATCGTATGCCCCACACGCACCAGCGGCGTGTCATGGATCACCGCGCAATGACCGGGATCGACGCGGTCGCTTTCGCGGTAGACCTCGTTATCGGATAGCTGGATATCAAACAGATGGATCTTGTCATACCGCCCGGCGATGTCCCCCTCGGGCGTCAGCATGAATCCGCGATTGATGATCCGCTCGTCCGGCCCGTCGACCGCGATGGAGCCAAGATTGATCCAGACGCCGTGCTCCGCCGCAAACGCCTGCATGCGCTTCAAAAACGGATGATCCGCTTCGGGAGCCGAAGGCGGCGCCACCGCTGCACCCTCGGTCCGCAATCCGCCGCAATATTCTGGCAGGAACAGCATCTGCGCCCCGCCTGCTACCGCCTTTTCGGCCAGCGGCAACGCCTCGGACAGGGCGGCGTCCATGTCGGGCATGGGCCGCAGTTGCAGGCAGGCGATATCGAGATGGCGGGGCATGGGCGGGGCTCCAACTACGAAAACAGCAGCAGCCTAGGCCCGCACCGCCGCCGAATGCAAGGCGGCGGTGCGATAATTCAGATCACCACGACGTCCAGCGGCGGAAAGCCGTTGAATCCAACCGACGAATAGCTGCTGGTATAGGCCCCGCAATGGCGGATAACCACGCGGTCGCCGCAACTGAGCGCGAGGGGCAGCATGATCGGGCGCTGCTCGTACAGGATGTCGGCACTGTCGCAGGACGGCCCGGCCAAAATGCAAGCACCCGTCTCGCCGCCGTCATGCGGGGTCTCGATGCGGTAGCGGATCGCCTCGCCCATGGTTTCTGCCAGCCCCGAGAACATGCCGATATCCAGATAGACCCAACGATGCAGATCGTCCGCCGATTTTCGCGATACCAGCAGCACCTCGGCCACGATATGGCCCGCTTCGGCCACCAGGCCCCGGCCCGGCTCGGCCATGATGTAAGGCACATCGCCGAACCGCGCGGCCACGGCATCCATGACGGCGGCGGCATAGCTTTGCGCGCCCATCACCTCGTCTTCGTAGGTGGCGGGGAAACCGCCGCCCAGGTTCAGCACGCGCAGGTCATGCCCGGCAGCGCGGCCAGCGGCCCACAGCTCGGCGATCTGGTCCAGCACGGGGTTCCAGAATTCGGGGCGGCGCGTCTGGCTGCCAACATGGAAGGACAGGCCTGCCACATCGACGCCCATCCCGCGCGCATAGTCCATCAACGCCGGCAGTGCGACGCGCGCACAGCCGAACTTGCGGCTGAGCGGCCAGTCAGCCGAGGAATTCTCGACGATTACCCGCAGATAGACCTGCGCGCCGGGCGCATGCGTTGCCAGCTTGTCGATCTCGGCCTCGCTGTCGGCCGCGAACAACGTCACGCCATGAGCGTGTGCATAGGCGATATCGGCCGGTTTCTTGATCGTGTTGCCAAAGGAAATGTCGGCGCCCGAGGCGCCCTGCGCCAGGCACAGCTCGATCTCGCCTCGGCTGGCGGCATCGAAGCGTGCGCCGCGCTGGACCAGCGTGCGGATGATTTCAGGCGCCGGGTTCGCCTTGACCGCGTAGTGGATGCGGGCGTCGCCCAGACCTGCCACCAGCGCGTCATACTGCGCCGCAACCCGCGCGCAGCTGACCACCAGCGTCGGGCGGTCGAACTGGCGCGACGCGATGAAGGCAGCCGCCGGGTCGGACAGGGATACAGCGTTGCATGCGCAGAAGGAATCGGCGCGCAGGGCGCCGGGGAACATGGCTGTCATGGGTCATCTCCAAAAGGATAGCCCCGCCTGAGCGGAGGATCGGCAGTCAGAGACGTTACCGTCGCTACATAAACGCGGGGTCAGTCAGGAAGGACTGACCGGCCAGAGGCGCGTGCGTTGGCGTCTTGAATTTTGCATTTATACGCATCTGGGATTCACGCAAGAGGTTTTTTCGCACTAGGGATAAAAAATCCCGGCGCGCAGCTTTGCGGCCGGGATTGATCTGCTGGGCTGGCCAAAGGCCGGGCCGATCAGCTTTCGCTGTCGTCCTCATCATCTTCGACCTTTTCACCCTCCGGCACTTTGAAAAGGCTGTCGGCATCGTACTGCTTTTCGGTGACCTCTGGCTCGGCATTGCCCAGCGTGAACGTCTCAAGACCCTCAATCGCGGTCGGGATCTTGTATTCGTCCTCGCTGGCCAGGCTCTGCTCGGTGCTCAGCAGCTTGCGGCGGTCGTCATCGCTCATCGCTTCGCCCTCGCGGGCTTTCTTGGCGGCGGCCTTTTGCACGGCGGCGTCCAGTTCGGACTGCTTGCACAGGCCCAGCGCGACCGGGTCGATCGGCTGGATGTTCGAGATGTTCCAATGCGTGCGCTCGCGGATCGCCTGGATCGTCGGCTTGGTCGTGCCGACCAGCTTGGAGATCTGCGCATCAGCCAGTTCGGGATGAAACTTGACCAGCCACAGGATCGACGCCGGGCGGTCCTGCCGCTTGGACAGGGGCGTATAACGCGGGCCGCGGCGCTTTTCCTCGCCCTCGGCAGACGCATTGTACTTCAGCTTCAGCTTGCGCTTCGGATCCTTCTCCGCCTCGTCGATCTCGGATTGCTCCAGCTGGTTGTTGGCGACAGGGTCGAACCCCTTGACGCCGGCAGCGACGTCGCCATCGGCAATACCTTGGATTTCCAACTCGTGCATCTCGGTGAAATCCGCGATCTGCTTGAAGCTGAGCGTGGTATTGTCCACCAGCCAGACGGCGGTGGCCTTGGCCATCAGTGGTTTCGCCATGTGTCTCTCCTACAGCTGTGAATTCCGGCAAGCCTTCCCTGTCCCCTGTCTCCAGGAGGCCTCGGAGATGGTCCGAGGCGGGTCGCCATTGTCGGGAAACTTGGGGTTCCATATAATGCGCGGATTGCGAAATGGAAAGACGGAAATCATGCGCGCACTCCTAATCCTGCTGCTCACAGCGACCATCGCACGTGCAGACGGCGAAAAAGCGGGCGCGTTCGACTACTATGTGCTGGCCCTCAGTTGGACCCCGTCATGGTGCGCCGTCACCGGCGATGCGCGCGGCGCCGCTGAATGCAGCGCGGCGGCAGATCGGGGGTGGTCTCTGCACGGGCTGTGGCCGCAATACCATCGCGGCTGGCCCAGCTTTTGCCAGACAGCTCAGCCCCCACCCTCACGGGCCATGTCCGAAGGCATGAGCGATATCATGGGCAATGCGGGTCTGGCGTGGCACCAATGGAAGAAACACGGCCGCTGCACCGGCCTGAGCGCCGCCGCCTACTACGCGCTGGCGCGCGAGGCCTATGGCCGGGTCAACCGGCCCGCTGTCTTTGCCAACCTGACCACCCTCGTGAGCCTGCCTGCCCAGGTCGTCGAGGCCGCGTTTCTCAAGGCCAACCCCATGCTGGAGCCCGATATGGTCACGATCACGTGCCAGAACGGACGCATCCAGGAGGCGCGTATCTGTCTGTCGCGCAGCCTGGACCCTGTGCCCTGTGGTCAGGACGTGGTGCGTGATTGCCGCCTGAAAGATGCGCTTTTGGACCCTATTCGGTAGATTCTGCGGACTGCGCCTGAGACTGCCGGAGCATTCGGGTATTTTCACCAAGAAAAAGCAGAGGCCCTGTGCTCAGATAGCCGTGGGTCTGCTTTCTTCTTGCTTTAAGTATCCCCGCCGGAGGCGGAGAATTCGCAGAATTCACGCAACTACGCCATCTCATGGGCCAAAATCGCCGCTTCGGGCGCACTGAGGCCGCGCCGGGCAAAATCGCCATACGTGTGTGGCTCGATTTCCATTTCTGGGAAACGGCTCAACAGGCGCAGACGGTCTGCCTCTCCGAGGGTCGATATAGCGGCGCTGGCGGGATGAAAGCTCTCGGTTTCCAGCCCGTTCGCCCAGACAATCTGATGACGCGGCAACAGCATGTGAATATAGGTGACCTCGCGTACAGTCATATCCACCTTGATGCTGCCCGAATTGACCAGATCCCTGGCTGAAACCAACACTTCGGGCGTATTGAACAGCGCACGAGCAATGTCGCCGCGTACCAGCATGCGATGCTCTGGCGAGACGAGCAGATGTGCGTCCGGACAGCCGCCGCCCAGCGCGTCGGCGCGGATGCGGATGGGCCGCAGTTTCGGCATCGCGAAGAGGCGCGCGCCGGTCATGCGGCGGCTGCCGATCCACTGGATCTCGTCGGCGCCGTTATCCTTGGTCAGCACGCGGTCGCCCTCGCGCAAGTCCTCGACAAGACGCGGGCCATCCGGGGTTTCGATCCGTGTGCCCGGCGTGAAGCAAATGACTCCTCCCAACGCGGGCCCGGTCGAGACGCCCCGCTCGGCTTCCAGCTTGTGATGGACAACCCACATGTCGGTATCACTCGGCGGAATCGTATCGGTGAACACCAGGAGCGGCGGCATGTCGGGATCTGGATTTATCACGTTGACGGTGTAGCATTGTGCCCCGTTGGTGACGACAAAACTGCCCGCCGACAACGCATCATCCTCGATCGCGGCGCGCACCGGTGACCCATCCAGCGCATCACCGACAAGGCGGCGCACCTGTCTGGCTGCGCGCATGCGGTCGGTTCCGTACCTGTCGGCATTTTCCAGTCGCAGCAACTCCGCCGATCCGTCGACACACATGGCATCGCCGTGCCAACGCCACGTAGCGCCAGCGGAAATCTGCCCGATCGCGCGCGGCGCAATGCCGTCCACTTCGGTTTGCGACCAGGAAATGACAAACGTGCCTAGATAGCCCGTTCCCATACCTGAGTATCTTACCCCAACTCTTTTTTTATTAACGAAAAGTTAACAAACAGCAGGTTGTCTGAAAAGACGCGTCAAGAAAAACCTGTCAGAAATTGCACGGTAGTCGCAGAGATCCCACAATCCGGCCGTCTGTGCCCAAGCAGGGCCACCGCCGGGTTCGTGCAGATCAGCACGAAGAGTACTGGCGTCAGGTGCCGCTTGACCACGTCAGGATGGGCCTAGCGCCCGCATCCAGAACTGCAGCGAATGATCCGTCTCATCATCCCGGTCGATATCCTTCCAGCGAAAGCTGGCAACCGCACCCGGCAACGGCGCATAGCCACGCGCGCGCCAGAACGGATCAAGCGGGGCGTATCCTGCCGGCTTCAGCGGATGATTGTCCGGTCTTTTGACGCTGCAGAAGACTGACAGGCGGCGGCCCAGTGCACGGGCATGCGCCTCGCGCCCGTCGAAAAACGCATGGCCAACCCCGCGCCCGCGATACTCGGGCAGCAGCACAGATTCGGCGCAGTAAAAGATATCGCTCAACGTCAGATCCAGGCCTGAAAATGCCGCCGCAAAATCATCCGCGTGATCCTCTAGCGGAGCGCCGGTCGATGCGCCGACCAGACGCGCGCCGTCGAAGGCCCCGACAACGATCGCGCCGGGGCTATCGCGATAGGTTTGCAGATAGCGCCGCTCATATTCCAGATCGCCATCGTAGAGGTAGGGATAACTACGGAACACGGCGATCCGCAGCCGCGCGACATCGTCCAGCGCTGCATCAAGTGCGCCGCCGGACAGGATGCGCACATCCGGCGCGCGGCCTGCCATCACGAGACCTGATTGCGCCATTCGGACAGGTTGTAATAGGTGGTGATCCGCGTGATCAGCCCATCCTTGAGCGTAAAGAATGTCCCGGCGGGCAGTTTGTAGGTCTGCCCGTTCGCCTCGGGCAGGCCATCGTCGGTTTTCAAATAAGTACCTGTGACCACGAATTCCGCCGCCGCGCGGGTGCCGTCCTCGGACGAGAACAACACGATGTCCGACAACTCCTCGCGATAACTCTCTTCCATGTGGGCACAGAAATCGCGGAACATATCCTTGCCCCGGCGCACGCCGCCCTCGTTGACGTGGTGGGCGACATCGTCCGACAGGCAGGCCAGCATGCCCTCGGTGTCGCCGATGTTGAAGGCATCGAAATATTGCTTGATGAGTTCGTTCATGTCATCTCTCCTCGTGGGTCGCCCCAGCGTTCGATCATATGCGCCAGGATCTGATCGCGTGATTGGCGGTATGCATTCATCTTGGCTGCGTGTGTTTCACCCAGGCCAGTCGGATCCATGATCGGCCAGTAAAGCACATCGAGGTGAAAGACACGCGTCAACTCCAACGCGCGGCGCTGGCTGGCGGGGCTGAGCGCGACGACCATGTCGAACGATCCCAGATCATCGCCCCACTGCTCCATCTCGTCAAAGCTGCGCACGCGATGGCGCGACAGCTCGACCCCGATTTCCTTGCAAGCTGCGATAGAAAACCCGTCGATATCCTGATCGGATTTGACGCCGGCGGATTGCACATAGGTGCCGGTGCCGTAGAGGTTTTTCATGATACCCTCGGCCATGGGCGACCTTACGGCATTGTAATCGCAGCAAAACAGCACCGAATGAGGGAGATCATGCACCATGAATTCAGCTGCCGAAATGAAGCACGCAAATCAGCGTGAAGAGGCGGCGAGCGGTATCGGTGTCGATGCCGGCCTTGCCCTCAAGCCTCTCTTCAAGGATGCGCGCACCCTCGTTGTGGATACCCCGGCGCGCCATGTCGATTGTTTCGATCTGGCTGGGCGGCATGTTTTTCACCGCGTCGAAATAGCTTTCGCAAATGGCCCAGTAATCCTTGACCACCTGCCGGAAGGGGCTGAGCGACAAATGAAATTCGGCGGCCGACGCCTCGTCCTCGGTGGTGACGGTGAAAACCAGACGTTTCTCGCGGATCGACAGCCCGACGCGGTAAGGCCCGTCCGGCACGTCGCGCCCGTCGCGGGGCGGCAGCGAAAAGGTGTTGTCCTCCATCAGATCGAACATCGCAACCTTGCGCTCCTGCTCGATTTCGGGGGTCGGCGCAGGCAGATTGGCGTCGTCGAGTTCGATGTGGATGATGCGGCTCATTAGGTGTCTTTCGCGGATCGTGTTGAGTTAGCAGTAGCGCGGCCTGGCGGATGGGGCAATGCCCCTACCCGTTCAACCGGTCCAGCCGCGTACGCACGGACAGGCCGTGCGCCTCAAGGCTCTCGGATATTGCCAGCGTCTCGGCGGCGGGGCCGACGGCGCGCAGGGCCTCGGGCGTCATGCGGGCCAGCGTGGTGCGTTTGAGGAAGTCCAAAACGCCAAGCCCGGACGAGAACCGCGCCGAGCGTGCCGTGGGCAGCACGTGGTTCGGCCCGCCGACATAGTCGCCGATCGCCTCGGGCGTCCACTGGCCAAGGAAGATGGCGCCGGCATGGGTGATCCGGGCGCTGAGCGCATCCACGTCCGCAACGCAAAGTTCCAGATGTTCGGGCGCGATGCGGTTGCTAAGCCGCGCGGCGGTTGCCAGATCCGGCACGGTGATAATGGCTCCGAAGTCGCGCCAGCTGGCGCCCGCTATGGCGCGCCGTTCCAGCGTTTGCAGGCGGGCGTCGATAGCCCCCGCCACCTTTCGCCCAAATGCAGCATCGGTGGTGATCAGGATCGACTGCGCACTTTCGTCATGCTCGGCCTGGCTGAGCATGTCCAGCGCGATCCAGTCGGGATCGTTTTCCGCATCAGCAATGACCAGGATCTCGGACGGGCCGGCGATCATGTCGATGCCGACCTTGCCGAAAACCCGGCGCTTGGCGGCGGCGACATAAGCGTTGCCCGGGCCGGTGATCTTGTCCACGGGGGCAATCGTTTCGGTGCCATAGGCCAGCGCGGCGACGGCCTGTGCGCCGCCGATGCGATAGATCTCGTCAACGCCCGCGATCTGCGCTGCGGCCAGCACGGCAGGGTTCAGCGCGCCGTCCGGCGTCGGCACCACCATGGCAAGGCGCGCGACGCCCGCAACCTTGGCCGGGATCGCGTTCATCAACACCGATGACGGATAGGTGGCGATGCCGCCCGGCACATAGAGGCCCGCCGCATCGACCGGCGTCCAGCGCCAGCCCAGCACCGCGCCGGTATCGTCCGTCCAGCTGTCATCATGGGGCATCTGGCGCGCGTGATAGGCGCGAATGCGCGCGGCGGCCATTTCCAGCGCGGCGCGCACCTCGGGCGTCACCTGACCGGCCGCCTGCGCGACCTCGTCAGCGCTGAGGCGCATGGTTGCGGGTGTCAGCGACACGCGGTCAAACCGTTCGGTCAATTCGATGACCGCGGCGTCGCCGCGCGCGCGCACGTCCGCGATGATCCCGGCAACGGTGGCATCGACATCCGGGCTGTCCTCGCGCTTGGCGTTCAGCAGCGCGGTGAATTCAGCCTCGAAATCGGGCGCGGAATGGTCAAGGAAACGGGGCATTGCGGGCTCCTTGCGGTCAGTGAGAGGTGTGTCGTGGCGTCAATCGGGATGATGCGGCGTCTTGCCTGAGGGTGCGATATAGGGGCGCGTGACATCTTTCAGCGTGACATCCAGCGCCTCGACCTGCAGCCGGATCGCGCCATCGCCTGCAAGCGTCAGCAGCACATGGCCCGCGCCATCCTCGCCCGGCTCGAACGTGATGCTGAGCAGGGACAGGATCAGATCGGGGTCCGCCCGGTCGATACCCAGACTGGCGACGCGCAGCACAGTGTCGACCACCAGCAAGGATTGTACCCGTTCGGGGGCGCGGGCGGCTGCGTCATCCTCCCAGCGGAACCGGTTCAGCAGCAGCACAAAGCGCCGTTCGCCGGACCGCCATGCCATTTCCGTGACCGGAAAGACCGCATCTTGCGCAAGACCCGAGATGACTTGCAGATCGCCTGCGTCCAGCGCGCCAAGGTTCAGCGCCGCCTCGCTTGCATCTTCGAACCTTGCGTCCTCTTGCCCGGGCTTGGTCATTGGCCTGACACCCGCTCGATCCGGGCGCCGACGGCGCTTAGCTTGTCCTCGACATGCTCGTAGCCGCGATCAAGGTGATAGACGCGGTTCACGATCGTCTCGCCCTCCGCCGCCAGCCCGGCCAGGATCAGCGACACCGACGCGCGCAGATCGGTTGCCATGACCGGTGCGCCCTTGAGCTGCGCCACGCCCTTGACCGTGGCGACGCCGCCATGCACCTCGATATCGGCGCCCATGCGGATCAGTTCGGGCGCGTGCATGAAGCGGTTTTCAAAGATGTTCTCCTCCAGCACCGAAGTGCCGTTCGCGATACACATGAGTGCCATGAACTGGGCCTGCAAGTCGGTAGGAAAGCCGGGGAACGGCGCGGTTGTTACATCGACGGCGCGAATGTCGCCGTTCTTGCGCGCGACGGTCAGCCCCGCCTTGGTTTCGGTCACGGACAAGCCGGCCTCGTCCAGCTTTTCGCAGAAGGCGCGCAGCAGGTCGATCCGCCCGCCAAGGCACGTTACCTCACCGCCACAAATCGCGGGGGCCAGCATATATGTGCCCAGCTCGATCCGGTCGGTGACGACGGGATGGGTGGCGCCATGCAGGCGATCGACGCCCTGAATGGTGATCGTATCCGTTCCGTCGCCGTCGATCTGCGCGCCCATGCGACGCAGGCAGGTGGCCAGATCGACGATCTCGGGCTCGCGCGCGGCGCCTTTCAGCACCGTTGTGCCCTTGGCCAGCGTCGCTGCCATCAGCGCATTTTCGGTGGCCCCGACCGACACGATCGGAAATTCGAACGTCCCGCCTTTCAAACCGCCGGGCGCCTTTGCATGCACATATCCCTCGCGCAGCTCCAGCTCGGCGCCCATCGCCTCCAGCGCCTTGAGGTGCAGATCGACGGGGCGCGCGCCAATCGCGCAGCCGCCGGGCAGCGACACCTCGGCATGGCCGAAGCGCGCCAGAAGCGGACCCAGCACCAGAATCGACGCGCGCATCTTGCGCACGATGTCATAATCGGCCCGCTGGCTGGTCAGCGCGTGGGACGACATGGCGATCACCTGCCCGCCCTGCAGCGTCGACACCTCGGCGCCCAGCGATCCCAGCAGTTCGGACATCGTCCGGATATCCGACAGGCGCGGCGCGTTGGTCAACGTCAGCGGCTCGTCGCTGAGCAGCGTCGCGGGCATGAGCGTAAGGCACGCATTTTTCGCCCCCGCGATGGGAATTGTGCCGCTGAGCGGGCCATTCCCCCTGACGATGATGCTGTCCATATACGTGTATCTTTCCGTTTACTTGAAGTCTGAAGGTTATTTCCAGGCGCAGACGCGGGCGCGCTGGTTCACCCAGCAGCCGCCGATGCGGATCAGCCTGCCCAGTGGCGCATGGGCGTGACTGCCTCCCCATTCACCGTTCCAGTAGCCGTCCCCCTGCCCTTGCGCCCCAACCAGAACGTCGGCGAAGTACCCGTAATTCGACATGCTGTCGAAAATCCGGAAGCTGCCACCGCCTTGCGCCACGAACTGGCATCTGCCCTGAATCAGTATCGTTCCGTCCGCCTCGAAATAGCAAAAGGCCGGGCTGGCCACTTGCGCGCTGCCGGCGGTGGCAACCACCGCAACTGCCAGAACCAACAGGTACTTCACACCACATCACCGTCTTTTGCCGCTGGTCGCGCGTCGTCGCGCGCGCGGGATTGGGCCTTGCGCCGGACCAGATTGGCTTTCAGCGCCTGCTTTAGCCGATCCTCGCGCGGATTGCGCTTGGGTTTGGTCTGTTTCGGGGTCTCATCTTTGCTCATGCCGCTTCTCTACATGAGGCGCCCCGGCTGGTCCAGATAAGGGTTGCACGAGACGGCATAAGCGTCTAATCAGCGCCCGATTGCTGTGGTAGCTCAGTGGCAGAGCACACCCTTGGTAAGGGTGAGGTCGAGAGTTCAATCCTCTCTCACAGCACCATTTCTCCATTTCGACCTGTCAAATCCCCTAACACCTTGAAGGGAAAGGCATTTTTTGGAGTTCCATACCCCTGATTTCGGCAGTACCTGAGAGGCTCTGCAAAGGCCAATCGGAGCACTGTTTGCCTTACCGCATGAGTGCCATTTTTGTAGATATTCCAAGGGTTTGAGATGAATTTGAGCGAGAGTTCCATACATTCCTCCAGCCTTGCCTTGTTTGGCACCTTATTGGAAGCTTTTTCTGCCAGTACGATCTTCTTGCGCTCCAGTTTTTCAATGCGCTCTTCCAGTCTCTGGGCGACCGTGCGGTTGCCCGTCTCGACCAGACGATCAACCAGATCGTCAATCTGCTTCTCCGCGTTCTTGAGCTGATGCTTCCACTCGTCCCGCGCAGCGTGGGCCTGAGAGGCACGCAACACCCATGCATCGGCAAACATCGCCTTCACAAGCCCGAAGAGCTTGTGCGAGGGCGTCAGGGTCTTGAGGACCTGCTCGAAACCGTCTTCAATCTTCGCACGAGCAATGCCCTTGCTCTTCTCGTCACAGCCCCGCGTCTCGCAGCGATAATAGGCGTAGCGCTGTTGATTGTCACTGAGACCTGACCCGGCAACAGCAGAAATTGTCATTGAGAATTGACCCATGTGCAACCTTACCCCGGCTTGAATCAGCTGGGGGCACGTGGAGTGAT
>JBLWYG010000011.1:0-70208 GCA_048267045.1 Roseovarius sp. | reverse complement strand
CACGGCCGGCGCCGACCGGTTGATCCTGCTCAGCGATATTGACGGGTTCTACTCGGGCAACCCCGCTCAGGACAGCAACGCGCAGCGCTTTGACACCATCGACGCGATCACCCCCGAGATCGAGGCGAGGGCCGGCGGCGCCAGCGTGGCCTTGCCCCAGCGTCAGCGTTCCGGCGGGCAGGCCCAGCGTGCCGCGCCCAAGCGCGATGGACCCGGACGAGACCAGTACCACGTCGCTGCCGCGCGCGCGCAGGCGCGCGACGTCATCGGCCAGCCCGTTTAACCATTCGGCGCGCAGGGCGCCGGTAGCCCGGTCGACCAAAAGGGCCGAGCCAATCTTGACCACCAGCCGTTTGGCGTCTGTCAGGGCTGCCACGGTGCCGGCTCTTCCTCGATCTCCGTGCGGTGGCGCAGGCGGTCGTCGTCGATCTGGGCGCGCAGGGCACGCAGCACATCGGTCACGCCCTCGCCAGAAACCCCGGACATGGTCATCACCGGGCCGCCCGATGCCTGCTCCAGTACCGATTTTGCCTCGGCCAGTTCGTCCTCGTCCAGCGCGTCGATCTTGTTCAGCACGGTCAGCCGCGGCTTGGTGGCGAGCGGGCCGTCATAGGCCTCGATCTCGGTGATGATGGTCTGATAATCCTCGGCCACGGTCTGCGACGTGCCATCAACCAGATGCAGCAGGATCGCGCAGCGCTCGACGTGGCCGAGGAACAGATCCCCCAACCCCCTGCCCTCGCTAGCGCCGCCGATCAGGCCGGGGATATCGGCCACGACGAATTCGACGTTATCCACCCCGACAACGCCCAGATTGGGGTGCAGCGTGGTGAATGGGTAATCGGCAATCTTGGGCCGTGCGTTCGACGTGGCCGCCAGAAACGTCGATTTGCCCGCATTGGGCATCCCCAGAAGACCGACATCCGCGATCAGTTTCAGCCGCAGCCAGATCGTGCGCTCGACACCTTCCTGCCCCGGATTGGCCCGGCGCGGGGCCTGATTGGTCGAGGATTTGAAATGCAGGTTGCCAAAGCCGCCGTTACCGCCGCGCGCCAGTTCGACGCGTTGGCCCAATTCGGTCATGTCCGCGATCACCGTTTCCTGATCCTCGTCGAGGATTTCGGTGCCCACCGGCACGCGCAGCACGATGTCGTCACCGGTCTTGCCGGTGCGCTGCTTGCCCATGCCGGGCTGACCGCTGCGAGCGAAGAAATGCTGCTGGTAGCGGAAATCAATCAGCGTGTTCAGCCCATCGACCGCCTCGGCCCAGACCGAACCGCCATTGCCGCCATCGCCACCATCAGGGCCGCCGAATTCGATGTATTTTTCGCGGCGAAAACTGATACAGCCTCCACCGCCGCCGCCCGAGCGGATGTAGACCTTGGCGAGATCGAGAAATTTCATGGCCGGTTCCCTACATGCGGGGGCGAAGGCGCCCTGCATTCTTTAGTGGTCTGCATAAGCAATGCGCAGGCGCGGCTCAATCCAGTTTTCGGCAATATGTCCATGTCGGAACCGCACTCCCTCGCGCAAGGCAGTACGTTTCTGCATCGCCAAGATATGTAAAGCCGTTATTGGTCAACACCCGCGCCGACGCCGGATTGCCCTGCTGCACGGTGGCAAAGATGGTGCGGGATTTTTGCGGGTTGGCAGCAACAAGCGCGCCCACGGCCGCCGATGCAACGCCCGTATTCCAGAACAGCGGTGCAACCCAATAGCCGATCTCGGACTGGTCCACGTCCAGTCGGGTCAGGCTGATCACCCCCACCAACTCGCCGCTTTCGGCGCGTGTGCCGTCGATGGCCCAAGCATCCTCGATCCGGTCTGAGGCCAGGGACCGGGCAATGAACGCCTCGGTCGCGCCGGGAGGCAACGGATGGGCGATGGACGATGTCGTCTGAGCAACGCGCAAATCGCTGGTATAAAGCGTCATCAAACCTGCATCGGACGGGCGCAGGGGCCGCAGGTCGTAAATGCCTGCAGTGATCACCGGTTGTTGTTCGGTATAGGCGAAACCCATGTCCAGTTTCCTTTCCGGAAGCGTTGGCAGATCGGTGGCTGGTCCAATCCTGCGCGGTCGCGGACGCGCTGCTTTGGCGGCGGCATTTGCCAACTGACAGCGCTGCAGCTCGCACCCCTATGTACTAACATTCAAGCGCATAAAAGGTTTCTGTTCAGCTGCATGAAGTTGAGTTAGCCACGAGGTTGAACGATGCAGCCACACACCGCCCGACAAATTGAACAGGGACCGGCGGTTGCCCGCCGATCCCTTGAAATCCTGGGCCACTCTAAGGCGCCGTTTACTCTGCGGCTTCGGCCACTGGCAGGACCGAAATGAACTTACGCCCCTTCAGCCCGGTGTGAAATTTCACATGACCTTCGATCGTGGCAAAAATCGTGTGATCCTTGCCCAGACCGACGCCCTCGCCCGGCCACATCTTGGTACCGCGCTGGCGCATGATGATGTTGCCCGGAATGACGGATTCGCCACCGTACTTCTTGACGCCAAGGCGACGACCCGCGCTGTCGCGGCCGTTACGGGATGAACCGCCTGCTTTTTTATGTGCCATCTGGTCTCTCCTTAACCTTTGGTCAGTTCTTTGGCCTGGTCGATCCAGCCTTCGCGCTCGATCCGGCCCTTGAACGACAGCTTTTCGTCCATCTCAGCCACGTCCGCTTCGGTCCATGCCGCGATCTGCGCAAAGCTGGTCACGTCGGCATCGTGCAGTTTCTTCTCCAGCGCAGGGCCGACGCCCGACAGCTTCTTCAGATCGTCGCCACCGGCAGCCTTCTTAGGCGCGG
The DNA here is from genome assembly GCA_048267045.1 of Roseovarius sp. Taxonomy (GTDB): domain Bacteria; phylum Pseudomonadota; class Alphaproteobacteria; order Rhodobacterales; family Rhodobacteraceae; genus Roseovarius. Next base: position 67,406 of record JBLWYG010000011.1, on the reverse strand, counting down.
CTTTCTTGGCCGACGCTTTCTTCTCGGCCGACTTTTCGTCGGCCTGACCCTCGCTGACGCGCTTTTTCATTTCGGCCTGCTGGGTCTTGTTCTTGGCATACTGGCCGTCCGACACGACCTTCGCGCCGGAAACCGAACCTGCACCAATCGCAGGTTTTACGCCGGACTTGCCTGCGCCCTCGCCCATTATGTCAGTCACGCGCAGCAGCGTCAGTTGCTGGCGGTGGCCCTTGGTGCGCTGCGAGCCGTGCTTGCGGCGGCGCTTGACGAAATGGATGACCTTTTCGCCCTTGATCTGGTCGATGACCTCGGCCTGGACGCAAGCCCCGTCGATCATGGGCGCGCCGACGACCGGGCTGTCGCCGCCCAGCATCAGAATATCGTTGAATTGAACTGTCTCGCCTGCCTCGGCAGCCAGCTTTTCGACACGCAGCATATCGCCGGATTTGACCCGATACTGCTTGCCCCCGGTTTTCAGAACCGCAAACATCTGTCTTTCCTTCAAATTTCCGCGTCCGCCGGTCCCCTTCCGGGTGTTTGCGGCCCATTGGCCACCTTGGACAGCGCGCCGGTCACGGCGTCATGTAAGATATCCCGGTGCAAGGCTCGCCCTTGCCGGGATGTCGGCTTATCAGGCGATCATCCCCCCGAGTCAACCCCGTATTGCACCCGCGCTGGTAGCAAAAAACCGCCCGATCAAACCGTATCTGATCAAAGTGGCGCGCTGTTCATCCAGCTGCCCACCGTACGGCCCAGAAGATAGGCCTGTTGATCATACATGGCGTTGAACGCGTCGAACAGCGCAGCATTCAGGATGCGGCCGTCGCGCGTCTCGAAGAAAGTTGCATATGCCTCCATCTGCTCGGCTGTCAGCGGGCCGCAGGCCACCAGCAGGAAAGCGGTCAGCCACGCCTCGGACTCGCGGCGGGTCTCGTCCAGATCGGCTGTCACGGCATCGGCCAAATCGGCCTCGTCAGCCGCATCGCCTGCCGGTCCGGGCCCGCCGCCATCGATGACACCGCGCCAGAACATCATGTCGGCGTTGAGCGACGCCGTCACGTTCCGCTCGATCAGGTCGCTGCCCTCTATCAGCCGCTGGACCCAGTCCAGCCGATCGGCCTGCGGGCCATCCTCGTGTGCCGCCGCGTCGGCTGCTGCGGCGCGGGCCGCATCCTCGGCCTCGGGATCCAGGAACGATCGCCGCGCCTCCAGCTCCAGCGCGACGGCGCGCTGACCAGCGTCGCTGGAGTAAAACGCCAGCATCGGCGCCAGATCGGCGCTCTCCAGCGCATGTTCCAACCCCTCCAGAACCAGTTGCTCCATCCGGCCCGCGTCATAAAGCTGCGCGATCTGCCGTTGCCACGCGGCGTCATCCATTTCTGCCAGCATCGCATCCGCCACCTGATCGGCATAAACCAGCCCTTCCTCGCGCATGACGGCGACCGTATCCGCGATGCGCAGCGCATCTGCCAGCGCGTCGAAATCCGCGGCCCCGTCCTGCGCCGCAGCCACATGGGCACCGCAGGCCAGCAGCAACAGCGCGAAACCCGCGGCCATCGCACGTAAATGAAGGACACCGCCCCGCACAGCCTGGCGGCAATTCAACACCCTCATTGCAATCCTCCTGATGTCCAAATCATGCATATGCCGACTATACCGCAGGGCGGCCAGCCTGCGCACCCGAATTCCATTCGGATGCTGCTGACCTCGACATCCGTTGGGATGCGGATTGGTGCGATCACATGCGGCCCCGCCCACTACCGGCGCGGCTCGGACACGCCGGAGACCGGCACATCTTGGAAACAAGCAAAAGGCCCTGATAGCCTTGCCGGGACTACCACCTATGGCAGAGCCTTGCCTCCGCACACAATTGATATAGCCTGATCCTGCTTCACCGCACTTTGAAACAGGAAACCTCAATGCTCAATTTCTTGTCGCGCCCGATGGTCCGCCTAGTAGACCGCTACCTGCCCGACCCTTTCGTGTTCGTGCTGGTCCTCACACTCATCGCCGGGATCGCCGCCGTATTGACCCAAGAGTCCGGCCCTTTGCAGGTCGTCACCATGTGGGGCGATGGATTTTGGTCGCTGCTGTCCTTCTCCATGCAGATGCTGCTGGTGCTGGTGACCGGCTACATGATGGCTTCGACGCCTTTGGTGCGGCGGGGGCTGTCGGCGCTCGCCTCGCTCGCCGGTAGCGCCGGCGGGGCCATCCTGCTGGTCAGCGTCGTGTCGCTGGCGGCCTCCTGGATCAACTGGGGTTTCGGCCTGGTTGTGGGCGCGCTCTTTGCCCGTGAACTTGCACGCACGATCCGCGTCGATTACCGGCTGCTGGTGGCGTCGGCCTATTCCGGTTTCATCGTCTGGCATGGTGGTCTGGCCGGGTCCATCCCGCTGTCCATCGCGACCGAAGGCCACCCGTTTGCCGAAATCACCGGCATCATTCCCACGTCGCAGACCATCTTTTCGTTCTTCAACATCGTGATTGTCGTCGCGCTCTTTATTGCGGTGCCCTTCGTGAACCGCGCGATGATGCCGCGCGAGGAAGACGCGGTCTATGTCGATCCGGCCCTGCTGGCCGAAGACGATGACACCGGACCGGACGCCGCCACCCCCGCCGAGCGGGTCGAGAACAGCTATGTGTTGTCCATTCTGGTGGGCGCCGCCGGTGCCGCCTGGCTGATCCAGTATTTCGCCGCCGGCAACGGCCTGTCGCTGAATGTGATCAACTTCTTGTTTCTGACGCTCGCGATCCTGCTGCACGGCACCCCCAACAACCTGCTCAAGGCCCTGACCGACGGGGTAAAGGGCGGGGCCGGCATTGTCATCCAGTTCCCGTTCTATGCCGGGATCATGGCCATCATGGTGGACTCGGGTCTTGCGGCCAGCATTTCCCAGGGGCTTGTCGGTCTGGCGTCGGCAACGTCGTTGCCGTTCTGGTCATTCATATCGGCCGGCATCGTGAACTTTTTCGTGCCATCGGGCGGCGGCCAGTGGGCCGTGCAGGCGCCCGTGATCCTGCCTGCGGCAGAGGCGCTTGGCGCCGATCTTGCCCGCGCGTCAATGGCCGTGGCCTGGGGCGATGCATGGACCAACATGGTGCAGCCGTTCTGGGCCCTGCCGATCCTGGGCATCGCCGGTTTGCGCGCCAAGGACATCATGGGCTTTTGCGTGATGCACCTGATCCTGTCGGGCATCATCATCTCGGTCGGCCTGACCTTCCTTTGACCGATGGCAGTGCGCCCTTGTCGGCGAAATCAATCTGGCGGTTCCCAAAAAGCGGGAGCCGCCGGATCCGCTTGACACAATCGGTCCATTAAAACGAAATTGGCCCGGCAGCTTTCGCCGCGATACGCTCGGCAAAAGATGCGCCACGCGCAGCAAACTGCGGCACCATTCAGAGCAAAGTCCTGATACTCATGGCACTTTTCAGCGCGGTGCGAAACGAGATCCAGTGGCAAACGCGATCAATCCGGGAGATTTCACACGGCCCGTCTGCTCCGTTGACACAATAAAAACGCTACATCATAGTGATCTGCACGATTGGAGCGCAAGTTGGACTGAACAGCAGACCTTTCGACAGTCTGTGCTGATGCATCCATGTGATCGAAAACCGGGCGGGACTACCAAGGTCTTGCTCGCGTGGGGGTTCGGACATACACGGGAACGCCTTCGCCAAAAAACCGCAACTTACTGAAAAAATTGGTAATGTTGCACAATCAATCGGGAGAACTACGTGAAAATACTCAAGCAAATGGCCTTCGTGGGCGCGATGATCGCCGGAACCGGAGCGCACGCTCAGGAAGAGTTCATTACCATCGGCACCGGCGGGCAGACCGGTGTCTATTTCGTCGTGGGGCAGTCGATCTGCCGCCTCGTGAACCGGACCACGGCCGAGACAAACCTGAAATGCACCGCCCCGTCGACGGGCGGCTCCATCGCGAACATCAACGCCATCATGGCAGGTGACATGACGATGGGCGTCGCACAATCCGACTGGCAGTACCACGCCTATAACGGCACGTCCGATTTCGAAGGCAACAAATTCGACAAGGAACGCGCTGTCTTTTCGGTTCACTCCGAGCCGTTCACCGTCATCGCACGCGCCGATGCCGGCATCACCGAGTTTGCCGACCTGAAGGGCAAGCGCGTCAACATCGGCAACCCCGGCTCCGGCCAGTATGCGACCATGCAGGTCGTCATGGACGCACTGGGCTGGACGATGGACGATTTCGCGCTGGCGTCCGAACTGAAGCCGGCCGAACAGGCTGCGGCCTTGGGCGACAACAAGGTCGATGCAATCATCTACACGGTTGGCCACCCGAACGGATCGGTTCAGGAAGCGGCCTCGACGGTCGAGACCGTTCTCGTTCCCGTCACCGGCCCCGAGATCGACGCGCTCATCGCCGAGAACCCCTATTATGCCGCCGCCACCATTCCGGGCGGAATGTATGAAGGGTCGCCGGACGACACCCAGACATTCGGCGTCAAGGCGACGTTCGTGACCTCTGCCGATGTGGACGAGGAAACCGTCTATCAGGTGGTCAAGGCCGTGTTCGACAATTTTGACCGCTTCAAGAAGCTTCACCCCGCATTCGCCAATCTGACCGAGGAAGAGATGATCAAGGATGGCCTTTCGGCGCCGCTGCATCCGGGTGCCGAACGCTACTACAAGGAAAAGGGCTGGATGTAATTTCCGCCTGATCGACATCGGTGGCAGCCTGCCAAGGCTGCCACCGCGCAGGAGATTTCCCTGATCAGCCGACCCGACGACAATCAAAAAAGAATTCTCGCCCGTTCCAAGCGGGCCACCGGGGGGACAGACATGACAGACGATCCGAACCAGTACCAGGCTGCGCGCGTCGAGAACGAGGCGGCCGGACGCGGCGGTCTGGATCAATCCGAACTGGACGCGCTCGTCGCCTCCGCCGACACTGGCGGGCGCAACGTCACAGGTCCTGTCGGCACGTTCCTGATGCTCGTCGCGCTGGCGTGGTCCCTGTTCCAGCTCTGGATCGCCTCGCCCATCCCGTTCATCGTTGGATGGGGCGTGTTCAACGACACCGAAAGCCGGTCGATCCACCTTGCATTTGCCATTTTCCTGGCCTTTGCCGCCTTCCCCGCGACGCGGTCGAAATTCCAGCTGGGTCTGGGCATCGTGATCCCGCTCCTGCTGTCCTATCTGTTCGTCATCAGCTCAAAGGACGGCACTTCCATTTGGTGGATCCCCGTCGTCGGCCTGGCCGTCGTGGCCGCGATCGTCGCGGGCAGCCCGAAGGACCGTGTACCGCTTTGGGAATGGGCGCTCGCCATCGTCGGCGCCGCTGCCGCGCTTTACCTTTTTGTCTATTATCGCGATATTTCTGGCCGGGTCGGCGCGCCGATCATGCAGGATTTCGTGGTCTCCGTCATCGGAATCATGCTGCTGCTTGAGGCCACGCGCCGCGCATTGGGACCGGCGCTGATGATCGTGGCGACCCTGTTTCTGGTCTACACCGTCCTTGGCCCGCAGATGCCCAGCATCATCGCGCACAAGGGCAACAACCTGTCAGAGATCGTGAACCACCAGTGGATCACGACCGAAGGCGTGTTCGGCATCGCCCTGGGCGTGTCGACAAGTTTCGTGTTCCTGTTCGTGCTGTTCGGCTCGCTGCTGGATCGCGCGGGGGCCGGCAACTATTTCATTCAGGTCGCGTTTTCGCTGATGGGCCACATGAAAGGCGGCCCGGCCAAGGCCGCTGTCGTGTCCTCGGCCATGACCGGCCTGATCTCGGGATCGAGCATCGCGAACGTCGTGACAACGGGCACATTCACCATCCCCCTGATGAAGAAAGTCGGCTTCAGCTCGGAAAAGGCGGGCGCGGTCGAGGTGGCGTCCTCCGTCAACGGTCAGATCATGCCCCCCGTCATGGGCGCCGCCGCGTTCCTGATGGTGGAATACGTCGGCATCCCCTATTTCGACGTGGTCAAACACGCGTTCCTGCCTGCCGTCATTTCCTATATCGCGCTGGTCTATATCGTCCACCTGGAGGCGTTGAAGGCCGGCATGGAGGGCCTTGAGCGTCCCTATGAACCCAAGCCGATCATCCAGCGCCTGATCGGCTTCGTGTTCGGTGTCGCGGTCATCTGTGCGCTGTCGTTCCTTGTTTATTACGGCATGGGCTGGATCCGCCCTGCCTTCCCCGTCGCGGCGCCCTATATCATTTTTGCCGCCTTGACGGCTGCTTATGTCGGGCTGCTCTACGTCGCCTCCAAAGAGGCGCCGCTGAAACTGGACGATCCGAATGCGTCGGTCACGAAACTGCCGCTACCCGGTCCGACCGTGCGGTCGGGTCTGCACTATATCCTGCCGGTCGTCGTGCTTGTCTGGGCGCTGATGGTCGATCGCCTGTCTCCCGGCCTCTCGGCATTCTGGGCGACGATGTACATGATCTTTATCCTGATCACGCAGCGCCCGCTGATGGCGATGCTGCGCGGCGAGGGCCAGATGGGCGCCCGCATCAAGGAAGGCGCGACCGATCTGCTGGAAGGTCTGGTCGTCGGTGCCCGCAACATGATCGGCATCGGCATCGCCACCGCGACCGCCGGCATCATCGTCGGCGCAGTCAGCCAGACCGGCGTGGGATCGGCCCTTGCCGACGTGGTCGAAGTCCTGTCGGGCGGCAATATCCTCGCCATCCTGTTCCTTACGGCGATCCTGTCGCTGATCCTTGGCATGGGCTTGCCGACGACGGCGAACTACATCGTCGTGTCCGCTCTGCTCGCGCCGGTGATCGTGACGTTGGGACAGCAGAACGGGTTGATCGTGCCGCTGATCGCGGTGCATCTGTTCGTGTTCTACTTCGGCATCATGGCCGATGTGACGCCGCCTGTCGGGCTTGCCTCATTCGCCGCTGCCGCCGTTTCGGGCGGTGATCCGATCAAGACCGGCGTGATCGCATTCTTCTACAGCTTGCGAACGGCCGCCCTGCCGTTTCTCTTCATCTTCAATACCGAATTGCTGCTGATCAACGTCACCATGGTGCAGGGCGTCTTCGTCTTCGTTGTTGCGACGGTGGCGATGCTGCTATTCGCGGCAGCCACGCAAGGCTGGTTCCTGGCCAAGAACCGGTTCTATGAAACCATCGTCCTGCTGCTGATCGCGTTCACCCTCTTCCGTCCCGGTTTCTGGATGGACATGATCAGTGCGCCCTATCTGGAAGAAGAACCGGCAGCGATCACACAGGCTGCCGCCGACACCGACATCGGACAGACGCTGCGAGTGCGCGTGGCAGGCGTGAATGATCTGGGCGACCCGATCGAATTCGTTGCGCTGGTGCCAATCAACGACGGCACCACAGGCGAAGAAAAGCTGGAGAATGCCGGCCTCACCTTTCGCGATGAAGGCGACAAGATGTTCATCGACGACGTCGCCTTCGGCAGCGCAGCGGCAGAGGCCGGGCTGGACTGGGATCAGGAGGTGCTGCGCGTTCTGAAACCCGTGCCGCAACCCAGCAAATACTGGATGTTCATTCCGGCCCTGTTGTTGCTGGCCCTGATCGTCTTCCTGCAGCGGGGCCGCAATTCGCGCGCGCCACGCAAAACCGCACACGCCTGAGGAGAGACACGATGTTCCACACGGTTCTTCTGACGATCGACCTGAATGCCAAGGCATCCTGGGTAAAGGCGCTGCCTGCGGCCATCGAACTGGTGCGCACCTCTGGCGGCAAGCTGCATATCATGTCGGTCGTACCCGACATGGGCACGCCATTGGTCGACGGATTCTTTCCGCCCGATTACGAGAAACTGGCCGTTGAAGCGGCCAGCAAGGCGCTCGACAAACTGGTCGAGGAGAACGTCCCGAGCGACATAAACGTCAAGCAGCATCTGGCCTTTGGCAAGATCCACCGCAAGGTCCTGCGCGTGATCGAAGAGATCCCCTGCGATCTGGTGGTCATGGCCTCGCACAAGCCCGACCGCGTGCGCGAATTCCTAGTGGGGTCGAACGCCGACCGCATCGTGCGCCGCTCGCCGGTATCCGTGCTTGTCGTCAGGTCGTAGATCTCGTGTCGGGGCATATCTTTGGCAGATCTACCAAGGCCACGCTGCCCACCGCGGTAGCGGGCGATGGGTGCTACCTGATCGACGCGGATGGAAAGCGGTATCTGGACGGCTCCGGCGGCGCGGCTGTGTCGTGTCTTGGCCATTCCAATGCCGTAGTGCGCGCGGCTCTTCATGCCCAGATCGACCGGCTCGCCTTTGCGCATACCGGCTTTCTGACCTCTGAGCCTGCCGAGCGGCTGGCAGATCGTCTGGTGTCATATGCACCGGGCAGTATCGACCGTGTGTATCTAGTGTCGGGCGGATCCGAGGCTGTCGAGGCCGCCATCAAGCTGGCACGGCAGTATTTTCTGGAAATCGGCCAGCCTGGCCGGCATCGCGTCATCGCGCGCAAGCAAAGCTATCATGGCAATACACTGGGCGCACTGGCCGCCGGGGGCAACGCATGGCGCCGGGCGCAGTTCGCCCCGCTTCTGGCGGACACGACCCATATCAGCCCCTGCTACGAATACCGGGGCCGCCGCGAGGGCGAGACGCCCGAGGCCTATGGCCTGCGTGTCGCGAACGAGCTGGAAACCGAGATCCTGCGGCTGGGCGCCGATACCGTCATGGCTTTCATAGCGGAACCGGTGGTCGGGGCCACCAGCGGCGCCGTGCCTGCGGTGCCTGGATACCTGCGGCGTATCCGCGAGATATGCGACCGCTATGGCGTGCTACTGATCCTTGACGAAGTGATGTGCGGCATGGGGCGCACCGGCCATCTGTTTGCCTGCGCCGAGGACGGCGTCGCACCGGACATGATCACCATCGCCAAGGGTCTTGGTGCCGGATATCAGCCGATAGGTGCGCTGTTGACCACCGCGGCTATCTATGACGCCATCGCATCGGGGACCGGATTCTTCCAGCACGGACACACTTACATGGGGCATCCGCTTGCCGCGACCGCCGCCAACGCCGTGCTGGACGAAATACTGGAGCGCGATCTGCTGAGCCGCGTACAGGCCCAAGGTCGGACGCTCGACTCTGCGCTGCGATCGGCGCTGGGTCAGCACGCCCATATCGGTGACATTCGCGGACGCGGCCTGTTCCGCGGGATCGAACTGGTCGCTGACCGCGAGACAAAGGCGCCATTCGATCCCGGCCGCGGCATCGCGGCCCGGATCAAGAAAGAAGCCTTTGCCGCCGGTCTGATCTGCTATCCAATGTCCGGCACGATCGACGGACAACAGGGCGATCATGTCCTGCTGGCCCCGCCCTTCATCATCTCCGACAAAGAGATCGACGAGCTGGTCGGCAAGCTGTCGGGTGCGATAGATCGGGCGATCGCCGCGTGATGCCGGTCGCCTCGGACGCATCAGCCCCTACCCTCAGCCGATGAGGCACCGTCTGCGTAACGGCCCGCAGGGCTGACATCAGTATCGCGGCGTGCGTCGCCCGGCCGGTCGGCAATTTGCAACGCTCTGATACTAAAACAGAAAGACTATCTCATGCCGGACAATCGCCACCCCACCTTGGACGAAAACGCCCTGACGCCCGAACAGCAGACCGTCTTTGACGCCATCGTGGGGGGCAAGCGCGGGCTGGTGCAGGGTCCGCTGCGGGTCTGGCTGCAATCGCCGCAACTGGCGGACCGCGCGCAGGCCCTGGGCGCGTTTTGCCGGTACGATACACGGCTGCCGCCCCGCGTGTCGGAACTGGCAATTCTGGTGACGGGGGCCTTCTGGGCCTCGGGGTTCGAGTGGGCCGTTCATGCGCCCATCGCCTTGCAGCAGGGGCTTGCGGCACAGATCATCGAAGATATCCGTTGCGGAAGGACACCCACCTTCACCGCCGATGACGAGGCTGCGGTCTACGCCTTTGCCGATGAGTTGCATCGAACCCACCAAGTCTCGGACGCGACCCATGCGGCCGTTGTCGCGCATTATGGCGTCGAGGGCGCGGTCGAACTGGTTGGATTGCTTGGCTATTATACTTTGATTTCAATGACCATAAACGCATTCAACGTGCCGTTGCCGGACGGAGTGCCCGATCCGTTCTGACCGGGTCCGATCCTTGGGGTCTGTGCCGAACCGGTCGAATGGCAGTGCGCGCCGATGTCTGGCGCCGCATGACCAAGAGCATCCGCACCCAATCGGGGCGTCTGAACGATGCGGCCGTTCAAAAGTGATTTGTATTTTGCATTCGTTTACACCTTGATAGACGTAAAGGAGAATTGCGCATGTGTCAGGTTTTTGCGGGACAGGATCCCGAACGCTACACCTCGACCACGCGGCGACTGCGGCTGAATGGTCAGAGCACGTCAATCCGGCTGGAAAACGCTTTCTGGGCGATACTCGACGAGATCGCGCAGCGCGATGGCACATCAACACCGCTGTTCCTGTCGACGCTGCACAGTGAGGTGCTGGAACTCAAGGGGGAACCGCAGAACTTCACCTCGGTCTTGCGCACGACCTGCCTGATTTTTCTGTCCAAGCAGTGCGCACAGGATTCCGCAGCGTTGGCGGCAGAGTGAATGTGTGCGGTGCGTATCGCCCCGACGGCAGTGTAGTAGTGCCCTACTACCCGGCAGGTTTTTCCTCCTCTAGCGTGGTCTGATAAAATCACTGCCGCAGGAGAGCATTATGGCCAAAGCCATCCACAGCATGATCCGCGTTCTGGACGAGGCGCGCTCCGTCGCATTCTATGACAAGGCCTTTGGCCTCAAGATTGCCGACAGGCTGGACTTTGACGACTTCACGCTGGTCTACCTGTCCAATTCCGAAACCGAATTCGAGCTTGAACTGACGGTGAACAAGGGCCGGACGGAGCCTTACGATCTGGGCGACGGGTATGGGCATCTGGCGGTATCGGTCGACGACCTTGACACGGAACATGCCCGCTTCGAGTCCGGCGGCCTCAATCCGCGTAAAGTCGTGGAATTTGCGCCCGGCGGCACGCTTGTCGGGCGCTTTTTCTTCGTCGCGGACCCCGATGGCTACCAGATCGAGGTGCTGGAGCGGTCAGGCCGCTTCAAATGAACGTCTGATAATCCAGTCGGGCGCGAAGAAGGATCGCGCCCTTTGCCAAAGGTCACAGGGAGGAACCGAAGATGACCACAACACTGAACCTGAAAGGGCTGACACGCCGCCAGCTATTGTCGCGCGGCGCGGCTGCGGGGGCAAGTTTCGTCGTCGGGGCGAATTTCGTCTCGGGGCGCGATGCGGCCTGGGCGACCGAGTTGAACGCATTGAAGCCGGACACAATGGCGACCCTGATCCAGATGGCGCGCGACATCTACCCACATGACAAGGTAGCGGACGAATTCTATGCCGCCGCGGTCAAGGGATATGACGTGCCGGACGCGGTGGACGAAACCGAGGCCGGCATCGAGATGCTGAATGATGCGGCGCGCAACAAGGGGCATGGCGCCTACCTCGATATCGGGTGGGAACGCGACCGCGTGGATGTGCTGCGCGGGATCGAGGACAGCGCGTTCTTTCAGAAGGTGCGCGGCGGGCTTGTGACCGGACTTTACAACCAGAAAGCGGTCTGGCCGATCTTTGGCTACGAGGGCGAGTCCTATTCGCAAGGCGGCTACATCAATCGTGGCTTTGACGACATCGCGTGGATCGGCTGAGGGAGGATGACAAAATGACTGCACCATTTGACAAAACCGACGACAGCGTCGTCGTCATCATCGGCACCGGCGCGGGCGGCGGTGTTCTGGCCAATGAGCTGGCCCAGCGGGGCGTTTCCGTCGTCTCGCTGGAGGCGGGCGGGCGCTATCTGCCCGAGGATTACGTCAACGACGAATGGGAAAGCTTTGGCCAACTGGCCTGGCTGGACCCGCGCACCACGTCGGGCGACTGGCGTGTGGCGAACGACTTTTCCGGCCTGCCCGCCTGGATCGTCAAGGCTGTCGGCGGCACGACGACCCACTGGGCCGGCGCATCGCTGCGATTTCAGGATTACGAGTGGAAGGCTCAAAGCAACTATGGCGACGTCGAGGGCGCGAACCTGCTGGACTGGCCCATCGACGGGGCCGAAATGGCGCCCTGGTATGACAAGGCCGAAACCAAACTGGGCGTGACCCGCACCGGGGGCAGGCCCGGATTGCCCGGCTGCAACAACTACAAGGTGTTCGAGGCCGGCGCAAAAAAGCTGGGCTACGAAGAGGTTCATACCGGCCGCATGGCCATCAACTCCGAAGAATATGACGGCCGCATGGCCTGCCAGCAGACGGGATTCTGCTTTCAGGGCTGCAAATGGGGAGCGAAATGGTCGTCGGCCTATACCGACATCCCGCGCGGCGAGGCGACGGGCAATCTGGAGGTGCGTGACCGCGCCCATGTGCTCCGCATCGAGCATGGCGAGGATGGGCGCGTCAATGGTGTGGTCTATGCCGACAAGGACGGGGTCGAGCACAAGCAGATGGCGCGGGTTGTCTGCGTCGCGGGCAATTCGATCGAAAGCCCGCGCATCCTGCTCAACTCGGCGTCGCAGATGTATCCTGACGGGCTGGCCAACAGCTCGGGCCAGGTCGGACGCAATTACATGCGGCACCTGACCGGATCGGTCTACGGGATCTTCGACAAGCCGGTGAAGATGTGGCGCGGGACGACCATGGCGGGCATCATCCAGGACGAGGCGCGCCTGGATCCAAGCCGCGGCTTTGTCGGCGGCTACGAGCTTGAGACGCTCAGCCTGGGCCTGCCTTTCATGGCTGCGTTCCTTGATCCGGGCGGCTGGGGGCGCGAATTCACCACCGCGCTCGATTCATACGAGAACATGGCCGGGATGTGGATCGTGGGCGAGGATATGCCGCAGGAATCCAACCGCGTGACGCTGAATACCGACGTGACCGACCAGTTCGGCATGCCGGTTGCCAATGTGCACTATTCCGACCATGCCAATGACAAGGCGATGCGCGCCCACGCCTACGGGCGCGGTCAGGCGATCTATGACGCGATGGGGGCCACCCGCACCCTGCCGACACCGCCCTACCCGTCCACGCATAACCTCGGCACGAACCGGATGTCGGAAAATGCGCGCGACGGCGTCGTGAACCGCAACGGGCGCACGCACGACATCGAGAACCTGTTCATCTCCGATGGCTCGCAGTTCACCACAGGTGCGGCAGAAAACCCGACACTGACGATTGTCGCATTGGCAATTCGGCAGGCAGACCACATAGCTGGAGAGTTGAACAACGGCAACTTGTAGTCGTCTGTCAAACGAACGGGCCGCCCAGAGCGGCCCGTTTTTCTTGCTCGCCTTGGAAATCAGCTAAGGCAGCGTCGATTTCCAATGGCTTGGACATTTCATTCATGACCCTTGTCGACAACCGCAGGGTTGCCGATAAGGGCCTTTTCGACCTCCAGCAGATAAACGCCCGGCGATCAGCTGCCCCGCACGCCTTTTTCCACCCGCTCGCCCAGCGTCTTGTCGACGTTGCGCCAGTATTCGAATGCGCGTTGCAGAACCTTCTCGGACACGCCGCCCTTGAGGTGACCGGTGATGTTGTCGACCAGCCGGTCGCGCTCGGCCTCATCCATGACGTCGCGCACCAGCGTGCCCGCCTGTCCCCAATCGTCGTCATCCTCGCGCAGGGTATAGGCCGTGCGCACCATGTCGCCGTCCGCATACCATAGCCCGCCGTCATCAGTGAGCGACGGATCGGCCACAGGCCCACCATAGGAATTGGGCGCATAGACCGGGTCCGTCACGTTATCGACCCGCATTGCACCATCCTTGCTGTAACTGTGGACCGGCGATTTGGGCCGATTTACCGGAATCTGTCTGTAGTTAACTCCCAGACGCGCCCGATGGGCATCGGAATAGGAGAATCCGCGCCCCAGCAACATCTTGTCCGGGCTCAGGCCAATACCGCGCACCAGATTGTTCGGCTCGAATGCCGCCTGCTCGATCTCGGTGTGGAAATCCGTCGGGTTGCGATCAAGCGTCAGCTTGCCCACCTCGATCAGCGGGTAATCGGCGTGCGGCCACACCTTGGTCAGATCGAAGGGGTTGTAGCGATAGGTGCGCGCCTCTTCGAAAGGCATGATCTGCATGTGCAGCGTCCAGCTGGGAAAATCGCCGTTCTTGATCGAATTGAACAGATCGCGGCGGTGATAATCACCATCCTCGCCCGCCATCTTGTCCGCCTCTGCCTGGGTCAGGAAATCATTGCCCTGATCCGTTTTGAAGTGGTACTTGACCCAGAATTTTTCGCCATCCGCGTTGATCCACATGTAGGTATGGCTGGAAAACCCATCCATGTGGCGCCAGGTTTTAGGGATACCGCGATCGCCCATCAGCCATGTGACCTGATGCGCCGATTCCGGCGAAAGCGACCAGAAGTCCCACTGCATGTCGTGATCGCGCAGCCCATTGTCGGCGCGACGTTTTTGTGAGCGGATGAAGTGCTGGAACTTCATCGGATCGCGCAGGAAAAAGACCGGAGTGTTGTTGCCGACCATGTCGTAGTTGCCTTCGCTGGTGTAGAATTTCAGCGAAAAGCCGCGCGGATCGCGCCAGGTGTCGGGGCTGCCGCGTTCGCCCGCCACGGTGGAGAACCGGATCAGCGTGTCGGTCTTGGTGCCGGGCTGAAAGACTGCGGCCCGGGTGTATTTGCTGACGTCCTGCGTCACCTCGAAGCGGCCGAACGCGCCCGCGCCCTTGGCGTGGGGCTGGCGCTCGGGGATACGCTCGCGGTTAAAGTTCGCCATCTGCTCGATCAGGTAGTGGTCGTTCAGGACAATGGGACCGTCGGCACCGATGGTCAGCGAATGTTCGTCGCTGGCGACGGGGATCCCCGCGTCGGTCGTGGTTGGTTTGCTTTTGTCGGATGTCATGGTGGTCTCTCCTTCGTGGTGCAATCTGGCGCAGATATCGGGATTGCTGAATTCATCATTCGGGGCGAAAGAGCCGCCCCGGCACGTCAGGTAAGCCTCATCGTCGTCGAAACCCTGACCTAGGTCGGGCGTCGGACCGGCACAGGGCTCTCCATTCGCACTCTGAGGCAATTCCTGCTCACGCGTGTTCTGATCCTAGCCATATTCGTGGATCAAACAAGTGAACCGAATAACTCGACAGAAGTTCCGGAGAATCCGCGTTTTCGAACAGCGTGTCTGGACGCCGTCAGCCAGTGGCAACATCCCCCGCGCGCCTGCGCCGCGATTGTATCCAGTTCAGCCCCATGATCACCAGCAAAGCCAGCGCACCGCCGGATTCAATCATAAAATCGGGATGAAAGACCGCGATTGTCGCAGGCACGACCGAAACCCGCGAGAGCCACCCCATCGGGGCGAACAGCCACCCCTCCAGCGCGGCGGCGAAACCGACCAGCGCGATCACGGCGATGACGCCGGAATAGATGACATATGGGACCGGCCCACCCATGATGATCTCGGGATTGTAGACCATGAAGAGCGGGATCAGATAAAGGCCCTTGGCGAATTTCCACGCCTGCAGCGATGTCTCCAGCGGTTTGGACCCGGCAATCGCGGCGCCGGCAAAGCCGGCCAGCGCAATGGGCGGGGTGACGTTGCTGTCCTGAGAATACCAGAACACCACCAGATGCGCGATCAGCAGCGGCATCCCGAATTCGGTGCTGAGGGCCGGGCCAACCAGCACGATCAGCACGATATAGGCCGCCGTCACCGGCAGGCCCATGCCCAGCACCAGACTTGCCAGCAAGACAAGGATCAGCGCCAGCACAAGATTGCCGCCGGAAAACGCCACCATCATCGACGAGAATTTCAGCCCCAGCCCGGTCAGCCCGACCACACCCACGATGATACCGGCCACAGCGCAGGCCATGGTCACGGCAACCGCGTTGCGCGCGCCCAGCGCCAGCGCCTGCCCCAGAATTTCGAAACCCCGCCTCGCAGCCGCTATGAGGCGCGCGCCCGTCAACTGTGTGCCTCGGCGCGGCTCCAGCCAGACCAGTTCGACCGCCGCCCGGATCAGCGCCACGGCCACGACCGAGATAATCGCCCAGAACCCTACCCGCATGGGCGAGAGATTGTTCACCAGCAACCAGATCAGCACGCCCAGCGGCACGATGAATTGCCAGCCCGCCTTCAGCACATCCCGCACCACGGGAAGGTCGGCGCGGGCTGTCCCCTTCATCCCCGATTTCATCGCCACCAGATGCACAAAAAGATAAACGGTGCCCAGATAGAGAATTGCCGGAAAGATCGAGACGATGACGATGTCGATATAGGGAACGCGCGTGTATTCGGAAATCAGAAAGGCCCCTGCCCCCATCAGCGGCGGCGTGATCTGCCCGCCGGTCGACGCGGCGGCCTCGATCCCGCCGGCCTGCGCCGGGCGATAGCCGAGCTTTTTCATCAGCGGAATGGTAAAGGCCCCTGTCGTCACCACATTGGCAATGGCCGAGCCCGAGATCGAGCCCATCCCGGCACTTGCCAGCACCGCCGCCTTGGCCGGTCCGCCCGCCTTGCGCCCGGTCGCGGCGTAGGCGAGGTCAATGAAGAATTTGCCCGCGCCAGTCACTTCGAGAAACGCGCCGAACAGCACGAAGACAAAGATATAGGTTGCCGCGACGCCCAGTGGCAGGCCGTAAATCCCCTCCTGCCCCAGATAAAGCTGCCCGATCAGGCGGTCGAAACTGTTGCCGCGATGAGCCAGGATGCCCGGCAGCCATTCGCCCACGACCGGCAGCGCCCCGCGCGGCCCGGCTAGCCCATAGACGATGGCCGCCACGCCGATCAGGGTCATGCCCAGCCCGATGGCACGGCGCGCGGCCTCCAGGACCACAAGCGTCGTGACGATTCCCATCCAGATATCCGTTTGGCTCCAGAATCCGGCGCGATCAAAGATCGCGTTCAGGTTGATGACGATATAGGCGCCGCTAGCAATGGCCGCGATCAGGAAAACAAGGTCGATGGCCCAGGCGATGACGCCCCTTTGTCCCTTGCCTGCAATGGGAAACATCAGGAACGCCAGCACCATGATGAACGACAGGTGGATCGAGCGTTGATAGAACAGACCCAGCGGCTGAATCCCCGCCGCGTAAAGTTGGAACAGCGACAGCGCGATGCCGACAGTGGCGATGATCATCATCGTTAGCCGACGCTGCTCCGGTCCGGCAGAGGGATCTAAACGCTCAG
This sequence comes from Roseovarius sp., assembly GCA_048267045.1. Classification (GTDB taxonomy): domain Bacteria; phylum Pseudomonadota; class Alphaproteobacteria; order Rhodobacterales; family Rhodobacteraceae; genus Roseovarius. The sequence continues at coordinate 50,251 of JBLWYG010000011.1, read as the reverse complement.
TCTGGTTGGTGTCGCCCATCGGGATACGCCTTCTCGGGTCTGGGTTTTTCAACGTTCGGGTTTTTCGATCAATTGCACGACAACGCGCTGTCCCGCTGCCAGATCGGACAGGGCATAGACATGTGCGCCGATGCGCAACCGATGATCGACGCCGCGCCTGCCGACGCGCAAGGTCAGCGCATTGCCGGTGATCGGCTCGTTCATGTCGCGGATCCAGTATCCGCCCCCGTCTGCTGCCTCGATGCGTCCGCGTCCGGCGACTTCGCCCAGACCGGCGGCAAAATCGTGCAGATAGGATCGGTCCAGAACCATGCGGCCATCGCGGACTGCAAAACAGTCGCAAACTGCCCCGCCGGTTACGGAATGGTTCCAGCCGAGGCACCATTCATCGCCCTCTGCCATGGGCGCCTCGACCAGTATCGTCTCATCCGCGCCGACAACCCGCAGTGTTTCCGCTGCTGCCGGATAGATGCTCAGGCAGGAAAACAGGGCGGCCCACAGGAGCCGCCCCATCACCGGATATCTCACGGGCGCAGGTTGTCCGGCACCGTATGGCCCGCTTCTTCGTACCAGCGGATCGCGCCGGGGTGCAGCGGGATCGGCGTGGATGACAGCGCGAATTCGGGCGTGGTGTCGTTGGCCGCCGGATGTACCGCGATCAATTCGTCCACATGTTCAAACATCGCCTTGGTGATCTGATAGGCCATTTCCTCATCCATGGCCGCATTCACCACCAGCACGTTCGGGATCGAGATCGTGGGCACATCGGCGTCCATCCCCTCGTAAAGACCGGAACGCAGCGTGTAGGGGGCAAACACAGGTTCTGCTTCGCGGGCCGCATCGATCTGTTCAGGTGTCAGCGAAATCAGCGCAATGTCGCGGGTCGCGGCAAGGTTCAGGATAGATGATGTCGGCGGGCCGACGCTCCAGAAACCGGCGTCGATGTCGCCGTCGCGCAGTGCATCTGCGGTTTCGTTGAAGTTCAGCCGCTGCGGGCTGAAATCCTCATAGGTGATGCCATTGGCGGTCAGGATGGCCTCTGCGTTGACTTCGGTTCCCGACCCCGGCGCCCCGACGGACACCCGCTTGCCCCTGAGGTCGTCCAGCCCGGTTATGCCGCTGTCAGCCAACGTCACGATCTGCACCGCATTGGGATAGATCGAGGCCAGCGCGCGTGCGTCCGACACCGCGCGCCCGTCAAAAGCGCCGCTGCCGTTGAAGCCATCATAGACGGTATCAGCCAGCGCAATGGCCAGATCGCTTTGCTGTTGCGCGATCAGCGCCATATTCTCGACAGATGCGCCGGTCACTTCCGCAGTGGCCTGAGCGCCGTCGACGTATTTTCCTATCAGTTCGGCCAAACCGCCACCATAGGGGTAATAGGTGCCGCCAGTGCCGCCCGTGGCAATAGACAGGTTTTGCGCCGATGCAGCGCCGCCGAATGCCAGCAGAGCCGCCAACGCATAATGCAGTTTCTTCATGTCCGTATTCTCCCGTTCATTATTCATTATATTGGTTTTTATGCGCCCCGATAGCGCCATCCATCGCATATCGTGTGCGGGTTTGGGCCACTGAGTCAAGCAAGACTGCCCGCTTGGCGCTTGCGAGGCGGCAAGTGAATTTGTCCCCGACAGCGCCCGGTCAGTCGCGGTGGCGCACGGTCAGCCTATGGGCGTCCGGCACGGCCAGATAGGTGGCGGATCCAGCCCGTCCCAAGGAATAATCCGGCATTCGGCAAGATGCCCGCAGGACCGGCCGCGTCCTTCGATATTTCTTGACAGAATTGCCCTGCTGGCACCGTATGGAAGCAGGATTGAAGAGCGCCAGACTGAAAAAGACGCTCGGATCGCTGTTTTTCATTAGGGAGTTCAACATGAGACGTGTTTCAGGACTGATCGCCTCGGCTGCCATCAGCGCAACACTTGGCATCGCTGTAGCGACACCGGTATTTGCCGAGACGCCGCCAGACACGCTGATTCAGGCGTGGCAGCTGGACGATATCATATCGCTCGACCCAGCCGAGGTTTTCGAATTTACGGCCTCCGAATTGCTGGGCAACAGCTATCAGCCGCTTGTCGGATATAACGTCGAGGACGTCTCGGACGTCTTCGGTGTCATCGCCGAAAGCTGGGAGGTATCCGACGACGGCAAGACGTTCAGCTTTGTCATCAGGCCGGACCTGAAATTCGCCTCCGGCAATCCGATTACTGCCGCCGATGCCGTTTTTTCGCTGCATCGCGCGGTCAAGCTAGACAAGTCACCCGCGTTCATCCTGACGCAGTTCGGCCTGAGCGCCGGCAACGTCGAAGAAAAGATCCGCCAGACCGGCGACATGAGTTTCGAGCTTGAGATGGACAAGGCATATGCCCCCACCCTCCTGCTTTATTGCCTGACCGCGACCGTCGGCTTTATCGTCGACAAGGACCTGGTGATGAGCAACGAGACACGCGGCGACATGGGCTATGAATGGCTCAAGACGAACTACGCCGGATCGGGGGCATTCACCATCCGCGACTGGCGTGCCAACGAGGTCGTCGTAATGGAACGCAACGACAGTTTCTCGGGCGATGCGCCTGCCATGGCGCGGGCGATCTACCGCCACATTCCCGAAGGCTCCACCCAGCGCCTGCTGCTGGAAAAAGACGACATCGACATCGCGCGCAACCTTGGCGCCGAAGAGATGGACGCACTGGCCGACAATCCTGACATCAAGATCGAAAGCGGCATCAAGGGCTCGATCTATTACTTGGGTCTGAACCAGAAGAACGAGAACTTGAGCAAGCCCGAGGTCCGCGAGGCGATGAAATATCTGGTGGATTACCAGACCATCGCCGACACCATCATGAAGGGCAAGGTCAAGGTCCATCAGGCGTTCCTGCCCGAAGGGTTCCTTGGCGCCCTGAACGAAAACCCCTACGCGCTGAACGTCGAAAAAGCCAAGGAACTGTTGGCCGAAGCGGGTTTGCCGGACGGGTTCACCGTGACCATGGACACCCGCAACACGCCCGAGATTACGGCGATGGCAGAGGCCATTCAGCAGACCATGGCGCAGGCCGGTATCCAGATGGAGCTGATCCCCGGCGATGGCCAGCAGACGCTGACCAAGTACCGCGCGCGCAACCACGATATCTATATCGGGCGCTGGGGTCCCGACTATCAGGACCCGCATACCAATGCCGATACCTTCGCGCGCAATCCCGACAACAGCGACGATGCCGAAAGCAAACCGCTGGCATGGCGCAACGCGTGGGACATTCCTGAAATGACGGCGCAGGCCGACGCCGCTGTGCTGGAGAAGGACACTGGCAAGCGTGCGGAGTTGTATCTGGAGCTTCAGGATGAGCATCAGAAGGTTTCGCCCTTCGTGATCATGTTCCAGGAAATCGAGGTTCTGGGTATCCGTGAGGGCGTGAACGACTTCATCATCGGGCCGTCGTTCAACGACAACTCGTTCCGCAAAGTGACCAAGGACTGATGGCGGTAACGTCCCCTGCAAACACGGGAGGGCGCTGGCGCGCCCTTTCGTTCTACGGCATGAAAACCGGCAAGCTGATCGCGACGGTGGCGGTCACGTTTCTGGGCCTGCTGGTAGTCACCTTTCTTATCGGCCGCGTCGTGCCGGTCGATCCGGTTCTGGCCGTCGTCGGCGACCGCGCCTCGCAGTCAACATATGATGCGGCATACCAAGCGCTTGGCCTCGACAAACCGCTCTATCATCAGTTCTGGATCTACCTGAAAGATGCGCTCAGCGGCGATCTGGGCACATCCGTTCTGACCAAGAAGCCGATCACCGAAGATATCGCCCGCGTCTTTCCGGCAACGCTGGAACTGGCGACGTCAGGCATCATTCTGGGCACGATCTTTGGCATCCCCTTGGGTATCTGGGGCGCTGTGCGTCAGGGCAAGCTGGCCGATCAGGTGATCCGCGTTGTCGGGCTGGTCGGATATTCGGCGCCGATCTTCTGGCTGGGCCTGCTGGGGCTGCTGGTGTTCTATGCCAAGCTGGGCTGGGTGGCCGGCCCCGGACGCATCGACATCGCCTATGAATATTCGGTGACGCAGATCACCGGGCTGCTGCTGATCGACACCGCAATTCAGGGCCAGTGGGACGCGTTCCGAAATGTGCTGTCGCATCTGGCGCTGCCCGCGATCTTGCTGGGATATTTCTCGATGGCCTATATCAGCCGCATGACGCGGTCCTTCATGCTGGCCGAACTGGCACAGGAATACATCACCGCCGCGCGGGTGAAGGGCGTGGCCGAATGGCGTATCATCTGGATACATGCCCTGCGCAATGCCGCCGTGCCGCTGGTGACGGTGGTCGCGCTCAGCTATGCGGGGCTGCTGGAGGGGTCGGTGCTGACCGAAACCGTCTTTGCCTGGCCGGGTCTGGGGCAATACCTGACCAACAGCTTGCAGAACGCTGACATGAACGCGGTGCTGGGCGGGACACTGGTGATCGGTGTCATCTTCGTCGGGCTAAACCTCTTGTCCGATCTGCTCTATACTCTGCTTGATCCGCGCGTCAGGCGGCGCGGATGACCCAAGTTTCCACACGCGACTGGCTGCTCAGCGACCACCCCGCATCGCGCCGTCAGGCAAAGCTGGGACAGGCCTATCGCACATGGTCGCAGCTGCGTCGTAACAAACTGGCGATGCTGGGACTGGGCATCGTGATCCTGCTGATCCTGATGGCGATCTTTGCCGACGTGATCGCGCCCTACGATCCCCTGCGCGGGGGCGATCTGCGCACCGCGCGCCTGCTGCCGCCCTCGTGGGAGCATCTCATGGGCACCGACGATCAGGCCCGCGATATCTTCAGCCGGATCGTGCATGGCTCGCGCCTGACGCTGATGGTTGTGGCCATGGTGGCGATTATCGCCCCGCCCATCGGGCTGGCAGTCGGCACAACGGCGGGCTATTTCGGTGGCTGGGTCGATACCGTGCTGATGCGCATCACCGACATCTTCCTCGCCTTCCCGCGGCTGATCCTTGCGCTGGCCTTCGTCGCCGCGCTTGGCCCCGGTATCGAGAACGCGATCATCGCCATCGCGATCACCTCATGGCCGCCCTATGCGCGCCTTGCACGGGCCGAGACGCTGACCATCCGCAACACCGATTATATCGCCGCTGTCCGCCTGCAGGGGGCGCGAAGCCTGCGCATCATCTGGTCGCATGTGGTGCCGCTGTGCATGTCCTCGGTCATCGTGCGGGTCACGCTGGACATGGCCGGGATCATCCTGACTGCGGCGGGGCTGGGCTTCCTTGGCCTCGGCGCGCAGCCGCCACAGCCCGAATGGGGCGCGATGATCGCCAGCGGCCGCCGGTTCCTGATTGATTTCTGGTGGGTCGCGACCATGCCGGGGATCGCCATTTTCGTGGTCTCGCTCGGCTTCAACCTGCTGGGCGACGGGCTGCGCGACGTGCTTGACCCCAAGGGGGGAAAATGACGGACATGCTGCAGGTCAAAGGACTGAACGTCGCCTTTCCGTCGCGGGACGGGCCGGTGCGCGTGGTGCGCGACGTGTCCTTTACGCTGGGCCGCGAGCGGCTGGGGATTGTCGGCGAATCCGGATCGGGCAAATCGCAGACCGGGCGCGCCATTCTCGGGCTGACGCCGCCCTCGGGCCGGGTGACAGCCGAGCGGCTGGAGTTTGACGGCATCGACCTGCGCGGCGCATCAAGGACCACCTGGCGCAGCCTGCGCGGGCGCCGGATGAGCATGATCATGCAGGACCCGAAATATTCGCTCAACCCGGTGATGACAGTAGGCCGTCAGATCGTCGAGGCCTCTCGCAGGCGCGGCGACGCAAACCGCACGGATGCGCGCACCAAGGCTATCGGCATGCTTCATGCCGTGCAGATCCGCGACCCCGAGAGGGTGTTCGACGCCTATCCGCACGAGTTGTCGGGCGGCATGGGGCAGCGGGCAATGATTGCCATGATGCTGATAGCCGAGCCGGACCTTCTGATCGCGGACGAGCCGACATCGGCGCTGGACGTGACGGTGCAACTGGATGTGCTGAAGATACTGGACGATCTGGTGCGTGATCGCGGCATGGGGCTGATCTTCATCAGCCATGATCTGCGGCTTGTGTCATCCTTCTGCGACCGCGTGCTGGTGATGTATGCCGGCCGCGTCGTCGAGGAAATCGCGGCAAAGGATCTGCGCGCGGCGAGGCATCCCTATACGCAGGGCCTGCTGAATTGCCTGCCCCGGATCGAGGGCGGACACCGCCCGCTGAAAACTCTGACCCGTGATCCGGCGTGGCTGGAATGAAAGTGCTGGTGGAAATAGACGATCTGATCGTCAATTTCGGCCGGGGCGCCAGCCAGGTGCAGGCCGTTAGCGGGCTGGGCGTGAATGTGATAAAGGGCGAAAGTTTTGGCCTCGTGGGGGAAAGCGGGTCGGGGAAATCCACCGTGCTGCGGGCCATCTGCGGGCTGGCGCCGATCGCGTGGGGAACCATCGCCATCGACGGTGTCCCGCTGAAGGCGCCGCGGACCCGCGCCTTCTACCGCCAGGTGCAAATGGTGTTCCAGGACCCCTACGCGTCGCTGCATCCGCGCCACACCGTCGACAAGATACTGTCCGAGCCTCTGGCGATCCACGGCTTTGACAGCCGCGAGGCCCGTATCGAAAAGGCGCTGGAGGATGTGGGGCTGGGCCATGGTTTTCGGTTTCGGTTTCCGCACCAGCTGTCCGGCGGGCAGCGCCAGCGCGTCGCCATCGCGCGCGCGCTGATCCTGGAGCCTCAGATTCTGCTGCTGGACGAGCCGACATCCGCGCTCGACGCCTCCATTCAGGCCGAGGTGCTGAACCTGCTGGACGCGCTGCGCGCAGAGCGTGGGCTGACCTATATTCTCGTCAGCCACGACCTTGCCGTGGTGGCGCATATGTGCGAGCGCGTGGTGGTAATGCAGCACGGCGAGCGGGTGGAGGAACTGACCCGTGCCGCGTTGCAAAGGCGCGAGGCGCAGGCCGACTATACCAAGGATCTGCTGATCGCCAGCGAAGGTTTCAAAGGTGCCTGACATGCCGACATCACCCCTCATTTTTGACGGTCACAATGATTTTCTTTTGCGCCTCCTGCGCGATCCCGGCAATCGGGAGGCAACCTGGCTGACCGATACCGGCAAGGGGCATCTGGACCTGCCGCGCATGCAACGGGGCGGATTTGGCGGCGGTTTTTTCGCGATCTACATCTCGTCGCCCGATCTGCCGCATGACATTGACGATGAAATGGAAAATCCGCCCTATGCCCTGCCCTTGCCACAGCAGATCGACGTGGCCGAGGCGCAGCCGGTGGCGATGGCGATGGCGGGACATCTGAAATGGATGGAGCGCGCGTCAGACGGGCGGTTCAGGATCTGCCGCACCGTCGCCGACCTGCGCGACTGTCTGGCCAGCGGCATCATCGCCGCGATCATGCATATCGAGGGCGCCGAAGCGATCGGCCCCGACCTCGATGCGCTTTATCTGTTTCATGATATGGGGTTGCGGTCCATCGGCCCGGTCTGGAGCCGCCCGACGGTGTTCGGCCACGGCGTGCCGTTCGCCTACCCCTCCTCTCCCGATACCGGGCCGGGACTGACGGCTGCGGGCAAGGATCTGATCCGGCTTTGCAACCGCACGGGCATCATGGTCGATCTGTCACATCTGAACGAGGCCGGCTTCAACGACGTGGCCGCGCTCAGCGATGCGCCACTGGTGGCCACCCACTCCAACGCCCACGCGGTCACACCCTCGTCGCGCAACCTCACGGACCGGCAACTGGGCGTGATCCGCGATAGCGGTGGCATGGTCGGCGTAAACTTTGCCACCGGTTTTCTGAACCCGGACGGAAAAAAGGCGGACGATCGCGGCTTTGATCCGCTCCTGCGGCATCTCGATCATCTGATCGCGCATCTGGGCGAGGATCGCGTCGGTTTCGGCTCGGACTTCGACGGCGCGCAGGTGCCGGCGGCCCTTGGCGATGCCGCCGGTCTGGGTGCGCTGCGGTCCGCCCTTGCGCAGCACGGATTTGACGAGGCGCTGTTGACCAAGCTCTGCCACGAAAACTGGCTCGGCGTGCTGGAACGCACCTGGAAACCGGCGGATTGACACCTTGCCTTTCAGCGTCGCGATTTTAGCGGCGTCAGTTCTCGCCATCGCCAAATGTCAGCATGTCGCGCTCGACCATCTGAAGGATGACAATATCGGGCGCGAGGGTTTCGATATGTCTGCTCAGCGTCTTGCGATCGAGGAATTTCCAATGGACACGGTACACGGTGCGGAAGGTCGCGTTGAACAGCGATGACGAGCGGGTGCAGAAGGAATCGCAGAGCATCAGCACGGTCTGATCGTTCGGGGCGTTGATCGTCCGGGTGACCTTCATGGATTTGTCCATGACAGATACCTCGTCGTTGCCGGACGGCGCGCATTCACTGGTTTCACCGGAAATCATGCTGATCGTCGCCACGCATGTATCGGGGCGCATGGTCAATTCAATGCGATAGTCGGCCTCATGGTCCTGACCGAACATTTCCCGCATTTTCAGCAGGCGGACGAGATCACCCGCAGGTCGCCTCGTCGGGATCAGGTTATAGCCGATGGTGGATGCCGCTACCCCTTGCTGGTCGCGCAAAAACTCCATGATCCTGTCATAGCTGTCGGCGGCCCCGGCATTGGTCCAATGCGTGTCGGTCTTCAAATAAGCTTGGGCCGTGGTTTTTAGCCGCCGCATGTCGGCGCGCAAATCCAGCATGGGCAGGCCAACCCCAACCGCGTCGGCGCGGCCAAGAACGTCGTCTGTCACCGTTTGCCGCGCAGGGGTCAGGTCCTTTGGCAGCATCTCGGGATAGACCGAATGTTTGTTCGGTGCGATCACGATGGCCAGCGCAGCGCCTGCTTCCGCAACCTCATGCTGCAGGCGGCCAAAGCGCTTGACCAACTCCTCCAGTTTCTCCGCAGGCGGGTGCCAGAGGCCGGCCGTCTTGTCGATCACCCGCCCGTCGTCGTTGCCCAGAAAGAAATACCCATTCCGGCCGATGCGAACGCGTTCCGGGTAGATCGAGCGGTTGCAGCAGGACATGAACAAATATGCCAGATTGCCCTCGACACGATCAACCGACCACAAATCGCGCGTCTCGCGCGGCAAAAGTGGCGCACCAATGTAAGCGCTGGACGCCAGATTGGCCGCCGGAATGGCCAGAAGGATGACGGTCGCTATTGCGGCAAAGATCGTCAGGCGGTTGCGATACATGGTCACCACTTCTTCAGAAATTGAAATAGAGGAAAACTTCGCTGCGCGAAATCAGCATGAAGATGCACGCGACCCCGAACAAGACAGCGGCTGCGACCGTTTTCCAAAGCGGCCTGATGTTGCGGACGAACTGATCGGTATTGGGCAGGACCACGACGCCAATCAACGCCAACAGGATGTATTTCCCCGCCGTGCTGGCACCGGCAATCACGACGTGCCGGGGGCCCTGCATCGCTGCGGGGTTCAACCCGAACATTGTCTGAAGAATGTCCATCGCTTGCCCGATAGTCTCGGCGCGGAAGAAAACCCAAGCCAGATGAATGACGAAAAAGGTCAGCGCCCATTTGATGATCGTCGGCAAACGCAGGCCGGTCATTGCAACAAGGCGCCCGATCACCAGCGCCGCGCCATGGATGGCGCCCCAGACGATAAAGGTCCACCCCGCGCCGTGCCAGAGACCGCCCAAGAGAAATGTCGTCATCAGATTGGCGCTGACGCGCATATCGCTGCGGCGGTTCCCGCCCAGAGGAACGTAGATGTAGTCCCGCAGGAACCGGGACAACGTGATGTGCCAGCGCCGCCAGAAATCCTGTATCGACACCGCCTTGTAGGGCGAGAAAAAGTTCAGCGGCAGCCTTATGCCGAACATGCGAGCGCCCCCGATCGCCATGTCACTATAGCCGCTGAAATCGAAATATAGCTGAAACGTATAGGAAAAGGTCGTGATCCACGCATCAAGGATTGTCAGTTGCGTGTGATCCGCGTAGCCCGCATCGGCATACACGGCGAAGGTGTCTGCGATCACAACCTTCTTGAACAGACCCAGTGAAAAGATGATGCAACCGACCAACAGATTCTTCCAGCGCAGCACGGACGTGGTGCGCCGCATGAATTGCGGCATCATCTCCTTGTGATGCACGATGGGACCGGCAATCAACTGCGGAAAGAAGGTCACGAAAACCGCGTAATTCAGCGCCGAGCTGCGCGCCGCCTTACCCTTGTAGCTGTCAACGAGATACGTGATCTGTTGAAACGTGAAGAACGAGATCGCGAGCGGTAATAAAATATCCGGCACGGTCAGTGCACTGCCGGCAAGGCCGTTCCAAGTCTCGATCAGGAACGCGAAATATTTGAAGTAGGCAAGCAGACCGAGGTTGAGCACAAGCCCCAGCGTCAAAAGGGCAAACCCCTTGGAGCGGGCGGATGCGCTGCCCCCCACAGATCGCTGGATCCCCGTCGAGATCACAAAATTGGCGCCCATCGATCCGATCAGCAGCGGCAAATATTCCAGCTTCCAGTAGCCGTAGAAAAACAGCGAGCAGACGACCAGCCACCACAGGCTCGCTCGCGGGCCCACAAGGCGGGCCATTAGGAAATAGCCGACAAGGCTGACAGGCAGAAAGAGGAATACGAACTGGGGGGAGCTGAAAAGCACTCTGCACTTACCTGCGTTGCCTGGTGAGCGCTTATCTCACGTTTCTGGTCTCTGTCACGCACTCAATGCCACTTTGCAAGTTGCAAAAGCGATTGGCAGAACCGCGTTGCAGTGATCCCCTCGCAGTTTGGTGCCGCCGCACCCGCCAGGCGCGTCGGCATCTCGAACTTCGGCGAGCGTCCCTACATCAGCGACTGGAGCGCGGCGAGCGCCGATGTCGCCGTCCTCGGGGCGCCCTATGATTTTGGCACGCTAATTCCGGTCCCGCGCGCGGTTTGGCCCGCGTGTGGTGCGCGAGGTATCGACGCTGTTCACCTTCGGCCAAGCCGGGGCGTATGATCACGAGGATGACTGCACCGGGCTGATCCAGGTGGGCATCCGCAAGGTGTCATCCCCTGCGCGGGACGGTTAAGAGCGGCGCGGAAAATAAGGTCAGATATCCTGTCGGTGCGGCAGATGCGCAAGCTGGGATTTGGTCAATGCGGGCAGACCCGACGGCACCCTCACTCGGCCCATTCGCGCGCCAAAGGGGGCGATATTGCCAGAAGGTCAATGGCCCGCGCCGCGATCTGTTCGACGATCTCGGACACGCTGGACGGGCGCAGGTAGAACGCAGGCACCGGCGGCAGCACGATTGCGCCCATTTCGGTGACGGCTGTCATGTTGCGCAGATGTGTCAGCGTCAGGGGCGCTTCGCGGGCCAGCAGGATCAGGCGCCGCCGCTCTTTGAGCTGAACACCGGCGGCGCGGATCAGCAGATTGTCATCCAGGCCATGCGCGATCGCGGCCAGACTGCGCATCGAACAGGGCGCCACGATCATGCCCGCCACAGGGACCGAGCCGGAGGCGATGGCAGCCCCGATATTGGCGACGTCATGGACCCGTGTGGCGAGCGTGCGAATTTCATCCCAGGCGCCTGCGCCGCATTCAGCAGCCAGCGTGCGCTGCGCGGCGTTGGTGGCAACCACATCAACCTCGGCGCCCAGCCCGGTCAGTTGGCGCAGGGCAGACAGCCCCAGCGCCGCGCCCGATGCGCCCGCGATCCCCAGGACGACGCGCGGCGCACTCACGGCGCGACCCCCGGCATCAGCCGGGACAGAAGATCTGCCGCGAATGCGGCATCAGTGGGCGAGGTCTGCATCACCTGCCCCCATTCCCGGCTGGTTTCGCTGCCGATCTTGGTCGTGGCATCAATCCCCATCTTGCCCGCCAGCCCCGCCTGCGGAGATGCAAAATCAAGGTAGTCCATCGGCGTATTCTCCAGCAGCATCACATCGCGGCCCGGGTCCATCCGCGTGGCCAGCGCCCACGCGATATCGTCCCAGTTGGCCGGGTCGATATCGGTGTCCACGGCGATGATCATCTTGGTATAGCTGAACTGCGGCAGCATCCCCCAGAGCGCCATCATCACGCGGCGGGCCTGTCCGGGGTAGCGTTTATTGATGCTGACAACGGCGATCCGGTAGGAACAGGCAGCGGGCGGCAGCCACAGATCGTGGATTTCAGGGATCTGCGCGCGGATGGTGGGCAGGGCCAACCGGTTGAAAACCTGCCCGATGATCGCAGGCTCGTCCGGGGGCCGGCCGGTATAGGTCGACAGGTAGACGGGATCGCGCCGATGGGTGATGGCGGTGATCTGCATCACCGGAAACGGCTCGGCCGGATTGTAATAGCCGGTATGGTCGCCAAACGGGCCTTCGGGTGCCAGTTCGGTCGGTGAGACCCATCCCTCCAGCACGATCTCGGCCTCTGCGGGCACCATCAGCGGCACCGATTTCGCGGCGACAAGGCGCGGGCGCACGCCGTTCAACGCGCCTGCGAATGTCAGCTCGGACACGGTTTCAGGCAGGGGCAGCGCGGCGGACAGCAATGTCGCCGGATCCGCGCCCAGAACGATGGCAACCGGCGTTTTCTCGCCCTCGCGCGCCCAGCTTTGATGGTGGGCCGCGCCGCCCCGATGCGGCAGCCAGCGCATGATCAACCTGTCCCGCGCCAGAACCTGCGCGCGGTAGACGCCGGCATTATAGGCGCCGATACTGGCCGCATCGGACCCATGCGGGCGCGTCACGACCACCGGCCAGGTGATCAGCGGCCCGGCATCGCCGGGCCAATGCGTCTGCACCGGCAGGGCGCCCAGATCCACCGCTGCGCCCTCTGACACGATCTGCTGAACCGGCGCGGAACTGGTGAATTTGGGGCGCGTTGCCAACGCGGCCTTCAGCATCGGCCAGCGCGACAGTGCATCGCGCAGCCCATCCGGCGGCGCGGGCGCGCGCAGGGCGGCAAGGAATGCGCCCAGATCGCCCAGCCGGTCCAGCGTGATGCCAAGCCCCGCCGCCACACGTTCGGGCGTGCCAAAGAGGTTGACCACGACCGGAACCGCGGCCTTCGCCCCGCCCGCCAGTACCGGACGATCGAACCGCAGGACCGGCCCGCCCCGCTCCAGAACGGCGCGATGAACCGCCGTCATCTGGTGGCGCACCGACACCGGATCGGGAACGCCCCGCAATTGATCGGTTGTCTCGCACCAGTCCAGAAAGCTGCGCAGGCTGGGAAAGGAGGGCAAATCACGCACGGAATGTCCTGTCTTGTCACTCCACACGCGCCTATCAGCAACAATGCCCGGCGAAATTGACGTTCGTCAATTTATTCTCACAAACTTGGGCCTAAGAGTGGGGCACCTGAACCGCCGTGGCAAAAGGAACGCCGTTTGACCCGCCCTACCGAGCAGATACCGCGTTTTCCTGTCGCGCTATCCCTTCCACTGCGCCTGCTGCCGCTTGCCCCCTTGTCCCTGTCGCTGACGGCTTATGCGCGCAGTATGGCGCGGCGCCATCCGGGCCTGTTCCGCAGGCTTGGCGCGTATGATCATGCAACATTCGTGCTGGACCCGACCGATCTGCCCTTTGTCATCTGCCTGGATGCCAATGGGGGGCAACCGCGTGTTTCCGTCAGGCGCGGGGGCGGCGCTGGAGCGGCGCGCATCGCCGGACCGCTGGCCGCGCTGCTGGGGCTGGTGCATGGGGCGTTCGACGGGGACGCGCTGTTTTTCTCGCGCGATCTGGTGATCGAGGGCGACACCTCGGCCGCGCTGGCGCTGCGCAATGCGATTGATGACGCGGAACTGGACCTGAGCCAGGAAATCACCCAGGTTTCCGGGCCCTTCGCAGCGCCGCTTCACTGGGTAATTGCCGTGCTTGAGCGGCGCAGCGGTTTCAGCCTGACCCGCGCGATGGAGACACAAACATGGTGATGGAAATCGTTTGCCCCGCCGGCACGCCTGCCGCCCTGCGCGCCGCTGTTACCGCGGGGGCGCATACCGTCTATTGCGGCTTTGCCGATGAGACGAACGCGCGCAATTTCCCCGGCTTGAACTTCGACCGCGCCGAGATGCGCGAGGGGATCAGATTTGCCAATGCGCATGGCACGAAAATCCTGATCGCGATCAACACCTTTCCCCGTGCGGGCGACGAGGCGCTGTGGCACCGGGCGATTGCCGATGCCGAACGCTGCGGCGCACATGCGGTCATTCTGGCCGATATCGGCCTCTTGGATTACGCCGCCCGCAATCATCCGGGCCTGCGCCGCCATTTGTCGGTGCAGGCGGCGGCGGCCAATGCCGATATGGTCAATTTCTACGCCGATGTTTTCGGGGTGAAACGCGTGGTCCTGCCGCGCGTCCTGTCCGTGCAGGAAATCGCCGCAATCAACGCCGAGACGGAGGTGGAGACCGAAGTCTTTGTGTTCGGCGGCCTGTGCGTGATGGCCGAGGGGCGGTGTTCGCTGTCATCCTATGCGACGGGGCTGTCGCCCAACATGAACGGCGTCTGCTCGCCCGCCAGCCACGTGGAATATCGTGATGACAAGGGCGTTCTGGATGCGCGGCTGGGCGGCTATACCATCCACCGCGTTCAAAAGGATGAACCGGCCCCCTATCCCACCCTCTGCAAGGGATGCTTTACCACCGGCGACAAAACCGGGCATCTATTCGAAGACCCGGTCAGCCTGAACGCCGAACAACTGATCCCGCAGTTGCAAAAGGCCGGCGTCACCGCGCTCAAGATCGAGGGCCGGCAGCGCTCGCGCTCCTATGTGGCGCAGGTCGTGCGCAATTTCCGCGCGGCGGTGGACGCGCTGGATGCCGGCCTGCCGATGCCCGAAGGCATGCTGGCGCGGCTGTCCGAGGGGCAGGCGATGACCACTGGCGCATATAAAAAGACCTGGAGGTAGACCGATGGAGCTGACAATCGGGCCCAACCAATTTTTCTGGTCGGCGGATCGCTGGACCGCATTCTATGACGAAATGGCCCAATTGCCGGTGGAACGGGTGGTCCTGGGCGAATTGGTCTGCTCCAAACGGCTGCCGTTCTTTCAGGACCGTATTCCCGATGCGATTGCCACATTGCTTGCGGCGGGCAAGGAGGTGGCGCTGACCAGCCTTGCGCTGGTGACGCTGAAACGCGAGCGCAAGCTGACGGGCGAGCTGGCCGAAATGGGGGTCGAGGTCGAAGTGAACGATCTGACCGCCCTTGCGCATCTGCCCGAAGGCACCGCGTTTTCGGTCGGCCCGCTGGTCAATGTCTATAATGAGGGCACCGTGGGTTGGCTGGCCTCGCGCGGGGCCCGCCGCATTTGCCTGCCGCCCGAATTGCCGCTGGCCTCGGTCGCGACCATCGCGAGGGCCGCCACCGATCTGGGCGTTGCGATCGAGGTGTGGGGCCATGGGCGCCTGCCGCTCGCGATTTCGGGGCGTTGCTATCATGCGCGGCTGCACAAGCGCACCAAGGATAACTGCCAGTTCGCCTGCGAGGACGATCCCGATGGGCTGGAGGTGCGCACGTTGGAGGATCAGCCGTTTCTGACGATGAATGGCGTGCAGACCCTGTCCGACAGCTATGCCTGCGCCGCGCACCAGATTGATGCGCTGGCGGATGCGGGCGTAAGCGCGCTGCGCCTTTCACCGCAATCAAAGGGCTTTGGCGAGGTTTGCGGGCTTTACCGGCAGTTGCTGGACGGCGCTCAGGATGCCGCGACTGTCGTCGCTGCAATACGCCGCATTGACGGCAATATCCGTCTGTCAGATGGTTTTCTGACCGGCGCGCGCGGGGTGGACTGGTCAGGCAGTCCCGCGCTGGTCTGACGCCGCGGCAGGAGGGGATATGAAGATTGCATGCGTTACCTCGACCGAGCGGGGCGGAACCGACCGGCTGCTGTCCGATGTTGCCAGCCAGTTGCAGAAAAAGGGCGTGGCGCTGGCGGGCATCGTCAAGGATCTGGATCATGCCAGCGCGTATGAAAACGGCTGCGATGTAAAGGTCCGCGTTCTGCCGGGCGGTCCGGTGATCAAGATCACGCAGGATCTGGGGGCAGGCTCGGACGCGTGCCGGTTGGATCCCGGCGCAATCGCACAGGCCGTGGCCACCGTCGAAAACGACCGTTTCGAGAATGCCGAGCTATTCATTCTCAACAAGTTCGGGCCTGAAGAGGCCGCAGGACGCGGTTTTTGCAACGCCATCGGCGCGGCGCTGGAGCAAGGCATTCCCGTGCTTGTCGGGGTTGGCCCCGCAAGCAAGGCGGCCTTTGACAGCTTCTGCGGCGGCCTGGCCGAGGCGGTTGCGCCGCAGCCACAGGCAATTCTGGAATGGCTCGAAACGAACCGGCGTTGATGCGGCGCGCCGCCCCTCTGGCGTTGGCAGATGTCGCAAAGCACCCAGCATATTTCTTCAAGGTGCCACCTGATACTTTTGGTCGCAGTCGACCGGGGCTGCAGCAAGCCTTACGCTAAAGCTGCGCCTGAGGTCATGGTGCAAGCGACGACAGGATTCGGATGTCACAGCCCCGAGATTTGCAGCATCCTTGCGGGAAATGCGCCTTCTACAAGGGCAGCGTCTGGCAGCCTGTCGAGCGTGTGGCGATGCCCGACCTGACGCGCGGATTTACCCGCAAAAGCCTGAAAGCGGATGAGATATTGTTCGAGCAAGACGACCCCAACGAAGGCGTCTTTTGCGTTTCCGCCGGGCTGATAGCCCTGCGCACACGCCACTTTGACGGAAGTTCCACGCTGCTCAAGCTGGCATATCCCGGCGATGTCATCGGCTTCCGGTCATTCCTGGCGAACGGCAGCCACAGAACCGAAGCGCGTGCGCTGCGCCCGTCGCGTGTCTGCATCGTGGCGCGCCGTGATGCCGGGGCCGTTGTTAGCGGCAATCCGGCCGTCCTGAAACGCATGACGGCCCGCTGCATTTCGGAAATCGACAGCAGCCATGACCGCATCATCTCGGCGGCCACCACCTGTAACAAGAAACGGCTGTCGGACCTGCTGTTGCGTCTGATGGAGGCGCATGGCGAACAGGTGCACGATCAGATGCACATGCAGCTTCCGCTTTCCAGATCGGACCTGGCCGATCTGATCGGCGTGCAACCGGAAACGATGTCGCGCCTGCTGAAACGCCTGAAAGCCGACGGAACCTTCGCCGTTTCGGGACGGGACGTCTGGATACCCGTGGCGCAATTTGCCCAGTCTCCGGCAGGCACGCAGCGCAAACCCGTCACGCGCTGAGCATTGATCCGGACGATGTGGCGATAGCCCAGATCTTGCAATCAAGCCTGATCCCACGCCCGATCGCCATCCGCGTCCTTTACACGCGTCGGCAGACCGATCCGGTCAAGCAATGAGAACAGCGGCTTGGGATCCAGCTCTTCGACATTCGTCATGGTCCCCTTGTCATATGTGCCATCCGCAATCAGCATGGCCATGGCGACCGGCGGCACGCCGGCGGTATAGGAGATACCCTGACTGCCGACCTCGGCATAGGCCTCCTCGTGATCGGCAACATTGTACACGAAAACCTCGACGTCCTGGCCGTCCTTCGTGCCCTTGACCAGATCGCCGATGCAGGTCTTGCCGGTATAGCCGGGCGCAAGTGTGGACGGGTCCGGCAGCACGGCCTTGACGACCTTGAGAGGCACGACCTCCAGACCTTCGGCTGTCACCACCGGCTGTTCGGACAGGAGGCCAAGGTTCTGGAGAACCGTGAACACGTTGATGTAATGGTCCCCGAAACCCATCCAGAACCGGATATCCGCCTGCGGATAGTTGGCCGCGAGCGAATGCACTTCGTCATGGCCCGACATGTAGGCCTTTTGCTTGCCCACGACCGGCAGATCCCATTCGCGGCCCACCTCGAACATCCGGTTTTCCTGCCACTCCCCCTGCTGCCAGCTATAGACGGTGCCGGTGAATTCGCGAAAATTGATTTCGGGGTCGAAGTTGGTCGAGAAATATTTGCCGTGGCTGCCTGCGTTGATGTCGACGATGTCGATCGAAGTGACCTCGTCCATGAATTCATCCACGGCAAAACGGGCAAAGGCGTTGACCATACCGGGATCAAATCCGGCACCAAGGATCGCGGTCACGCCCGCGTTTGCGCAATCCTCGCGGCGTTTCCATTCGTAATTGGCATACCAGGGCGGGGTCTCGCAAATCTTGGTGGGGTCTTCGTGGATCGCGGTGTCGATATAGGCGGCCCCGGTGCGGATGCAGGCCTCCAGCACTGTCATGTTCACAAAGGGCGAGCCGACGTTGATCACGATCTGCGCGCCGGTCTGTTGCAACAGCGCCTCGACCGCATCGCTGTCCATGGCATCGACCGCATGAGCCTTGAACACGCCGTCCTGCTTCATCGCATTTTTGTCATGCACGCTCTGAATGATCGCTTCGCATTTTGAAACCGTGCGGCTGGCGATATGCAACTCGCCCAGCACGTCATTGTTTTGCGCACATTTATGCGCCACGACCTGCGCGACACCGCCTGCACCGATGATAAGAACATTGCGTTTCATGTATTGAAAAAACCTCGTGTATTTGCCTGAATTCAGGAAAGGGCGGATCGGAAATCCGCATAGTCGAATTCGCGCACCTTGGTGATGCTGCCGTCCAGTTCGCGGATGGCGATGCCGGGCATCTTCACGCCGTTGAACCAGTTCTTCTTGACCATTGTATAGCCGGCGGCGTCCTGAAACGAAATCCGGTCGCCCGGTTGCAGCGGAGCGTCGAACCTGAATTCGCCAAAGATATCCCCCGCAAGGCAGGATTTTCCGCAGATCATCCAGTCATGCGCGCCGGTGCCGGGCGCGATCTTCGCAGACTCGCGATAGATCAGAAGATCCAGCATATGCGCCTCGATCGAACTGTCGACGATGGCCAGATTCTTGCCGTTGAAAAGCGTGTCCAGAACCGTGACCTCAAGCGTGGCGCCCCCGGTGATCGCTGCTTCGCCCGGCTCAAGATAGACCTGCACGCCGAAGGTAGCCGCAAAGCGCCTGAGCCGCTCTGCCAGACGGTCCAGCGGATACTCCGCGCCGGTAAAGTGGATGCCGCCGCCCAGGCTGATCCAGTCCATCCGGTGCAATGTTTCGCCAAACCGTTCCTCGATCAGCGTCAGCATCCGGTCGAAACGGTCGAAATCGTCGTTCTCGCAATTGTTGTGGAACATCAGCCCGCTGATGCGATCCGCCACGGCGGCGATCCGTGCCGGGTCACGCTCGCCCAGACGGCTGAACGGGCGCGCGGGATCGGCCAGATCGAATTCGGAGGTGGACACGCCAGGGTTCACCCGCAAGCCGCGGACGCGGCCCCGCGAGGCGGCGTCGAACCTGTCCAGCTGCCCGATGGAGTTGAAGATGATCTTGTCGCAATTGGCCAGCACTTCCACGATCTCGTGATCGGCATAGGCAACGGAATATGCATGGGTCTCGCCGCCGAACTCCTCGTAGCCCAGCTTGACCTCATAAAGCGAGGAGGAGGTCGAGCCATCCATATATTGCGCCATGAAGTCAAACACCGACCATGTGGCAAAGCACTTCAACGCCAGCAGCGACTTTGCCCCCGAGGCCTCTCGCAGCCATGCGATCTTTTGCAGGTTTGTCAGAAGCCGTGACTTGTCGATCAGATAGTAGGGGGTTTGCAAGGCAGGAAACCTTTCGGTGGGGCGGTGATGATAGTGGGTGTTCCGGTTAGGGTATGTCGCCCGCTAAAGCAAATCACTATGATGGCGGGGCTTCGCCTTGTCGCACAACAGCCAAGGCATCTGCACGCAATCGGCTAAGCGGTCACATTCGGTTGCCCGCAGCCGACACCATGACGCTCAAGCGCGGCGGCAATCGCCTGCGGGACAGGTTGACCGGTGCGATCGACCGCGAACAGATATTCGCCCGCCGGGTTGACCTCGAAAAACACATGTTCGCCCTCGGGCGTAACCCGGAAATCGACAGCCCCGTATGTCAAGCCGAAGTGATCCAGCAGCGCCTGCAACCGGGTCGCCACGTCATCGGGCAGCGTGTAGGGGAACACCTCGGCGCTGCCGATCCCGCTGCGGTAATCGACCTCGTATTGCTGCTCGCTGCGAAATGCGGTGGCGAACATTTCGCCGTCCACGCAGGTAACGCGCAGGTCCAGCGACAGTGGAATGTATTCCTGAAAGATTACCGGCGCAAAACGTACGGAGTCCAGCCGGGCTATTTCGGCGGGCCCGACTTTCATCGTGGCTCGCGGCGCCTGGGGTATATTGCGAAACGCCTTGCGGATGACGCCGGTGGCGCTGTGCCGTTCGACAAACGCGCGCGCCTCGTCCGGGCCGTTGGTGACAAGCGTTTCGGGAATGCGTAGCCCAAGACGGTGGGCCACCCGGTGCTGCGCTACCTTGCGCAATGATTTTTCATCAGCCATCGGGTGGTTCATCCAGAAGCAGTCCATCGCGTACCAAAGCCCCCGCACCGCCTCGGTCGTTTCGGACAACGCGAACAGTCGGCCGGTGTCGTCGGTGATGGCGGGATCGATGTCGAACGGTCTGATCCGCCGGTTCCACACCGCGCCCACCCTGTCCAGATCAATGCGCCGTCCATCAGGCAGATCGAGCTGCAGACTGTCCATGTTGCGCCCCGCAGCGGCGTGCATGCGCGCCCGCTGGGGGAAATCGGCCATGTCCAGCAGGACGTAGGGCCGGGACAGGTACTGTGTCACGCGGTTCACGTGTTCGTTGCCCGGAAACGTGATGATCAGGATCATCGGGATCCCCCTTGGCACTTCAGGTAGGGTGCGGCGCGCAACTGCGCCGCTGGATTGCCGGGCCGGGCCTACTGCCCGGTGAGCTGTGCATAAGCCGCCCATGTCTGCCGCCAGCCCATCATGCCCTGATCGTCAAGCATGCCGCGCCGGTAGAGGTCGGCGTAGCACGACAGGATCGTCACGTAGTGCTGGCGGATCGCCTGATCGGGATGATGGGCAGGCTGTTGCTGCGGTGGTTGCAGGCCGCCCCCCTGCCCTGCCCCCGTGCCAAGCACGAACGGCATGTTCGGCTGGCACGGTGGTTGCGGGACACCGCCGGACGGTCCGCCCGGTTGCTCAAGGATACCCTTCGGGCCGGGATCAAACGGAAGGTCCTTGACCTCCTCCTTGGTGAACTCTTTCGGGGGCTCTTTTGGCAGTTCCTTGAACGGCTTCGGCCCATCGCCATCCGGCGCCTCCGGCAGGGCCGCGCCACAGGAAACCGGCTCGCCGATGCTGGAGCGTGGCCCGTCGAGACAGGCCTGCATCCGCATGACCTGACCTTCGGTGAACATCACCATCGCCTCATCGTCGACATAGTCCATGTAGTTCATGAACATATCGCCGTTCGGCCCGTTATTGCAGGATACGCTCGGGAATGTCGGCTTGCCCGTGTTGGGCCCTCCCTGGTTCGGCGTATCTGCCACAAGGTCGGACCCCGTGCAGCCGCCGCCGTCATCGCCCCATATGTGACGCAGGTTCAGCCAGTGGCCGACCTCATGCGTCGCAGTGCGCCCCTTGTCGAAAGGAGCCGCAGCCGTGCCGGTGTCGCCAAAGGCAGTAGACCGGCAGACGACCCCGTCCGTCGCCGCAGGACCGCCGGGAAACTGGGCATAGCCCAGCAGGCCGCCGGCCAGATTGCCGACCCAGATGTTCAGATACTCGGGCGTATCCCAGGCGTCCTTGCCGCCCGTGGCATCGAATTTGATGCGATCGTCGGTCTCGAAAGCCGTCTGGTTCGTTTCCGTCCGCGTCACACCATCCGTGGGGTTTCCCTCCGGATCGGTTGAGGCCAGCACGAACTCGATCCGGGAATCCGCGACCAGCGGCATGAAAGACACCGGGACATCGACCACATCTGCATTCTTCCCGCGGAAATCGGCGTTCAGGATCGCAATCTGGCTGTCGATCTGCGCCCGAGAGATATTCTCTGCCGCCGTCTTGTACACAACATGGACGACAACCGGAATACGGGTGCACCCCGGCCGCATGGCAAGGCCTGATCGCATCGCGCGAAAACAGTGATTTTCGGCGCGGGCAAGTCGGCGGGCATAATTTCGGTCTGTATCAAGCAAGCGACGGTGGACCTGCATCGTGCCGCAGTCGCGGCCGGGATGTCCGTCTTCGTATTCATGTGTATGCGCCATAACGTTGCTCCAATTCTGGATCGAATAACGTCTGAAAATTGCGATCCATCATGCGTACATGGATGTCGGCCAGTCGCCGGACTAGCGTCGGTTCAGGATCAGTTCGGTGTCGGTCATTTTCTCGACGTCGTATTCGCCCTCCCATCCGTCGAGTTGCAAACCTATGATATCGCCGTGCAGATCCCATGCGCCTCGTGCGCTGGTCTCCATACGATCGGTCGCACCCTGAGCCATCGAGGATGCGTGGCCTTCGGCGGCGATTTCCAGCCGCCGCCGCCCCCCGCGCAAAGGTGGCACCCCGGCATCCGGCCGCATCAGCACGACGCGTCCTTCATCACTGCGCTCTTGAATTTCGACCCATGCGCCAAGAAGCATTTCCTGATGTTCCATCGTTTGTCCTTCAGTGTTCACACAGCAGCCGGTCATGCGTGGCTATGATTGCCTGCATCAGTTGCACATCGCACGCCTGCAACGCGCCCGCGCCCTGTAGCCGCGCATATTGGGCCAGCAGCATCTGATAATGCGTTGCCAGTTGGCGGATGCCGTCCGCCGGAGAGCTTGCGCAGTCGCACGGCTCGGCTGTCGATTGCGCAAGCACGCCCGCCTGCTGGGCCATGAAGGCGACGTTCATGCGCAGAATATCCAGCGCATAGGCCGGATCAACCCGGTCCAGCGTATCGCTGCCCGTATGAATCGCGTCATTGGCGCCATCCGCGCCTTCGATGGTCAGCACCGCCGGTAAATCGGCATCGATAAACGGCACGTGATCCGAGGCGAAAGGATTAAGTGACGTCTGGACCGTCAGGCCGGTAAAGGCGGCTGCCGCCCCTGCCAGCGCGTCGATCAACGCCTGGCTGATGGGGTGCCCTTCCAGCAACACCGTGGGCGGGGGCGTGTTCACGTGTCCGATCATGTCCATGTTCAGCACAGCCCTCGTGCGCGCCCTGTCGACCGCGTCCATCGCCGCGACGAACTGTGTCGATCCATACAGACCCTGCTCTTCGCCGCCACACAGTATGAACAAAAGATCGTTTTCAAATCTGGCCCCGGCCATCACTGCGGCAAGTGACAGTACGCCCGCGGACCCCGAGGCATTGTCATCTGCGCCGGGCGCCGGAGCGTCTGCGCCGCCGACGTGGTTCACGCTGTCCAGATGCGCAATTGCAATGACCTGTCCGGGGTTGGCGCCAGTGCCCGGCTTTGCGGCAATCACATTGCGGGACTGATCGCCGCCGGGCAGATCGACAGTGGTCTGCCTGGTCGCATATCCCATTGCCGCCAGCCGCCCTTCGGCCCAATCGGCGGCCTCCAGAAACGCTGAGGACGTACTCAGGCGGGTCGGATAGCTGACAAGCCGGGTCAGATCGGCAATTAAACTGGACTGATCAAGCGCCGCGACCAGTTCGGTAACGCCGGTGCGCAGGGCACCAGCCACGGGTGGCCGGACATCGAATACGACAGAGTTCTCGCGCAGCGGCTCGATGGCAAAGCAAACCTCGCCGTCCTGAACAAGGGTCTTTGCCTTCGTCTTTTCGACCTCCACCACCAGATAGCGGCCTTTGTCCAGAATAACGGGGATGTCGGGGTGGGCTCGCTGAAAGGTACGGCCCTTCTGGACGACAAGGTGCATGTCGCCCTTCCTGATATCACCTGCCGCCGCCAGATCGCCGCGGCCGACGGAGTCTGCAACGTCCGACCACTTGTTCGCGGCTGCATAGATCAGCTGGGTGTCGCCGAACTGCACCCACCATCCGCCCGCTTGCCCAACATCACGCAGCACCGCACGGGCATTCTGTCGGGTTGTTTTGATTGTTGCATATTTCATTGGAGCGCGCTCCGAACAAACATCAACGAGGCTCAGACCCCATTCTGAATTTTAACATGATTCATCCGCTTGATGTAGATTTTCGCGGCTGCCGGGTTTTACCGGTGACCCCAAGGTTCTGACGGGAGGGCCGGCCATCGCGGGCAGCGGTGACAAACGGATGCAGCCCGGCAGCCGTAGCACTCAACGATAGGCATGCCACCCCCGCAAGCGTGCAGTTTAGCCCTTCCGGCGCCGCCCATCGGCGCCCATCGCCAACGCTCTGGCTGTGCCGGTTCTGGATTGGTTGACGTTTTTGTGATACGCTGGACACCTCATTTGTAGCGACTCATTAAAACCGACCCAGTTTCCGAGTGAGTGCTTTAACGCAGCACGCTTTGCCATTTTCCGATCCTTTTTGCGGATCGCTGCAAGCCGTTGCCGCCTAGCAATCAGCTGGTGCCTTGTTCCGTCTCACCTGACGAGCGCCCGATCTGGCACATTGCGAAATTGCCGCCAATCGCACGACTTGTGATTAGCACGCCGGCTTCACAAGGAGTCAGTCATGTTCAAACAGATTTTTTCAAGTTGCTTTCTGACCATCGCTGCAACGCTTTGCATGTTGGCGCCACCAGCCTCGGCGCAATCGGATGACGGCGCGAATGACACAGCCGGAAGGGCAGTCTATCCGATACAATTCCTCTGCGGTCCGTCGGTTGAGGGCTTTCAGGAGGGGGTGGTCCGCGGCGTCCACGCCACGTCGATCCTGCTTTTCAATCCTGCGCCTGAGCGCGACGTGTCATTCTCCAAGAATGTGGCCAGAGCATTACCGTTTCAGACACCCGGCACCGTTGGCGATCCGGCGCGGGACACGATAGGCCCGCAGCAGGCGATCGGTATCGAATGCGATGAATTGCGGATGATGCTTCCCGCCTCCATGACGACGCAGTTCCGGACCGGCGTCCTGCACGTCGTCGCTGACGGGGATCTGGTCGTCACCGTGACCTATTCGTCCCGCCCACACGAAGGCGACGTGTCGACAATCGACGTCGAGACAGTCGAGGCGCAGCGGACCCGGACGCCCCCGTCCGAGCCAACGGATTTACCCGATCTGGTCGTCCGCGCGATCAACGCCATCAATGTCCGCTGCCCCACCGGTGGTGGAAGCTGCGTGACGACGGCGGATGTCACCCTGGCCAATATCGGCGCCGGGAATGCCGGGGCGTTCACGACGCGGGTGCTGCTCGACCCCGCGCAATCGGTTGTCGTTACGCTGGATCAACCCGGCGGTCTGGCGGCGGGCGATACGGTCACGGTCCCGCTTGCGACACCTCCGGGCGGCAACTGCTTTGACCCCGACTGCCAAATCTGCGCCACTGTCGACGCAAATCTGATGGTGACCGAAAGCGACGAGACCAACAACCTGCTTTGCGTCGAGCGTCAGGGGTAGATGCGATGCGGTATACTCTTGGTATTTTCGCGCTGGTGCTGGTCTCTACCGGCGCTGCGGCACAGGACACGCTGACCGGCAGCAGCATCTATGCGGCGAGCTTTCTTTGCGGTCCCTCGGACGAGACCAAGCAGGAAGGCGTCGGACGCGGCGTTTATGCCACCATGGTGCAGATCTACAACCCATCCAGCGAACCGGTCGCGATAGCCAAACGGTTCGTGCGGGCGCTGCCGTTTCAGTCGACCGCGGATACCAGCGACACGATCGAGGACAGCGTACCGGCCGGTGC
The DNA here is from genome assembly GCA_048267045.1 of Roseovarius sp. Classification (GTDB taxonomy): domain Bacteria; phylum Pseudomonadota; class Alphaproteobacteria; order Rhodobacterales; family Rhodobacteraceae; genus Roseovarius. The sequence goes on along the minus strand of JBLWYG010000011.1, from coordinate 24,556 downwards.
CAGCCTGTCGGTCGAATGCGACGAGATCCGCGGCGCGCTGGAATTGCCCTTGGTCGAGCAGTACCGCGTCGGCACATTGCTGATCGCCGCGGATGCACCGCTTGAGGTTGACGTTACCTACACCGCGCGCCCGCACGGCGGGGACGTCAGCGCGGTAGACCGGCTCCGGCTGACCGCCGAGCCTATGCCTTGCGTGCCCACCATTGACGACAGCGGGTGCGTGGCACAGTGGGATCCGTTCGATCCGGGTCGCGACTGGCCTCCGGGCGGACCCGAGGGACCGCCGGTCATGACACCCGAGGAATGCCTGCCGGGCCTGGAGCTGTCGTTTGACGAAGACGGCAATCTGCTGGATGTCGTCGAGCGTGCGCCGGGCGACGGGTGCATCGACGAGCCGCGCTATTGCCGGGAGGTCGACGGACAATTCACCGAGGTTTCGCTGGAAGAGGCCAGCCAGAATAGTTGCGAGGGATTTGTCACGACGGTCTGTCAGCCGCTGTTCGGCGGTACCCTGCCAATCGCGTGCGGCAGCGCGCCGCCGCTTGCCGAATGCACGGCGATAACCGTCTGCCCTGACGAAAACGATATCGGCGGCGCGTCTGCTGCCGATCAGACCGCTGATCCGTCCTTTCCGGCGCTTCAGCCCTTGCCACCGCCCACAGGACCGACGCCGGGCACGGATCTGGGCACCGACGGGACACGGCTGATCTGGCCCTGCGTCTGGGATAGCGTGCAGGCACGCGCCGACAGCGCCTTCGACATCGCCACCAACGCGGCCAATTACAGCCAGTTCTCGCCCGTGCCGGCAGAGCCCTACAATTTCGTCGGCTTGTCGCTGGGCGAGGATTGCCAGCTGGACCGTGACTGCCTCAGTGGGACCTGCGGGTTTCAGGATGAGCTGGATGCCCAGCAAATCTGCCTGCCGGGAGAGGCAGCAGACAATCCGTTCGACTGGGGTTTCCAGAAAGGCAATGACCGGTGGTTCATCCGTGGGCGCGGTGGGCTGACCGACGCGCATCTGCGGCTTCAGGGCCTTTACTATCCGTCCATCGGCTACAGCGCCCGCGCGGGGGCCGAATACCGGATCGATTATCGCGCCGACGGGCTGGCGCGCGAGCTTTTCGAGGTCCGCGCCCGTGTCGATCTGCGCAATTGCAGCTGGTCGCGCGACTTTGACCTGCAGATCGATGATCAAAGCGAATCCTTCGACGGCATCGTGCTCGGCGCTGGCGGCAACTTCGTTGAAGTCGGCGGGCTGGGGTCGGACAGCGGCGCGACCGCGCCCGCATTGCGCGCGCAGTGCGAAGCCGCCTTGCAAACCCTGCGCGACGAGGAGGAGGCAACAAACCAGGCGTTCTGGGATGCCCTGATCGCGGCTGACCTGCACAACCGTTACGGACCTGCAGGCGACCGGTCCATCACCTCGCGCGCCGATGCGTCCGCAATCCTCGCCGCCTATCGCGACCGGGTTCAGGACGGCTACCTTCCCGCGCTCGCCGCCTATGAGGCGGTGCAACCGCAAGCGTCGGAAAATGCCTGGGTCCAGTCAATCATCGAACTCGATATCGGCTACAGTCGTGCCGCGCAGCGTATCGAGCACAATATCGGGCCGTTCCGCATCGGGGTCGAGCTTGATGTCGTCGGCAAGATCGGTTTTGAGGCAACCGCAAAAAGCAAGACCGACTGGACCGCGCCCGACGCCGCCCCGGTCATAGAGCCTGAAATTGCCGCCGGGGTTCAGGTGACGCCGCGTGCCGGTCTGTGGACCTACATGAGCCTTTATAGTGGACTGGATATCCTTATTGCCACGGTTACGGCAGGTATTCAGGGTGAATTCCTGTTGGTCGGCGTCGAGTTGCCCACGATCGCGGATTTCGGGCTGGACCGGGCTGTGGTGCCGATTGATCCGGGCGGGTTTCCCGCCAACATCCCCATTCCCGGCTCTCCGCTGGCGCTTCCGACGCCAGCCGGTCTGGCGGGGCAGCCCGCCCTTGTCCCGCCGACCGGCGCACAGTGGCGCGGCACATGGGGCTACAACATCGCGGGCGACGGCGCATGGCTGGACGGGCGGATCAAGGCGTTCCTGCGGGCCCGGTTCGTGTTCGTGACCCGGCAATGGAACAAAACGCTGGTCAGCTGGGAAGGGCTGCGGTCGCGCTTTTTTTCGATCACGCCCAGCCTGCCCGATTGCGGCGCCGCGGTGCAGCCCGGCAACCAATGCGGCGCGATACCGGCCACCGGCTGCTGTCTGCCGGACGGACGGGGCCTGTCCTGCGGGAATGGCGGCACGGTCGAGGTCAGCGATCCGCTTGGCGCGACCTGCGGCGGCCGGATGTTTGATGCATCCGGCACAGTCATCGCGGGCACCCTGCCCGGCTTTGGCATGACCGGCCTTCCGCTTGGCGAGCAGCGCAACGGGCCGTTCTTTGCCGCCATGCCGGACACGCTGCTGACCAATCCGTCCCCCAATCCCGTTCCGTTCGATGATCTGGGCGAGGAGTTCAATGACAATATTGACGATCCCGAACGCTGGGAGCTGCTGGGTTTCTGTGGCACCATCGTTCCATAAGGTTCTGGCCCTGACGGGCCTGCTGACGCTCGCCGCTCCGTCCGCGGCGGGCGATATTTACGCGTTCACCTACCGGGCAACATTGTCGGTCGCAGGCAGCGGGGTGTCCGGCGGTTTTCATGTAAAGGGCACGCTGGAGATCGAACGGGCCGCGTTCGCTCTGTCGCAACTGATCTGCACCGATGCTGCGGACGGCGCTCCGGGTCCGCAGCTGCGGGCAGCGTGCGAGCAGATCGCGGGCACGTTGGGCTGGTCCTTCTCGGGGGATGGCGAACTGGCCACGGTTGACCTGCCGGCCGGGATTTCAGCGGGGGCCGGAACGCTTTTGTCGGGACTTGCGGCGATGGTGCCATTCGTTGTGCGAAACGCTCCCGCCTGGACCACGACAGAGCCTGACACTGTCGGCATCGCGCGGGCGCAGTACCGTCGAGCCGGGTCGGAGATATCCAGGCAAAAAGATCGTTATCTGATGATCGCCACCGACGACGGCCTGCGTGCCCTGCGGCAGGGCGAAGCGCGCCTGACCTCGCGGAGCGAGGCGACGCTGGATGGGCGGCGCATCGTCTTTCAGCAGACCGACGAGACGGTATCACGAACCGGGTCAGGCACGACCCTGCCGGACGCCGTGGCCAGATCACAGATGACGATGACGTGGCGCACGCAGCGTCCCGACCACCTGTCACCGGCTCCGGGCGTTTCGCGACGCCCCTTTGACCCGCCTGCCGATGACGCGCGGCGGCGCGCGGCAGCGATGGCCATTCTTGACGGACGGGATCTGGCCGATCTGCGTGCCGCGCTCGGCGACGGAACCCTGGACGATACTGACAAACGGCAGGCGCTGATCGCCTTGCGGTCGCTTCTGTCCATTGACCGTCAGGCCGCCGACGATCTGGCCACCGCCTGCACGTCACCGGCCGAGCGGGCCTGCACGATCTATATCCATGCGCTGGGCCAGGCCGGCACGGACGCGGCGCAAACCGCACTTCGACGGCTTTTTCAAAGGCTTGCCAGCGATAGCGCACTTCGATCGGCCAGACTGCGGCGCGAGGTCGTGCGTGCGCTAGGCACGCGGCTGGCGGGCACGATGACCCCCGCGACGCGTACCTTTCTCGTCGATCATCTGGGCGACACGCTGGTCGGCACCCAGGCGGCCTATGGCCTGGGCGTAGAGGCCTACCGCAGGCGCGGCACACCGAACGGCAACCGGGCGCTGGCCCCCTTGTTGACGCACTGGACAAATGACCGCGTCCATTGGTTCAATGCGTTGGGAAATGCGGGCGCCCCCGAGATCGTCGACCAGATTGCCGCAGCCATTGCAAACAGCGACCCCGCAGCGGTCGCGGCAATCAGGGCATTGCGCCGGATGCCGCAGACGGGCGCTGTCGATGCCGCATTTTTGGCCGCGTTGTCCGCGCCGCGCGGGGATTTTCGCAAGGCCGCCCTGGACAGCCTACCGCCCGGCTCTCTTCGGGGTGATCTTGCGGACCGGGTCTCCGAGATTGCCACTGGCACCACGCAGGAGGCGACGATGGCCCGCCGCCTGCTCCGCGATGCGGCACGGGTAAAATGATCCGCATGCGGCGTCCGCGAGGTCGCGGCCCCACGCAAAAGTTTTTGGCGACTGATGCAAACTGACTTGCTAGACTAATGCGGGGAGGAGCTTGCAAATGCAGTCGCAAGACAATGCACATAGCTTGGTGATGATCCGTTCCGTTCTCGTGATTGACGACCATCCGCTCTACTGTGATGCGCTGGCGTCGACGCTGAAACGCATCTACCAGCTTCAGAGTGTCAGAACCGCGACAACCCTGAAGGATGCCCTCGACCTGGTGGGACCGCGCTTCTCGCCCGATCTGGTGGTTCTGGATCTCAAGCTGCCCGATGTCACCGGTTTGAGCGGGTTTCTGAAGATCAGGGACAAGATACCCGACGTGCCTATTCTGGTCGTGTCGGCCATATCGTCTGATGAGACGATTCAGGCGTTGATGCAGGCGGGCGCGGCTGGGTTCGTGCCCAAGGACGCGTCGCCCAAGGTATTGCAGAAAGCGCTGACGATTGTGCGCGAGGGGCAGAAGTACCTGCCACCGGGCTATACCGCAGGACCGGGTCCATCGGACGATGCCCTTTCAACACGCGACATTGCCCGCAAGATCGCCGACCTGCCCCCGCAGCAGGCCCGTATCATGCGGCTGATCTGTGCGGGCAAACCGAACAAGCAGATCGCTTACGAGATGTCGCTGGCCGAGGCCACGGTAAAGGCGCATATCACCGCGCTCCTGCGCCGCCTCGGCGTTCACAACCGCACGCAGGCGGCCATTCTGGCCCGAAGCGCGGGACTCGACGAGAGTCCGGCCAGTTCGGATGCCGATTTCCGCGCCTTGCTGAGCTGACCTGTGATGGAGGACCGCACCACAAATATTCGCCCGTCCAGCAGAATCGTCGGCGTCGGCGTCTCACGGGCCATAGATGCAGGCGATGCCACGCGCGAAGCGGTTGCGGCGCTGCCAGATGCCGGGATCTGCTTTGCACTGGTATTCGTGCCCGAGCGGCTGGAGCCACAGGCCGTAGCGGCCGCGCTGGCGCAGTACCTTCCCTCGACGCTGGCTTTCGGATGCACGACTGCGGGGCAGATCACGCCCGAAGGCTATGAGAACGATGCTTTGTTGATCGTGACCTTTCCGCGCGATCACTTCCGCTGCTCCTCGGTGCTGTTCCATCCGCTCAAGCCCGTCTCGATCGCCGCGACGGCGACCAAGGCACGCCAACTGGCTACGCGATTTCAAAAGACCGCAGGTTGGAACCGGTTCGCGCTGGTCTTTGCCGATGGTCTGTCAAAGCAGGAGGATGTGCTGGTTGCCGCGCTTGAGGCGGGGCTGGACGACGTGCCCGTCTTCGGCGGGTCGGCAGGGGGCGGCATGGCGTTCCGTTCGACTTTCGTGCTGCATGGTGGGGGTTTCCACAGCAATGCAGCCGTACTGATCCTGCTGGAGACCGATCTTGCGTTCAGCGGGATCGGCTTCAACCATTTCCTGCCCACGCAGCAGCGCATGATCGTGACCCAGGCTCATCCGGACGAGCGCGTCGTGCTGGAGCTCAACGGCTCACCCGCCGCAGAGGAATACGCGCGCCAGATCGGTTGCAGCGTCGGCGACCTTTCGCCGCGTGTCTTCGCGGAAAATCCCATGCTGGTGCGCAGCCATTCCGCATGGCATGTCCGTGCGATCCAGCAGGTGACGGGAAACGGCGGGCTGTCGTTTCTGTGCGCAATCGACGATGGGCTGCTGCTGACGCTTGGGCGCAGCCGGGCAATCCTGGAGACGCTGGAAAGCGGGCTTTGCGTGCTTGGGCCGGATGGTCCGCGTCCGGATCTGATCCTCGGCTTCGATTGTTTCCTGCGCAAGCTGGAAATCGAGCAGAACGAAATTGTCGCGCCGGCATCTGACATGCTGCGTCGGCACCGGGTTCTCGGCTTCAATACGTTCGGAGAACAGCACTGCGGCGTCCACGTCAACCAGACCTTCGTGGGCGTCGCGTTCTACGCACCGGAAAGCGGTGCCTGATGCTGGTCGACCAAAATCAGCCCCTGGAGATACAGGTCCGGAAACAGGCCCGCATCATTGACGCGCTGATCCTGCGGGCCAACCGCGCACATGATTTCAGCGGCTCGGCCTATACACTGTTCCAGTCCGCCGTCGCGCTTCAGGACAAGGTATGGGAAAAGACCAAGGATCTGGAGCTTGCGCTCGACACTCTGGGCAAGACCAGTGTCGATCTGGAAACCGCTGAATTCGCCCGCGATCAGATGCAGCGCAATCTGGCGGATGTGCTGGACATGATGGATGGTGGCATTGCGCTGTTCACTGCGGGCACGCTTCAGATCTGCAATGACACGTTCCGCGCGCTGATCCCCAATATCGCGGCGCGGATTGTCCCCGGACTGACCCTCGATACTTATTTCGAGATGCTGAACGACAGCGCGCCTTCCATGCTGAACCATGATCTGGACACACCGCCGGGAGAACGGGGTCAGACCCAGCATGTCGGTCCGGGCAGCTCGTTTGTGCTGGCCCTGCCGCATGACCGGTGGTTTCAGGTCAATTCAAGGCGCACCAGCTCCAACAGCATTGCGCTCTTGCAGACCGAGATCACCGGTATCGTGCGCAAGACCCGCCTGGAGAAGAACCGCCTGATCGACGAGCAAACCCATGTCCTGCAAGCCGCCTTCGACAATATGACCCAAGGGGTCTGCACGTTTTCGGCCGAAGGAACGCTGCTGATCCAGAATACCGCATTCGGGGGGCTTCTGGACCTGCCCTACCCGCTGCGCCGCAAGGGCACGGCCTTTGCCCAGATCCTTGAGCATGTGACCCGAAACCGCCTGCTGCAGGTCATGGGGCTTCAGCGCAACATCGACGAGATGATCCGGCGGCTGCGCCGTGATGGCATGCTGAAGGACCGGCTGCGGCAGATAGACGGGCGCGTTCTGGACCTTCACGTCAGCATGCTGCCCGATGGTGGATTTATCGCGAACATCATGGATATCACCGCCGAAATCCAGACCACGGAACTGCTGGAAAAGCGAGTTCAGGAACGGACGACCGAACTTACGCGGGCCAATCTGCGCCTGCGCCGCCAATACGAAGCGCAGGCAAAGGTCGAGGACGACCTGCGCATCGCCAAGGAAGAAGCCGAGGCGGCCGTATCTTCCAAAACGCGTTTTCTGGCTGCGGCAAGCCATGATCTGCTGCAACCGATCAACGCCGCAAAGCTGCTGATTTCGTCGCTGGTCGAAAGCGCGCAAGGCAGCGGCATGCAGCAAACCGTTGACCGGCTGGACCGCGCTTTCAACTCGATCGAGAGCCTGCTGCACGCGCTTCTCGACATCTCGCGACTGGAATCGACAGGCACGGAAATCGCGCTCAGCGAATTCGGGATTGATCAGATTCTTCGGCATGTCAGTGAGGACTGCGCGCCTCTGGCCGCAGAAAAATCCCTGCGCCTCTCTGTCGTGCCAAGCGGTCTGCGCGTGAAAAGCGATCAGCAGTATCTTCTGCGCTGCGTGCAGAACCTGGTGGTCAATGCGATCGAGTATACGCCCAAGGGCCGCATTCTCGTCGGATGCAGGCGGCGCGGCGACAAGGCGGTGCTGGAGGTTTGGGATACGGGCGTCGGGATTTCGCGCAAGGATCAGAAGCTGATCTTCAACGAATTCACCCGTATCAGTAACGGTCCTGCACGGCCCGGCATGGGGCTCGGGCTGTCGATCGTCGAAAGAGCCTGCCGTCACCTTGGTCACGATATCTCCGTCCGCTCCAAGCCCGGTGCGGGGTCGGTGTTTTCGCTGGAACTGCCCATCGCGCAAGGCGGCAGCGCGGCGGCAGGTGTTCGTCCGCCGACATCACCCACGCAGCGGTTCGACATGGATCTCATTATCGTCGTTGTCGAGAATGACCCCGACGTCCTGTTCGCCACGACGCAAAAACTGGAAAGCTGGGGCGCCAGCGTGCTGGGGGCGCATGGCACCAGCGAAGCAATGCAGCTCGTGCGCGAGATCGGCATGGCCCCTGACATCATCCTGGCTGATTATCAACTGGATGACACCGATAACGGGATCAAGAGCATCACCGCGCTGCGCGATCTGGTGAAATCGGAAATCCCGGCAATCATGATTACTGCCGACCGCGGCGATAGGCTTTTGGAAGAGGGACGCAAACATGATTTTTCGGTGCTGACAAAACCTGTCCATCTGTCGCGCTTGCGCCCGCTGATCGACTGGAAGACGCGCGCCGCCGGTCCGCCAGACCAGCCAACGCAGACATAAGTCTTTGGTGACACGTGGGCCGCACCGCATAAACTGGACACAAGGGAAGGAGCCGCCGATGACAAGATTTGCGATCTGTGTGCTTGCCGTCGTGCTATTGGGAGCCGCCCCGCTGCGCGCGGCACAGCCCTATGACCTGATCTTCCGGACCGGCACGCTGGCAGACGTTCCGGCCGATCAACAGCTGGTCTATTCGCGTGCGCTGACACTGCCCAACAACCCGCAGGCCGAGCAGGCCGGCACGGGCCAGATCGTGCTGAGCCTGGTTCAGGACGACATGGCCGAACTCGATTTCCGTCAAGGCGACCGTCACCGGATTCTGGGTCTCTTTCCGGCTGGGGTGGGCAATCCTCTGGCGATGTATTTCCTTGAGACCGTCGTAGGTGACGTTGCGCGCGATACCGGGGGCAGCCCGTTCTATATCCGCAACCGCATCAAGGAATCGCTGCTTGAACCGGCTGAGATCAAGGAACTGGATTCGCAGGGCGACGGGCGGAGTATCGCGGCCCGGCAGGTCATCCTGCACCCATTTCAAGGCGACAGGCACAGCGACCGGATGCGCAATTACAAGGATCTGGCCATGACGTTCACCATGTCGGGCGACGCGCCCGGCTGGTATGTATCGCTCACCGCCGAAGTCCCCTCGAACGACGCCTCACCGCCATCCTATCGCAACACGCTGACCTTGACTGATCCGGAGGCACCACAATGACACGGCTGGGACTTGCTATCTGTGCGATCGTGCTGGCCCTTCCGGCAAGCGCACAGAGCGTCGCCGACGCGATCAACGATTATCCGACCGAAGCGCGGGCAGATTACGTCTTTGGCTGTATGGCGGTGAATGGCCGCGGGCAGGACAGCCTGCGCAGATGCTCCTGCTCGATCGATCGGATCGCGTCGATCCTGCCCTACGAACAATATGTCGAGGCCGAAACAGTTCTGTCCATGCAACAGACCGGGGGCGAGCGAACGGCGATCTTTCGCACCACGCGCATGGCCCGGAATATCGTCGCAGACCTGCGGCGCGCACAGGCCGAGGCAGATATTCTCTGCTTCTGAATTCAGCGCTCAGGATGACGTGCCCTTGTCCAGCAGCTCCTCGAACACGTTGCCTTCGGTATCCTCGGCGCGGACCCGCAGTGCGGGTGCCCCGTTATCGGTATATTCAAACCGGAACACCGGGTTTTCACTGATGGAAATACCCCCCTCCAGCGTGAACAGCATGTCGTCGCCCTGATAGACTTCGAGGCGGTTGATGAAATGCGCATTCATGAACAGATGGGTGATCTGGTCGCGCTGAAAGCCCGAATAATTGGGATGACGTATCATGATCTGCGCCTCGCGGCGCTGTCCGGATGCCGGCAATCCGGCGGTAATGGGTTTGAGTCGCATCTGCCCCATCCCGGCAAGGGCAGCCTCGGGATCCTTGGTCGCCGGAGCCGAGCAGCCGCCCGACGCCTTGACAAACCGGCCCTGCATGAAGCTGCCCTGTTCGGTCTGCGCGATCACACGGACGTTGGAATAGGTGTTCACCCGCACACGCAATTCCAGCTTGAGCGGTGACATGGCGGGACCGAAGGCGATTTCCGCGGCAAGTGGGGCGGGATTCTCGTCAATGACGATATCCATGCGGTCGATCACCGCATCCTCATCGGTCTGGGTGATGGTAAGCGGCACCGTGGCTGCATCAAACGCCCGGTAGGGCGCCTCGACTGTGAACAACCCCGTGCCATCCTGCACCGTCACGTCGCCGATGATGTCGGCGCGCAGATCATCCCAGGTGGGCGATGCGGTCAATGGATTTTCGGCGGGGCCATCGGCCGCGTGCGCGCTTGCGACGGACAGTGCAAGAAATGCGGCGAGGGCGATAGTCTTCATGGCTGATGTTCCAAATTACCTCCAATGTGGAAATATAGCATATGTCACCGCAAAAACATACCGCGCCAAAAGCAGCGGTCGCGCGGTCATTCTCCGGGCAGGCCGTTGATCCGGAACAGGTCCGGACGCTGATCCAGGGCGCGCGTCAGCATCTCTCGGGGGCCAAAAACCGCGATACTCGCCGATGTCGCGGCCTCGATCAACACCTCGCCGACGCATTTCAACTCGGTCATGCCTGTTGCAAGCACCTCCGCGCGGAACGCCGCGCGGCTTTCGCCGCTCCATCCGGTGATCCAATCGGTCAGCGCTTTTAATCCGCTATCGGGCGGCGACAATGGCCGGTCCCATTTGCCGATAGTGGCGATGATTGCGCGGTCCAGATCGTCGCGACTCATCCCCCGGCTCAGCTGCTGCCCCGCCGCCGCGAAAACGTCAATCGTGCGCAGGACATGCGGATCGCGGTAGGACAGAAACGTGATGATGCCATCCGACGCCCCGCCCCGGCAAAGCGCGCCATATGCCCCGCCCTCATCGCGCAGTTCTTCCCTGATCCAGCCCGTTTCAAGATGTGTCAATCCGACGACAAGCGCAGGCTGGCAAGCGGCGTCCGTCGTGCCCGGAGCCAGCGCCATCCCGACAAAATTCGCATCGCCGGGCACGATAAACGCCTCTGAGCGCCCGAGGTCCGGTCCGCACAACTGCGCGACAACGGGATTCCCGCCCGCAACCTGGCCAAGCAGCCCGTCGATATCCGCGCGCAGATCGGCGGCGCCCTGCCCATCGGACGTAATGCTTATGGTCAGCCGCTTGCGACTGAGGGCCGAATTATGGCTGTCGCGCAGGCGCTGGCGCGCCTGATCCGGATTGCGCAGGATCAGCGACTGAAAATCATGAAGAAACCGCAGATAGGACAGGCCGTCCATTTGTTCCCTCGCATTGCCATGGCGGCGCAACCGCATGTCCAGAAACTCATGCGCCTTCGGCAGAATCTGCGCGCTGACACCGGCAATCTCGGACCGGACGATTTCAGACAAACGCCCAGGTTCGGGAATGTGCCATTCACCCAGCAACTCACCCAGAATGGCAAGCAGGTTCGGTACGCGATCCACGAAGGTCCGACCGCGCAGGATCAGCAAGTCTGCGGCGCCTTGCCCTGAAAGAAAGGGCGCGCTTGCCATGACGCAAGACAGGCCGCCGGTATCGGAGCCGATGCGGCGGGCCATGTCCCGGGCGCTGCACCGCGCCGTGCCGGATTGCAACAAGATCCGCGCGAGGATGGAGGCACATGAAAGGCCCGGCAGCCCTCGAAGATCAAACGCCAGATCGACATAGGCCAGGCCATTGGTCTGGCGCTGATGATGCAGGACAGGCACAGCGCCCGCCTGATCGACCGTCATGATATCATCAACAGGGTCCGGCGACAGATCGTCCAGCGCAAGTCGCGGAATCCCTGCCCCCCTTGGCGGCTGTTGCTGCGGCGCGGAGCCACCTACCGCCGCATCGGGCGGGCGGCACACTGGTGCCGTGCGGGTGCTGGCCTGAGGTGTCGAGGCAACCATCGTAAAGCGTGGGTTCTCCAGCAGATGCGTGTTCAGCATTACCTCGAAAAACCCCGCAGGCTTGGACCGCAGTTCGGCAAGCTCAGGCGCAAACCCCAGCCCATGAAGCGGATCGCGCCCCAGCCGCCAGCCCTTGGCAACATCCAGCAGAAGGCCGATCGCGTGCGGTCGCTTCCACGTACCGCGATCCCGGTTCCGGAACTCCACCGAGGTCAAAGCGCCCGCAAGGGTTTGCTTGTCAAAGCCGTCTTGGAGCAACCGCTCCATCGTCTCGCGCAGGGTCCCCTGCACCTCCGCAATCCTGCCGGCATCCGCTCTGGCAATCTGGATGGACAGGCGCGGCGGCCAGGTATCGTCACAATACCGCGCCGCCATGACATCGGTGCAGTGCCCGGCATCAATCAGGGCCCGCCTCAGTGGTGCGAAAGGCTGACCGACCAGCGCCTCGCACAGGACGTCGCAGGCCAGGTCCATCAACCGGCTTTCCGGCGCGGGAAAAGCCCAGTTCAGCGCGACGCCGGAGGCGCCCGCACCGGCGTGGCGGATCACCAGCGTTCGCGGCGCGGTGATCGTGTGCCCGGGCTGCGTCATGTATGGTGCGCGCGGCTCGAACTGGCTGAAAACCCTGTCGAGGCGATGCAATTCGGCCGGAATGTCCTTCACGCCGGAATAGGCGGCCAATGCGTTGGAGGGATGATAGGCTTGGTGATGAAACCGCGTCATCCTGGCGTGGGTCAGGTCCGTGATCCGGTCCGGATCGCCGCCATAGTCGTGGCGGAACGGCCCGGTGCGAAACAGTGAACGGCGGGCATGTTCAGCCAAAACGTATCGCGCCGAGGCCCACATCCCTTTCATCTCGTTCAGAACCACACCCTGCCGGGTGCCGTCGGCAGCAACATGCCAGCCCTCGCGTCCAAAGCAGCGTTCGGTCAACAGCGGAAAAAACACCGCATCCAGATAGACCTCCACAAGGTTGTCAAAATCGGCGGGGTGCGGGCTGGCGACCGGATAGATCGTGAAATCGGCAAATGTCGACGCATTGAGATAGCTTTGCAACGATCCTTTCAGAAGCTCGGCAAAAGGTTTCTCTGCCGGGTAGGCGCGCGATCCCGACAGGACGCAATGCTCCAGAACATGCGCAACGCCGGTTGAATCCGCCAGCGGTGTGCGAAAGCTGATGGCAAAGCTCCGAACCCTGTCTGCGTTCAACAAAAAGACCGCGTCGGCGCCAGTCCTGTCGTGGCGGAAATGGCGGGCGCGGGTCGCGAGTTCGGGGATTTCGCGGGCCGCGACCTCGGTAAAGCCGGCGAAATTATCACTATTCATCGCGATACGCAGGCATTCATGTCGGCAATCGCGCGCCGCATCAGGCCTGCCGTATCACCGTCGCTCAGCGAGTGGCCTGCCTGCGCGGAAAACCGGGGTTCAACGTCGGGCCAACGCGCCGACAGCCTGTAGGACGTGGCGGGCGGGCACAGCAGATCATAGCGGGCCTGAATGATAATACCCGGAAGTCCCGCAAGCGCGGCTGCGTTCTCCAAAAGCGGCCTGTCCTTCAGGAAACACTCATGGCTGAAATAATGCGCCTCCATGTAGGGCGACGCTGGCAGCGCCACCTGCGGATCGTTCAGCCGGAGCAGATCAAGCCTCGTGCGCCCCGGCGCTATTTCCGACAAGATACGCTCGGTGTCATGCCAAGCGAGGGCGAGCCGTCGGCTAACGTCCGCATCCGTGCCCAGGATACGCGCCCAATAGGCATCAAGTGGGTCCGCGCGTTCATCCGCCGGCAGCATGGCCAGAAAATCTCTATGCAGCTCCGGATAGAACATCGGCAAATTGGCGCAAAATGCGGTCTCAAGCTCGGCGCGGGTGCCCAGAAAGACCGACCGCATGACCAGCCCCAGAACATGCCCGGGATGCCGCTGGGCATAGGCCAGCGCCAGCGTGGCGCCCCACGAGCCGCCGACCACGATCCATTTGTCGATCCTGAAATGCGCCCGCAACTTTTCCATGTCGGCGATCAGATGATTGGTCGTGTTGTCCGCCCGGCAACGCTTGGGCAAGCTGCGCCCCGCGCCGCGCTGATCGAACATCAACAGATACAGGTCCGTGGGGAAAAGCTGACGATGCGCCGACTGGCAACCGCTGCCCGGCCCACCGTGCAGGAACACGACCGGCGTACCGCCCATCGCGCCTGAGGTTTCGACATAGATCTCATGCCCGTCACCGACCGGCAGATGCCCGGCCGTCAGGACGCCCGCCGGACGGTCCGCGCCTGTGCCCGGCCTATCTATCGCCGCTCTCCGGTTCAGGCTCCAGGGTGCCGCCGACGAAATTGCGGTAGATGAAGCGCGTCGGCCCGTCCGCGGCCTCTTGCCGGGCAGTCTGGAAAATCTCCTCGTGCCTGGGGGACAAAGCGCAGGCCGGGTCGGTATTGGCGGCATTACCGGTCAGCGCAAAGGCCTGACAGCGGCAACCGCCGTAATCCTCCTCTTTCAGATCGCAACTGCGGCACGGTTCGGGCATCCAGTCGGTGCCGCGATAAAGGTTGAAGGCCGGGGAATGTTCCCAGATCCACGCCAGCGGGTGATCCCGCACCGAATCGAACGCCAGCCCGGTTATGGTCTCGGCGGCGTGGCAAGGCAGCACCTTGCCCGCGGGCGAGATGTTGAAGAACTGCCGCCCCCAGCCGCCCATGCATTTCTTGGGGCGCTTCGCGTAGTAATCCGGCACCACATAGTCGATTTCGAGGATACCGGCGAGGCGGGTGCGCGCGGCTTCGACCAGCGTGGTTGCCTCCTCGATCTGGGCCTCGGTCGGCATCAGGGCCGCGCGGTTTTTAAGCGCCCAGCCATAATACTGCACGTTGGCGACCTCCAGCCGGCCCGCATCCAGCGCCACCGCCATGTCGATCAGCTCCGGCAGTTCATGCAGGTTCTGGCGATGCACCACCGCATTCACTGTCAGCGGCAGGCCGACCTCGCGCACCCATTTCGCGGCTTCCAGTTTCTTGGCATGGCCGCGCCGATAGCCGCCGATGCGGTTGGCCAGTATCTCGTCGCTGGCCTGAAAGCTGACCTGCACATGGCACAGCCCGGCATCCGAAAGTGCTGCCAACCGGTCCTTGGACAGCAGAACGCCCGAGGTGATCAGGTTGGAATAAAGCCCTACATCCGTGGCGCATTGTACCAGTTCCTCAAGGTCCTTGCGCGCCGTCGGCTCGCCGCCCGAAAAATGGATTTGCAGCACACCCAGATCGGCCAACTCCTGTAGCACGCGCTGCCATTCTTCGGTGGTCAGCTCGCTTGTCGCGCGGTCCATTTCGACCGGGTTCGAGCAGTAGGGGCATTGCAGCGGGCAGCGGTGGGTGATCTCGGCAAGCACCGACAGCGGCAAGCCGAAGGGCGTCGATTTGGCCGGTGCGATACTGTCGGCAAGCGCTTCGGTCATGATGCCTTCTCCTTGATTTCGACGAGGAAGCCCTTGTCGGCAAGCTCCTGAAGCATCGACAGCACATCGCGCAGGATTTCGGCCTCGGGCGCGTCGTATTTCGCGGCCAGACCCGTCACCATTTCGGCAATGGACATCGTGCCGTCGCACATTTGCAGCACCTCGATAGACGTGTCGTCGGGCACGAGGATGCGTTCGGGGGCCAGCAACAGCCAGCGCTCGCGCAGCTTGTCGAATTTCAGCCGGACGTAGCGCGGCAGAACGGGGCAGGTCTCGGGCTCAAGCTGGATATGTCTTGTGGCCATGGTCAAAACCCTTCGGGCCGGAATGCGCCGGGCGGCGGGAAGCCGCAGACATACGCATGATAGAGCGCATCAAGCTGGACCCAAAGCACGTCGGTCTTGAAGATCAGCGCCCGGCAGACGGCATCGCGGGCCTCCGGCGTGGTGGCGTGCGTCCTCACGTAATCCAGCGCGAAGTTCGCATCACGTGGTGCCTGTTCCAGACGGCGCTGGAAATAGGTCATCACCGAGGGGTTGATGAAATCGTAATGCCTGAGCATCCCGGCGATGCGCTGTTCATGGATGCTTGGCGCAAAGAGTTCGGTCAGCGAGGAGGCGATGGCTTCGAGCGGGGATTGCCTGCCGACGAAGGTCACGTACGCATCGACCGCAAACCGCGTCGCGGGCAGGATGCCTTGGGTGGATTCTACATAATCCCGGTCCAGCCCCAGTCCTGTCGTCAGCTGCAGCCAGCGTTCGATCCCGCCTTCGCTGCCTGCGTCGCCGTCGTGATCCTCGATCCGGTGACGCCATTCGACCCTGGTTTGGCGGTCGCGGAACCGCGACAGCACCACCGCATCCTTGATCGGGATCGAACTTTGATAATAGTAGCGGTTCAGCGCCCAGGCCTGCACCTGCCCCTTGTTCAGCTTGCCGCCATGCAGCATGTCGTGAAACGGATGCAGGTTGTGATAGCGCGCGGCCCCGATAGCGCGCAGCCGCTGTTCCAGCGCGTCGGCGTCCATTAAGGGCGTATCTTGCGTCTGCGATGTTTCGGGCATGTTCACAGCACGATCTCCTCACCGATTGTTGGTATGCGCCACCCCGCGGCCTCGATCTGGCGGCGTTCGTCACTTTCGGGGCGCAGGACCGGGTTGGAATTGTTGATGTGGATAAAGAGCTTCTGCGCGATATCCAGATCGGCCAGCCGGGTCAGCGCGCCCTCCCCGCCCGAGATCGAAACATGGCCCATCCGCTGCCCGGTCTTGTGACTCAGCCCTGCGGCGATCATCTCGTCATCGCGCCAGAGCGTGCCGTCAAAAAACACCAGTGGCGCGCCTTGGATGCGCTGTTTCAATGCGTCGGTGATTTGGCCGCAGGCGGCGATGAAAAAGAACCCTTTGGCGCCGTCCGCTTCGCGAATATGCAGCCCGATGGTGTCGCCGGGGGCATTGTCCGTCTCTTGCGCTGTGCCTTCTAGATACCAGGCAGGCTTGCCCGGCACCTCGAACGCCTCAACCGTCAGGCCCGAGGGCGTACCGTCCTGAAGCTTAGGCTCAAACGCCGCGTCGATGTCGATCCGCTGGCGCGGGACCAGATCGCGATTGAGCACGTTGAATATGCTGTTGCTCTCCAGAATCGACAGCACGCGGTCATGCCCATAGATGGTAAAGCGCGACCCTTCACGCAGGTTCAGCAGGCCCGCAACCGCATCGACCTCGCCATTGGTCAGGATCACGCCCGCAATGGGGCTGTGGCGAATCTGGCCATCGACCGGATGCAACTGAGTGGTGGCGTTGATCTGCTGGCGAATATCGGGCGAGGCGTTGATCACAAACCAGTTCCTGTCGTCGGCACTGACCGCGATAGAGGCTTGAGTATTGACCAACTCCGGACGCTCGCGCGCAGCCTTGCAACCGGCGCAATTGCAGTTCCATTGCGGCACCCCTCCGCCCGCCGCCGTGCCGAGGACGATGATCTTCAGCATGGCCAGCGCCTTGCGGCGATCAGCGGACGAAGGGCCAAGACCTACTTCTGCTTGGCGCAGGCATACATGTTGATTTCCATGCCGACGGGCACTTCCTCAATCTTGGGGGCTTTCCAGGCCATAAATCTTCTCCCTTTCGTGTTTGCGCAGCACATTGCTGCAGGTTTAAGCATAGTCTGGCAACGGTTATCGTCCATCTATGCTGGTGATAGGGCCGCCCTATAGGGCGCCCGCCATGAAGCGCGGCAGGTCGTGGACAGGCGGCATCGGGCATTCGGCGGCGGCGATCTGAAGCGCCTCGATCAGCGCCGTATAGGCCGGATTGTGCAGGTATTGCGGCGCCACCAGCGCCACGATGTTGCGCGGCTCCAGATCGACGCGGTAGAGCCGCACATGCTCGGACGGCTTGCCGCCAACCAGCGTCGAGAGCGCAGGCGCGAGGCACACGCCCAGATCCTGCTGCACCATGGCGATGGCGCTTTCATAGCTGCGGACCCGCGCGAACAGGGCGTTTTGCGGCAGCGCGCGATCATACCATGCCTGCACCCTCGCGCTGTATTGCGTGCCAAAGGAAAACTGGATCGTGCGGTTCAGCATGGCGCGGTCATCCGGCGCAAGGTCGCCTTCAGGATCGCGCACCTCCTCCAGCCGCAACCGCTCGGGCACGACCAGAACCAGCGGATCGGCCAGGATCGGCACCTGATGGAACCCCGTGCTGGCTGACGGGATCGAGTTTGACGCGATCAGGCCGAGGTTGATGTGGCGACCATAAAGCAGATCAAGCACCTCGGTCGGCGCGCTGTCGTGGATGTCGAATTCGGTCTCCGGCATCGCGGCATGGACCGCGCTCAGCGCGCGCGGCAAAAGCACCCGCAGGATCGAGCTTAGCCCGGCCAGCCGGATCGTCTGGCGCGCACCCTGCCCAATGGCTTCGACCCCGTCTTCCAGCGCCTGCATGCTGTTCAGAACCCGCTCGGCCAGCCGCAGGATGCTGCGGCCCTCCTCGGTCAGCGTCATGCGGTTCGAGCGCCGGTCAAACAGCTGCGCGCTAACGGCTGATTCAAGCCCCGAAAGCTGCTGTGACAGCGAAGGTTGCGCCACGCCCAACTGCTTGGCCGCTTTGGTCAGGGTTTCGCTATGGGCGACCACCCAGAAAATCTGAAGCCGTCGCAGGGTGATGCCGCAGCCCGCGCTCGCAAGCTGGACAATGGGCGCATCGGCGCTGTCTGAAAGTTTGCGTTGCACTTGAACGCCCCCCTTATGCGGCCAGTCTAGCCTGTCATTTCGCATTCGGGCAAAGACTCTGCCGCGCCGCGACACCAACTTTAGTAGTGGCGGGCGCTATCTGCGGCTGAGCCCGCGGGCCGGGTCATAGCCGATCAGCGCCCCGATCAGGAACACCGCGAAGGCAACGGCGACCCAGACCAGCGCCCAGAGGTTGACGCTTTCATACAGCGCAAAACGGATCAGTTCGACCGCGTGGGTAAACGGGTTCAGCGCGCAGATATCGCGCAGCAAGGGCGAGCTTTCGGCCATTTTCCACAGCGGGTAAAGCGCGCTCGACATGAAAAACATCGGGAAGATGACGAAATTCATCACGCCCGCAAAGTTCTCCAGCTGGCGAATGGTGGAGGAAATCAGCAGCCCCAACGCACCCAGCATCAGCCCGCTCAGCACCAGCGCCGGAAAGACATAGAGATACCCCAATGTCGGCATGGTGATGCCGAACGCGGCAGCAAGCGCTAGAAAGACATAGACCTGAAGGATCGACACCGCCGTGCCCGCCAGCAGCTTGCAGAACAGCAGCCACGCGCGCGGCAGACGGCTGGTCAGAAGCAGCCGCATCGAGCCCATTTCCTGATCGTAGACCAGCGACAGCGACGACTGCATCCCGTTGAACAGCTGGATCATGCCGCACAGCCCCGGCACGATATAAACCTCATAGGTGATATAGGTCTGATAGGGCGGAATGATCGACACGCCCAGCGCGGCGCGAAACCCCGCCGCGAAGATGACCAGCCAGACCAGCGGGCGCACCAGCGCCGACAGGAAGCGGCTGCGCTGATGCACAAACCGCAGCATCTCGCGCAGGACGATGGCGCGCAGGGCGACCAGATAGGCGGTCATTGAACCCCCTCGCCCCCGGTCATGGCGATAAAGGCATCGCCCAGATCGCCGCCGCGCGCGATCTCATGCGCCGGGCTATGTGCCAGAACGTGGCCCCGGTGCAGCACGATCACGTCATCGCCGGGGCGGATTTCATCGACAAGATGCGTCGCCCAAAGCACGGTCAGGCCGTCCCCGGCCAGATCGTGGACATGCGCAGTGATCGCGCGGCGGCTGGCAGCGTCCAGCCCGACGGTCGGCTCGTCCAGCAGCAGAACTTCGGGGCCGTGGACCAGCGCGCGCGCGATCTCCATCCGGCGGCGATGCCCGCCATTGAGGGCGCGCACCACCTCGCCCGCGCGTTCGCGCATGTCCAGCCGGTCCAGCGCGGCGTCGATGCTGACCTGCGCCGCCCGCCCCGACAACCCCTGAAGCGCGGCGAAATAGCTGAGGTTGCGCGCCACCGTCATGTCCAGATCCAGCGTCGGCTGCTGAAACACCACTCCGATCCGCGCCAGCGCGGCGCGGGGATTGGCCCGTACGTCGAAGCCCGCGACGAATATCTGGCCGTGCCGCGTGACCAGAAGCCGCGTGAGCAGCGCGAAGAGCGTCGATTTACCCGCCCCGTTCGGGCCCAGCAGTGCCGCAAAGCGCCCAGCTGCAAGGTCGAAGGAGACAGCATCCAGCGCCGTTCTGGCGCCGAAACTATAGCTGACATCACGGACGCTGAGCGCGTTCATCGCACGTTACTGGATGGTGATTTCAACACGCTGGCTATCGCCGCTGGAGCCGGGCTGACCCATGTAGTATTTGCCGGGCTTGATGGCAATAAATTCAATTTCCATCGTGCCCGCCTTGTCGAATTCCACGCTGTCCAGTCCAAGGGGACGGATTTCCAGCCCGTCGATGACGATTTCATTGATCCAGATGGCGCGGAAGAACCCCGGTCCCTCCAGCCCCAGCTCGCCCGTGCCGTCGGCGGTAATCTCGATCTCGTAGGCGGTTCCCGATTTCAGCACCAGCGGCGCGTCCGCGATGGGCTTGCCGACCGAAAGGGTGATCGGCGGCAGTTCTTCCTTGTTGCTCTTCGACAGCAATCCCGCAAAGCCGAGGTCGTGGGCAATGGCGGCGCCGGGCATCGTGAGGGCGGCGATCAACAGCGCATTGATTATTTTCATGACGTGTCCTTTCAGGGTTGTGAAGTCACAATGGTGGCGGGCGATCCGCCAAGCTCATGGATACGGTCGGCCAGTCGCTCCGCCTCGCGGCGCGCGTGGGTCACGAAAATCGTGGCAGGGCCGGTTTCGGCGATCAGCGTCTCGGTCAGGATCAGCATGTCATCGGCGGTGGCCGGATCGAGCGAGGCAAAGGGTTCGTCCATGATCAGAAGTTGCGGCTGCCCCGCAAAGGCCCGCGCCAGCGCCACCCTGCGCTGCTGGCCCAGCGACAACTGGCCGGGAAAGAGCGTGGCCTTGTCCGCGATTCCGACCCGCGCCAACACGTCCAGCGCAGCATCGACCCCCAGCCCCTCATGCACCAGCGTGATGTTCTGCAGCACGCTGCGCCACGGCAGCAGCACAGGCTCCTGAAAGACGATGGCGATGCGCGGGGTCCGCGTGACCTGTCCGGAAAAATCCGTATCGATGCCTGCGACCAGATTGAGCAGCGTCGATTTGCCAATGCCGGACGCGCCCAGAATGGCGACGGTCTCCCCCGGTGCCACGGTAAAGCAAACGTCGCGCAGGATCTCGGTTCCGCCAAACACCTTGCGCCGGATATCGACGCGGATCACGGCGCCCTCCAGCGCCGGACGCGGCGTTCTATCGGCTGCAGCAGCAGCCATTCCACCAGAAGCATGACAGCGATGAACGACAGCGAATAGACCAGCACCAGCGCCACGTTGAACAGTTGGAAATAGAGGTGGATCTGAAACCCGACGCCGTTGGAGCGGCCAAGGAACTCGACCACCAGCACGATTTTCCAGATCACCGCGATGCCCGAACGCGCGGCGCCCGCGATGAAGGGGGCAAGCTGCGGGATCAGCACATGGCGCAGATAGGCACGCCTGCGCATGCCGAACACCTGCGCCATCGCACGCAGGTCGGGATCGCGCGCGCGGGCGCCCTCGCGCAGGATGGTGGTGACGTTCGGGATCTTGTTCAGCGTGACGGCGATGATCGCCGCCGTTTCGTTCAGCCCGATCCACAGGTAGCACAGCACGATCAGCACGAGCGCGGGCAGGTTCAGGAACACCACCAGCCATGGATCCAGCCAGCGATCCACCGCCGGATAACTGCCCATGACAAGGCCCAGAACCGTCCCGATGGTCATGGCAAGTGCGAAGGCCCAAAGCACGCGCAGCCCGGTATGCCCCAGATGATAGGGCAACGCGCCCGAGGCCAGCTCGCGCCAGAACGGTTGCAACAACGCGCCCGGCATCGGCA
This sequence comes from Roseovarius sp., assembly GCA_048267045.1. Taxonomy (GTDB): domain Bacteria; phylum Pseudomonadota; class Alphaproteobacteria; order Rhodobacterales; family Rhodobacteraceae; genus Roseovarius. Next base: position 2,740 of record JBLWYG010000011.1, on the reverse strand, counting down.
AGATTTCCGGATCGGCGGTCAGCGCGGCGGCAGCGATCCACAGCCCCAATAGCGCCAGAAGCGAGAGCAGCGGGATTGCGGCAGGGGACAGGTGTGGCCATTTCACGTCTTACTTCACGTCCGCGAACAAACCGTCCGGCAGCGTCGTCGCCGCGCCAACCAGATCCTCACCGCCAAGGTCAGCCATGAGGCGCAGGAACCGGTCGGCGGCATTGCTGTCAACCGGCCCGGCGGGCGGAATACCGGCGCGGAAATCCTGCTGCAACAGCTCGAACTCCGCGTCGCTGCCGGCGTTCATCCGGTCGCGCAAAGGCTCCCACGCCGCGTCATCGCTGGCCAGCAGATCCTTGGCCGCGCGAGAGGCGTCGTAGAGTTGCTGCGCGATGCCAGGATGCTGCGCGATGAAGCTTTCCTTCATCACATAGCCCAGAAGCGGAATGTCAGGGTCAAGGCCCAGTGCGCGCGCCGCGTCACTGACCGATATCAGCTCGCGCATGCCGCCTGCCTTCATCTTTGCCAGAAAATGCCAGTAGTTGATGGCGCCGTCCGTCTCTCCCTGAAGTGCGGTCTTGTAGACAAGCGGCGGCGCGCCAAAGACCTGTTCGGTGTCACCGGCCAGATCCATGTCGAATTCCTGCGCGGCAAAAGCCCGCAGTATCAGCCAGCTTTTGTCCAACGGTCCGCCAGCGATGCCGATTTTCCTGCCGGCCATGTCCTTCAGGCTCTGCGCCGGACTGCCTTCGGGCACGACCATGCCGCCGACCGCCTTGGAATAGGGGATAAAGACGTAATCCTTGCCCGCGGCCCGCTGCCGCGCGACCCAGATCCAGTCGATAACGGCGATATCGGCCTCGCCGCCCTCAAGCGCGACGCGGGTCGCGCCATTGTCGGCAAAGGGCTGGATGACCAGCTCGAACCCGTTGTCGGTGTCAAACCCGTTGCGGGTGATCGTGTCCAGTTCCCAGTTGACCGTCCCGACCTCCAGCACCGCTGCGCGAATGCGGGGCAGTTCGTCGGCGCTGGCCGGAGCCAGCCAGAGCCCGGCGACCAGCGCCAAAATCGACCTGCCAAAAGCGTTTACCATGATACCCTCCTGCTGTTCAGTCCGGCGCGACCACGACGCCCCAGGGCTGCTGCCCGACCTCCACTGATTTCAGTGCCTTCTGCGCCGCCACGTCAATGATCGTCACGTCGTTGGAATTGCCATTGGTGGTGATCAGGTATTTCTGGTCCGGCGTGAACGCCAGTTGCCAGACCCGCTGACCCACAAGGATATAATCGGCGACCTCATCGGTGCTGAGATCGACGACCGCCACCCGGTTCGCGGGGCCTAGTGCCACGAACAGCCATCGGCCATCGGCGGTGACCTTCATGCCCACAGGCTGCAACCATTCCGGCTCCACACCAGCTACGGCAAACTCGATTTTCTTCAGCAGTTCCGGCCCCTCCTCGGCGTTTGGGTCGATTACGCTGACAGTGCCACCAATCTCGGCGCTGACGAACAGCCGCGTGCCATCATCGGTATAGACCGCATAGCGGGGACGCTGATCGACCAGCACGTTATGCTTGATCTGGTAATCCGAGGTGTCGATGAAATGCGCCATGTTGGTGGTCTCGGAGGTGTTGACGACGAAAGCTGCATCGGGGCTGATTGCCATGCCCTCGGGTTCGACGCCCACCGGAATTTCGGCGAGGACCGTGCGCTTTTCGGTGTCGATCACCGTGACGATATTGTCATCCTCATTGGCCACATAGATCGGATTGCCCGAGGGGTGCAGCGTGAACAACTCGGGGTCGGGGCCGGACGGCAGGGTCCAGAGTTCCTCGTACGTATCGGCGTCGAAAACACGGACAGTGTCGTCATCGGACGCGCAGACATAGACGTGTTTACCATCCGGGCTGATCCCGATACCGCGCGGACGGTTGCCTGCGGGGAATTCGGTCAGCACCTCCCAGCTGTCGCTGTCCAGAACGGTGATCGTGTTGCCCTTCTCATTGCTGACGAACACCTTGTTGGCCAAGGCCGGTGTGGCAAGGGCGCCCAGACAGGACAGAGCAAACAACAAAGGTTTCATATTGCACCTCATTTCTCGAAGGCCGTGCAGGCCGATTCCGGTTCGTCCAGACCCAGCGTGTCCAGTGCGGTCCGTTGATGCAGGTAGCCTTCCTGCGGCGAAACGCTGACCGTCACCTTGCTGTCGGTCAGCAGGATCGGCTGACGCAACTGACCGTTCCAGTTGCGAAAGGTGACTGCCTGCCCTTTGAACGCCGCCAGTTCGAAACTGTCGCCCAGCGCGTAATCTTTCAGCGTTGCCGGATCGGCGCTGCTCGTTCGGATCACCGCCTCGCCGATCACGCGTAGCGCTAGCCACGCCTGATAGTCCTCTTCCCTGACATAGCGGGCCGCGACTTTTTCGAACCGTGTTTGAAACTGCATAGCGCCCCAGGATTCATGAGTTGCGTGAAAGGTTACAGGACGCAGGCCAGCCGACCCCATCACCGGGCGCGGCGCCCACGTATGAAACGGCAGGTACAGCGCAAAGACGTCCGAGGCATCCGCGGCAATCACAACGTCATGGTCGCGCGCGCCTTGGGTGAAAACCGGGATTTGACGCTGCACGAGGACATGGCCGGTATCGGCGCGGCGCGATCCTCCGGTGTCCTCGAATGTTCGCTCTTCAACCAGCCGGGCGCCGAATTTCTCCGCCGCGCGGCGGTATGCCTCGCCAAGGGCGCGATC
>JBLWYG010000010.1:0-71566 GCA_048267045.1 Roseovarius sp. | reverse complement strand
CGTTTCAGTCCCATAGTCAGTCTCCTTTATTGCAGTAAATGCTATCAAAGGAGCGGCATCAAACCGTGACAGGTCCAAACAGATCCTCAAACATCCAGCTCTTCCACAAACCGCGCGTTTTCCTGAATGTATTGAAACCGCAATTCCGGTTTTTTCCCCATTAGACGTTCGACCAGATCGCCGGTTTCGCCGGGTTCATCCTCGTCTATGGTCACGCGGATAAGTTTCCGTGACTTGACGTCCATCGTTGTCTCTTTCAGATCCTTCGCGTCCATCTCGCCCAGGCCTTTGAACCGGCTGACGTCTATTTTACCCTTGCCGCCCAGACCCTTGGCCAGCCACATGTCGCGTTCGGCCTCGTCGATGCAATAGACGCGGCGGGCGCCCTGACTGAGGCGGTAGAGTGGTGGGCAGGCAAGGTAGAGATGGCCCGCGTCGATCATCGGGCGCATCTGGGTGAAGAAGAACGTCATGAGCAGCGCCGCGATATGAGCGCCGTCGACGTCGGCATCCGTCATGATGATGATCTTGTCATAGCGCAAGTCGTCCAGATTGAACTTCGAGCCGAGGCCGACGCCAAGCGCCTGCGTCAGATCGCTGATTTCCTGGTTGCTGCCCAGCTTCGAACTGGCGGCGCCCAGCACGTTCAGGATCTTGCCGCGCAGCGGCAGCAGCGCTTGGGTCTTGCGGTCGCGCGCCATCTTGGCCGAACCGCCGGCCGAATCCCCCTCGACGATGAACAATTCCGTGCCGTCGCGGGTATTGGAGGAGCAGTCCACCAGCTTGCCTGGCAGGCGCAGTTTCTTGGTCGCGGTCTTGCGCTGGGTCTCTTTTTCCTGGCGGCGGCGCAGACGCTCTTCGGCGCGCAAGACCAGAAAATCGAGGATGGCGCCCGCCGATTTCGTATCAGCGGCCAGCCAGTTGTCGAAATGGTCCCGGACGGAATTTTCGACCATCCGCTGCGCATCGACGGTGGCCAGCCGGTCCTTGGTCTGGCCGACGAATTCAGGCTCGCGGATAAAGCAGGACACCAACGCGCCGGCGCCGGTCATCAGATCCTCGCGGGTGATCGTCGACGCCTTCTTGACGTTCACGAGCTCGCCATAGGCCTTGATGCCTTTGAGGATTGCGGCCCAGAACCCGGCCTCATGCGTGCCACCTTCGGGAGTGGGAACCGTGTTGCAATAGGATTGGATAAACCCGTCGCGGGCGGGCGTCCAGTTGATCGCCCATTCGACCTTGCCCGGCACCTTGAACTTTTCAAAGCTGACGGAACCGGCGAAGGGCGTGTCGGCATAGGTGGTTGCGCCGCCCATCGCCTCAGTCAGGTAATCGGAAAGCCCACCCGGAAAGTGAAATTTGGCTTCGCGCGGTGTTTCGCCATCGTCGATGCCCGTTTTCCAACGGATTTCGACGCCCGAGAAAAGATACGCCTTGGAGCGCGCCATCTTGAACAAGCGCGCCGGTTTCAGCTTCAGCGTGCCGAAGATGTCCGGATCAGGATGGAACGTGACCGCAGTGCCGCGCCGGTTAGGGGCGGCGCCGATTTTCTCCAGCGGGGCCACTGGCAGCCCGCGCGAGAACTCCATTGCGAAAAGTTCCTTGTTGCGGGCAACTTCGACGCGCAGATGATCCGACAGCGCATTCACCACCGAGCTGCCGACGCCGTGCAGACCGCCTGACGTCTGATAGCTGTCACCAGAAAACTTGCCCCCCGCATTCAGGGTGCAAAAAATGATCTCCAACGCCGATTTTGACGGGTCCTTGGGGTGCGGGCCGGTGGGAATGCCGCGCCCGTTATCGCGGACGGACACGTGGCCATTTTCGTGCAGCTCGCCCTCGATCCAAGTTGCGTGACCGGCGACCGCCTCGTCCATCGAGTTGTCAATGATTTCCGCCACCATGTGGTGCAGCGCGCGGTCGTCCTTGCCGCCAATATACATGCCGGGACGCAGGCGCACATGTTCCATGTCCTCAAGGACTTGAATGGACGATGCATCATAGTCGCCCGAAGATGTGACGGCGGTCAGAAGGTCAGACATGGGGTGCGCTGCTCTTTGTTTTTGTGTTCCCGCAATTATGACAGAGCGGCGCGCCGGATAAAAGCAGCGCGTGGCGTCATCGGGTCATTGCGGGTGGTTAACTCAGGGTGGTCCGGTGCCCCAGACCAACAAGCCAAGAAGGTTCATCGCCAAAAGGCCTATGGTTAGTGATGCCAATCGCCAGCGCGTGCGGCTATGATCGGGATCACCGATATAGCGCCGAAACTCTGCCACTTGGTCGCCGAGCGTCGGCCAAGTCCGGCCGCGCGTCTCGGCCGCTTGCCGGGCGGCACGGGACAGGGCGAAAAGCCCGCTGAACATGCACCAGATCCACAGCACGAACAGGACAGAAGATATCGCCAGCCAGAGAGATTGAACCAATGGTATCATTTGATCTGCCAACGCGGCTGTGAAACTACCATCCTTATACCTTTTTCCAGGGACATCGTGGACGCCGCCCACGTTTCGCGGTTTCATCACTTCACTACCGTACAGCCGCGCCTGCGGCCGTTTCACATTGGACCAATTCGCATGAACGCCTTTCTAAGATGACTGAACATATGAAGGGTCTTATGATCACGGCGCTTGGCGTGCTGATGGTGGTGCCAGATTCCCTGTTCGTGAGGCTGATCGAGGCCGACCCGGCAACGATCATATTCTGGCGCGCGGCTGTTGCCGGCAGCCTGATCACAGCAGGATCCCTGCTGTTTCAGGGGCTGGACGGGTTTCGAGCCGTGCTGAAAACGGGTTGGCCCGGCGGACTCTATATCGCGTTGATGTGCACAACGGCGCCGGGTTTTGTCATGGCAATTGCGCTGACCAGCGTGGCGAACGTGGTGTTCATTTTCGCGTCAATCCCAATATTTGCGGCGATTTTCAGCCGCATCTTCCTGGGCGAGCCATTCAGCATGCGCATGGTGCTGACCATGGCTGCGGTGCTGCCCGGGCTTGGAATCATCGCGTATGGCAGCACCGGGAACGCGATCGCTGACTGGCGCGGCGACTTGATCGCGCTGGCCGTGTCAGCCAGTTTTGCCGCCGCACTGACAGCGGTGCGCAAGGTGCGGGCCACATCAATGATTCCTGCCATCCCCATTTCGTATTTCCTGTCGGCGATGATCATGCTGATCTGGGCCACGCCGGGGCAGGCGATGCCGTCGCAATGGCCGCTGGTGCTGGGGCACGGCGGGTTCATCGCCGTATCCACCTGCCTTCTGACTTTGGGTCCGCGCTATCTGGCCTCTGCCGAGGTGTCGCTGCTGATATTGCTTGAATCCGTGCTGGCGCCGCTACTGGTCTGGAGCGTGATCGGCGAGGATCCGGGGCCTTGGGCGATAGTGGGCGGCGCTGTCGTGATCGGTGCATTGTTCGTTTCGAACCTGATCGCGCTGCGGCGTGGTCAGATCAGAAGTTCGCGTCGATACCCGGCAGTTTCAACGATGAAATAAGGTCGCGCAGCTCCTGCCTTGCGGCAATGTTCGAGATGTTGAGCTGCTTGACGCCCACGTCCTTGAGGTCCAGCAGCGTCAGGCCGCGTGGAAACAACTCACGAAAAATGACTCGCTCGTTGAATCCCGGCGCCACACGGAATCCGATCCGCTTGGCCAGATTATCCAGTGCGGCGCCCATTTTTTCCTTGTTGACCATGGCTTGCGCACCGACGCGGTTGCGCACGACGATCCAGTCAATCGGTTTTAGCCCTGCTTGAGCTCGCAACTGGCGCGCGTTCCAGACCATTTCCGAATAGACCGATGGGCGCAGGATCTTGCGCCCGTCCTCGTCGACCTGTGCCAGCAAGTCAAAATCGACAAAGCTGTCGTTCAGCGGTGTGATCAGCGTATCGGCCAGACTGTGTGCCACCTGGCTCAGCCGGGTATGCGATCCGGGGCAGTCGATCACGATGAAATCGCTGTCTGGCTCCAGTGACGCAACCGCCTCGGACAGGCGACGGTCATAGACGTTCTCGCCGGGGCTGAGGACCGACTGATCGACCTCGGGCAGGTCATGATAATGCGGGCTGGGCAGGTCGATGTTGGACTTCGCCATGAACGCCTTGCGATTTTCGGAATAGCGTCCGAAAGTTTTTTGCCGCAGATCCAGATCCAGCGCGCTGACGGTTTTTCCCATGCGCGCCAGAGCGGTCGCAACATGCATCGACACAGTCGATTTGCCCGCGCCGCCTTTTTCGTTTCCGACGACGATAATATGCGCCATGTCCCAAGATCCCTTGCCCCACGCCCTCGGCCCGGGACGTTTTTTGCATAATATCGCGTGGTCGGGAAATAGGAAAGAGCAGGTGCAACGACGCGCCGGTTATGGCATTTGAGCCACGATTAACGCGCCAATGCAAAGAGCGGCCCATGACTGAGCCGCTCCTGAAAGGTGCCTATCTGGCCCAGATCAGCCCTTCATGCTGTCCCAGAACGATTTGACCGACCGAAAGAAGCTCTTGCTTTCGGGGTTATTATCCTCCGACAGTGCTTCGAATTCGCGCAGCAGATCCTTTTGTTTCGACGTCAGGTTCACCGGCGTCTCGACCGCCATTTCGATGAACATGTCGCCCGCGGCGCCGCCACGCAGGGCGGGCATCCCTTTGCCGCGCAGGCGCATCTGGCGGCCCGATTGACTGCCGGCCGGGATTTTCACCTTGCTGCGGCCACCGTCGATGGTGGGCACCTCGATATCCCCGCCGATCGCAGCGATGATCATCGACACGGGCACCTTGCAGTAAAGGTTACTTTCCTCACGCTCGAACAGCTTGTGTTTGGTCACTTCGATAAAGATATACAGATCGCCCGGGGGACCGCCGCGCATACCCGCTTCGCCTTCACCCGACAGTCGTATGCGCGTGCCGGTCTCTACCCCGGCGGGGATGTTGACGCTGAGCGCGCGGTCCTTTTCAACGCGGCCCTGACCGCCGCAACCCTTGCAGGGATTTTGCACGATCTGGCCCATGCCCGAACAGGTGGGGCAGGTTCGCTCGACCGTGAAAAAGCCCTGCTGAGCGCGCACCTTTCCCATGCCCGAGCAGGTCGGGCAGGTCGTCGGTTCGGCGCCGCCCTCGGCACCGGATCCGTCGCAGGAGGTGCATTGGACTGAAGTCGGCACGTTGATCGTTTTTTGAAGGCCCTTGAAGGCATCTTCCAGCGTGATGCGCATGTTGTAACGCAGATCGGACCCACGCGCGGCCCTTTGCCGCCCGCCGCCGCCGCGTGCGCCCATGAAGTCGCCGAATAGGTCGTCGAATACGTCGGAAAAGGCGCTGGCGAAATCGCCCTGACCGGGTCCGCCGGGACCGGGACGCCGCCCACCACCCGCCATGCCATTCTCGAATGCGGCGTGACCAAAACGGTCATAGGCCGCCTTCTTTTCGGCATCCTTGAGGATGTCATAGGCCTCGCCCGCTTCTTTGAACTGCGTCTCGGCGTTGGGATTGTCTTTGTTGCTGTCGGGATGAAAGGCTTTCGCCTTTTGACGATACGCCTTCTTGATTTCATCTGCCGAGGCCCCGCGCGCGACGCCCAGAACTTCGTAATAATCGCGTTTGGCCATTCAAGAACTCCTTAACCTGAAACCAAACGGGCCGGCCTGATACAGGACCGGCCCGAAGGTTCCTTAGCGGCGCATCAGCCGCGCTTGCTGTCGTCGAGGTCTTCGAAATCGGCATCGACGATGTCGTCATCGTCCGGGCCTGCGCCCTCGTCGGCGGCTTTCGGGCCGCCGTCCTCATCTTCCTGCGCGGCCTTGTAGATCGCCTCGCCCAGTTTCATGGCCGCCTCGGTCACGTTCTGGATGCCCGATTTGATCTTTGCCGCGTCTTCTTTTTCCAGATCCTCCTTGAGCGCAGAAATCGCCAGTTCGATGGCTTCGATGGTCGTGGGGTCCACCTTGTCCGAATGTTCCTCCATCGACTTTTCGGTCGCGTCGATCAGGCTTTCCGCCTGGTTTTTCGCTTCGACCAACTCGCGACGCTCTTTGTCAGATTCGGCGTTCTCCTCGGCGTCCTTGACCATCTTTTCGATGTCCTCATCGGACAGACCACCCGATGCCTGGATGGTGATTTTCTGCTCCTTGTTCGTGCCCTTGTCCTTGGCGGAAACAGACACGATGCCGTTGGTGTCGATGTCGAACGTCACCTCGATCTGGGGCATGCCGCGCGGTGCGGGGGGGATGTTCTCCAGATTGAACTGGCCCAGCATCTTGTTGTCGGCGGCCATCTCGCGCTCGCCCTGGAACACCCGGATCGTCACGGCGTTCTGGTTGTCTTCGGCGGTCGAGAAAACCTGGCTCTTGTTCGTCGGGATCGTGGTATTGCGGTCGATCAGGCGGGTGAAGACGCCGCCCAAAGTCTCGATGCCCAGCGACAGCGGCGTGACGTCCAGAAGGACGACGTCCTTGATGTCGCCCTGCAGGACAGCGGCCTGAATGGCGGCGCCCATGGCAACCACTTCGTCCGGGTTCACGCCTTTGTTCGGCTCCTTGCCGAACAGTTTCGTCACCTCTTCGATCACCTTGGGCATGCGGGTCATACCACCGACCAGGACAACCTCGTCGATATCGCTGGCCGAGAGGCCCGCATCCTTGAGCGCGGCTTGGCAAGGCTTGAGCGAGGACTTGATCAGATCGCCAACAAGGCTTTCCAGCTTGGCGCGGGTCAGTTTCATGACCATGTGCAACGGCTGACCGTTGGAGCTCATCGAGATGAAAGGCTGGTTGATTTCCGTCTGGCTGGACGAACTCAGTTCGATCTTGGCCTTTTCAGCGGCCTCTTTCAGGCGCTGCAGCGCCATCTTGTCCTGCGTCAGGTCGACCTGATGCTCTTTCTTGAATTCATCCGCCAGGTAATTGACGATCCGCATGTCGAAGTCTTCGCCACCCAGGAACGTGTCACCGTTGGTCGCCTTCACTTCGAACAGGCCGTCCTCAATCTCCAAGATGGTTACGTCGAATGTACCACCGCCAAGGTCATAGACCGCGATCGTATGCGCGTCCTGCTTGTCCAGGCCATAGGCCAGCGCGGCTGCCGTGGGTTCGTTGATGATGCGCAGCACTTCGAGACCGGCAATCTTGCCGGCGTCCTTGGTCGCCTGACGCTGGGCGTCGTTGAAATAGGCCGGGACGGTGATCACGGCCTGCGTGACAGTATCGCCCAGGTAGCTTTCGGCGGTTTCCTTCATCTTGCCCAGAATGAACGCGCTGATCTGGCTGGGCGAATATTTCTCGCCGCGCGCCTGAACCCATGCGTCGCCATTGCCGCCGTCGATGACGGTGAAGGGCATGTTTTTCTTGTCCTTGGCCAGATGGGCATCATCGGCGCGGCGGCCGATCAGGCGTTTGACGCCAAAGATGGTGTTTTCGGGGTTCGTGACAGCCTGCCGCTTGGCGGGCTGGCCGACAAGACGCTCATTCTCGGTGAAGGCGACGATCGACGGTGTCGTGCGTGTGCCTTCGGAATTTTCGATCACGCGTGCAGTCTTGCCATCCATGATGGCGACGCAGCTATTGGTTGTTCCCAGGTCAATACCAATGACTTTGGACATGTTTTCATCCCTTTCTCTTAGGCGATATGACAGAGCGCGACCCGTTACGGCATCCCGGCCCCGGTGATGATGTCGGCGTGGCCCGCGTTTGCTGACCTAGCTTCTGGGCGTATATAGGGAGCGGTTCGTGACCCTGCAAGCGCTGCGGGGGGCTGCGTTTCGCAGTTTAGCGCTAAATTTTTTCGCTGGAGATGCGTCATGACCGAGTTTGAGCTGCGCGGCTTTCGGATTTTGCCGGGCCATCTGAATGCGGACAAGCAGGCGGCGATGGTGGCGACACTGCGCGATGTCGTGGCGCAAGCGCCGCTATTTTCGCCCGTTGTCCCGTCTGGCAAGGCGATGAGCGTGCGCATGACATCGGCCGGACGCTATGGGTGGGTGTCCGGCAGGTCAGGCTATCGCTACGCCGGGGTGCATCCGCAAGGGCAGGTGTGGCCTGCGATCCCGGCGGCGGTGCTGGCCGTTTGGCGCAATCTGGTCAGCGACACGCGCGATCCCGATTGTTGCCTGCTGAACTACTATGGTGAGGGCGCGCGCATGGGGCTTCATCAGGACCGCGACGAGGCTGATTTCACTTGGCCGGTGCTGTCGATCTCGCTGGGCGACGACGGCCTGCTGCGCATCGGCAATGCAAATCGTGGCGGCAACACGGTGTCGCACTGGCTACGCTCGGGCGATGTGGTGGTCATGGGCGGCGCGGCGCGGCTGACCTATCACGGCGTCGACCGGATCAGGTTCGGCTCGTCGACGCTGCTGCCCAAGCGCGGGCGGATCAACCTGACCTGCCGGGTGGTCGACTAGGCTTGGGCGGGCGGGGCCAAACCCGCCCTGAGGGTTGGTCATCCGGCCTTCTTCGGCTCCACATTTACCTGATGCGGGAAAGGAATGGAAATGCCCTGCGCGTCAAAATCCTCCTTGATCGCCTTTGTCAGCTCGAACTTCACGTTCCAGAAATCGTCGGTCGAGGTCCATAGCCGCGCCGTGATATCGACCGCGCTGTCACCCAGATTCGTCACGCGCGTCCATGGTTCGGGCTCGCTCATCACGCGGGAATCGGCGCGGGCATTGTCGAGGATGATCTGCATCGCCTTGTCTGCGCTGTCTGCGTAATCGATGCCGAACACCAGATCCAGCCGCCGCGTGTCATGGGCCGAATAATTGGTGATGATCGACCCCCAGGCCTGCCCGTTCGGGACGATGATCTGCACGTTCTGCGGTGTCGTCAGCTCGGTAAAGAACAGCGCGATCTCGGTCACCGTGCCGCTGGTGCCGCCGATATCGACATACTGCCCCAGACGGTAGGGGCGGAAAATCACCAGCATGATACCGGCCGCCAAATCGGCAAGAGTGCCTTGCAACGCCAGGCCAATGGCCAACGTCGCCGCACCCAGCACGGCGACCACGCTGGTTGCCTCGATGCCGAACAGGTTCAGTACGGCCAGCAGTACGATGATGCGGATCGCCCAAGTGGCGACCGTGGCGGCGAAATTTCCCAGCGTCTTGTCGATGCGCTTGTGCTTGTTGACCTGCCGCCGCACGAAACTGCCGACAAAACCCGCGAGCGTCCAGCCGACGATCAGCACCACCAGCGCCTTGGCGGCGGCGATGATCAGTGGCGTATAGGCGCCCAGTTCGTCGATCACATTTTCCATTTCCATCCTCTAAATCGCAAAAGTTAATTTCGGGTTGCGGCGCGTATAACGACACTTTTTGAATAGAAAAAGGCCCCGGAATATCCGAGGCCTTTGCCCAAGGGCGTAAAGTGTCGCAATCAGCGGGCTTTGAGAGAGTCGCGGATTTCTATCAGGATATCCTTTTCCGACGGGCCGGTATGGACCTCGGGCGCGACCTCATCAGGCTTTTCTGCCATCGATTTAACTTTGTTGACGTAGCGCACCAGCATGAAGACGACGAACGCGATGATAAAGAAATTGATCACCGCCATCAGAAAGGATCCGTAGGCAAAGACCGACGCGCCCGAGTCGCGTGCCTGCTCCAGCGACGCGCCGGCAGGGACCTCGCCGGCCAGAACTGCGTAGTTGTTGGTGAAATCCACACCGCCGGTAAACAGCCCGATGATCGGGTTGATCAGATCCCCCACCATCGACGTGACGATCGCCGTAAATGCTGCGCCGATGATGATGCCCACGGCCATGTCCATGACATTGCCCTTGGCGATGAAATCCTTGAATTCATTTATCATAATTGTCCCTCTTTATCATACTACACACGATTTTTATGTGTCCCTTTCCGTAGGGTTACCACAATCCGGGGCCTTTTCAAAAACGTATCTGACCGTCGTCTGCAAGCGCGCTGCGACAGAGAAATGAACAGGTGCTGCACGTATGATTTTGGCGCTACTGCGGCAACGTGCCTTCCAATACGTACCGCAGCATTTGCACCACCTGCTGCGGTGTGCGCGCAACGGCCAATGCGGCGGCATTGACCTCTTTCAGTGCGTGGTCATGCTCGGGCGGTTGCAGGATGATCAGGGACGTGCCCAGCGCGGCGGCATAGCCTGCATCGAAGGCAGCATTCCATTGCTTGTACTTGTCACCGAAGCGCACGACGACGATGTCGGCCTCTTCGATCATCTGGCGGGTGCGGATCGCATTCAGCTTGGCGCCCTTGTGATCATGCCAGAACTTGTCCGGCTCAGCCCCCAGGATCGCCACGCCGCAATCGTCGCTGGCGGCGTGATCGGTGACAGGGGATGTGAAGGTGACGTCCAGATCCTTCGCACCCTGTTCGATCTGATCGCGCCAGTCGGTGTGGATTTCGCCGCTCAGATAGACATTCAGCATCTCATTTCTCCCTCATTTAGCCGCGCAGAGTGCCGCCGGTCGCCTTGGCGACCTTTTCGACGATCCTCGCCGATACGGCCTCGATATCCTTGTCCTTCAGTGTTGCCTCGGTCGGTTGCAGCCGCACGGTGACGGCCAGTGATTTCTTGCCCTCGCCCAGAGATCCGCCGATGAACTGGTCAAAGACGCGCACATCCTCGATCAGATTCTTGTCGGCGCCAAGGGCCGCATTGACCAGCGCCAGCGCCTCGACCTCGGCATCGACGACAAAGGCAAAATCACGCTCGACCGCTTGCAGATCGCGGATTTGCGCTGCACCGCGATTGGCCGTGACGTTGCGCGGCAGAGGGATTTCGGCGGGCCAGAGAGTGAAGGCGACGGCACTGCCCTTGATCCCCATCGCGCGTAGCGTCTTGGGGTGCAATTCGCCGAACACGCCCAGCACCTTTTTCGGGCCGAGGCAGATCATGCCGTGACGGCCCGGATGCCACCAATCGCGCGCGCCGCGCAGGATCTGCACCTTGGCGGGCGCACCGATGGCCGACAGGATCGCCTCGGCGTCGGCCTTGGCATCGTAGAGATCGACGGCGCGGTCGGAGCCATGCACGTCCTTTGGCCCGGTCCGCCCCATCAAGAGGCCCGCGACCTGCAAATGCTGCTCGCCCGGCTCGCCGCCGTGGAAGGCATGGCCGACCTCAAAGAGCGCCATGTCGGAAATCCCGCGCGCCTGATTTCGCGCCGCCGCTTGCAACAGACCGGGCAGCAGCGCGGGGCGCATATGGCTCATCTCGCTGCTGATCGGGTTGGCCAGCATCGTGGCATCATCGCCGCCGCCAAACAGCGTGGCTGAGGCATGGTCGATAAAGCTGTAGGTGACACATTCGTTATAGCCCAGCGCCGCCGCTGTGCGCCGCGCGATCTGCTCGCGCTTTTGCATCGGTGACAGGATTGGGGCAGGTACGCCGGCCTGAGCGCGGGGCAGGGGGCGGCCGACCAGCTTGGTCAGCGATGCGATGCGCGCCACTTCTTCGACCAGATCGGCCTCGCCCAGAACATCGGGGCGCCAGCTGGGCACGGTGGCCATGTCACCGTCCAGCCGGAAACCGAGGGCGGTCAGCGTCTGGCGCTGTTCGGCCTCGGGGATGTCCATACCGACCAAGGATTGCACCTTGGCGGGGATCAGCCGGTAGGCGCGGCGCGTATCCGGCACCTTGCCTGCTTGCACTACATTCGAGGGGGTGCCGCCGCACAGGTCCATGATCATCTGCGTCGCCAGATCGACCGCCTCCATATTGAAGGCCGGGTCAATCCCTCGCTCGTTGCGATAGCGCGCGTCGGAGTTGATTTTCAGCGCGCGGCCCGTGCTGGCGATCTGGACATGGTCCCAGACGGCGGCCTCAAGGAACACATCGGTCGTCTGCTCGGTGCAGCCCGTTGCCAGTCCGCCCATGATGCCGGCGATGCTTTCAATGCCGCCCTCGTCGGAAATCACCACCTGACCGGGGCCGAAGGTATAGTCCTTCTCATCCAGCCCCGTCAGCGTCTCGCCGCCCTTGGTGCGGTGAATGCGCAGATCGCCCTGCACCTTGCCCGCGTCAAAGACATGCAGCGGGCGGTTGCGGTCATAGGTGAAGAAGTTCGTCACATCGACCAGCGCCGAGCGTGGGCGCAGCCCGATGGCGCGCAGGCGGTCCTGCAGCCATTCGGGGCTGGGGCCGTTCCTGACGCCGCGAATGAGGCGCCCGGCGAAAACCTCGCAGCCGTTTTGTGCTGTGTCCTCGTCGATGGTGACGTTGATCGGGCAGGGGAACTGGCCCTCGACATGGGCGGTGGGGGCGGATTTCAGCGTGCCCAGACCTCTTGCGGCCAGATCGCGGGCGATGCCGCGCACGCCCAGCGCATCGGGGCGGTTGGGGGTGATGGCGATCTGGATGACCGGATCGACCTTGGCCGGGTCATGCTGCGCCAGCCAGTCGATATAACGCTCGCCGACCTCGCCAGAGGCAAGCTCGATAATGCCGTCATGCTCCTCAGACAGCTCCATCTCGCGCTCCGAGCACATCATGCCGTAGCTCTCGATGCCGCGGATCTTGCCCACGCCGATGGTGGTGTCGATGCCCGGCACATAAACGCCCGGCTTGGCGACGACGACGGTGATCCCCTCGCGTGCGTTGGGCGCGCCGCAGATGATCTGAAGCTCGCCCTCGCCGGTGGCGACGCGGCACACGCGCAGGCGGTCGGCATCGGGGTGCGGTTCGGCATGCGTTACGCGGCCCAGCGTGAAGTCGGCCAGCCGCGCGGCGGGATTGGTGACGCCCTCGACCTCAAGGCCCAGATCGGTCAGCGCATAGGTGATCTCATCGACCGAGGCCGTGGTGTCGAGATGGTCTTTGAGCCAGGAAAGCGTGAATTTCATGTGCCGTCATCCGCAGGTCATTATGGGTTGGCCCCGCATACCGCAGAAGGCGCGGCGGGGGAAGGGCGCAGGCTGGAAGCGCCGCGCCCCTTCGTCCGGAATCAAGGCGAAGCCGCCGGACGAGCGCCTGCCCGTCCCGGCGGGCTGGCGCTTTGGATGCGTGGTGCATCGCTGATGGGGTGGAGGGGCTTGGCGGGCATAAAGCGGGATACGGCACCGTTGCTGCGCCACCCCACGGGCAGACGCTCGCCCGGCTTGGGTCCGTGTATGAGGGGTCACACTGACCGATGCATCGGATTTGAGATAATCTTTGGACTGTCAGATAATGAGGTCTATTCTTCATTCCTCCAAACATAGATGCGACGAATGACCCAATCGAACGCCCTGACAATCATTCTTCCAATGCTACTGATCTGTTTCCAAAAGAGAGCTGCTAGACCAACGACGACCAGAACAGGCCAAATGAGCCAAACAAGTGTGCCAGCAAAAAATGTTCCAGAAATATATCCTGCGGAACCTGTCAGGATCATTCCTCCAGAGCCATGAACTACAGCGGAAATTCCAAAAACCTGTCCAAGAACTGTCATGGCGCCCGCTGCGCCGAGACTGGTTCCACCAAGCGTCTTACGATTCCAGAGCTTCTCCTTGGAATTCCATTCAAAATTCGCTATGCGGGCAAGCCCCGCAACAATGATATTTCTCACCTGCTCAACCCACCCCTGAGCGTCGGCACATCCAGCGCCGCAAATCCATAATGCCTCAACCACCGCAGGTCTGAATCAAAGAACGCCCGCAAGTCCGGTATCCCGTATTTCAGCATTGCGATCCGGTCGATGCCCATGCCGAAGGCAAAGCCCTGCCATGCGTTCGGGTCGATGTTGCTGGCCTCCAGCACCTTCGGATGCACCATGCCGGAGCCCAAAATCTCCAGCCAGTCATCGCCCGTCCCAACCTTCAACGTGCCGCCCTCCCATGAGCAGCGGATGTCGACCTCGGCGGATGGTTCGGTGAACGGAAAGTGCGAGGCGCGGAAGCGCAGTTCGACGTCGTCGACCTCGAAGAACGCCTTCACGAACTCCTCCAGCACCCATTTCAGGTTCGCCATCGAGATGTCCTTGTCGATGGCAAGGCCCTCGATCTGGTGGAACATCGGCGTGTGCGTCATGTCGTAATCGGCGCGGTAAACGCGGCCCGGCGCGATGATGCGGATAGGCGCGCCCTCTTCCTGCATCGTGCGGATCTGCACCGGGCTGGTATGGGTGCGCAGCACATGCGGCGGGCGCTCGTCGCCCTCGCCGCGATGGGTGTAGAACGTGTCCATCTCGGCCCGCGCGGGGTGGTGGCCGGGGATGTTCAGCGCGTCGAAATTGTACCAGTCGCTTTCGATCTGCGGCCCTTCGGCCACGGCAAAGCCCATATCGGCAAAGATCGCGGTCACCTCCTCGGTCACCTGGCTGATCGGGTGGATCGTGCCGTGGCGCCGCGCGCGCACCGGCAGCGTGACGTCCAGCCATTCACCGCGCAGACGTTCGTCCAGCGCGGCATCGCCCAGCGCCTCTTTCTTGGCGGCAAGGGCGGAGTTGATCTCATCCTTCAGCGCGTTCAGTTTCGGCCCGGCGATCTGCCGCTGCTCGGGCGTCATCTTGCCCAATTCGCGCATGGCCAGGCTGATCTCGCCCTTCTTGCCGACGGCCTGCACGCGCAGATCCTCAAGCGTGGCCTCGGCACCTGCATCGGCTATGAGACGGATGTATTTATCGCGCAGATCGTCCATGGGGGCACCTTTGGTCTGATATGGCCTGCGAGTTACCGCGCATCCCCCTTGCTTGCAAGCCTGCGTGCAGATCGGGTGATGCGCAAACGAAAACGCCGCCCCCGGGGGGGGCGGCGTTTCCAGAACCGAAAGGCGCGTGGCTCAGAAGCCGAGGCCTTCGTATTTCTTCTTGAACTTCGTGACGCGGCCGCCGGAATCCATCAGGCGTCCCGAGGCGCCGGTCCATGCCGGATGCACGGTGGGATCAATGTCCAGCGACAGCTGATCGCCTTCCTTGCCGTAGGTCGAGCGCATCTTGAGCATCGTGCCGTCGGTCATCTTGACGTTGATCTCGTGATAATCGGGGTGGATGTCTTTTTTCATCGGTCCGCTCCTCAGGCTTTCTTGGGCTTATAGGTGCTGTCTTCGGCAATACGGGCCGATTTGCCGCGGCGCGAGCGCAGATAGTACAGCTTGGCGCGGCGGACGCGGCCACGGCGCACGACCTCGATGCTGTCGATATTGGTCGAATAGAGCGGGAACATACGCTCCACCCCTTCGCCAAAGGAAATCTTGCGGACGGTGAACGATCCGGCAATGCCTGCGCCATTCTTGCGGCTGATGCAGACGCCTTCAAAGTTCTGCACGCGGGTGCGCGTGCCTTCCGTCACCTTGAAGCCGACGCGGATCGTGTCGCCGGCCTTGAAATCGGGAATGGATTTGCCAAGCTCGGCAATCTGTTCCGCTTCGATCTGAGCGATTAGGTTCATCGCTGGTCTCCTGGGTTGCTTGCGGTTTTTGTCCGCAAAGGTTTTCGCGTCCCGAGAGCTGGTGGTCTTTAACCGGATCCCCCGGGGCGCAATGCCCGAAGTCCGCCCCAGATCGGATCGTCCTATATCTACGTTCTGCCAATGGCGCGCCGGGTAACGAATGCAAAGATCATCCGGCAGGGTGGCACGCCTTAAGGCTCCCGACTCGGGCGATGCCGGGCGGGATGCGCGGGGCTTAGGACAGATAGGGATATATTGCAAGCGTCGCGGTGCGTCGGCGGGGCGGAATGTCGGGCGTTACTTCTGGCGCTTTGCCCACAGATCGGGCCGCCGCTCCTGCGTGATGCGTTCGGCCTGCGCCTGCCGCCACTTGGCGATTTCCCCGTGATTGCCGGACATCAGCACATCGGGGATGGTGCGCCCCTGCCATTCGGCGGGCCGGGTATATTGCGGATGCTCCAGCAGGCCGCTGGAATGGCTTTCGTCCACAGCGCTTTCCGCGTTGCCCAGAATACCGGGCCGCAGGCGCAGGGCCGCGTCGATCATCGCCTGCGCCGCGATCTCGCCGCCGGTCATGACAAAATCGCCCAAGGAAACCTCGATCGCGCCGAAATGCTCGATCACACGCTCGTCCAGCCCCTCGAACCGCCCGCAGATCAGCGTCATGCCGGGCGCTTGGGCCAGTTCCTGCGCCATCGCCTGATCGAAGGGGCGGCCACGCGGGCTGAGATAGATCAGCGGGCTGCCCGGCGCGGCGGCGGCTTGGGCGGCCTCGATCGCGGCGCCCATGACATCGGCGCGCAGGACCATGCCGGCGCCGCCACCGGCTGGCGTGTCGTCGACATTGCGGTGCTTGCCGATGCCATGGTCCCGCAGATTGTTCGTGCCGAGCGACCACAGACCATCGGCCAGCGCGCGGCCCGTCAGGCTGTGCCCCAGAACGCCGGGAAAGGCCTGCGGCAGCAGCGTGATGACCTGCACATGCCACGCCCGCGCCAGTCTTTCAGGCGCGCCCATCAGGTCGCGCGGCTGCGCGCTGAGCGTGACGGATTTTCGGCCCAGCGACCGTGTTGGGGTGTCAGGATCGGACATGCGCCCGTCTTAACGCAGATTGCGGCCTGTGCGACAGGCGAATTCGCCTGCCGCGGATATGTCAGGCGATCGCAACGACACCCAACAGCAAAAGCAGGAAAAAGATCAGTGTGATCGCAATCAAAATCTTGGCGCCCGACAGCGCGACGCCGGACAATCTGCCAAAACCCAGAACCGCGGCAATTGCGGCGATCGCCAACAGAATGAGAATCCACTTTATCATGAGGTAAATCCTTCGATGACAATACGGGGGCGTCATGCACCCGCCTGAGCAGATTCAACCCGCTAGCGGGGTTTGGGTTCCGCAGCGTCATCGTCTGCAAAAAGACCCTCGGGCGGATCGGCCACGATGCGCTGCGCGCGCAGGTCCACGGTTGGCACGGCGGCTTTGGTGAAAGGCAGCAGAACCGTCTCGGCGGTGCCGGGCACGGACAGCTCCAGCAGATCGGTCGCACCGTGGTTCAGCACGGCCTTGACCACGCCCAGAGGGGCGCCGCCGGTGTCGACCACCTCAAGCCCGACCAGATCGGCGTGATAAAATTCGTCATCGGGCAGGTCGGGAAGAACGGCGCGCGGCACGAAGAGCTGAACACCGCGCAGCGCGTCGGCCTGTTCCTTTGTGGTGACGCCGGTCAGGCGGGCGGTAAAGCCGTTTTTGGTCTGACCCGTCAGGGACACGTCATAGCTCTGTTTGCCGTCTTCGGTCGTCAAGGCACCGTAGGCGCCGATATCATCGGGCAGGGCCGCAAAACTTTTCAGGCGCACTTCGCCGCGCACGCCAAAGGAACCGGCAACTGCCCCGATGCAGATAAGATCGCTATCGCCTGTCATTGCGTTTCTCCCTTGCACAGGCCTTGGACGACCTGACCGCCCGCTGCCGTGCAGCGTTCGGAATGTTGATGTTTCGCGTATCCCCAACCGGCAAGGAAAAGGACACCCCAAAAGATGAGCTTGCGCAACATCTCTCTAGCGCCTCACTACGGGCAGGGATTGCGCGCGCGTCTCCCAGCCGACTGCTTCCAGTTCAGGCACCGTGCTGTCCGCCTCCGGCCAGCCGACGCAGAGATAGGCGATCAGGCACCATTCCGCGGGCGCGTCCAGATCGCGGGCCAGTTGCGCGGGGTCGAGGATCGACACCCAGCCGACGCCAAGGCCCTGCGCGCGTGCCGCCAGCCAGAACTGGGTGATGGCGGCCACGACGGAATACCGCCGCATTTCCGGCATGGTCGCGGCGCCGAGGCCCGCGCCCTTTTCGGTGCTGTCATCGCACCAGATCGCCAGTTGAACCGGCGCATCGCACATGCCCGACAGCTTCAGCCCGGCATATAGCGCCGCCCGCTCGCCGTCATACCCGGCCAGCGCATCGGCGTTGGCCGCCTCGAAATTCGCGAGGGCTGCGGCGCGGGCAGCGCTGCTGTCCACGCGCATCAGCCGCCACGGCTCGCTCAGCCCTACCGAAGGGGCCATGCTAAACGTATCGAGGCAGCGCATCAGCGCTGCCTCGTCAATGGGACCCGTACGAAAGCGGCGCACATCGCGCCGCCAGCGCATCAGATCGGCCAACTGCGCCTGGAAGTCTGGTGTGAACGCGGACATCCCGGCGCGCCCTGGCTTACTCTTCTGCGGCTGCTTCTGCCGGTGCGTCCTCGGCGGGCGCTTCCTCGGCGGGGGCGTTGGCGGCCTCAGTCGCTGCAGCGGCCTTGGCTGCGCGCTCTTCCGCGCGGTCGGTTGCCTTCTTGCCGGGCGTGCCCTTTTTCAGGTTGGCGCGCTCTTTCTTGTCGCGGACGCCAGCGGCTTCCAGCATGCGGGCGATCCGGTCAGTCGGCTGCGCGCCCTTGTCGAGCCATGCCTGAATGCGCTCGATATCCATCTTGACGCGCTCTTCGCTGTCTTTCGGCAGGAGCGGGTTATAGGTGCCCAGCTTTTCGATGAAGCGGCCGTCGCGTGGCATGCGGGCGTCGGCGGCGACGATGGAATAATGCGGGCGCTTCTTGCTGCCGCCGCGGGCGAGACGAATTTTCATGGCCATGGGGGTATCTCCTAAGGTGTTTGTTTACGATTGATGCTGTTTATGGTGCTGAATGACTTCAGCGATGATGAAGTTCAGGAACTTCTTGGCGAATTCAGGGTCCAGATCGGCCTGATTTGCCAAATCCTCCAGTCGTGCGATCTGCGCGGCCTCGCGCGCGGGATCGGACGGGGGAAGGTTGTGTTCGGCCTTGAGGTGGCCGACGGACTGGGTGTGCTTGAACCGCTCGCCCAGCGTATAGACCAGAATCGCGTCCAGCCGGTCGATGCTGTCGCGGTGATCCTTCAGAAGCTGTGCGGCCTTTGCTGCGCAATCGGTCACGATGCGGCCCCCTTGATGGTGGCGGCAAGGCCCAGATCGGCGGGGGAGGGGTGACGATAAATCATGTCCTCACCCATATAGGGGTTCTGGTAGGTCCGCTCGTAGGTGGCGCCCATCCGCTCGGCCAGCGCGACGGAGCGGGCGTTGCCCGGCACGATATGCGATCCCAGAGTGGTGAGGCCGAACTCGGTATAGGCCCACTCGCGGGCGCGCAGGGCAGCCTCATACGCAAAGCCGCGTCCCTCGAACCCCTCGAAGACGACGTAGCCCAGCTCGGGTTCAGGCCAGCCTTCGGGGCACCAGATGCCAGTGAGGCCGCAGGGCTTGCCGCTGGCCTTGTCCTCGATAATGAAATAGCCGCAGCCGCGCAGCGCCCAATGACCGATATTCATCGCGAACCAGCGCCATGCGCGGGAGCGGTCCGGCTCGACCCCGAAGCCGTGGGCGCGGACCGGATCCATCAGGAATTCGGCCACAGGCGCGTAGTCGGCGGCATCGGGCGCGCGAAGGATCAGGCGGTCTGTTTCAAGGCGGGGGATGTCAAGGGTCATCGCGCCACCTCGGTTGTCTGAGCCTGCTTGGGCCGGGGGTGCCTCCGGCGGGAGTATTTGGGGAACATTGAAAGCATGGCGTTACTTCTTCTTGCCAAAGCCAGAAAGGCCGGACGGCAGACCGCCGCCCATGCCGTCGAGGCCCCCCAGACCGCCGGGCAGCTTGCCGCCCATCTTCTTGGCAGCCTGTTCCAACGCCTTGGGGTCCATGCGTGCCATTTCTTCGGGCGACGGGCCGCCACCCTTGCCGAACATGCCCTTCATGGCCTGTTTCAGCATACCACCCTTGCCCATCTTTTTCATCATGTCAGCCATCTGGCGGTGCATTTTCAGCAGCTGGTTCAGTTGGCTGACTTCCAGCCCTGCGCCCTTGGCGATGCGCTTCTTGCGGCTGGCCTGAAGGATCTGGGGATTGGCGCGCTCTTTCTTGGTCATCGACTGGATAAGGGCGATCTGGCGCGCGATGATCTTGTCGTCAAAGCCTGCCTCCTGCACCTGTTTCGCCATCTTGCCCATGCCGGGCATCATGCCCATGACCGACTCCATGCCGCCCATCTTTTGCATCTGTTCCAGCTGCATGCGCAGGTCGTTCATGTTGAACTGACCCTTCTGGAAGCGCTTCATCATGCGCTCGGCCTGTTCGGCCTCGATGGTTTGCTGCGCCTTCTCGACAAGGCTGACGATGTCGCCCATGCCGAGGATGCGGCCCGCGATACGCTCGGCCTCGAACGTCTCGATCGCGTCCATCTTTTCGCCGAGGCCGACAAAGCGGATCGGCTTGCCGGTGACGGCGCGCATCGACAGGGCCGCGCCGCCGCGTCCGTCGCCATCCATCCGGGTGAGGACCACGCCAGTGATGCCAATCTTGCCGTCGAATTCCGTGGCGACGTTGACGGCGTCCTGGCCGGTGAGGCCGTCGACCACCAGCAGCGTTTCGCGCGGCTTTGTCACATCGCGGACGGCCGCAGCCTGTGCGATCAGCTCGGCGTCGATATGAAGGCGGCCGGCGGTGTCGAGCATGTAGACATCATAGCCACCCAAGCTGGCCTGCGTTTTCGCGCGCTTGGCGATGGCGACCGGGTCTTCGCCTTTGACGATGGGCAGGGTGTCGACGCCGATCTGGGTGCCGAGGATCGCCAGCTGCTCCATCGCAGCGGGGCGGTTTACGTCGAGCGACGCCATCAGCACGCGCTTGCCCTCGCGCTCGGTCAGGCGCTTGGCGAGTTTCGCGGTCGTCGTCGTCTTGCCCGAGCCCTGAAGGCCGACCATCAGGATCGGCGCGGGCGCATTGTCGATCTTTAGCGCGCCGGGATCGCCCTCGCCGCGCAGGGTGTCGATCAGCGCGTCATGCACGATCTTGACGACCTGCTGCCCGGGGGTGATGGATTTGAGGACCGACTGGCCGGTCGCCTGCTCCTGCACCTTTTTGACGAAATCGCGCGCGACGGGCAGCGATACGTCCGCCTCCAGCAGGGCGACGCGAACCTCGCGCAGGGCGGTTTTCACGTCCTCTTCGCTGAGCGCGCCCTGTTTGGTCAGACGGTCAAAGACACCAGAGAGGCGTTCGGATAGATTTTCAAACATCTGCCGGGCTCCTTGCGCCGCTCACTCTACATAATGGCCCGAACTGGACCACGCGAAGGGCCAAACCAGTAACGCCCCCGTGGGCGCAGACGCGCTGACGGAGGGCGATCCCGGCCAAGGGCCATGGGACCGGAAGGCATGACGCTTCCGGATGTTGCGGCGCTGTTTACGCAGCACATGCGCCCGAGTCAAGGTGGGTGCGCGGGCCCTTGCCTGCGCCAAGCGGTTGAGCACAGACTAAGCGCGTTGCAGTCGCAGAAGGTTGCCCATGGACGTTTCAGATAGGATCGCACTGCGCAGGCAGGCAGGCGGCGGGGCCGAAGCCATGCGCGGACACATCGCCATGCTCGCTTTTTCGGGACTGATTGCTGGATCGTTTGCGCTGGGGTCGCTGGCCGCGCCGCATATCGCGCCGACAGCGCTGAACGCGCTGCGCTTTGCCATGGCGTCAGTGCTGGTGGGCGTGGCGGCGCTGGCGACAACGGGCTTGCGCCGCCGCGATTTCGCGGCGCCTTGGCGCTACGGCATCCTTGGCGGACTGATGGGCCTTTATTTCGTGTTGATGTTCGAGGGGTTGAAGACCGCGCCGCCCGTTTCGGCGGCGGCTGTCTTTACCCTTTCTCCGATCCTGTCAGGCGTCGCGGGCTATTTCCTGCTGCGCCAGATCGCGACGCGGCGCATGGCGCTGGCGTTGGCAGTGGGGGCCGCCGGAGCGCTGTGGGTCATCTTTCGCGCGGATTTGCCCGCGCTGATGCAGTTCGACGTGGGCGGTGGCGAGATGATCTATTTCTGGGGCTGCGTGGCGCATGCCATCTATACCCCACTGGTGCGGCGGCTGAACCGGGGCGAAACGGCTCTGGTCTTTTCCTTCGGCACCATGGCGGCTGCGGCGGTGATCCTGTTGGCTGTCGGCGGGCCGGATCTGGTGGCGACAGACTGGGCGGCGCTGCCGGTGATCGTCTGGATCACACTGGCCTATGTCACCGTCTTCGCCAGCGCGGTCACATTCGTTTTGCTGCAATATGCCTCTCTGAGGCTGCCCAGTTCAAAGGTGATGGCCTATACCTACCTGACGCCCAGCTGGGTGCTGTGCTGGCAAGCGGCGCTGGGTCATCCGCTGCCGGGACCGCTGGTTCTGGCCGGGGTGGCGATGACCGTGCTGGCACTCGCGCTGCTGTTAAAAAACGAAGGATAGCGCATTGCCATGGAACCAATTCCGCGGATCGGCGTTAGGCCCCGGTAAACAAAAGGAAAGAGGGCTCAATGCGTAGTATCATTTATCTTGTCGGTCTCGTCGTCATCGTTCTGGCTATCGTCAGCTTCGTTCTGTAACGCCAGCGGCGGCAGGCCCGGCAGTTCGGCTGCCAGGAATGTCTCGAACGCCTCCAGATCCACTGGCTCGAACTGGCCGAAACCTTGCATCCAGACAGATGCGGCGCGCAGCGCGCCGGGTTCAAGCTTGCACCATTTGACGCGGCCGCGCCGCTCTTGACTGATTAGACCGGCGCGGGCGAGGATACCAAGATGTTTGGAAATCGCAGCAAGGCTCATGTCGAAAGGCTCGGCGACGTCGGTGACAGCCATGTCGTCCTCAAGCAGCATCGACAGGATGGCGCGTCGCGTCGGGTCCGCCAAGGCAGCAAACGTCAGATCAAGCAGTTCGTTCACGTCGAGCTCTCCCCGGATGCGCCTGCCGCGCCCGGGGTTTCGAGCGTGTCGGGCTACTTGTACACACACACCGAAAGGAAAGCGCATGTACAGCCACATCATGGTTCCCGTCGATCTGGTCCACAAGGACAAGTTGGAAAAGGCGATTGATGTTGCGGGTGATCTGGCCAGGCACTATTCGGCGCCGGTTCACGTAGTTACCGTCACCGGCGACGTACCTGGCCCGCTCGGGCACACTCCGGCACAGAAGACCGAGGCGCTGAATGTATTCGCTGCCGAGTTGCGGGAAAAACATGGCGTTGACGTGAAAGCACATTCGGTAGCGTCCAATGACCCTGCAGTTGACACGACACGGCGCCTTCTGGAGGCGATCGACGATATCGGGGCGGATCTGGTCATCATGGCATCGCACCAGCCGGGCGTCATGGAGCATATCTTCAACTCTCATGGCGGCTACATCGCGCGCCATGCCAGATGTTCGGTTTTTGTGGTGCGTTGATTGGTACCGCAAACCTGACTAAACCATCTGGTTGAATAACGGCTCGGCATCTGCGCACAGCGGCAGGGCCTGTCGGGCCGCCCCGATCAATTTTCAGCATTCCAAAAATAGTACGAAATATCAGTGTCTTGCGGGCGGTGTTTTGCGGCGAACCCCGCGCTTGACTCACTGCGCGCCGCCGCTTAGCAATGCGCCAACCGTTACGGGTAAGGGCAAGTGTTGTGACAGACCCCGATGAGCGCGCCAAACTTCGCGATCTCGAAGACCGGATCAACGCATTGAAGGCCCCGAAAGAGGTCAAGCCCCACACGGACGAACATTATTCCCAGGCGCAGCTGGCCTGGCGGATGGTGATTGAATTGGTGGCCGGTCTCCTGATCGGCTTTGGCATTGGATACGGGCTGGATCACCTCTTGGGGACGATGCCAATCTTTCTGGTGTTGTTTACATTGCTGGGCCTCGCGGCGGGGATCAAGGTGATGATCCGCAGCGCGCAGGAGATACAGCAAAAACAGATGGCCGATGAGGCCGCAGGCAAGCCGCCGCCCGGTGGCTCAGACGTGAGGGTGAAAGATGGCGACTGACGTGAATGGGGCCGCAGAGCAATCCGGCGGGCTGGTATTCCACCCGATGGACCAGTTCATCATCAAGCCGCTGTTCGGTGACGGCGCCGTCGGTATCTTTACAGTGACCAACATCACCCTGTGGATGGCCGTTACCGTGCTGGCAACCATTGCACTGCTTGTGCTGGGCTCATCGGGGCGGTCCACCATTCCGGGGCGGATGCAGTCGATTGCAGAACTGGCCTACGGTTTCATCCGCAAGATGGTCGAAGACGTCGCGGGGCGCGATGCGCTGCCCTATTTCCCGTACATCATGACGATCTTCATGTTCGTCGTTATGGCGAATTTCGTCGGCCTGCTGCCGGGCGCGTTCACCTCGACCAGCCATATCGGCGTCACTGCCGTGTTGGCGATGCTGGTATTCATCTCCGTCACGCTGATCGGTTTCATCAAGCATGGCGCAGGGTTCCTCGGCCTGTTCTGGATCAGCGCGGCGCCGCTGCCGCTGCGGCCCATCCTGGCCCTGATCGAGGTCATCTCCTACTTCGTGCGCCCCGTCAGCCACTCCATTCGTCTGGCAGGCAACATGATGGCCGGTCACGCGGTGATGAAGGTTTTCGCGGCCTTCGCGCCGATGATCATCATCTCGACGGGCATCGGCCTTGTCGTCACGCCGTTGTCGATCCTGGCCATCGCCGCGATCTACGCGCTGGAAATCCTCGTGGCCTTTATTCAGGCCTATGTCTTTACCATTCTGACCTGCGTTTATCTCAAGGACGCGCTGCACCCGGCGCACTGATCCGCTGGCCAGAAACACGAACAACAGCGGCGGGATCATCCGCCGTACGACCAAACGACATACCGCAAATTCCAAAGTAAGGAGACATCTCATGGAAGGCGATATCGCAACAATGGGCGCATATATCGGCGCAGGTCTGGCATCCGTCGGCATGGGCGGCGCAGCCGTCGGTGTGGGCAACGTTGTCGGCAATTTCCTGTCCGGCGCCCTGCGCAATCCCTCGGCCGCCGCAGGCCAGACGGCCACGATGTTCATCGGCATCGCATTCGCCGAAGCGCTGGGGATCTTCTCGTTCCTCGTCGCACTTCTGCTGATGTTCGCCGTCTAAGAACCGCGATAGACGATCCTTACGGGATGGGTGAAAGGCGACATGCCTTTCACCCTCTCAGACAGACAGGTTCTTTGAGAAAGGACGCCCAACATGGCTACCGAGACCGCTGCCGCAGCAGGCGGGCAAGTCAGCCCAATCGCCCTCGAAGAGGCCGGCATCTGCGTTGATTCGCATGGCGGTGCGATCGGCCTGCCGCAGCTTTGCCCCGACTGGATGGGCAATCAGATTTTCTGGCTGGTGGTTTCGCTGGTCGTGATTTTCTTTGTGTTGTCGCGCATCGCGCTGCCGCGCATTGCTGCCATTCTGGCGGAACGTCAGGGCTCCATCACCAATGATATTGCCGCCGCCGAAGACCTGAAGGTCAAGGCGAGCGAGGCTGAAGCCGCCTATGAAAAGGCACTGGCCGACGCGCGCAGCGACGCGCAGAGCATCGTTGCCCAGACCAAGGCTGAGATCAAGGCAGACCTTGATGCCGCCATGGCCAAGGCCGATGCGGAAATCGCCGCAAAAACCGCCGAAGGCGAAAAGGCGATTGCCGAAATTCGCGCCGGTGCGCTGGAAAGCGTCAAGGAAGTGGCCAAGGATACGGCCCGCGAAATCGTCGCTGCAATGGGCGGGAAGGCTGATGCCAAGACCGTCAATGCCGCCGTCACCTCGCAGATGAAAGGGTAACGCCATGCGCATGATCGCAACCTTGATCGCCGCTGTTGCCGCCAGCCCCGCGCTGGCCGCAAGCGGCCCGTTCTTCTCGCTGTCGAACACGAATTTCGTCGTGACCATCGCCTTTGTTCTCTTTGTCGGCTTCCTGATCTACATGAAGGTGCCCGGCAAGATCGGCGAGATGCTGGACAAGCGTGCAGACGGCATCAAGTCCGAGCTGGACGAGGCCCGCGCGTTGCGCGAAGAGGCGCAGGCGTTGCTGGCCAGCTATGAACGCAAGCAAAAGGACGTGCAGTCGCAAGCCGATCGTATCGTTGCTCAGGCAAAATCCGAGGCAACCACCGCATCCGAGCAGGCGCGCGAGGACCTGAAGAAATCCATTGCCCGCCGTTTGCAAGCTGCCGAGGATCGCATCGCATCGGCCGAGGCCGATGCCGTGCGCGAAGTGCGCGACCGTGCTGTGAGCATCGCCATCGCCGCCGCGCGTGACGTCATTGCCAAGCAGATGACAGCAACCGAGGCAAACAAGCTGATCGACAGCGGTATCGACACGGTCGCGGCCAAACTGCACTGATTTCAGGGTTCTCACCCAAAAGCGTTGGCCCGGTGCGCGTGATCGCGCCGGGCTTTTCCGCGCCGCAGGATCCGGCGGGGCTGTGGATCATGGCAGGCAGATCTTGCTCTGAAAAATTCCGGGGCTGAACAAATGAAAGGGGGCCGTTGAACCGGCCCCTCGATCATTTCTGCCACGATTGTTCCGTCTTCTACTGCCTGTCGTCCGTCGTTCCGTTGCCCGGCACGGTATGGCGTAAATCACCCGCCGTAGCCTTACATATTGATGTCCACGCAAGATATAGAGGCAAAGCTGCGAATCGGTCAATGACCGATAGCGCCGAAAAATCATGTCAGCAGGCTTTGCCAATCCCTTCCGCGCGAAAAACCGAATCGATACGGGCGCTTGGGTTCGACAAATTTTTTTCCTGCGTCAGGCGTTTTCCCGCAAGACATGCCCCGCAAGGTAGAGGGATCCGCAAATCAGGACACGCGCCTGAGGCGTTTTAGCCATAATCCCGGCCAGCGCGGCACGTATATCCGGGGCTGTATCGGCAACCATTCCCGCCGCCCGTGCGGCCTCGGCGGTGATCTCTGCGGGCAATGTGTTGGCTTCGCCCGGAATCGACACCGCGATCAGACTGTCCGCCTCTGCGGCCAGCGGGCGCAGATAGCCGCCGATATCCTTGGTGTTCAACATGCCGCAGATCAGATGCGTCGGGCGTTTAGGCAAGCTGGCCAAGTGACGGGCCAACGCCTGACCGGCCGAGGCGTTATGCCCGCCGTCCAGCCACAACTCGGCCTTAGGGGCCGCTGCCGCCAGGGGGCCACTGTCCAGCCGCTGCATCCGCGCCGGCCAGACCGCACGCGTGACGGCGGGTTCGGCCGCGTCCCCGCCAATGCCCAGATGGCGCAGGGAAGCCAGCGCAGCGCCTGCGTTCTCGATCTGATGCGCGCCGGGCAGGTTCGGCAGGGGCAGGTCCAGCAGGCCGCTTTCGTCCTGATAGACCATGCGCCCGGCCTCGATGCCAACATGCCAGTGCTGCCCGTGCGCCAGCAGGGGGACGCCATGACGCGCGGCGACATCTTCGATCACCGCCATCGCCTCATCCGGCTGGGGGCCGACGACGCAGGGCACGCTGCGCTTGATGATGCCGGCCTTCTCGAATGCGATCTTGGCAAGCGTGTCGCCCAGGTATTGTTCGTGGTCGATGCTGATGGGCGTGATGATGGTCAGCGCCGGATCTGCCACGACATTGGTCGCATCCAGCCGCCCGCCCAGCCCGACCTCAAGCAAGGTATAATCGGCCGGCGTGCGCGACATGGCCAGCAGGGCGGCGCAGGTCGTAATCTCGAAATAGGTGATGCTGCCTGAGCCATTGGCGCGATAGCACTCGTCCAGAACCTCGGTCAGCGCCTCCTCGGATATCAGATCGCCTGCCAGCCGGATCCGTTCGTGGAACCGCGCAAGATGCGGCGAGGTATAGGCATGCACGCGGCATCCCGCCGCCTCCAGCCCCGCCCGCAGCATGGCCTGCGTGCTGCCCTTGCCGTTGGTTCCCGCAAGATGGATCACGGGCGGCAGCGCGTCCTGCGGATTGCCCAGTGCGCCCAGCAGGCGCCAGACCCGGTCCAGCGTCAGATCGATGATCTTGGGGTGCAGCGCCATCATCCGATCCAGGATGACGTCCGAGCCTTGGGCGCTCATTTCTTGGCCTGCGCCCGTGCTTGCGGTTTGGCATTGTCAGGCGCTGCAGCCTTGGGAGCCTTCTCAGGCCCGACCGGTTCGTTTTCCGTCAGGGTGGGCGGCGGTAGATCGCCGGCGATGGCAGGTGTCAGGCCCAGCAGCATCCGGGTGATCGTGATCAACTCGTCCCGCATCTTGGGGCGCGGTGTGACGCGGTCCAGCATTCCGTGGTCCAGCAGGTATTCGGCGCGCTGGAACCCTTCGGGCAATTTCTCGCGGATCGTCTGCTCAATCACGCGCGGCCCGGCAAAGCAGATCAGCGCATTGGGTTCGGCAATCTGCACGTCGCCCAGCATCGCGTAGGAGGCGGTGACGCCGCCCGTGGTGGGATGCGTCAGCACCACGATGTAGGGCAGTCCGGCCTCTTTGAGCATCTGGATCGCGACGGTTGTGCGCGGCATCTGCATCAGCGACAGAATCCCCTCCTGCATCCGCGCGCCTCCGGCGGCCGAGAACAGGATCAGTGGGCGCTTCAGCTTCACCGCCGTTTCGGCGGCGGCGATGATCGCGTTGCCGACATACATGCCCATGGAGCCTGCCATGAAGGAAAAATCCTGCGCGGCCGCCACGATCGGTGTGCGCCCGATCTCGCCGGTGGCGACCAGCATCGCCTCCTTCTCGCCGGTGCCTTTTTGTGCGGCCTTCAGGCGATCAGGATACCTTTTCTGATCGCGGAAGTGCAGCGGATCGGCCTTGGGCGCGGGCACGGTGACCTCGGCAAAGGTGCCGCCGTCGAACAGCGTCTGAAACCGCGCGCGCGGCGTGATGTTCATGTGATGCCCGCAGGAGGTGCATACATTCAGGTTCTGGCTGAGTTCCCGGTGGAACAGCATCGTTCCGCATTCGTCGCATTTTGTCCACAGGTTCTCGGGCATCTCGCGGCGCGAGAAGATCGAGTTGATGCGCGGACGCATGTAGTTGGTGATCCAGTTCATGGGGCGTGGCCTTGCGACGTTGCGGAGTGGCCCTGAAATAAGCCGTGCGGGCAGGAAATGCAATCAGACCCGCAGGGCCAACCGCGCCGCCAGCCAGGAACACAGCAACACCAGCAGATCGACGGGCAGCCATTGCATGAGCAGCGCGGTGTCGCCGGGGCCGAACGGGTAGGTGAACAGCGCCAGCCCGTCGAAATTGCCCTGCGGCGCGATTACCGCGATGGCGCTGAGATTGTTGATCAGGTGCAGCGCGATCGCCGGGCCCAAGGTGCCGCTGCGCGCGGTCAGGTCCGCCGCCGCCAGCCCGAAGAGGATCGCCCAGACGACGATCACCCACGCGGCATCGCCCATCACGCCCGGCTGATAGTGTAGCAGACCGAACAAGATCGAGGGCAGGATCATCCACGCGGCCGGATGGGCGAATCGTGCTGCCAGCTGGCTTTGCAGATAGCCGCGAAACAGGAGTTCTTCGGCGCTGACCTGAATGATCAGGCCCAGCATGGTCAGCGGAAGGAACAATATCCACCTGCTGCTGGACAGGTTCGGGATCATCGCGAACGCGTCGGGCATCGGCAGCAGCGACACCGCGATGTAGATCCCCGAGATATACAGCAGCGCGCGGCGCGCCTGCGCCCATGCCAGCGCGCCGGGGCCGATGATGCCGGGCAAGGCGCGCCCGTGGAGAAGCGGCAACGCAAGGGCCAGAGCGACGATCAGCAGGCCGAAGACAAAAAGATTGACCAGCGCGCCGACAGGCGTCGTGGCCGCCTTGATTCCTTTGCCGTCCGGCCCCCATGCCGAGGCGGGCAAAAAGCTGCTGCACAGCCAGCCGTAAAGGGTGGACAGGGCAATGAAAATAACCACGGTCAGCATACATCCCGCCAGCAACCGCCAAAGGGCGGCGGACGGAATGGCGGGGGCGATCAGGCGTTGATGGGCCGGGTAATGCATGTGCGCGACGCTACCTCTGCACAAGGCCGGGTGCAATCGCGGGTAACGCGCCCCGCTTGCGCCCTGCGCGCGGCTCGCTTATTCCGAACGCAGCATATTCTCAGCTCAGTTTTTTGCGAGGCCATCATGACCAAGTTCGACAAGTCCAAACTGCCCAGCCGCTACGTCACCGAAGGCCCGGCAAAGGCGCCGCACCGCTCCTACATGTACGCGATGGGCCTGAGCGAAGACGAAATTCACCAGCCATTGGTCGGCGTCGCGACCTGCTGGAACGAGGCCGCGCCGTGCAACATCGCGCTGTCGCGTCAGGCTCAGGCGGTCAAGATGGGGGTCAAGGCGGCCTCCGGCACCCCTCGCGAGTTTACCACCATCACCGTCACCGACGGCATCGCGATGGGCCACGAGGGCATGCGCAGCTCGCTCGCCAGCCGCGAGGCGATTGCCGACACGGTCGAGTTGACGATGCGCGGCCACGCCTATGACGCCCTTGTCGGCCTTGCGGGTTGCGACAAATCGCTGCCGGGGATGATGATGGCGATGGTGCGGCTGAACACGCCGTCGGTCTTTATCTATGGCGGCTCGATCCTGCCGGGCCGCGCGCCCCAGATCGAGGAGATCCCCGAGGATTTCCGCACCCGTGACCTGACAGTACAGGACATGTTCGAGGCGGTCGGCCGCCACCAGAACGGCACCATGTCGGACGCAGCGCTGGACATGCTGGAGCGCGTCGCCTGCCCCAGCGCGGGCGCCTGCGGCGGTCAGTTCACCGCCAACACCATGGCCTGCGTTAGCGAGGCGATCGGCCTTGCGCTGATGAACAGCTCGGGCATGCCCGCGCCCTACGAGAGCCGCGATCAATATGGCGAGGCGTCGGGCCGCGCCGTGATGACCCTGCTGGAGAAGAACATCCGCGCCCGCGATGTGGTGACGCTGCAATCGTTGCAGAACGCCGCGCGCGTCGTCGCCTGCACCGGCGGGTCGACCAATGCGGGGCTGCACCTGCCCGCAATTGCGCATGAGGCAGGCATCGATTTCTTCCTTGAGGATGTGTGCGATATCTTCCGCGACACGCCCTATTTCGTCGATCTGAAACCGGGCGGCGCCTATGTGGCCAAGGATCTCTACGACGTCGGGGGCATCCCCGTCGTGATGAAGGAACTCCGCAAGGCGGGCCTGATCCACGAGGATTGCATGACCGCCTCTGGCCGCTCCATCGGCGAGGAACTGGACCTGATCAGCCGCGAGGCGGACGGCAAGGTGATCTATTCCATCGACGCACCCATCACCAAAACCGGCGGCGTCGTCGGCCTTAAGGGTAATCTTGCCCCCGAAGGTGCGATTGTGAAGGTTGCAGGCATCGCGCCCGAAAATCAGGTCTTCACCGGCCCGGCCCGCGTATTCGAATCCGAGGAGGACGCGTTCGAGGCGGTGCAGAACCGTGGCTATTCCGAGGGTGACGTCATCGTGATCCGCAACGAGGGCCCCGCAGGCGGGCCGGGTATGCGCGAGATGCTGTCGACCACCGCTGCCCTCTCGGGGCAGGGCATGGGCAAGAAGGTCGCGCTGATCACCGACGGTCGTTTTTCAGGCGCGACGCGCGGTTTCTGCGTGGGCCATGTCGGCCCCGAATCTGCCTATGGCGGGCCGATTGCACTGCTGAAAGACGGTGACATGATCACCATCGACGCGATCAAGGGCGTGCTCAGCGTCGATCTGAGCGATGATGAACTGGCGCAGCGCAAGGACGCATGGCCCGGCCCGCGCGAGACGATGTATGCCTCGGGCGCGATCTGGAAATTCGCCCAGTTGGTCGGGGCCACCTACAAGGGCGCCGTCACCCATCCCGGTGCCGAGGCCGAGCGTCACATTTATATGGATATCTGAGGCGGTCCGGGTGCGCCGCGCCCCTGTTATCCCCCGCATCGCTCTGGTTGCGGCGCTTGGTCTGCCCCTTGCCGCCTGCGTTGGCGGCGATGGCGCGACGGGCCTCGGCCCCAAGACAGAGATCGGCCAACGCAGCGCCGCGTTTTTTCGCGGCGACGTGATCGTGACCGGCCCGCCGGGCTATTGCATCGACCCCAAAAGCGTCCAGCAGAAGGCGGCCAGCGGATTTGTCCTCATGGCCGGCTGCGGACATTTGAGCGCCGCACCCGGCGGTTATGTCCCTGCCGCCGTCATTACGATGTCCGTGCTGCCGCGCGATCCGCGCGCGCAGATGCCGACAGCCGCGCGGCTGGCCGTTCCTTGGGCAGATGTCGGCGTTGAGCAACAGATCGACGCAGATGGCATCGCCCTGATTCAGGTCGCACGGGGCGGCGACAGCCTGCTTCCAGCAGGCGATCCACGTCACTGGCGCGGCGCGATGCTGATAGGCGGACACCTGATCGGCCTTGCCGTTTACGGCGATGCGGGCGCGAACGTGTCCGGCGATGCAGGCAAGAAGGTATTGATGGATGCCGCCATCGCAATGCTGGCCGCTAATCCGCCCCGCGCGCCAGAGCAAGACGGTCAGGCGGCGGGATTGTCTCCCGAACCGGCTTAAATTCATGGAAGCTGTCGCCGGGTCAAGTTAGAAACAAAGTGGACAGGCAGGGGTTGGGGCATATGCAGTTGCGCGGCGGTATGGTGGACTGGATCGTGCATCGGCGCGTGCTACGCCGCTGGGCAGATGCGGCCCGTCGCGCGCCCGAAATGCCCCTTGAGGAACTGCGGCGCGAACGCGGCAAGGCGCGCAATCTACTGTATTCGCTGCGTGAAATGGTCGCCATTGCGGATAACCGGCTGGCGTTGCCGATGATCGGTTCCAACGCGTTTCCAAAACCGCACGGCACCGATTGGGCATGGCGCCCGGCGCTGTGGGCTTTGCCGCTGGACAACCCGGGCCTGTCTTCTGTGTCGAGCAAGTCGAGGCTGGGCGATGAGCTGACGTTGTTTCACGATTGCGCACGATCCGAGCTGACATTGCGGCAGGTGCGCAACACACGCGAGGCTGATCTGGCTCCTTACGGGTTGCGCATGGACGTGTTTGCCTTTGACGGGTCGTTCCTGTCGGCTGTGCTGGACCTGCCGCAGGGCGCCGTCGATGGGTTGAAAAAGCGCCATCTGCTGCGCATGACGACCATCGTCGAGCTGGAAAAACCACTGGAAATCTTTGCCCGGATCAACATCAAGCACGGACCGAATACCGAACAGATTGTCCGCGAATTGCCACCGGGCGACGGCGAGATTGTCGTCGAATTCGATCTGGCCTACACCGGCGTGAACGAAAAGCGGATCGAGCGTGTCTGGATCGACCTGATCTTTGAAAACCCCGAAATGAGCCAGGTCACCTTGCGCGATCTGACCTTCAGCCGCCGACCGCGCGCAGAACTCTGAAAAAGGATGCCTCCCGGATGAGCACTCTGACACTGACCAAGACGCGCCTCTTCGAAGGCGTTTGGGAGGGCCGACTGACCCATGACGGCGACAGCAACACCCAGCCCGATATCGAGGTGACCCATCTGGAGCGGCCCATTCCCGACGTCGACATCATCGAAAACGAGGCTGGCGGTTTCTGGACGCTGCGCGTGCCCATCCCGCCCGAATTGATCGCCGACGGCGTCCAGACCTTCCTGATCCGCGACCGGCGCGCCGACGTGACGCTGGACAGCTTCGCGCTGATGTCGGGCGACGCGCTGGGCTATGATATCCGTGCCGAAATGGCGCTGCTGCGCGAAGAGCTGGACATGCTGAAACGCGCTTTTCGCCGCCACTGCCTGGAGACGACCTGACCCACCCGTGCGAGATCTATGCTGAACATGGCAGCCAAACCTCAGGTGTCGTCTGTTACCTCGTCCGGTGCGGCGAATTCATGGGCCGTCAGGCTGCGCGGCGCGGGTTCGACATTGGCGGGCTTTTCGACCGGCTGCGATGTGGCGGACACGACGCCCAATTCCTCGAACTTGCGGGCCGAGGGCAGAACCCGCCCTTCCAGCGATCCGACGGCCCGGTTGTAATGGTCCACCGACTGCCCCAGTGAGCGGCCGACCTTACCCAGATGCTCGGCAAAAACGCGCAGGCGGTCATAGATTTCCTTGGCCGTTTTCTGCACTTCCTCGGCGTTTTCGGCCATCTTGTCCTGCTGCCAGCCATAGGCGATCGCCTTGACCAGCGCCATCAGGGTGGTTGGCGTGGCGATCAGGACCTTGCGCTCGAACGCGTATTCGATGAGGCCGGGATCGGCCTCCGCGGCCGCTGAGACGAATGTCTCGCCGGGGATGAACATGACCACGAAATCCGGGGTCGTGCTAAGATTGTCCTGGTAGGATTTCGACGACAGGTCGTTCACATGTTTGCGCACCTGAACCGCATGCTGCCGGATGAACTGGCTTTGCAATTCGGGCGTGTCGGCCTCCAGCGCGTCGAGGTAGGCCGATAGCGGCGTCTTGGCGTCGATCACGATGCTCTTGCCGCCGGGGATATGGACGATGGCATCCGGGCGGCGCTGGCCTGCATCGGTGTCGAAACTTTGCTCGAGGTGGAAATCGACCCGTTCGGTCATGCCGGCCATCTCGAACACCTGACGCAGTTGCATTTCACCCCAACGCCCGCGGGTCTTGGGCGCGCGCAACGCCTGCACCAGGCGGCGGGTTTCCTGCCCCAGACTGGCCTGCCCTTCACTCAGCGACAGCACCTGCTGTTTGATCGTGCCATAAGCCTCGTTGCGGGCCTTCTCGATCTCGCCCATGCGCTCGTCGAACTTGCCGAGGCGGTCGTCCAACGGCTTCACCAGATCGCGGATGGCGGCATGGCGGCGGCTGAGATCCTCGTCGGCGTTTTGCTTGTGCGTCTTGAAGCGTTCGGACACCAGCGACAGGAATTTTTCCGAATTGGCCGACAGCGCGCCCGAGGCGAGGGCGTGAAATCTGTCCTCCAGCTGCTTTTTCATATCGGCCATGTCGGCCAGCCGCTGCTGATGGGTTTCCTGAAGACTCTCCAGACGTTGGGCCAACGTGGCGGTTTGCACCTGCTCGTCCAGAAGTTCGGCGCGCAGCGTCTCGATCCGTTCTTCCAGTGTCGGAATGCGGTCGGCCAGCGGCTGGATACCGGCCAGATGCCGGTGCAGGGCGTTCGCCTCGGCCTCATGACGGCGGGCACGGCGGCGTGCCAGCAGGGCGATGATCGCCAGCACCAGCGCCAGACCGGCAAAGCCGGCGCAGGCGGCCTGCCACTGGGAGAGGGTCAGATCCGGAAACTGCTGCATGCGCCTGTCCTCGTCGATGAAATATTGGGCCAATTGGGGTCAAAGCCTGCGAAACTGCAACCCGCAAAACGGCCTCAGGTGCGTCCAAACAGCCGCTCGATATCGCTGAGTTTCAGCGCCACATAGGTAGGGCGGCCGTGGTTGCACTGGCCCGACATCGGCGTTGCTTCCATCTCGCGCAAGAGCGCGTTCATCTCATCGGCCTGCATGCGCCGCCCCGAGCGAATCGAGCCGTGGCAGGACATCCGGCTGAGGATCGCATCGATGCGCGCGCGCAAGGTATCGTTGCCGCCCTGGTCGTTCAGCTCATCCAGTACGTCGAGGATCAGGGCGCGCGCATCGACATTGCCCAGAATGGCAGGCGTTTCGCGCACGGCGATGGCGCCGCCGCCGAACGGCTCGATCATCAGGCCGAGGGGCGCGAGGTCGGGTGCGGCATCGGCCAGCGTGGCGCAATCGGCTTCGGGCAGGTCGATGATTTCGGGGATCAAAAGGGCCTGCGCGGCGATACCGCGGCCTTCCATCTGACGCTTGAGGCGTTCATAGACCAGCCGTTCATGCGCGGCGTGCTGATCGACGATGACGATGCCATCGGCGGTCTGGGCGATGATATAATTCTCATGCACCTGCGCGCGCGCCGCGCCCAGCGGGGCGGAGACCGCCACCTCTTGCGGGAGGTCCGGCGCAGGTTCCGACCGGGCGCTGTAGCTGGCCTGCATATCGGCAAAGCCGGGCGCTTGGGCGGCGTAGCTGGTGGCGTGGGCCTGCGCCGAAGGGCGGTCCATCTGGTAGACGCGCGGGACGGTGGGCTCGGGCGTGAATGCCCCCAGCGTGCCTGCCGCAACGGTCGAGGAAGCGCGATGCCCCGCATTTGCCAGCGCATGACGCAGGCCCGACACGATCAGACCCCGCACGGTGCCGGGATCGCGGAACCGCACCTCGGATTTGGCGGGATGCACGTTGACGTCCACCAGCGCGGGCTCGCAATCAATGAACAGCGCCGCCACCGGGTGCCGGTCACGGCTGAGCACATCCATGTAGCCCGCGCGCAGGGCGCCGATCAGCATCCGGTCGCGCACCGGACGGCCATTGACGAACAGATATTGAGCGACAGCCGCGCCGCGCGAATAGGTTGGAAGGCCCGCGCAGCCGGTCATGTGGAAGCCGTCCCGCTCGGCATCTATGCGCATGGAATTATCGGCAAAATCGCGGCCGATGACGCGGGCCAGCCGCGCGTGCAGCGCATCAAACAGATCGCCGGTTTCCGCATCCGCGCGAAAGGTCTGCCGCCCTTCACCGCCGCCTGATACGTCGCGCAGGGTAAAGCTGACCTGCGGCTCGGCCATGGCCAGCCGCTTGATCACGTCGCCGACGGCCTGTGCCTCGGCCCGGTCGGTGCGCATGAATTTCAGCCGTGCGGGCGTGGCGTGGAACAGATCGCGCAGCGTGATGACAGTGCCGCCATTCAATGCGGCAGGGCGCACGGTGCCGACCTTGCCACCTGTCACGGAAATCTCGGCGCCCTCATGCCCCGCGGCGCGTGACGTCACGGTCAGCCGACCCACGGCCCCAAGGGACGCCAATGCCTCGCCGCGAAAGCCGAAGCTGTGGATGTTCAGCAGATCGCTGCCGTCAATTTTGGACGTGGCGTGACGCGCCAGCGCCAGCGGAAGATCGGCGGGCGTCATGCCGCAGCCGTCATCCGTGACACGGATCAAAGTCTTGCCGCCATCCGCGATATCGACGGATATCCGCCGCGCACCCGCATCCACGGCGTTCTCGACCAGTTCCTTGACCGCCGAGGCGGGGCGTTCGACCACTTCGCCAGCGGCGATCCGGTTGATCGCGGCATCGTCCAACTGGCGAATAACAGGGCTGGGCTGGCCGATATGGGGGGCGTGATGCGTCATTCCACAAGACCTAGCATATCGACATTTGATTCGGCCACCAGATTGCATATTGGCGACATACGGCTGCCGGTCATCAAAAAATGGTATGCGGGGCTGTGCGCTCTCCACATTCGGGGTAAAGACCGTTAGGCTTGCCCCAATCAGGGGGCAAACCCCGCAACCGGCCGAGCAGGGCACAGATGAGCAATTCAGGACGGCGCAATCCACCCCTGGTGGCGGACAAGCGCAAACCCAAGACCAAACCCAAGCTGCCGGCCAAGCCGCGCAGCCCCCGCAAGCCGCGCAAACGCGCGGCGGCCAAACGGCGCGGGGGCAATTTCGTGACGCGCGGGGTCTTTGGCCTGCTGCGCTGGATCTGGCGCATCGTCTGGGGTGTCGGGTGGCGGCTGACCGTCGTGGCGCTGCTGCTGCTCGGCGCCGGCGTTGGTTATTATTACACGACGCTGCCCGAAGCGTCGGCGCTTTTGGACGGACGCGCGCGGGGGTCGGTCACGCTGCTGGACCGCGATAGCGATGTGTTCGCGTGGCGAGGCGATCAGTTCGGCGGGGCGGTGAACGCGCAGGCGGTGTCGAAACATCTGCGCAACGCGGTGATCGCGACCGAGGACAGGCGGTTCTACATGCATCCCGGTGTCGATCCCATCGGGATCGCCAGCGCCATCCGCATCAACCTCAGCGAAGGGCGCGGGCCGCTGTCGGGCCATGGCGGATCTACCCTGACCCAGCAAACGGCCAAGCTGCTGTGCCTCGGCACCGAGTATGTAGAGGCCGATTGGGAGAGCGAAGCTGAATACATCGCCGATTGCAGGCGCGGATCACTGGGGCGCAAGGCCAAGGAGGCGCTTTATGCGCTGGCCATGGAAGCAAAATACACCAAGGAAGAAATCCTGTCGATCTACCTCAACCGGGCCTATCTGGGCGGTGGCGCTTACGGCGCCGAGGCGGCGGCGCAGCGCTATTTCGGCAAACATGCAGCGCAATTGAACCCGGCCGAGGGCGCGATGCTGGCGGGGCTTTTGACCGCCCCGTCGACGCTGGCCCCGACCAGCAATATCGAGCGCAGCCAGAACCGCGCGTCGGTCGTGGTCCGCCTGATGCGCGATCAGGGGTTTCTGTCCGAAACCGAGGCGGCGCTGGCGCTGGCCAACCCTGCCGAGCTGTCGCAGGCCGCCGAGCAGCAGGCGGGGGGCTATTTTGCAGACTGGGTGATGTCGTCGGGGCCCGAATTCTTTACCCGCGACACGACCGAGGACGTGATCATCCGCACCACGCTGGACCAGCGCATCCAGCGCGCCGCCGAGGATGGGCTGCACGCGGTATTCGACGAAAAGCTGCGCGACGGGTCCAAGGCGCAGGCGGCGGTCGTGGTGATGTCCTCGGACGGCGCTGTGCGCGCGATGATCGGCGGACGCCAAACCAAGGTGTCGGGCGCGTTCAACCGTGCCACTCAGGCCAAACGGCAAACCGGCAGCAGCTTCAAGCCGTTCGTCTATGCAGCCGCGCTGGAGCTGGGCCACTCCAGCCAAGCCACCGTTCTGGATGAACCATACTGCATGAACATTCCCGGTTCGGGCCAGTGGTGCCCCGAGAATTATGACAGGCGCTATCATGGCCGCGTCACCCTGGCCGATGCGCTGAAATACTCCTACAACATCCCCGCCGTGAAGGTCGCCGAAGAAGTCGGCCTTGACCTTGTGCGCAAGGTTGCCAGCGATTTCGGCATCGAGAGCGATCTGGCCGCCGGTCCAGCCCTGGCGCTGGGCGCATCGGAAAGCACATTGCTGGAAATGACCGGCGCTTTTGCCGGCATCCTCAATGGCGGCTCGTCGGTGACGCCTTATGGTCTGGTCGAGCTGAAATTGCTGGGATCGGACCAGCCCGTGATGGGCGCGGGGGGCGGTATCGGCGAGCGTGTCATCCGTGAAGATGCCGCGCGCGAACTGACCTGGATGATGAGCCGCGTCGTCGATGGCGGCACAGGAGCACGGGCGAAATTGCCGGGCCGCGAGGCAGCCGGCAAGACAGGCACGACGCAGGCGGCGCGCGATGCCTGGTTCCTGGGCTTTACCGCCGATTACGTGGCGGGCGTCTGGATGGGCTATGACGATAACACACCGCTGACCGGCGTGACCGGTGGCGGCCTGCCCGCCGAAATCTGGCACGAGGTGATGGTGCGCGTGCAGGAGGGGATGCCCGCCACGCCGCTGCCGATGGACGCGCCCCGCGTGCAGCCCGCTCAGCCGCAGGTGGTTCAGCAACCGCAGGGGCAGGGCAATCAGGGCTGGCAGGGCAATCAGGGCCGGCAGCCGGCCCCGCGCCAGCAGCAGAATCGTGAAGGGCCGATCGCGACGATCCTGCGCCAGTTGCTGGGGGGGTGACAGCGGCCCCGCCTGTGCGGAAGTATGAACGAGAAAACGCGCGATCCCGTAAGGCTCGCGCGTTTCCAATGCCGCCAATCGGGCCGTTTATCCAGCCTGACGCAAATCCGCGATCAGCGCGTCGATATTGCCCCGCCGGCGATCCAGCATCGAGCCGATTTCGGTCCGCTCGCTCAGGCGCAGGCTGATGCCCTCCATCACCATGTCAAAGAACAGGTTGCGCCCCGACCGGTCCGACACCAGAAATCGCACGTCAAAAGGCGCCTGCCCCCGCAGGATCACGCGGCTTTGTACCTCGTACCAGGATTTCACCGGGCGAACGCCCAGCACCTCGATCCGGCCGCCGATGAATTCCTTGAACCGCTTGCCGTATTTGCGCGCGATATAGCCACGGAACGCTTCGGTATAGGCGCGCATCTGTGCCGGGCTTGCGCGATTGGCATCGGCGCCCAGCGTGCTGCGCGCGATCAGGTCGACATCGCCGAATCTGCGGAAGATACCCTCGAAACCGGTGGTCATGGCGCGCAGCGATCCACCTGACGCGATCACGCGATTGATTTCAGCCACAAGCTGATCGACAAGGGTGCGTGCGCCCGCTTCGTTCAGGGCAAACGCGCCGCGCGGCAGACTGGCCGCGCACAGGGCGCCAAGGCTTGCAGTGATCATGCTGCGGCGGGTGGGATTACTGGTCATAAGGGTCCTCAAAATCAGCGCTGACGGCGGGACTGCCGACCTGTGCCGCCGCATTGCCCCCGATTGCATCATAGGGATCAAGATAGGTATCGCTACCTGCGCTACCCACCTTATACCGGCGGTTCTGTAGATAAAGTGAACGGGAGGCGGCATAGCTGTCGGCGCTGTCATACAGCACCGAGTCGATCGATTCGCTGTAACGCCCGCGCCCGCTGAGCGCGCGGGAAACACGCGCACCGGCCACGTAATATATTTCGGGATCTTCGATCACATAGCCAAGCGGGTTGGTGAAAATGTCCACGACCCGCCCCGCCGCCGCCCGGCTGGTCGATGGGCCCAGCAGCGGCAATTCGACATACGGCCCCTCATGCACACCCCACGCGTAGAGCGTCTGACCGAAATCGGCATCGGTCGCGGCAGGCATGTCAAGACGTGTGGCGACGTCTATCAGCCCCCCAAGGCCCAGCGTGGAGTTGACAAGAAACCTGTAGAAATCCGAGGTCAGCCCCACCCCGTTGCCCTGGAGCGCATTGTTCACCATGGCACCGGGTAGCGACAGATTGGTCGCGAAGTTGCTGATTCCGGTTTCCACATCGTCAGGGACAGCCGCGTGATACCCCTCAGCCACAGGGCGCAGAACGGCGCGGTCGATACTTTTGTTCTGTTCGTGAGTACGGCGATTCGATTGCTCGTAGGGATCGTACGGCATGCCGCGCGTCACCGCCGGGTCGGGCGAGGCGCAAGCGCCCAGCAAAGCCAGAGCCATGACGCCAAAGGCCGCCCGAGGCGCGTAAGACCCGAAAAAAATGGGAAGTCCTGTCAAGAAATCACCTTTGGTCAAGCTGGAACCGTCACCAAAGGAGTGGCGCGATCATCCGAAATTAAGACACCGGACCGGGATGGTGCCGCGACTGGACGGGTGCATGTCGCGCGCCGGGCCTGCCTGCAAACAGTACGTCACACATCACCACCACCGCGAATTATCGTTTTTCGGCCCAGCGCGCAAGTCTGGCTACCGCCGGGCTGTGCGTCCAGCCCATGTTTTACAGTTTTCATCTGCCGTCTCAGGCGTTAGCGTCCCGCCCGAAGCGAACCGCATCAATCCACTGTCCTAGGAGCACGGCACATGGGAAAATTTGAAACGAAACTGGCCGAGATGGGTGTGACCCTGCCCGACGCCCCGGCCCCGGCGGCCAATTATGTACCCTACGTTCAGGTAGGCGACATCGTTTATGTGTCCGGCCAGATCTCGCAGGACGCGTCCGGCCTGTTGACCGGCAAGCTGGGCGATGACGTCGATGTCGCGGGCGGCGCGGCTGCGGCGCGCGCCTGCGCGGTTTCGCTGCTGGCGCAGGTCAAGGCGGCGTGCGGCGGCGATCTGGACCGGCTGGTGCGGGTGGTGAAGCTGGGCGGCTTCGTCAACTCCACACCTGATTTCACGCAGCAGCCGCAGGTGATCAACGGTGCGTCCGATTTCCTGGCCGAGGCGCTGGGCGATGCGGGCAAGCATGCGCGCGCCGCCGTCTCCGCCGCCTCGCTGCCGCTGGGCGTTGCAGTCGAAATCGA
Organism: Roseovarius sp.; assembly: GCA_048267045.1. Classification (GTDB taxonomy): domain Bacteria; phylum Pseudomonadota; class Alphaproteobacteria; order Rhodobacterales; family Rhodobacteraceae; genus Roseovarius. The sequence goes on along the minus strand of JBLWYG010000010.1, from coordinate 30,170 downwards.
AGGCGTCTTTCAGATCGCATGACCGCGCTCGATCCGGCCTTTCTGCGCCTGCCGCTGGCCCATCGTGCCTTGCATGATCTTCGGGCGGGGCGGCCTGAAAACTCGTGCGCGGCGATCCGCGCGGCGATTGAGGCAGGCTATGGCATCGAGATCGATGTGCAGGTGTCGTCGGACGGCGTTGCCATGGTGTTTCATGATGACGATCTGGACCGACTGACGGATGCCACCGGTCCGGTCCGCGCGCGCAGCGCGGCCGGGCTGGCGGGTGTCCCTCTGAAGGGCACGGATGAGAGCATCCCGGCCCTGGCCGAAGTGCTGGCGCTGGTCGCAGGCCGCGTGCCGCTGCTGATCGAGGTGAAGGACCAGCACGGCCAGATGGGCCCGGTGGACGGCGTGCTGGAGCGGGCGGTTGCGCGCGATCTGGCGGGCTATCGCGGCCCCGTTGCCGTGATGTCTTTCAACCCCCATTCGGTCATCGCGCTGAAGGATGCGGCACCGGACGTGCCACGTGGCATCGTCACCTGCGCCTATGCGCCCAATGATTGCCCCGAACTGCCCGGGGATGTGCGCGCCCGGCTGCGCGGCATTCCCGACTATGCCGACGCGGGCGCCTGCTTCATCAGCCATGAATGGGACGATCTGGACCGCCCCCGCGTGGCCGAACTGGCAGCCGAGGGCGCTGCCATACTGTGCTGGACCATCCGCAGCCCCGAGGCCGAAGCCGCCGCGCGCCGTGTGGCCGCCAATATCACGTTCGAGCGATACCTGCCGGATCTCGCATCTTGAATCGCGCGCCGAAAGGCACAGGTTGAAGCTGGGCAGCGAGGCGGGCCAAGCATGACGACCGGCAGCGAAATCATCATCCGCGCGCATGGAGACCTCGGCGCGGTTTCGGCATCCGACTGGGATGCCTGTGCCTGCCCCGAAGCGGCAGGGGGCGGCCACCCATCCGACCCCTTCACGACATACCGTTTCCTCAAGGCGCTGGAGGATAGCGGATCCATCGGGCCGGGAACCGGTTGGCAGGCGCAATACCTGACCGCCGAGGCGGGCGGGCAGATCATCGCCTGCGCGCCGCTTTACGCCAAATCGCACAGCCAGGGCGAATACGTCTTTGACCACGCTTGGGCTGACGCCTATCGGCGGGCGGGAGGGCGCTACTATCCCAAAATGCAGATGGCCGTGCCCTTCACCCCGGTCACGGGTCGGCGGTTGATGACCCGGCCGGGATTTGAGCAGATGGGCCGCGCCGCGCTGGTGCAGGGCGCCGTGCAGATCGCCGAGGGCAACGCGCTGTCATCGCTGCACATCACTTTTTGCACCGAAGACGAGGCCAGGGCCGGCGCCGATATGGGCCTGATGCGGCGCACAGGGCAGCAGTTTCACTGGATCAACGAAGGGTATGGCGATTTCGACGCCTTTCTTGCCGCGCTGAGTGCGCGCAAACGCAAGAACATCCGCAAGGAGCGGCGCGTCGCGCAGGAGTTCGGCGGGCAGATCGTGCACCTGACCGGAGACGCGATCGCGCCTGCGCATTGGGATGCCGTCTGGGAATTCTATCAGGACACCGGCGCGCGGAAATGGGGCACGCCCTACCTGACGCGCGCGTTTTTCGACATCGCACATCAGACGCTGCGCGACGACATCCTGCTGATATTCGCCATGCAGGGCGGGCAGCCGGTGGCAGGCGCGGTGAATTTCATCGGCGCGTCGGCATTATACGGCCGCTATTGGGGCACTACCCAGGATCACCCGTGCCTGCATTTCGAGCTGTGCTACTATCAGGCGATTGATTACGCTCTGGCACACGGACTGACCCGGGTCGAGGCCGGGGCGCAGGGCGAGCACAAGCTGGCCCGCGGATACCTGCCCGTCGCCACCCATTCGCTGCACTGGATCCGCGATCCGGGTTTTGCCGAGGCGGTGGGGCAGTACCTGCGCGCGGAAGGTGCCGCCGTTGAACAGGACATGGAAATACTGACGTCCTACGGGCCGTTCAGGCAAACCCCGAAGGAGGACCATCAATGACCGAGAAACTCAGCGATACCGCGCGCACGACGATGATCGCGCCGCTTCTGGACGAAGGGTGGAGCATGGTGGAGGGGCGGGATGCGATCACCAAGGAATTCAAGTTTGCGGATTTCGCCGATGCGCTGGGATGGATGGTGCGCGCCGGTGTCTGGGCCGAAAAATGGAACCACCATCCCGAATGGCGCAATGTCTACAACAAGGTGTCGGTGACGCTGACGACGCATGATGTGGACGGGCTGAGCGCGCTTGATGCCAAACTGGCGCGCAAGATGGATATTCTGGCGGGCTGAACGCGGAACGCGGGCGCCAAATTCGTGCTGGCTTTGGGCCGGATAGGGGGGGGAGGGGCGTTGCCCCTCCGCCGCGATGCGGCTCCTCCCCAGGATATTTCCGGCAAGAAGAAAAGCGGGCGTTCTACATCGCGTCCAGAAGTGCCTCGCCCGCCGAGACATTGCACTGCCCGGGGTTTTCCTCTTCGTGAAACAGGGTAACGGTGCCATCCTCGACCACCATCGCGTAGCGTTTCGAACGGTCGATCAGGCCCGCCGGGGGTGCGCTGAAACCCATGCCGATCGCCTTGGTGAAGGTGCTTTCGGCGTCGCCCAGCATGGTGATGCCAGCGGCGGTGGCACCTGTCGCCTCGCCCCAGGCGGCCATCACGAAGGGGTCATTGACCGAGATGCAGATGATTTCGTCCACGCCCTTTGCGGCGAACTGGTCTGCGGTACGCACGAAGCTGGGGACATGCGCGGTGGTGCAAACGCCGGTATAGGCGCCCGGAACCGCGAAGATCACAACCTTGCGGCCCGCGGTCCTGGCCGCCAGATCGACGGCTTCGGGGCCGTCCGCGCCGAGATGGGTAAGGGTCGCTGCGGGCAGTTTGTCGCCTTTGGAAATGGACATGATCGCATCCTGACTGTTGATTGCACTGATATGTCCAACCGATATAGGCTAAGCGCTGTCGGGGCCAACCAAAAACGCTGGCACCCCAAGCAGGCAGGAGTGGGACATGTCGGGTATCGTCGTCATCGGTGCGGGGCAGGCGGGGGCGTCGGTGGCCGCACGTCTGCGCAAGAACGGGTTCGACGGCGCGATCACGCTGATCGGCGAAGAAGCGGCGCCGCCCTATCAGCGCCCTCCGCTGTCCAAGGCGTATCTGCTGGGTGATATGGAGCTTGAGCGGCTCTATCTGCGTCCCAAAAGTTATTATGAGGAGGCGCGGATTGATCTGCGGCTGGGCACGCGCGTCGACCAGATCGATCCCGCCGCACGGCAGGTGTATATCGCGGATGAAAGGTTGCCCTATGACACGCTTGTGCTGACAACCGGCTCGACCCCACGTCGGCTGCCTGCCGCTATCGGCGGGGCGCTGGAGGGCGTGCATGTAGTCCGCGGTCTGGCCGATGTCGATATGATGGCGCCGCGGTTCCAGCCTGGCGCGAAGGTTCTGATCGTCGGCGGCGGCTATATCGGACTGGAGGCAGCGGCGGTGGCGGCCAGGAAGGGTCTGGACGTTACGCTGGTCGAGATGGCGGAGCGTATTCTGCAACGGGTTGCCGCGCCCGAGACATCGGATTTCTTTCGCACGCTGCACGATGAGCGCGGCGTCGATATCCGCGAGGGCGTAGGTCTGGAGCGGCTGCTTGGCGCGGACCACGTCACCGGCGCGCGGCTGACCGACGGGGCCGAGATAGAGGCGGATTTCGTCATCGTTGGTGTCGGGATCGCGCCCTGTACCACACTGGCCGAAGGGGCTGGACTGAACATCGAGAACGGCATCAAGGTGGATGCGCAGGGGCGCACCAGCGATCCGGCGATCTGGGCGGCGGGCGATTGCGCGTCATTCCCGCTTGGCGAGGGACGGATGCGGCTGGAGAGTGTGCCCAACGCCATCGACATGGCTGAATGTGTCGCGGACAATATCATGGGGGCGGGCAAGGCATATGTGCCGCAGCCGTGGTTCTGGTCGGATCAGTACGATGTAAAATTGCAGATCGCGGGGCTTAATGTAGGCTATGACCGCATCATCTCACGGCCCGGTAGTAGCGCGGGGTCGGCGTCATTCTGGTATTACGCCAAGGATCGCCTGCTGGCCGTCGATGCCATGAACGAACCGCGCGCTTACATGGTGGGCAAGAGGTTGATCGATGCGGGTAAATCACCGTCACCCGAGGCGGTCGCCGACCCCGATACCGACCTCAAATCCTTGCTGAAGTGAGGATCATCGCCGGAGAAGCCCGCGGTCGCCGCCTGGCGGCACTGGGCAAGGGGGACGCGGCGGCGCAGCTGCGCCCCACGTCCGACCGCGTGCGTGAAAGCCTGTTCAGCGTTCTGACCGGCCTCGGCGTGGTCGAGGATGCGGAGGTGCTGGACCTTTTTGCCGGCACCGGCGCGCTGGGGTTGGAGGCGCTGTCGCGCGGCGCCGCCTCGGCGTGCTTTGTGGAAAGCGGGCGCACCGCGCTGGGCTTGCTGGATCAGAACATCAGGCTGACGGGCATGGCGGACCGCGCCACGGTGCTGCGCCGTGACGTACGACGTCTGGGGTCTGCGACCGGAGCGCCTGCGACGCTGGTGTTCATGGACCCGCCCTATGGCCGCGGCTTGGGCGAGGCGGCGCTGACTGCCGCGATTGCTGGCGGCTGGCTGGCGCAGTATGCCTTGATCGTGTGGGAGGAAAGCGCGGCGATCGCGCCGCCGCCGGGCTGCACGTTAGGGGACCAGCGGCGCTATGGCGATACCCGGATATCGTTGTTGGATTGGACAGCACCGGGGACGGCGTGATGCGGTCAGAACGCCGGATCGCGCCCTTCGAACACGGCGAAGGGGTAGGCCTTGCCATCTTTTATCCAAGCAAACCCGGCATCGGTGTGCGTGACGGCGTATCCCGTCCATCCGATTGCATCGAAGAAGCTCTCGAATTCTTCACTTTCCAAGTTGACGCGCCATTTACCTGTGAGGGTATCGGCGCCCGCTGGGGCAAAGATCGTAGTGCCGTCGGGCGCAAAGTAGGATTTGTAGGCGGTCCCTTCCCACTGCCCCTCGGCGGTGTTGCCCGACAGAAGGCGCGCAATCTCATCGGCGCTCATTCTGGTTTCCTGGGCAAAGGCAGAAATGCCTGTACTTCCGACCACCACGGCGCAGAGAGCTGCGATACTGAAGAAAAAGCGACGTCTCATGGCAGTGATGTCCTTTTGCCTGCGGTTGGAGCTAACCCTGAAATCCGCTTTCCGGGCTTTCTCCGAGTGGTACGACCGATAGATAATAGCGCGGCGCAGCGGAGTTTCAAGCGGCGGCCGGGGCGCGCGCGTGGATCAGGATGGCGCGGAAATCGTTGACGTTGGTCAATGTCGGCCCGGTTACCACCTGCGCATCCAGTGCGCCGAAAAAGCTGTGCGCATCATTCTGTGAAAGCGCCGCGGCGGCATCGACGCCGCGCTGTGCGGCAATCCGCAGAGTGTCCGGCCCGATCTGCGCGCCCGCCACTTCGGCAGCGCCATCGACGCCGTCGGTATCGCAGGCGATGGCGTGAATGCCCGGCGCGCCGTTCAACAGGGTGGCCAGCGCCAAGGCGTATTCCGCGTTGGGCCCACCGGTGCCATTGCCGCGCCGCGTGACCGTCAACTCGCCCCCGGAAAGTAGCAGGATGGGCGCATCAGCCTGCGCCATGCGTGCCTGAAGACCCAGCGCCTGCTGTGCGTGAAGGGCGGCAACCTCGCGCGCCTCGCCTTGAAGGTCACTTGCACCGATCCTCGTGTCAAACCCTTCGGCGCGGGCCAGGTCGGCGGCGGCGGCCAGCGATTGCGACGGGGCGGCGTAGATCACGTTCTGGACGTTTGACAGGCGGTCGTCTTGCGGGGGAACCACGTCGCCCGGTCCCGTCAATGCTTTGCGCACGGATGCGGGCATGTCGATACCGTATCGCTCAAGGATTGCCAGCGCGTCCTGCGGCGTGCTGTCTTCGCCCACCGTGGGGCCAGATCCGATCATGCCCGGATCGTCGCCCGGCACGTCTGATATCATCAGGGCCAGCATTTGCGCAGGGTAGGCGGCAGCGGCCAGCCGCCCGCCTTTGACGCGGCTCAGATGCTTGCGCACGATATTCATCTGTCCGATGGCTGCGCCCGAGGCCAGAAGCGCCTCATTGACCGCCTGCTTTTCAGCGAGCGTGATCGTGCCTGCGGGTGCCACCAGCAGCGCCGATGCCCCGCCTGAGATCAGCGCCAGCACGAAGTCGCCCTCACCGGCGCTGTCGACGAGCGCCATCATCTCGGCAGTGGCCGCCAGCCCGGCAGCGTCCGGCACGGGATGGGCCGCCTCTACGATGCGTATGCCTTTGCATGGCCGGCCATAACCGTAGCGAGTGATGACCAGTCCTTCGCAGGGTCCCCATTCGGCCTCGACCGCCTCGGCCATGCGGGCCGATGCCTTGCCCGCGCCGATCACCAGAACGCGCCCGGCGGGGCGGGGTGGCAGGGACGCGGCCAGGCTTTGCATCGGGTCGGCGACCTCGACCGCGCGGTCAAACAGGCGGCGCAGCAGCGTTGCGGAATCATCAGTCAAGGGACGGCCTCTTCGTTACATGTCGCAGGCCATGTTAGCGATCACATGGCCGGGCAGACAAGAGCTTTGTGCAGGCGGGCCATGACCTGCGCCGCTTGACAATCGCGGGACGCCGCGCGACAGAGCGGCCATGTTCATGACCTTTCTTCACGTGGCTCTGGGCGGTGCCATCGGCGCCTGCCTGCGTTTTGGTTTGGCGCTGTGGTTGGCACGCTTTGCAATGACGGGCCTGCCGCTGGCCGTGTTGTCGGTCAATGTCATCGGATCATTCGTGATGGGCGCGTTTGCCGTGTGGTCGCTGCAGCGCGGATTCGAGGCGCTGAATCCGTTCGTTATGACCGGTATCTTGGGCGGGTTCACCACCTTTTCGGCGTTCTCGCTTGAGGTTTTGACGCTTTTTGAACGGGGCGATTTCGGCATTGCGCTGCTCTACGTCGCGCTGTCGGTGGGGCTGTCGATCGGCGCGCTGGCGCTGGGACTATGGTTAATGCGGGGGGTGCTGGCATGGGCGGCGTTCAGACGATCCATGTATCAAAGGACGATGCGGATCAGCGGTTGGACCGGTGGCTGCGCCGCCAGTTCCCGCATTTGCAGCAGGGCCGCATCGAGAAGATGTGCCGCACCGGCGATCTGCGCGTCGATGGCGGCCGGGTCAAGGCCGCGACGCGGCTGGAGGTGGGGCAGGCCGTGCGCATCCCGCCGCTGCCCGATGCCACAGAGGCTAACGCGCGGGCGCGCGCCCATGTTACCGATGCCGATGCCGCGATGATCCGCGCCTGCGTGATCTACCGCGACGATCATGTGATCGCGCTGAACAAGCCGCCGGGATTGCCGGTGCAGGGCGGCTCGAAACAGTCGCGCCATGTAGATGGTCTGGCCGAGGCGCTGCGTTTTGGCATGGAGGAAAAGCCGCGGCTGGTGCACCGGCTGGACAAGGACACCTCCGGCGTTCTGCTGCTGGCGCGCACGCGCGAGGCGGCCAAGGGGTTGACCGCCGCGTTCCGCCACCGCGCCACGCGCAAGCTGTATTGGGCCGCGGTCGCCGGCGTGCCAACGCCGCGCATGGGCACGATCAAATTCGGTCTGGTGAAGGCGCCCGGCCACGGTGCCAAGGGCGAGGGCGAAAAGATGCACGCGATCCATCCCCGCGACGTCGAGGATACCCCCGGCGCCAAGCACGCGACCACCGATTACGCGGTGCTTGAGGCGGTGGGCGCGAGGGCGTCGTGGTGCGCCCTGGTGCCCGTCACGGGCCGCACGCATCAGTTGCGCGCGCATATGGCCGAACTGGGGCATCCGGTGGTTGGCGACGGCAAATACGGCGGATCGGGGCAGGAAAACCTTGGCGATGGCTGGGGCGCGCAACTGGGCGGCGACATCAGCAAGAAGCTGCATCTGCACGCAAGGTCGCTCAAGATCGAACATCCCGTCACTCGCGCCATGCTGCATCTGACCGCGCCGCTGCCGCCGCATATGCAGCACACATGGGACACGTTCCAATGGTCGCCCGCCGACGTGCCCGCCGATCCGTTCGAGGATCTGGAATGACGCAGCCATTGCGCCTGATCATTTTCGACGTGGACGGCACGCTGGTCGACAGTCAGGGCGATATCGTTGCGTCCATGCACCACGCCTTTGCCGAAATCGGCGCGCCAACGCCCGAGCGTGCAGCGATCATCGGCATCATCGGTCTGTCCTTGCCCGTGGCCATGGCGCGTCTTGCGCCTCAGTTGGAAAGCGCAGCCCATGATCACCTCGTCGAGGGGTACAAGCGCAGCTACATGAGCCTGCGCGCGCAGGCGGGCGCGGCGCAATCATCGCCGCTCTACCCCGGCACGCGGGACATGCTTGAGACGCTGGCGAGGCGCGACGATCTGCTGCTGGGCGTTGCCACCGGCAAATCACGGCGCGGGCTGGACAAGCTGCTTGAGGGGCATGACCTGACTGGCATGTTCGTCACGCAGCAGGTTGCCGATCATCACCCGTCCAAACCGCACCCCGCCATGTTGCACAGCGCGCTGGCTGAGACGGGGACCGAACCGCGCGATGCGGTGATGATCGGCGATACGACTTACGACATGGACATGGCGCGCGCGGCCGGTCTGCGTAGCATCGGCGTGGAATGGGGATATCACCCCGCCACCGATCTGCGAGCCGATTACATGCTGACCGGCTGGGCCGATCTGCCGGGCTGCCTTGCGCAGATGTGGAAGGTGCCGGCATGAGCGAATGGGCCGCCAAGCGTTTCTGGACGGCCGCGACCGTAACCGAAGGCGATGCAGGCTATGGCATCGCCTTGGATGGCCGGGCGCTGAAAACCCCGGCCAAGGCGCCGCTGGCCGTGCCGACAACTGCGTTGGCCGCCGCGATTGCTGCGGAATGGGATGCGGTGGAGGGCAAGATTGATCCTCGCGCCATGCCGATGACCCGCACCGCCAATTCCGCCATCGACAAGGTCGCGCACCAGCACGCCGACGTGGCCGAAATTATCGCGGCCTACGGCGCGACGGATCTGCTCTGCTACCGCGCCACCAGCCCGCAGGAACTGGTGCTGCGCCAGTCCGAGGAATGGGACCCGCTGCTGGATTGGGCCGATTCGGCCCTTGGTGTCCGGTTGCGCGCTGTTGAGGGGGTGATGCCCGAGCCGCAAGGCCCGGCGGCGCTGCAAGCCCTGCGCGCGCGCGTCCACGCGCACGCCGCTTTTGAACTTGCCGCATTGCACGATCTGGTCGCGCTTTCGGGATCGCTGATCATCGGGTTGGCGGCAACGCACGATGCGCGGGATATCGGCACGCTCTGGCAGATTTCCCGTCTGGACGAGGCATGGCAGGCCGAACTGTGGGGCGCGGACGACGAAGCCGAGGCAATGGCTGCCGTCAAACGCGCAGCGTTTATACACTCTAAGGAATTTTTCCTGCTTCTGAGTGAAAATAGCCAGTAAACACCCTATGTTACCCTGGGGCAACCAGCGGTTTGGCGACCATTTTCCCGAATGCGGCACTTGACCTCTTGGCGTGATTCCGCCCAAACTTGCCGACGCTGAGGGTTATATCCTTACAGTTTTGCTTTGGTCCGGTCTGGGCCAAATGAACCATCCGACTCCAAGGGTGGAAAATCAGGAAGAGGTAAAAATGAAAAGATCCGTATTTCTTGGCGCACTTGCGCTGGCAGGTGTGTCCGCCGGTGTCGCTGCCGCCGGGACGCTGGACGACGTGAAGGCCCGCGGCAAGCTGAACTGCGGCGTGACCACCGGTCTGGTAGGTTTCGCCGCGCCGGACGCCAATGGCGACTGGCAAGGTTTTGACGTGGCGCTCTGCCGTGCTGTGGCCGCTGCCGTGCTGGGCGATGAGAACGCTGTCGAATTCGTGCCGACCACCGGCAAGACCCGCTTTACCGCGCTGTCCTCGGGCGAGATTGACATGCTGGCGCGCAACACGACATGGACATTCAGCCGCGATGTCGATCTGAAGTTCGAATTCGTGGGCGTCAACTATTATGACGGTCAGGGCTTCATGGTGCCCAAGGCGCTGGGCGTGACCTCGGCCAAGGATCTGGATGGCGCGACGGTTTGCGTGCAGACGGGTACCACGACCGAACTCAACCTTGCCGATTATTTCCGCAAGAACAACATCAGCTACGATCCCGTCCCGATCGAGACGAACGCCGAAGGTCAGCAGCAATATCTGGCCGGTGCGTGCGATGCCTATACAACCGACATGTCGGGCCTGGCCTCCACCCGCGCCACGTTCGAGACGCCGGGCGATCACGTGTTGCTGCCTGAAATCATCTCGAAAGAGCCGCTTGCGCCGCTGGTTCGTCACGGCGACAGCGAGTGGGCCGACGTCGTCCGCTGGACGCTGAATGCACTGATCGCCGCCGAAGAGGCCGGTATCACCAGCGCCAATATCGGCGATTTGTCGGCGCAGGCCGGCGACGCGCCTGAAATCAACCGGATCCTCGGCACCGAAGGCAATCTGGGCGAGCAACTGGGCCTGAGCGCCGATTGGGCCAAGAACGCAATCATGGCCGGTGGCAACTATGGTGAGATATTCGAAAAAAATATCGGCGAAGCCTCTCCCATCGGTCTGGCGCGCGGTCTGAACGCACAATGGACGGATGGCGGTTTGCTGTATTCGCCGCCCTTCCGCTAAGCATATCGACCCGAAGGGCGTGGCAATGGCCGCGCCCTTCGGCTCTTGGGCGCCATGTTATGCCCGCCCATTACGATCAGGAATAATTTCAGACCGCGTGAGGGATGGATGAACCATCCCCGCTTTCGAAGTGTCCGGAAAATCAGGGAAGTTTGAATGACAACCATCACCGACCCCGAAAAGGGCGGATTTCACGTATCGCAACTGCTGAGCGACACGCGCTATCGCGCTATCACGTTTCAGGTCATCGCGGCGCTTTTGTTGTTTGCCGTCATCTTCTATCTGGGCGGCAACCTTCTCAGCAATCTGCGCGCCGCCGGGTTGAACATATCCTTCGGATTTCTCGAAGATGCGGCCGGGTATGATGTCGGGCAGGCGCTGATCCCCTACACCAGTCAGTCGTCGAACTGGCAGGCGGCCAAGGTCGGCATCCTCAACACGCTGCTGGTTGCCTTTCTCGGCTGTGCCACTGCCACGCTTTTTGGCGTCACTGCCGGCGTCCTGCGCCTGAGCAAGAACTGGATCGTCTCGCGCCTGATGGCGGCCTATGTCGAGGCGTTCCGCAACGTGCCGGTGCTGATCTGGATTTTGATCATCTATGCGATAATGACCGTTTCGCTGCCCGCCCCCAGTGCCTTCCGCGGCGAGACTCCTGACAGCACGATGCTGATGGGGCTGGTCGCATTTACCAATCGCGGCATCTATATCCCCGCGCCGGTCTGGAACCCGGGTTCGATGATCGTGGTTGCCGTCTTCGTGCTGTCCATCGCCGCTATGATCGGCTACCGGATTTATGCGAAAAAGCTATTGTTCGATACGGGCCGATTGTTGCCAACGGGATGGCCTTCGCTGGTGATCCTGCTGGTGCCGACGATCGTGATCTTCTTTGTACTCGGACGCCCCATCGGCATGGAGATCCCGGTCCTGAAGGGCTTCAATTTCGGTGGCGGGATCAAGATCGGCGCGCCGCTGATCGCGCTGTGGTTCGCGCTGTCGATCTATACCGGCGCATTCATCGCGGAAAATGTGCGCGCGGGCATTCAGGCCGTTTCGCAGGGCCAGACCGAGGCCGCGGCTGCATTGGGCCTGCGCCCGCGGCGGATCATGAACCTTGTGGTCCTGCCGCAGGCCATGCGGGTCATCATCCCGCCGCTGATCTCACAATATTTGAACTTGACCAAGAACTCATCGCTGGCGATCGCCGTCGGCTATGCCGATGTGACCGCAACGCTGGGCGGTATCACGTTGAACCAGACGGGACGGGCGATCGAATGTGTTCTGCTCCTGATGCTGTTCTACCTCGCCATCTCGCTGGCAATCTCGGCGCTGATGAACCTCTACAACAACAAGGTCAAGCTGAAGGAGCGGTAGCATGTCTGACACCCACGCCGAATCCGTCGCCTTCGTGCGCGATACCGAAATTCCCCCATCGCCGCCGCCCGCCACGCAGGCGGGGGCCGTCAAATGGGTGCGCGACAACCTGTTCAGCACCTGGGCCAACGCGCTGCTGACCATTGCCGCGCTCTATATAGTCTACCTGATCGCGGTCGCGGTCTTGCCCTGGCTGATAAACGGCGTCTGGACCACGCCCAGCCTGACCGCTTGCCGTGAAGTGTTGCAGGGCAAGGTCGGGGCGTGTTTTTCGGTGCTGACCGAACGGTGGAACCAGCTTTTGTTCGGATTCAAATATCCCAGTGATCAATACTGGCGTCCCGGTCTCGCCTTTCTTCTGTTGTTTGCCGCAGCGGCACCAGTCATGTTTTTCAAGCTGCCGCGCAAACTTCTGATCATCACCGCGCTTTACCCTTTTACCGCCTACTACTTGGTTTGGGGCGGAACGATCCTGACGCCGCTTTTTGCGCTGCTGGGCTTTGTCGCTGCCTATGTCGCCTATGCGCGGCTTGTCAAAGGGTCATTCGCGGCCGGCATTTTCGCCGCAATAGCGGCCGCTGCGCTGACATGGTGGATCGGGGGCATGATCACCGAGGCCATCGCCCCCGCCCGCCCGTGGCTGGAGGAGGTGCCATCGCGCGACATGGGCGGCTTCATGCTGAACATGATCCTGGGCGTTACCTGCGTTTCGCTGTCGATCCCGCTAGGCATCTTGCTGGCGCTGGGTCGGCAATCGAAGCTGCCGCTGATCAAGGGCATCTGCGTGGTGTTCATCGAGTTCATCCGGGGCGTGCCGCTGATCACACTGCTGTTCGTCGCCAACGTGGTGCTGGCCTATTTCCTGCCGCCCGGCACCAGTTTCGACCTGATCCTGCGCGTCATCATCATGATCACGATGTTCAGCTCCGCCTACATCGCCGAGGTGATCCGGGGCGGCCTTGCTGCGCTGCCGAAGGGGCAGTACGAGGCGGGCGATAGTCTGGGTCTGGATTATCCGCAGGCGATGCGGCTGATCATCCTGCCGCAGGCGTTGAAAATCTCGATTCCCGGCATCGTCAACATCGCGGTGGGCCTGTTCAAGGATACGACGCTGGTCTCCGTCATCTCGATGTTCGATCTGGTCGGCATGATCCGCGGCCCGATCCTGGCATCCAGTGAATGGAACGGCGTCTATTGGGAGCTGTTCGGCTTTGCCGCGCTGCTGTTTTTCGTCGTCTGCTACGGCATTTCGCAATATTCGCAATGGTTGGAGCGTCAGCTGTCAACCGGGCACCGTTAAAAGGATTTCACCATGGCCGAAGCACAAATGAAGGTCTCGGACGAGGTCGCCATTTCGATCCGCAAGATGAACAAGTGGTACGGCTCGTTCCACGTTCTGCGCGACATCGACCTGACGGTGAACCGGGGCGAGCGGATCGTGATCTGCGGCCCGTCAGGCTCCGGCAAATCCACGCTGATCCGCTGCATCAATGCGCTGGAGGAGCATCAGAAGGGCACGATCGAAGTGGACGGGATCAAACTGTCATCCGACATCAAGAATATCGACAAGATCCGGCGCGAGGTCGGCATGTGTTTCCAGCATTTCAACCTGTTCCCGCATTTGACCATTCTAGAAAATTGCACGCTGGCGCCGATTTGGGTGCGCAAGATCCCCAAACGCGAGGCCGAGGAAACGGCGATGCATTTCCTTGAAAAGGTGAAGATCCCCGATCAGGCAAACAAGTATCCCGGCCAGTTGTCCGGCGGCCAGCAGCAGCGCGTCGCCATCGCGCGCAGCCTGTGCATGAAGCCCCGCATCATGCTGTTCGACGAGCCGACATCGGCGCTGGACCCCGAGATGATCAAGGAAGTTCTCGACACCATGATCGAGCTGGCCGAGGAGGGCATGACGATGATCTGCGTCACGCATGAGATGGGCTTTGCCCGGCAGGTGGCGAACCGGGTGATTTTCATGGATCAGGGCCAGATCGTCGAACAGAACGAGCCGGAGGAGTTCTTCAACAACCCCAAATCCGAACGCACACAGCTGTTCCTGAGCCAGATTTTGGGGCATTAAAACGCGGTATATCGCTCAGCGGTGAAAATATCCCATGTGAAACGCCGATTGTTCGGGGTCGCGCCCGAACCGCTGCGACACCGGACAGGCGCGCCGGGCCTTGCAGCCTCTGGACAGGCAATCGCTGCCCGGTTCGGTGTCCAGAAATCCGTGACAGGCCCCCACGTCATAGCCCTGGTCGGCGCTGAGCGCGTCCACCGGGCAGGCGTCCATGCAAGGCTGGTCCGCGCAGGTCTCGCAGGGCGAGGATCCTGTCGCAGGCAGCGAGATTTCCTGCGGAAATCTCAGCGCGCCGCGATAGGAGACCATCAGCCCGGCGGCGTCATGCACCAGCATTCCTGCCGGGCTCTGCCATGCGCGGCCCGACTCCATCGCCCAGCGTAGAAACGGCAGGTAGGGTGGCCCACCGAAGGGAAACAGCGCCTCGGCATCCAGCCTTGCGGCCAGATCGCTGATCACCCGCCGCGACCAGCGGTCTATCGGATCGGGCGCGCCATCCTGCATTTCCGGAGCGGCCTTCATCATCGGCCAGAAGCCGGGCGACGGCCCAAGAAGAAGGATCGTGCCGGCGGCCTCTTGCACGCCGCCCATTATATCAAGGCAATGCCCGCCGGCGGCGCGGACGACGCCATCGTAATCCGGCGCGCTCATGCGCGGATCATCGAGCCTGCGCCGTGGTCCGTGAACAGCTCCAGCAGCGGTGCGTTCGGCACCCGGCCATCCAGGATCACAACCGCCCGCACGCCGCCTTCGATTGCGTGCAGCGCCGTTTCCGTCTTGGGAATCATCCCGCCTGAAATCGTGCCATTTTCCGTCATCGCGCGCACCTGATCGGCCTTGAGGTCAGTGATCACGTTACCTTCTGCATCGCGCACGCCATCGACATCCGTCAGCAGCAGCAGACGGTCGGCCTTCAGCGCGGCGGCAATCGCGCCGGCCATCGTGTCGCCATTGATGTTGTAGGTCTCGCCATTCCGCCCCGCGCCCAGCGGCGCGATCACCGGGATCGCATCGTCGCGAAACAGCGTGTGCAGGATGGCCGGATCGATGTCGCTGGGCACACCCACCAACCCCAGCGCCGGATCGGCGGGGTCGCAGGTAACCAGATGCGCGTCCTTGCCCGAAAGGCCCACCGCACGCCCGCCCTGCGCATTGATCGCCTGCACGATCCGCTTGTTCACGCGCCCCGACAGCACCATCTCGACCACTTCCATCGTGGCCGCATCCGTCACCCGCTTGCCGTTCACGAAGTCGGATTTGATCGCCAGCTTTTCCAGCATCTCGTTGATCATCGGGCCGCCGCCATGCACGATCACCGGGTTCACGCCGACCTGCCGCATCAGCACGACATCACGGGCGAACGTTTCCATCGCCGCGTCGTCGCCCATCGCGTGGCCGCCGAACTTGATGACAACAATCGCCTCGTCATAGCGTTGCAGATAGGGCAGTGCCTCGCTCAGGGTGCGGGCGGTGGAAATCCAGTCACGGTTCATGTCACGTTGCTTCATCGTTTGATCCATCCTCGGCCCGTTATCCCGACTCGCGGCGCCGTGCGCAAGGCTCAGACCAGATCTGCGATGGTGGCACGCAGCGTCGCGATGCCCTCGCCCTTTTCGCTGGAGGTCAGGATCATCTCGGGGAAGGCCGCCGGATGGCGGGCAATTTCGCCGCGCACCTGTGCCAGAATTTCGTCCAGCGCCGTGCCGCGCAGCTTGTCCGCCTTGGTCAACACCACCTGAAACGTGACCGCCGCGCTGTCGAGCAGCGACATGATCTCGTGATCCACGGGTTTGACGCCGTGGCGCGTGTCGATCAGCACGAAGGCGCGGCGTAGGTTTTGCCGCCCCGAGAGGTAGCGTTTCAGCAGCGCCTGCCACTTTTCGACCACTGGCAGTGGCGCGTTGGCATAGCCATAGCCGGGCAGGTCGACGAGATAGTGACTGTCCGCGAGCGTGAAAAAGTTCACCTCCTGCGTGCGGCCCGGTGTGTTCGACGCGCGCGCCAGCGCTTTGCGGCCCGTCAGCGCATTGATCAGCGTCGATTTGCCCACGTTCGAGCGGCCCGCAAAGCACACTTCGACCCGGTCGGCCTCGGGCAGGCCCGACATGGCGACGACACCCTTCAGGAAATCCGTCTCGCCCGCAAACAGGATGCGGCCCCGCTCGGCGGCCTCCTGATCAGGCACCTCGGCAATAGGGAAGGGAAGCGTTTCCATCACAGCACCTCTGTCTGGTCGCCGACGGCGATTTCGCCGCCCCGCGTTACGACGGCGTAAACGCCAAATTCCTGATCGCCTCGATGCGTTTTGAGTGCGCCCAGCGTATCGGCGTCCCGCTCGCCCGTGGCCGGGTTCGCGGTGGTGGCGCGGCAGCGAACGATATGCTCGCGGACCTCCAGTTTGGCGCCGCCGATGGCCAGCGTCTTTCCGATCCACGTCCGCTCGACCCAAGGCGCCAGCCCGTCCAACACGATATTCGCGCGCCAGCGCAGCAGATTTAGACCCTGCCCCATCTTTTCAGACAGGTCATGATTCGAGGCGCTGTTGATGACGCTGATCGAGGCGAAATCAGTGTCCGTGATCCCCCGGTCTGCGGCGCGCACAATGCGTGCCGACGCGGCCCGGCCTTCGGGCATCAGGGGGTGAACCCAATCCAAGAACGCCTGCGTATCGCCGCCCGGATGAAACGTCAGGTCAGGGCGACCCGGATGGCGCAGCGTGATCGTGCCGGCCGCGTCATCGAATGCCGCGTCGATTGCCATCAGCTGCGGAACCTTGGCTGCGCGGGTGAAGTTGTGGCACGGCGCCCAGCCCGTATCCCTGGCGCCCGCCTCTTCATGGGCGATAGCCCAGTGGCGATCCCACGGGATCGTGGCGCCTTCGCTGAGGGTCACGCGGTCCAACGGTTCGCGGCCATGCGCCTTGATCGGGTGCCGCCAGATCGCGCCGACGCGCGCGGTCATTTGTCGCCTTTGGTCACCTTTTCGGGCGCCTCATCCTTCGGCTTGCGCCGGAACCCTTCCCGGATGTTGCCAAACACATTCGGCTTGTATCCTTGACTGCGCATGATCGCATATTGCTGCGTGAAGGTGATCGTGTTGTTCGCGATCCAGTACAGCACGAGGCCGCTGGCAAACCGCCCCAGCATGAACATGAAGACCCAAGGCATCCAGGCAAAGATCATCTTTTGCGTTGCATCGTTCGGTGTCGGGTTCAGCTTTTGCTGAAGCCACATCGAGATGCCCAGCAGGATAGGCAGCACACCCAGCGATATGATGGCCAGCGGCGAATCAGCGCCGGGCGCAGCATAGGGCAGCAGACCAAAGAGGTTCAGGATCGACGAGGGGTCGGGTGCGCTGAGATCCTGAATCCAGCCCAGCCATGGCGCGTGGCGCAATTCCAGTGTGACGAAGATGACCTTGTAGAGCGAGAAGAAGATCGGGATTTGCAGGAGGATCGGCAGGCAGCCCGATGCCGGGTTCACCTTTTCCTTCTTGTAAAGCTCCATCATCGACTTTTGCATCTTCTGCTTGTCGTCGCCTGCCTCTTCCTTCAGCTTTTCCATCTTTGGCTGAAGTTCTTTCATGCGCGCCATGGACACATATGATTTGTAAGCCAGAGGCAGCAAAAGTGCCTTGATCATCAGTGTCAGGCCGATGATGGCCCAGCCCATGTTCCCGATCACCTGATTGAGATAGTGCAGGACGGCAAAGATCGGCTTGGTCAGGAAGAAAAACCAGCCCCAGTCGATGGAGTCGACGAAACGGTCGACACCCTGATCGTTTTGATACGCACGGATCGTTGCCCATTCCTTTGCGCCTGCAAAGACCTGAAGCCGGGTACTTGCGCTTTCGCCGGGGGCGAGCGTCTGGGTCGGCATGCGTGTTGTGGTCTGGTAGATATCGCGCCTTGCATCGTGCAGCGTGGTCACATTGAAGCCGCCGGTGTCGCGCGGTATCAGTGTCGTCATCCAGTATTGATCTGTGATGCCGGTCCAGCCGTTCTGTTCGACCGCGACGGTGCTGACATTGTTGGCCGGGTCGAAATCGTCGTAATCGGTTTCCGTCAGTTCGCCGTCGGCCATTCGGACGGCGCCTTCGTGCAGGATGAAGAATTTCTTCAGATCCGCAGGCAGTCCGTGACGGGCCAGAATACCGTATGGCGCCAGTGACACGGTTTCATCACCAGTGTTGCGCGCTGATTGCTGGATATCAAACATGAACTTGTCGTCGACCGAGATCGTGCGCGTGAATTCCAGCCCCGCGCCATTATCCCAAGTTAGCGTTACTGGCGTTTCCGGCGTCAGCCTTGCGCCATCTTCGACCTGCCAGAGCGTATTTGCCCCCGGGACCAAATCGCGATCCAGCCCGGTTCCCGGCGCCCAGCCGAAAAGGGCGTAATAGGGGGCGGCGCTGCCAATGGGGGAGAGAAGATCGACGATTTCCGAGCCGGGTTCGAGCGTCTCGCGATAATTTTTGAGGGACAATTGGTCGATCCGACCGCCTTGCAGTGAAATACTGCCTTTCAGGCTGGACGTGTCGATCTCGAAACGCGGCGCATCGGCCACCTGTGGGTCCGTACCGGCTGCGTCGGGGGCGGTTTCGGCGGCGCCATCTGCGGCACCGGGCGCGGCTGCGATTCCAGGCTCGGCTGCGGTGCTGTCGACTGGCCTGCTGGCCGTGGCCGGCGCACTGACGTCCTCCGGAGGGGCTTCCGGCGCGGGAAACAGTACGAACCACAGCATGATCACGAGGAAACTCAGCGCGGTGGCGAGGATAAGGTTCTTGTTCTGATCGTCCATTCCTGGAAGCCACTCATCTGTTGGGAAGTTACCGGTGGTTCAACAGAGTGCGGCCCCAAAGGTCAAGGAGATTCCGGGCAAAACGACTAACTGGCACAGGGTTTGCCTGCGAATTCACCCAATCCGGCGACCAATCGGCGGAACCTCGGTCAGCTTGGCCAGATGCGCGTGGACCCAGTCCGCCGTCTGGTCCAGCGGCATCGGGCGCCCGATGCCGTAGCCTTGCACGTGACCGCAGCCGAGTTGCGCCAGCATCGCATGTTCTCCGCAGGTTTCGACTCCTTCGGCCAGCGTGGCAAGGCCGAGTTGATCGGCCATGGTCAGGATCGCAGCAACCATGCGCTGTTGTTCGGGATCGCGGTCGACTTTAATCACGAACGACCGGTCGATCTTCAACCGCTGCACATCGAACCGCCGGATGGATGAGATCGAGGCATGCCCGGTGCCGAAATCGTCCAGATCGATCTGGCACCCCAGCCGCGATAGCCCTGCAATATTTCGTACGACCGTGTCATCGGGCGACGATGCAACGACGGTCTCCAGGATTTCGACGGCAAGCCGCCCGGCATCCAGGTCAAATCTGTCCAATTCCCATTCGATCTTTTTGACGAGACCTGGATTGCGCAGTTCTTCGGGGGAGAAGTTGACGCCGACATAGGGCACGTGCAATCCGGCAGCATCCCATGATTTCAACGCCGCCAGCGCGTTGTACAGCATCACTTCGCCCAATCGCTCCATCTTGCCGCCCTGCTGGAGTGCGGGGAGGAATTCGGCAGGAGCAATGAGGCCGCGCACCGGGTGCGTCCAGCGGGCTAGGGCCTCGAATCCACTGACGTGGCCTGTATCGGTCGAGATCTGCGGTTGGTACCATGGCTGGATCTGACCGTTTTCCAGAGCCTCCGCCGCCTCCTGCATCAATTCCGCATCGCAGGCGGTCGATGGCTGCGTCATGGCGCGGCTATAGGCACGCGTCGCAGATGGTCCATGGCGGCGTGCCTCGGCCAGCGCGATGGTTGCCGAATTGAGCAGCGCGGGACCTGTCCTGTCCTGCGTGCTGGCGCCCTTCAGTCCGGTGTCGATTGCCAGACCGACCGACGCAGTCACGTAGGCGGTTGCCCCGTCGATGGCAATGGGATCCTCCAGCGTGGATTGCAAACGGCTGGCCATGTGAAGCATGTCCCCGAGGTCCAATTGCCGCACCGGTGCTACGCAGACGGCGAACATGTTTTCCTCGATCCGGCAGACCGCATCACGGCTGCGCATGGCCGAGCGCAGGCGATCGGTCAGTTGCGTCATCATCGCATCTACCGTGCCGCTGCCAAACCTGTCACGCAAGGCGCTGTATTCATCCAGTTCCAGCAGGATGCAGCCCGTGCGACGCGAGGTTTGCACAGCACCGCGGACCGCCGCATCTACGGCCCGATCGAAGCCGTCTTCGTCCATATCCGGATCGGGCCGCCGTGATGACCTGGCAAGAGCGGACCACAATGCACCTAAAAAGGCGAGGCAGATCGGAAAGCCGATCGCGATCGCGATCAACATGTCTTCGCCGCCCAGCCAGAACCCGCCCAGCGCCAGCGCAGGCACGAACGCAAGTATCGCGGCGCCGGTCGGAAACTGGCGGAGACCGGTGCGCAGTTCGGTCAGTGACGGTCGGGATAGCAGGGACATCGGGCGGTGCCTTTTCAGATTGCCCGGCCACCCTACGACCGCTGTCTCAACAGCCGCTTAACGCAAGCGCGGCGGATCATCAGAATTTCCGTCGCTTTTTACAGACCCTAATGAAAGGCCTGAAAAATCAAATAGCTGAGCGTCCAAGAGATGTGAGGGTCGGGCGTTCATCAGCGCACGGAACATTACTTGGCGGCGTCCAGGGCTATTTGCCTCCCAGCCGTCGAGGATCTGTTTGACCTGCTGGCGTTGCAGCCCGTCCTGGCTGCCGCACAGATCGCACGGAATGATCGGATAGTTCATCGCACGTGCAAATCGCTCACAATCGGACTCGGCCACATGGGCGAGGGGGCGGAAGACGAACAGATCGCCCTCCTCATTGACCAGCTTGGGGGGCATCGTGGCCAGGCGGCCGCCGTGGAAAAGGTTCATGAAGAACGTCTCAAGGATGTCATCGCGGTGATGGCCCAGCACCACGGCTGAACACCCTTCCTCGCGTGCGATACGGTACAGATTGCCGCGCCGAAGCCGCGAGCAAAGCGCGCAGAAGGTGCGTCCGGCCGGGATCTTGTCCACTACGATGGAATAGGTGTCCTGATACTCGACGCGATGCTCAACCTGCATTTTTTCCAGGAATTCCGGCAGGACCGTCGCGGGAAACCCCGGCTGTCCCTGATCCAGATTGCAGGCCAGCAGATCGACCGGCAGCATGCCGCGCCACTGCAATTCGTGAAGGACGGCCAGCAGGGTATAGCTGTCCTTTCCGCCTGAAAGACACACCAGCCAGCGTGCGCGCGGCCGGTCGCGGTCAACCATCCCGTACTGATCCACCGCCTCGCGCGCCAGACGCACGATTCGTTTGCGCAGCTTGCGGAATTCCGTGCTGCGGGGCGCCCCGAAAAAGAGCGGGTGAATATCGTCTGCATCATCCAGCATGATTTGGCTGTAATCCACTCACGCTGAGCAGACAAGGGTGGAACATTGGCGGGTCGCGGGCGTTGTAGGCCAGATATATCATGAAAGGACAGCGCATGACCCGCTCACGATTGATGATAGCCGCAGCGATGGCAGCCATGATTGCCGGCACTGCCAGCGCCCAACCCGGCGCGATGGCGATGCTGAAGGGGCAGGACGGTCTGGATGTCGGCCATGTCACCATGACCCAAGGGCCGGGCGGCACACTATTTCACGCCGAACTGACCGGTCTTGCGCCCGGTTGGCACAGCTTTCATGTCCATGAGATTGGTTCTTGCGATGATGGGTTCGCTGCAGCGGGGGGCCATTATGCCCCTGATGGCAATGGGCACGGGTTGTTGGCAGAGGGCGGCGCACACGCGGGCGATCTGCCAAATATCCATGTCGGCGACGACGGCGTAGCGATGGCTGAAGTCTATAGCAGTCGCCTGACTGTGGCGGATGGCACGGCGCCATTGATGGACGAGGATGGATCCGCAATCGTGATTCACGAGAATCCCGATACCTATGCGTCAGAGGCTGGAGCCGGTGGGCGCATTGCCTGCGGCGTGATCACCCAGACCAAATAGCGGGCGCGTCAATCGGGAACGTTGTCGATTCCCGATCCGCCCCACGGGTGGCAGCGGGCGATGCGGCGCAGCGTCAGCCAGCCGCCCTTGACGCCGCCATGACGTGCAAGCGCCTCCAGCGCGTAGGCGCTGCAGGTGGGTTGATACCTACAGCCGTGGCCGACCCACGGGCTGAAGATCAACCGGTAGCCGCGCACAGGCAGCGCAAGGCACCATGCCAGCGGAGTCATTTCGGGGAGTGGTGCAGTTTGCGCAGCGCGTGGGCCAAATCACCCTTGAGCGCGCCGAACGGGCGGGTGGCCGTCGCATCTGCGCGACCAATCAGCACATAATCCCAGCCGGGCAGCCCATCGGCGGGCAGAACAGCGCGGGCGGCTTCGCGCAGGCGGCGCTTGGCACGGTTGCGCGCCACGGCGTTGCCCACCTTTTTCGAGCAGGTAAAACCAACTCGAATGCCCTCTGCCGCCTCGCTATCGGGGCGGCGGCGGGCCTGAACCATCATCGAGGGGGTGCCTTGTCGGCCCGCACGTGCGGCGCGCAGGAAATCCTTGCGCGTCCTCAGCACGGTCAGCGGGTGGTGCGCGTGATCGGCCACGTTATCTGCGACATCCGAACACGACAAAGCCGCCGGGGAATTGCACCCGGTCTGCTGATCGGGGGCCGCCGGCGGTGTCATCTCATCGTCCAGTCGGCTGGCGCTTATGCGCTCAGGGACTTGCGGCCACGAGCGCGGCGCGCGTTCAGGATCTTGCGGCCGGCCTTGGTGGCCATGCGCGAACGAAATCCGTGGCGCCGCTTGCGAACCAGGTTCGAGGGTTGAAAGGTGCGTTTCATCGCTCCGTCTCCAAACTTTGTACAGATGGGCGCGTGTCCTGGGAATCGCGCGATATCCGGGTATATCAGAAGCCCGGTCTATAGTGGGCGTATTTGCCCAAGTCAAACCCCGGCCAGCCATTTATTGAAACAAAATCCTGCCGCGCGGCGCGTTCATATTACACGGCGGCCCCCACCCGTGTGCGATCGCGTGCGACTTTGGTCACAGGCGATCAATGCCGCGTGATACGGCTATCCAGCGGGCCGGGATGCGGTCATTTAGGTGGGGCAGGCGCATCAAAAAGGGAACCTCCATGCAACAAAAAGCCCGTCAGAGCCGCAAGCATCCGGTGCTGCGCCACGCCCCGCTGGCGCTGATCGTGGCGATCGCGGCCATCGGCGCGTTCACTCTTCGGGATTATCTGAGCTTCGAGACGCTGCGCGAGAATCGCGAGGCGCTGCTGGTATATCGCGATGCGCAATTTGTCATGATGGTAGCAGTATTCATCGGCGTCTATGTCCTGATCGTCGCGTTTTCACTGCCCGGCGCGGCCGTTGCGTCGGTCACGGGCGGGTTCCTCTTTGGCCTCGCGTGGGGCACCACCTTCAACGTGATTGCGGCATCGCTTGGGGCGATTGCGATATTTCAGGCCGCCCGTATGGGGTTGGGCCAATCGCTGGCGGCCAGGATGGAGGCCAGCGACGGCACGCTGAAACGCATCAAGCAGGGGCTTGCCGAAAATGAGATCAGCGTCCTGTTTCTGTTGCGACTGGTGCCTGCAGTGCCGTTTTTCGTGGCCAACCTGCTGCCGGCGCTGGTGGGCGTCAAATTTCGGAACTTTGTGTTTACGACCGTATTGGGGATCATTCCGGGCGCGCTGGTGTTTACCTGGATCGGCGTCGGGGTGGGCGAGGTGTTCGACCGGGGCGGCAGTCCGGATCTGAGCCTGCTGTGGGAGCCACAGGTTATCGGGCCGCTTCTGGGCCTCAGCGCCTTGGCCGCGCTCCCGATCATATTGAAGGCGTTTCGCCATAAGAAGGGTATTTGAGCCAATGAAAAACATTGAGACGGACATCCTGGTGGTCGGCGCAGGCTCGGCCGGGCTGTCGGTCGCGGCGGGGGCGGTGCAGATGGGCGCGCGCGTGGTGATGCTGGAAGGGCACAAAATGGGCGGCGACTGCCTGAATTACGGCTGCGTGCCCTCCAAGGCGCTGATCGCGTCGGGTAATGCGGCGCATGCGCAGGCAAATGCCAGCCGCTTTGGCGTGGCAGATGTGGTGCCGGATGTCAGTTACGGCGCCGCCATGGCGCATGTGCAGGAGGTTATTGCCACCATTGCCCCGGTCGACAGCGTCGAGCGGTTCGAGGGGCTGGGAGTGCAGGTCATTCAGGAATACGGCGAATTTATCTCGGAGACCGCGGTAAAGGCCGGGGATACTGTCATTACCGCACGGCGGATTGTCATCGCGACCGGCTCCAGCCCGCTGGTGCCCCCGATTCCGGGGCTGGACGCGGTGCCCTATCTGACCAACGAGACGCTGTTTGATCTGCGCGAGCGCCCCGAGCATCTGTTGATCATCGGCGGTGGCCCTATCGGTATGGAAATGGCGCAGGCGCATCGGCGGCTGGGCTGCGACGTGACCGTGATCGAGGGTGCCAAGGCGTTGGCCAATGATGACCCGGAAACCGCTGCCATCGTGCTGGATGCGCTGCGCAGCGAGGGTATCGAGATCGCGGAGGGGGCGATGGCCTCCGAGATTCGCGGTGCTGCGGGTGCAATTGAGGTTGTGGCCAAGGACGGACGCATCTTCAAGGGCTCGCACCTTTTGGTGGCTGTCGGGCGCAAGAGCAATGTGGACCGGCTGAACTTGAGTGCTGCGGGTATCGAGACGACAAAGCGTGGCATCAAGGTGGACGAGCGCCTGAAGACTGCCAACAGCCGCGTCTATGCCATCGGCGATGTGGCGGGCGGTCTGCAATTCACCCATGTCGCGGGGTATCATGCAGGTATCGTCATTCGCTCAGCCGTGCTGGGTTTGCCTGCCAAGGTAAAAACTGCCCACATCCCATGGGCGACCTATACCGCGCCAGAACTGGCGCAGGTTGGCCTGACGGAGGCCGAGGCGCGCGAAAGACATGGCGATCGGCTGGAGGTGGTGCGGCACGAATATGCCGAAAACGACCGCGCCATTGCAGAGCGCAAGACGGCTGGGCTGATCAAGGTGATGGTTGTGCGCGGGCGTCCTGTCGGCGCGTCGATCGTGGGCGCGCAGGCGGGCGAGCTGATCAACCTGTGGGCTTTGGCGCTGGCAAACAACATGAAGATGAGCCAGATTGCAGGAATGGTAGCGCCTTATCCAACACTCGGCGAAATAAACAAACGTGCGGCCGGCGCCTATTTCAGCCCGCGTCTTTTTGATAACATATGGGTCAAGCGCGCCGTGCGCGGCGTCCAGCGCTGGCTGCCATAGGCAAGGGCGGGGCGGGTAGATGAACACACTCTCCGGCCGTTTCCTGATCCTCACGGCGATCTTCGTGATGCTCGCCGAGGTGTTGATCTTTGTGCCGTCCATCGCCCGCTTTCGCGAGGATTTCCTGCTGTCCAAGCTGGAGCGCGCACAGATCGCATCGCTTGCGCGGCTGGCCGGTGACGACATAAGCCCCGAATTGGAAGAGGAACTGCTGGCCAATGCCGGCGTCTACAACGTGGTCCTGCGCCGGAATGATGCGCGCCAGCTGGTGCTGTCATCGCCACTGCCGTCGGCTATTGCCGCGACCTTTGATTTGCGCGACGCCGGGGCGGCAACCCTGATACGCGATGCGCTGCTGAGGCTGTGGCATCCCGGCGAAGAAGTGGTACGCGTCATCGGCTCGCCCGTGCGCAGCGCCGGGATGCTGATCGAGGTCACGATGGAGACGGGCACCCTGCGCAGCGCGATGATCGACTATGGCCTGCGAATTCTGGTGCTGTCTGCGGTCATTTCCATCATCACGGCAGTCATGCTGTTCCTCGCCGTGCGCGTATTTCTCGTGCGGCCCATCAGCCGCGTCGTGACCTCGATGAAGGCCTATGCCAGCGCCCCTGAGGACGCACGCGGCGTCATGGTGCCCGGCTCGTCCATAACCGAGCTGCGCGAGGCCGAGGAGACGCTGGCGCTGATGCAAAATCAGCTGATCAGCGCCCTGCGCCAGAAGGATCGTCTGGCCGGCCTTGGCGGCGCGGTTGCCAAGGTCAGCCACGATCTGCGCAACATTCTGACCAGCGCGCAACTGTTCACCGACCGGCTGGAGACGTCCGAGGATCCGATGGTTAAACGCATGGCACCCAAGCTGGTCAATTCCATTACCCGCGCTGTGAACCTGTGCGAATCGACGCTGGCCTACGGCAAGGCCGAAGAACCGGCCCCGCGGCTGTCGCGTTTTGCGTTGCTGGATATCGTAACGGACGTGATCGACAGCGAGCGCCTGTCGGCGGGGGACGCCGATATCAGCTTCTCCGAAGATGTGCGCGCAGGTTTTCAGCTGCGCGCCGACCCCGAGCAGCTCTACCGCGTCATCGCCAATCTGGTGCGCAACGCCCGTCAGGCCATCGTGACCAGTGGCAAACCCGGCGAAATCGCCGTGCAGGCGGAGGACACCGACGATGCGGTGCTGATCCGCATCAGCGACACCGGCCCCGGCCTGCCGCCCAAGGCGCGCGAGCATCTGTTTACCCCATTTCAGGGCGGCGCAAGCAAGGGCGGATCGGGGCTGGGCCTGACGATCTCATCGGAACTGGTTCGCGGTCACGGCGGCACGCTCACGCTGGAACACACCGGCGAGGATGGCACGTCGTTCCTGATTGTGCTGCCCAAAGGCGATCTGGGCTAGCGCCTCGATTTCTGCCGATCGCCTCTTGCAAAGCCCAATCACAGCCGGTAATCCCTGCCGCGTGGACCGATAGCTCAGCTGGATAGAGTACCTGACTACGAATCAGGGGGTCGGGGGTTCGAATCCTCCTCGGTCCGCCACCACCCCACAATTTTGCCATAAAAACCAATTGGTTGTGGCATTTTTTGTCTAACTGGATACGGGTGTTAGACAATTTTGCGAACCACGCTTTCCGGCGCATGTCGGGTGGTGGAGTTTTGATGGAAGCATCTTTTCGATCGGTGTGATGTTTCTGCCGCGCCGAACTGGCCTGCAAGCAGCGAAGCCCAGAGATGAAGCGATGTCTCCCAGAAAGAAAAAACCGCCTCACAATGAGGTGGTTCCATTCGGCAATAACGGTCACAGAAACTTGCCTGTCTCAAGTACCGATGGGGTCAGAAGTCGCCGTCGGTCGGCGCCGCGAACATAGCGCTCAATCTCCTTGAGGGTTTCATGACCACTCCAGGCCGCGATCTGCTTGCTGCTTGCGCCATTCTCCGCATGCAGAATCATTCGGCTCTTGCGAAGCCCGTGGGACGTACGACCAGGCAGCAGGCCCGCCGTCCGAGCTTTGCCGGAAAACCACTGTGATGCGCTCTTCTTCGATCGGATATTACCTGCTTCCGTCGCCAGCCAGACCGTTTCCTGGCTCGCCATGGCGTCCAGCGCCTTGATCAGATGCTCGAGATCGCCAGCCTCGGCAAAGACGGGCAAATCACGGTACATTGGAACAGAGACTTCAGAGCCGGTTTTCTGCTGTACGAAGTTCAGCCATCCTTGGTCGTCGACATTTCCGGGGCCGAGCTTGCGGGTGTCGCTGATGCGCGCGCCGGCCCAGTACTGCAGTTCAAAGGCCAGTCGCTCCTTGGAGCCGTAGCCCCAATACTCGCGATACTGTCCGATCTCAGCCAGGGTCCAAGGGATGTATCCGCCGGTTTTCGCTTCGGGGTTGGCTTTCACACCATCGGTCGCACGGATTGCCACGATGGCCCGTTCCGCCGCGAATTCGGTCAGATAGCGCCACGTCTTCAACCGCTGATTTGCCGGATTTCTTTCCCGCGAATCCATCTGTGAGATAATGTGTGGTCGCCGGATTGTTGAAAACGGCAGCTTGGCGATCGCGGCATCATTTTCAGTACAAAGATTGTTCATGTCACGGCGAAGCACATCCCGATAATCGTCGCTGAGGGACTTGAATTTTTGCGATGTCATGAACCGCTTGCAGATGTCGGCGACACTGTTCGGCACGACCGTCGCGAGTTTCGGAGCGCGCGTGTTGGCGTCTTCCGCGGCCAGATACGCCGCCAGAAATTTAGGGTGGTCTTCTGGGACGTCAGTCGGCAACGGAGTTCCGCTCGCACGATGGTAGATATAGGGCTTTCCGCGACGCTGATAGCGCTTGAGGCCCTTCAATTTCATTCGGCTGCGATCCCGAATGCTTGGTCCGCTTGAGTCTGTTCGAGGCATTCTTGGTCTCCTTCCATGGGAAGATTGTCAGCCCAAGCATCGAGATCACGGATGTCATACAGGCGGTTGCCGCCGCTGACGCGGCGGGGGATAGCTTGTTGGCGTAGCTTGCTCGGCGAGAAGCCGAGATAATGCGCCGCTGCTTGTTCGGGCATCAATCGTGGGGCAAAAGCGAAGTTACGTGACATGCGGGTTTCGATTTCAGGCTTTGATTTTGGCTTTGTTCGCGACCGAGCACCGGTAGCAATCAGGATATTTGTTCGATCCGAACGGCCCGGAAGAAAAAAATGACGGGACCGAACTGGCTGTGGGCAATGAGATGGTATCGCTTCCGCATCCGCCGTCGAAGAAGCGCCGAGAGGGCATCGGCGACGAGGTCAATGTCTCCCACCATGAGGCTCGCCGAGTTGGTTTGATCGGGCTGCACCGTCTTGGTTCGTTCGGCGCAACCAATACGGCGCCCCGCCTTCTTACGGATTGTTCAACGAGTGCCCTAAGCGCAGCATGGCTGGGGCTTTGCCGCGCGCGCCCCCCCCCCCTTCTTGCCAATCAAACTGCTCCTTTCCCCGGATGCAGTTATCCCATGGTTTTCGCGACGGGTATTCCGAGTGCGGTGTATTCGTTCATGATGGGGATACGGAATTGATGCGCCGCTTGGGTATCCCCCAGCGCGCCATGCATAGCCGCCATCCATCCGCACCGCCCCGAATGATCGGCGCCGGATAATCCGGCCAGATGCCCGAAAGCGTTGGCAGGTTGCCAGTCTCGTCGATCAACCTTTCGCCATCCTCCAGCATGTCATCGAAGACATGCCGCATCGCGTCCTGGCTCTTGGTCTGGGAATAGAGATTGCACATTCGGGGCGCTCACTGGAGTCGAGGTGATGTTACGATCCGGAACAATGACAGAACATGGTGTGTCTGAACAGACCGGAGTGGCTATACGCCCTTCCACGCGTCCGGGGGAATGCCCTCTATCCATCCGATCTGTCATCTGGCGCGGGCATCACGCGAACGGCCGCTGGAGTGCGTTCGGCCCATCTCAACTGAGGACGTAATTGAAGCTCGCGCCTCGTCGGATTTTGACGCCTGGCTCCGTTGGACCGAGCGAGGCCTATGATACGCCGTCCCTGAAAGCCGCCGCCTGACATGAAACCAATGCGATAGCTTAGCCCGGCGGAAAACTGGTCGAAAAACCAGGACCACCTCTATGAGTCACCTACAAGTAACGATACCTCTGACGTTCGAAGTCTACGCGCCTAATAGATGTGCAAATTCAACGATCTCCGTCGGGTCAGCGCCGGTAGAGGCGCGATTGCTAACCATCTGCCCGATCACAAATCGCAGCCGGTCGATGTCCCCGGATTTAGCGGCCTCTATACCGGCTTCGATATGTTGTTGATGCAACTCTTCATCCAAGACCATGTGCTGTTCTTCCGCCAGGTGTTGGAACAGGCCAACCAAGAAATCAGGGGTCTCGGCAAGAACCTTCATATGAATGCCTCGCATTTCATCGATTGATCGCCGGGCAGCGTCATAGTTTCGCTCTCTGATCGACCGACGAGCTGCAACCAATAGTCTGTCGTGCCTTTCGAGCTCGACTGGGTCGCGCTCTTTCAGCATGTCATGCGCTTTTCTTTAGCTTGGCTTTGCCAGCACAGTCAGGGACAAGGCGGCTGGAGGGTTCACGTCTGGCTGGTCGGTCGGCGTGCCATCCAACAGGCGGTGAAGCAGGTTCAGCACATGGGTCTTGGTGGGCACACCCGCCTCCAGTGCC
>JBLWYG010000009.1:0-74535 GCA_048267045.1 Roseovarius sp. | reverse complement strand
AATACCGGCGGCGTTCACCATCAGCGGCGGAAAGAACTTCGATTTGAGGGTGGTTGATAAAGTCGGACATAAGGTCGGACTTACCATCGGATCGATCCCGAAATCAGACGGCCGCCGCCGGAGGCTTACGTTCGCTGTGATGGGCGTTGTGCTTATCCGCGATCTATGGGTGCAGAACCAGACGATCGAGGCGATCCCCTATAGCCAGTTCGAGGCCTATCTGGACGACGGGTCAATCAAGGACGTCACAATCGGCAGCAGCACGATCCGCGGCACATTCACCAACGCCATCGACGGCAAGACGGGGTTCGTGACAACGCCCGTCGCGCCCGATCTGGCGGACCGGCTGAACGCAACCGGCGTGACCTATTCGGGCGCGGTCGAAAACACGTGGTTCACCACGCTTCTGTCCTGGGTTCTTCCGGCGCTGTTCTTCGTCGGCATCTGGATGTTCGCGATCCGCCGGTTGAGCGGTGGGCAGGGCATGGGCAGCATGATGTCCATCGGTAAAAGCAAGGCCAAGGTCTATGTCGAAACCGACACGAAGGTGACATTCGCCGATGTCGCGGGTGTGGATGGGGCCAAGACCGAATTGCAGGAAGTCATCGACTTTCTGAAAAATCCAGACGAATACGGCAGCCTTGGCGCGCGGATGCCAAAGGGCATCCTGCTGGTCGGCCCTCCGGGCACTGGCAAGACGTTGCTGGCGCGCGCCGTGGCCGGCGAGGCGGGCGTGCCGTTCTACTCCATCTCCGGCTCGGAATTCGTCGAGATGTTCGTGGGTGTGGGCGCTGCGCGCGTGCGCGATCTGTTCGAGCAGGCCCGGCAGGCAGCCCCGGCGATCATCTTCATCGACGAGCTTGATGCGCTGGGCCGCGCTCGCGGGGCGGGGACGGTGCAGGGCGGCAATGACGAACGCGAACAGACGCTGAACCAGCTTCTGTCCGAACTGGACGGGTTCGATCCCAGCGTGGGCGTCGTGCTGCTATCGGCAACCAACCGGCCCGAAATCCTGGATCCGGCACTGCTGCGCGCCGGGCGGTTTGACCGGCAGGTGCTGGTGGACCGTCCCGACCGTGCGGGCCGCGTGCAGATCCTAAACGTGCACATGAAGAAGATCGTGCTCGCTCCTGATCTGGAACTGGATGATATCGCCGCGCTGACGACCGGGTTTTCAGGGGCTGATCTGGCCAATCTGGTGAACGAGGCGGCATTGCTGGCCACAAGGCGCCGCGCCAAGGTCGTGACCGAGGAGGACTTTACCCACGCGATCGAACGCATCGTTGCGGGTCTGGAAAAGCGTAACCGCCTGATCAACCCGCGCGAGCGCAAGATCGTCGCCTATCACGAAATGGGTCACGCATTGGTCGGCATGGCACTGCCGGGGGTGGATGCGGTGCACAAGGTGTCGATCATTCCGCGCGGCATCGGCGCGCTCGGCTATACCATCCAGCGCCCGACCGAGGACCGGTTCCTGATGACCGAAGCGGAACTGCGGGACAAGATCGCGGTGCTGATGGGCGGGCGCGCAGCCGAGCAACTGGTGTTCAGCCACCTGTCGACCGGCGCCGCCGACGATCTGGCCCGCGCCACCGATATTGCGCGGTCGATGGTCGCACGCTACGGGATGGATCCCGATCTGGGCAGCGTCAGCTACCAGGCCGACAAAAGCAGTTTTCTGGGCGACCGCACCCCCGGATATCTTGAGCGCAGCTATAGCGAGGCGACGGCAGAGGCGATGGACGTCGCCGTGCGCGAGGTTTTGCGCGAGGTCTCGCAGCAGGCTCTGGAAATCCTGACCGAGAATCGCGATATTCTGGAAAGGGCCGCCAGCCGATTGCTGAAGGTCGAAACTCTGGATGAGGCCGCGCTGCGTCAATTGGCACAAGGGCTGCGCGGCGCGAAACCCGTCGAAGTAAAGGTCGCAACGAATGAATGATGATCCCTACAAGGTCCTCGGTGTGGCAAAGGACGCGTCACAGGCCGAGATAAAAACGGCCTATCGCAAGCTGGCCAAATCCATGCACCCGGATCTGCATCCGGGCGACAAGGCCAAGGCGACCGAGTTTCAGAACGTCGTGGCCGCTTATGAAATTCTCGGCGATGCGGAAAAACGAAAGCGCTTTGACGCGGGCGAGATCGACGCAAGCGGTCAGGAAAAACCGCAGCGCCAATATTACCGCGAATATGCCGATGCCGACCCGCAAGGGCGCTACGATTCCGGCGCTGGCTATGGCGATTTCGAGGATCTGTCGGATGTCTTCTCTGACCTTTTCGGCGCGCGCGCGCAGGCCAGAACGGGCCGCGCGCAGGGCTTTGCCGCACGCGGTGCCGATGTGCGCTATCATCTGGAGGTTGATTTCATTGATGCCGCCAAGGGTGGCAAGCGCGCAGTGCCCCTGCCGGACGGCACCGCCATCGAACTGACCATTCCGGCGGGCGTGCGCGACGGCCAGACGCTGCGCCTGCGCGGCAAGGGCCAGCCCGGCATCGGCGGCGGCCCTGCGGGTGACGCCTATGTAGAAATCACCGTGCGCGCGCACAAGCTGTTCACCCGCGACGGCAACGATATCGAGATCGAGGTGCCGATCGCGTTTGACGAGGCCGTTCTGGGGGCCAAGATCGAGGTTCCGACACTGTCGGGCAAGGTTACGATGGCCGTCCCCAAAGGTGCGTCCTCGGGCCAACGATTGCGGCTGAAGGGCAAGGGCGTGAAACCTGCCAAGGGCGCGCCCGGCGATCAATATGTGCGCTTGAAAATCGTGACTCCGTCCAAACCCGACGCCGAGATGGAAGCCATGGCGCAGCGTTGGCGGGACCATGTCACCGAAGATCCGCGCGCCAAGTTCTGGAGGGAAATGTGATGCTGTATGAACGCGATGTCGTGGCCGCTGTGCGCCGCCTGCACCTTCGGGAACTCAGGCTTTGGGTGGAAATGGGCTGGGTCAGGCCGGCGGGCAGCGATAATGGCCCCGTCTTTGATGATCTGGACGTGGCGCGTATCCGTCTGGTATGCGATCTGCGCAAGGACATGGCGCTGCCCACCGATGCGGTCCCGGTGGTGTTGTCGCTTCTGGATCAGATCCACGGGCTGCGCCGCGAATTGCGCGGGTTGGCCGGGGCAGTGGACACGCAACCCGCCGAGATCCGTCAAGCGATCGTTGACGCCTACAGCACGCGGATGAGCGACGCCGACTGATACCGGCCTCAGGTGCAGCCAAGCGCCGAAGAGGCTTTGAGCTGCGCCGGGTATGACCTGCGCCGAAGAGAGTCTGCCGGCAAGGACCGGGCGAACCGGGCATCAAGGTCAGATCGCGGTATCGTTTCGCGGACGCAGCTCCCCGGTGCTGCGCCATTGTGGCACGTTGATCTGTAATGCAGAAACTGGAATGTGTTTTCTGTGTCGCGATCAAGGAGCGGATGGATGATAAGGCATTTGTTGATCCTGGTGGGGTTGCCTCTGGTGATATACTCCGCAAACCCGGCGCTGGCCGAGAGCCTTTTGGTTGAGCCGGTTCAGGTCACCGAATGGAAATCCGTTTATGGCGAGGTGGAAACCCGCGACCGTGTGCCTGCCCGTGCCCGCATCGGCGGCACCATCGACGCGCTGGACGTGACCGAGGGGGACCGGGTCGAGGCCGGGCAGCAGATCGCGCTGGTAGAGGATACCAAATTTGCGTTCCAAACCGACGCGATAGACGCCCAGATCCAGGCGCTGCGAGCCCGGCTTGCCACCGCCCAAACGGACCTGGAGCGCGGCGATACCTTGCTGGAACGTGGAGTGATCACCAGCCAGCGGTTCGATCAGTTGCGCACCGAGGTCGATGTGATTGACGGCCAGATCCGCAGCCTGCAGGCCGAAAGGCTCGTGTTGGAGCAGCGCGTCACCGAGGGAGAGGTTCTGTCGCCTCAGAGCGGCATTGTCCTGTCGGTGCCGGTGGCGCGCGGATCGGTCGTGACACCCGGCGAGGCGATTGCCGAAATTGGAGGCGGCGGCGTGTTTCTGCGCCTCGCCCTGCCCGAACGCCATGCCGAGGCATTGTCCGAAGGCGATGAAATCGTGATCGGATCCCAGCGCGATGGTCGGCGCGTCGGTCGGCTGGCCAAGATATATCCGCAGATAGAAGGTGGCCGCGTCGAGGCCGATGTCGAGGTTGCGGATCTCGATGCGCGGTTTGTCGGGCGCCGCGTGCCGGTACGTCTGCCTGTCGGGACGCGGCAGGCGATCCTCGTGCCCGCCGCTACAGTCACAACACGAAGCGGGCTTGATTATGTCACCGTCGACGGGCCGGATGGCCCCGTGACCCGCGTCGTCGTGCCCGGCGATATGGTTCAGCGCGACGGCATGGCATGGCGCGAAATCCTGACCGGGCTCAGCGCCGGCGACCGCGTGGTGACTCTGGATGAGTGAGGATTCAAGCAAACTGGGCATCGCCGGACGGCTGACCCGCGCCTTCATCGCGTCGTCGCTGACGCCGCTTTTCCTGATCGCCTCGCTTGCCGTGGGGCTGATCGCGCTGGCCGCCCTGCCGCGCGAGGAAGAGCCGCAGATTTCCGTGCCGATGGTGGATATCCATGTGCAGGCCGACGGGCTGGCCGCGCAGGATGCGCTGAAACTGGTCACCGAGCCGCTGGAAACCATCGTCAAGGGCATCAGCGAAGTCGAACACGTCTATTCCGACACCCGCGATGACCGGGTGATGGTGACCGCCCGGTTCGAGGTCGGCGTTTCCTCGGACACCGCGATCCTGCGGGTGCATGACAAGATCATGGCCAATCTCGACCGGATTCCCGTCGGCATCCCGCAGCCTTTGGTTGTTGGTCGGGGCATTGATGACGTGGCCATCGTCGCGCTGACCTTCGCGTCGGCACCGGGGCAGGAGGGCATTGGCGCCGATACCCTGACCCGCATCGCGCGCGAGGTCGCGGTTGAACTGGCCCGGATCGATGACGTCGGCCTGACCTATCTGGTCGGCGAAACCGATCAGGCGCTGCGCATCGCGCCTGACCCCGAGCGTCTTGCGCTCTATGGCATCACATTGCAACAGCTGGCGGCCAAAGTCGAAGGGGCCAACCGCGCGTCGCCTGCGGGCGATCTGCGCGACGGGGGCGAGCAGATCGGCCTTGTCATCGGGCAGGCCCTGTCGACCCCCGGCGAGATCGGCAATCTGGAACTGACTGCGCGCGACGGGCGCACCGTCTATGTGCGCGACGTGGCCGATGTGGCGTTCGTGTCCGACATGAACGAGGCGCATGTCGCCACACTGACCCGCGCCGAAGATGGGCACATCCTGCGCCGCCCGGCGGTCACGCTGGCGCTGGCCAAGCGCGCCGGCGCCAACGCCGTAACAGTTGCCGAAGAGATCCTGCACCGCGTCGAAGCGATGCAGGGCGGCCTGATCCCGGACAGCGTGAGCGTCGAGGTGACCCGCGACTACGGCGAGACCGCCAACGAAAAGGCAAACGAACTGCTGTTCCATCTGGGGCTTGCCACGCTGTCCATCGTCGCGCTGATCCTCTTGGCCATCGGCTGGCGCGAGGCGCTGGTGGTGGCGGTAGTGATCCCGGTGACGATCCTGCTGACGCTGTTTGCCGCGTGGATCATGGGCTATACGCTGAACCGGGTATCACTGTTCGCGCTGATCTTTTCCATCGGTATCCTTGTCGATGACGCCATCGTCGTGATTGAAAACATTGCCCGCCACTGGGGCCTGAAGCCCAAGGACAAAAGCGCCCGGCAGGCGGCGATCGAAGCGGTGGCCGAGGTCGGCAATCCCACCATTGTTGCCACGCTGACCGTGGTCGTCGCCTTGCTGCCGATGCTGTTCGTTTCAGGCATGATGGGCCCCTACATGAGCCCGATCCCCGCCAATGCATCGGCGGCGATGATATTTTCCTTTTTCGTCGCGGTGACGATCACGCCCTGGCTGATGATGAAATTCGCAAGCCCCGCGACGATCGCTCATGCGGGTGAGGGCAGCGGGCATCCTGGCGGCGCACTGGGGCGGTTTTATGCCGCCATCGCGCGCCCGCTTCTGGCGGGCAAATGGCGTTCGGGGATTTTTCTGCTGGTGGTGGCGCTGCTGTCCTTTGGCTCGCTGGCCGCGTTCTATACCCGCGACGTGACAGTGAAACTGCTACCCTTCGACAATAAATCCGAACTGTCGGTGATGATCGACATGCCCGAGGGCGCATCGGTCGAGGCCACGGACGCCACCGCGCAAAACGTGGCCCGGATCGCGCTGGAGCTTCCCGAAGTCCTGACCGCGCAGACCCATGCGGGCACCCCTGCGGCGTTTGATTTCAACGGTCTGGCGCGGCACTACTACATCCGCTTTAGCCCGGAACAGGGACAGGTGCAGCTGAACCTTGCCGCCAAGGATCACCGCGACCGCGACAGCCACGCCATCGCGCTGGATCTGCGCGCGCGGCTGACCGACGCGCTCGATCTGCCCGAAGGCGCCGTCTTCAAGGTGGTCGAGCCGCCGCCCGGCCCGCCCGTCCTGTCAACGCTGCTGGCCGAGATTTATGGCCCCGACGCAGACACCCGCCGCGCGGTCGCCCAAAAAGTGCGCGCAGCGTTCGAGGACACGCCGTTCATCGTCGACACCGACGACAGCGAAGGCACGCGCCCGCGCCGCCTGCGCGTCCAGCTAAACCCGACCGACATGGATTTCTTCAAGGTACAGGAGGACGACGCGCTGCATACGCTGCGCCTGCTCAATTCCACCACCACCATCGGCTATTCGCACCGCGGCGAAGGGCGCCCGCCGATCCCCATCGTCATGGCCCGCGCCCGCGGCGACCGCGTGATGGATGAGACGACGTTGTCCACCCCGATCCCCGTCAACGCCTTGCCGGGCGCGCGGGGGATTGTCGAGTTGGGCGACGTCGTGCAGATCAGCGAAGAGCGCGCCTCGTATCCGATTTTCCGCCATAACGGCTATTCCATCGTCATGGTGATGGGCGAGTTGGCCGGTGCTTTCGAGGCGCCGCTTTACGGTATGTTGGCCGTCTCGGACCGACTGGACGCGATGGAGTGGGGCGACACACCACAGCCCGAGATCCGTCTGAACGGCCAGCCTGCCGATACCAGCCACGCCGTCCTGCTGTGGGATGGCGAATGGGAGGTCACTTGGGTCACCTTCCGCGATATGGGCGCGGCTTTTGCGGTGGCATTGCTGGGGATCTACATCCTCGTCGTCGCCCAGTTCGGATCGTTCCGTCTACCGCTTGTGGTGTTGACGCCGGTCCCGCTGACGTTTCTTGGCATCATATTCGGTCACTGGCTGTTCAACGCGCCGTTTTCGGCCCCGTCGATGATCGGGTTCATCGCGCTTGCGGGCATTATCGTGCGCAACTCGATCCTGCTGGTAGATTTCATCCGCCACGCCGACCCCGAAGGGGCCATCACCGTCGAAACCCTGATCGAGGCGGGCGCCACCCGGTTCAAGCCGATCCTGCTGACCGCCATCGCGGCGATGATCGGCGCCGCCGTGATCCTCGCCGATCCGATCTTTCAGGGGTTGGCGCTGTCTCTGCTGTTCGGGCTTTTGACATCCACCGCATTGACGGTACTGGTGATCCCGGCGATCTATCGCGTCTTCAAGACCTGAGCGGGCCGCGCGTCAACCGCGCGAGGCACAGCAAATGCCGACCATCGGCCGCCATCGTGCCTAACCGCCAAAGCCGGTGCGGCCGCTGCCGAATTTGCCGAAACCGCCTCGCGATGTGGCGGTCGCGCGGGTCATCGGGGGTTTTCCGGCCGTCGGGGATGGGCGGGTGAACTGCGACGTGCCGAGCTTGGCAGCACCCCTGTTCGTGGAAAACGTGCTGGAGCGCGCGGCATTCGTAAACCGCCCGTCTGCCGTTCTATACAGCGGCTGGCCCGCCGACATGCCCGAGCGTCCGCCCAGCATGTTGCCAATGAGATAGCCTGCCAGCAGTGGCATGAAGATGCTGCTGGATCCGCCCGGCCCTACGGTCTGTTCAGTATCGCAGGCCCCCACGCCATGTTGTTCTTCGCAAACCTCGAAGCTGTCATAGCGGGGCGCTGCTTCGACATGCAGTGTCCGGGCGTCCGCAAAGGCCGCCTCGCACTCCTGAACCGAGAACAGCCCGCCATCCGCAGCCGCGTCGGTGCAGCTTTGCAGATCCGGGAAGGCGGCGGCGTCCACCTGTTCCTCGCGGCACCCTGCGAGCGTGAATGCGGCAGCGCCAAGGATTCCGATGGCGACGCGGTTTGAACGTTTGGTCATGACAGTCTTACTTACCTCTTGAACTGGCGGCGAAAAGCAGTGGGTGCGTTTCATCCGACAATGTAGTGCGGCTTGAACCGCGACAAATCCTGAGTGATGCGCGAGCGATCTTCACGAATACCGATACCGGCGCAAGCCTCGCCCACGACCCATGCTCCGATGACCGGGCGAAAGCCATCGAACTGCGGCAGCGGCGCATAGGCCTGAACGATACGGGGATGTTCGGCGTAATCGGTGCTTTGGGCCTGTTCCACGATCTCGCCGGATTCGTAGATCGTGACCGATGCCCCTTCACGTGACAGGATTGGCTTGGAAACATGGCCTGCCCCAAGCTGCACCGCCGCCCGGTCAAAGGCATCGGACACATCTGCGGATGCGGCGCCCTGACCTGCTATCGCGCCGCCGACATCCTGTTCGAAAAACGCCGGAAGCAGATTGGGATGGCCTTCGAACATCTGCCAGAGCACCGGCAGGAGGCCCTTGTTGGACAAAAGCGCCTTCCATGCCGGTTCCAGAAACAGGCAGCGCGAGGCGGCGATGTGTTCGGCATAGTCATCGCGCAAGAGGTCTTCCCACGGGTAGAGCTTGAACAGCACCCCCATGACGCGGTTTTCGTCATCCAGAAACTGGCCGTCATCGCTGAGCGCGATCTTTTCCAGATCACAGTAATGCGCGCCCAGCCCTGCCTCGCGCGCGGCCCAGCCCATCGCCTCGACCGTGGCATAGTCTTCGGGATTGCCACCGGCGGCGGTGAAATGCAGATCGCTGCCCGGCTCGAACACCGCGCCGAAACGAGCGACCAGCGCCTCGTGAATGCCGTTGAACTGATCCGTGCCCTCGGGCAACACGCCCGCGGCCAGCTGATCCTCCAGCCACTGCCATTGGAAAGCGGCGCTTTCATACAGCGACGTCGGCGTGTCGGCATTGTATTCCAGCAGCTTGGCCGGGCCTTTGCCGTCGTAGGCGAAATCAAAGCGGCCATAAATCTCAGGGTCGCCGCGGCGCCAGCTGTCGGCGATAAAATCGCGGTGCTTGTCGGGCACTGCGAGCCGGTTCATGAGGAATTCATCTGCTACGATATGCGCAACCGCCTCGCGGCACATCGCGTGTAGGTCGGTCGCGGCATCCTCAAGATCGGTTTCGATCTGGTCGAGCGAAAAGGCATAGGCCGACGTTTCGTCCCAGTACGGCTCGCCGTGCATGTCCGCGAAGGTGAAACCAACCTCGCGGGCATGATCGCGCCAATGCGGCCTTTCGGGCAATGTGATCTTTTGCATGTGGCGCCTCCTTGGGATCTCGGGGCTGGTCTAGGCGGTTTTGATCGCAGCAACCAGACCCGCCGTTCCGGCGCCGGCAACCTGCAGCGACTCGAAGGGCTGTCGGCACATGTCCCCGCACAGGTGCGTGGTGCGCGGTCGGCGGGTATGGAAGTTTGCACAGGTGCGGCCTCGGCAGGAGTGCCGGACGCTATTCGGGATCGACGGAATCCGGCGGTCTGGCCGGACGTCCGATCACCCCCGGCGCCATTTGGATTGGGTTTTGTTGACTGACCTGTCAATATCTGATCCGTATTGAAGCGAAAATCATAAAAACCACCAACAGGAGTTGACCATGCGTTTGTTTTCCACGATTTCCGCCCTCGCACTGACCGCCGTGCCCGCCTTTGCTGACTGTACCGAGGTGCGGTTTTCGGATGTTGGCTGGACCGACATCACCTCGACCACGGCGGCGACCAGCGTCGTTCTGAGGGCGATCGGCTATGACGTCGACATCAAGGTTCTGTCGGTGCCGGTCACCTATGTGTCCCTTTCCAATGGCGATATCGACGTGTTCCTTGGCAACTGGATGCCCACCATGGAGAACGACATCGCCAAATACCGCGAGGATGGCAGCGTCGAGACGGTCCGCACCAACCTGGAAGGCGCGAAATACACGCTGGCCACCAATGCTGCGGGTGCCGCGGCTGGCATCGACAGCTTTGAGACGATCAGCACGCACGCCGATGCGCTGGACAGCAAGATCTACGGCATTGAGCCGGGCAATGACGGCAACCGCCAGATCCAGACCATGATCGACGAAAATGCCTTTGGTCTGGAGAATTTCAAGGTGGTGGAATCCTCAGAGCAGGGCATGCTGGCGCAGGTGCGCCGCAGCACGGACGAGCCTATCGTCTTTCTGGCGTGGGAGCCGCATCCGATGAACGCCAATTTCGACCTGACCTATCTGCCGGGCGGTGACGATTTCTTCGGCCCCGATCTGGGCGGCGCGACTGTAATGACCAACACCCGCAAAGGGTTCAGCGAGGAATGTCCCAACCTCGGGCAGTTTCTGCAAAACCTGTCCTTCACCCTGCCCATGGAAAACGAGATCATGGGCGCAATCCTCGATGACGGCATCGAGGCGCAGAAGGCGGCCAAGGCGTGGCTGATCGAACATCCCGAGACGATCGAAACATGGCTTGAGGGCGTGAAGACCGCCGATGGCAGCGCGGATGCACTGCCGGTCGCCAAAGAAGCCCTGGGGCTTTGACATAAACCGGTGCGGAAGCGCTTGACGGCCGCCGCACCGGTCGCCCACGGGGCCGCACGCCATAAAAGGACGCAGCGATGGATTGGCTGACCGATACCAAAATCCCCGTCGGGCGCACCGCCGGGCGGATATTCGACTGGCTGCAAACCAACGGGGCGTGGTTTTTCGACGGGCTGTCCACAGCCATGCGCGCCCTGATCGACGGGGTATTGTGGCTGTTTCAAACGCCGCATCCATTGATCGTGGTGGCCGTGATCGTTGCGCTTTCCTACATCCTGCAACGCAGGTGGACATTGTGTCTGTTCGTGGCTGCCGGTTTCCTGTTCATCCTCAATCAGGGCTATTGGGAGGCGACCACCGAAAGCCTGACCCTGGTGCTGGCAGCGTGCCTTGTGTGCATGGGGCTTGGCGTGCCCATCGGCATCGCCGTCGCGCACCGGCCCCGACTGTTTCGTCTGGTGCGGCCCATACTGGACCTGATGCAGACCCTGCCCACCTTTGTCTATCTGATCCCGGCCATCGTCTTTTTTGGCATTGGCATGGTGCCGGGGCTGATCGCCACGGTGATCTTTGTGCTGCCCGCGCCGATCAGGCTGACGCAACTTGGGATTTCGTCGACACCGATGCCCTTGCTGGAAGCCGCCCGCGCCTTTGGCGCCACGCCGCGCCAGACGCTGTGGAAGGTCGAGCTGCCCTCGGCCCTGCCCCAGATCATGGCCGGGCTGAACCAGACCATCATGCTGTCGCTGTCGATGGTGGTCATCTCGGCGCTGGTCGGCGCGGACGGGCTGGGCGTGCCGGTGGTACGCGCCCTCAATCAGGTCAATCCGGCGCTCGGGTTTGAATCCGGCTTCATCATCGTGGTGGTTGCAATCATCCTGGACCGGATGCTGCGGGTGGAGCGTCGCTGATGGGCACAGCTGTAGAGTTCGATGCCGTCTCGATTGCGTTCGGCAATGACCCGGCCAGCGCGCTGCCGCTGATGGATGAGGGCCTGTCACGCGAGGACGTGCAGGAGCAAACCGGGCAGACCCTTGGCGTGCATGATTGCAGCCTGACGGTGGAGCAAGGTGAGATACTTGTCCTGATGGGGTTGTCAGGCTCGGGCAAATCGACGCTGCTGCGCGCGGTCAACGGGTTGAATTCCGTCGTGCGCGGCACGGTGCGGGTGCATGACGGCGACGATATGGTTGACGTCACCCATGCCAGCGCCGCCACCCTGCGCCGGATGCGCCAGCGGCACATCGCGATGGTGTTCCAGCAATTCGGTCTGTTGCCCTGGCGCAGCGTCGCCGAGAATGTCGGGCTGGGACTGGAGCTTTCGGGCATGGGCCGCGCCGAACGTCAGGCGAAGGTTGAAAAGCAACTTGAGATGGTCGGCCTGTCTGATTGGGGCGATCGCAAGGTCGCGGAACTGTCGGGCGGCATGCAGCAGCGGGTCGGCCTGGCCCGCGCCTTTGCGACCGACGCCCCGATCCTGCTGATGGACGAGCCGTTCTCGGCGCTGGATCCGTTGATCCGCACGCGGCTTCAGGATGAATTGGTGGACCTTCAAAAACGCTTGCGCCGCACGATCATTTTCGTGAGCCACGATCTGGATGAGGCGTTCAAGCTGGGTGACCGCATTGCGATCATGGAAGGCGGGCGCATCGTCCAATGCGGCACGCCCCAAGAGATTTTCACCAATCCCGCGACAGACTACGTCGCAGATTTCGTCGCCCACATGAACCCGCTGGGCGTGCTGCGCGCCTGCGATATTGCCACAGCCCTGCCGGATGATGCACGCCCACCAAGCGACGCACCATCTGTCGCACCCGGCGCAACCATCCAGTCCGTGATGCAAATCGCCCAAGGCCATGACGGGCCGGTGTTCGTGGTTCAGGATGGACACCCCACCGGCCAGATCACCCGCAACGCAATCCTGTCAAAGCTGCTTGATCCGCGCGGCTGACGCCGCTGTGCGGCGCGATCCACCGATCGTGCGTCAAGTCGCCCATACTGCGGCGCGACAGGGATATGGTACATCCATCCCTACAGCCCAGCAGACAATCACCGGGCGGGGCCGCATTAAAGCATTCTTGAAAAACAAGCCTTTATAGGCATAATGGAACGCGTAGGATAGTATGACGCGTTGGTTGGGGCAGTGCTTGTAGCGGGGCACGCATGGTAGCATTGATGTTTTCTGTTTTCGTTATCGGGAAAATCTCTTCCGTGAATAGAAGATTGCCGTTTAGCTGTCCGGCAGACAGACAGGTTCTTGTGTGACCGCGCAAAATCAACATTTCATTCGCGCCTCGCTGAGGCACCTCGCGGTGCTGAACCGCGCCCGGCACGATGGCGAACGGCCCGAGCCGTTTCCATCCGGCTGGTTTGACTGGCCGCAGGAGATGTTGGCCGATCTGGGGGCGATGAGCTTTCTCGCCGCGTTCAGCCCCTTTCACCAGCCGCGCAGCCACGCCCAAGTAATTGCGGGCCTGGAACCGGCGCTCAGGCTTGGACAATATCGCATCTTCCGAAGCGGCGGCTATCCACGTGCGTTCGTGACATGGGCCGGACTGGCGCCCGCGGCCGAGCGCCGCCTTGCGCTGGATCATCGGACCCTTGAGGCACATCAGTGGAACAGCGGCACGTCAAAGTGGATCATCGACCTCGTTGCGCCTTTTGGCCATCTGGAAGAGGTGCTGGGTGTGCTGGCGCAGAAACCCGATGTGCGCCGTGTGCGCACGCTCTGGCATAACCGTCCCGGCACACGCTACCGGATCATCGAGTGGACGCGCGACCATGATGGCGCACCTATTCAATTGGCGTCCTACGGAATCGGGCAGTTCGCCCGCATTCTCGATGCGGAGGGCGTCTGATGGGCAACCCGATCATCGGCGGGGATATTACCGGAACCGTGCTGGAGGGAAGCGGGGCGATCATCACCGGCAATCTGGACGACGTGAATCCCTTTACCGACGCAGATGACGATACCTGGACGATCAGCAGCGGCGCGACGTATGGCGCTGCCACGATCAACCCTACCACCGGCGTATGGAGCTATGATCTGAACGACAGCGACCCGGTCGTCACCGCGCTGGACCCGGGCGATACGCTGACCGATGTGTTCACCGTGACCATGCTGGACGCTGATGGTCGCACCGACACGCAGGAGATCACGATCACGATCGAGGGCGCCGTTTGCTTTGCCAGCGGGACGCTGATCGATACCGAACATGGCCCGCAGCCTATCGAATGCCTCGAACCCGGTCAGCGGATCATCACCGCCGACAATGGACCACAGCCCCTGCGCTGGATCGGCAGCATCAATTTTTCGCAAGCTCAGCTCCGCGACAACGAAACGCTTTGTCCCATTGTAATTGAAGCCGGGGCTCTGGGTTCCGACAGCCCGTCCCGGCCGCTGTCCGTCTCGCGACAGCATCGCATGCTGGTGCGCAGCGACGGGGCGCGAGGCGCATCCGGTAGTGGCGATGAGTTGATCCCTGCTATCCATCTGGTCGGCCTGCCCGGCATCACAGTGGACCGCGATCGACCGGGCATAACATACTACC
Organism: Roseovarius sp.; assembly: GCA_048267045.1. Classification (GTDB taxonomy): domain Bacteria; phylum Pseudomonadota; class Alphaproteobacteria; order Rhodobacterales; family Rhodobacteraceae; genus Roseovarius. Next base: position 60,197 of record JBLWYG010000009.1, on the reverse strand, counting down.
ACCTGCTGTTCGACACTCATCAGATCGTTTTCGGCAACGGGGCCCCCAGCGAAAGCCTGCTTCTTGGGCCACAGGCGTTGCGCAGCCTGCCCGCGCAAAGCCTGGCCGAGATTGGCGCTCTCTTCCCTGAAATACACGACGCCGACTTTACCGCTCGGCCGGCGCGAAAACTGGCAACGTCCAGGCGGCAGATGCGCCGCGATCTGGAACTGCTCCGGACGTAGAATGGCGCAGCCATCGCGCACGGTCCCCTAACGGGCAGCAGATAGTCGGATACATATCCGAAACCCGGCCCCGCGCACCCTTGGCATCGCAGGTGATCGTTACCGATGCGGGCGAACGTTGATCGCCGGCGACTGAACTACCGGCTATTTTGCCTTGGCCAGAGTTAAATCCAACAGATCTATTCTTGGCCCCAAAGATTGCGCGCTTTCGACCGATAGATGTCCGTGATCGCGATACAAGAAGACATCGCCATCCGATGCCGCGCAGTTTCCGTCCCGGCACATGAGTTCATCCAAGTGAACTACGGGAACGTCTTTTTCGACTTCATCCAAAAGCCGATATGATTTGAGTCTTGCCTCAGTGTAGTCCCGCGTCGTGAAATAGCATCGCGAAAGGTCATCATCCCATAAAATCGCGTATTGCAGGCAATCGCCGATATCAGACCCTGAATTGGGCGGCGGCGAGACAATGACAACCCGTTTTTCAAGCGCATGCAGCGACTCTATGGTCGACAGGATATGGGCCAAACCATAAGTGTCATCTCTGTTGTCGATGGTTTTGCCGGTTCTGTCTATCACGTCGCCCGCAGTGTGGAACGGCGACGCCAGAATCACCGTCGAAATGTTGGACTGCTTCGAAACCCATTTGAGAACGGCATCGTTGAACTCCACACAGTCCCGCGCCTGCGCCACCGACAGTTCACGGCCCGCCACGCCCAGGATGGGCCAGCAGGCGCCCTTCGTGATCTGTTGCACGCCAACGTCTGCGGCGCTGTCGCTATATTCCAGCCATTTGGCAAGGTGCATTGCGTAACTGTCACCCCAGAGCAGCACCGGTGGGTTGTCCGACGTTCGGCAAGCCGGGGAAGCTATGGCCGATTCGAGGCTTTTCACGCAGGCCCGATCTAGTCCGACATTGAACGCCAGCTTGTCGTCGGACAGAAAATCGCTGTATCTGATGCCGTTCGGGGCAGTTCGGAACGGCGCTCCTCCCAATTGCATGACCAGCGCACCCACAAGGACCAACGCCGCCATACCAGCACCGCTGACAGCAAAAACCGACTTTTGCGTCGGAAGAATTTGTCGGTCGCGGCGCCTGAACGGTTGCTCGACAAAACGCCAGCAAAAGCGTTTCGCCTTTAACCTGCAACATCAGACAAAGGCGAAACGCGCGCAACGCTGGTATGGTGCGCGCGTTCCGCGAAAAGCTGTGAGTCAGGTTTTTCGCGAAACGCTTTAAGGTAGGCGAGGCCCAGTGTCACCACAGACAAAACCATCATCCAAGCCATGGCGGGTTCCTGCGGGCTTCGTATTCTGGCAAAGGCAAAAAGCGGCTGATGCCAAAGGTAGGCGCTATAGCTGATCAAGCCGATCCCTACGAATGGTTTGAATGACAGAACTCGGGCGACCCTTGTCAGAGGCGCCGCAAATAGGATGATCAACACGCTGCCCAGAACCGGCACAAGCGCATAGACGCTGGGAAAAGGCACCGTTTCATCGAATGCGAACACAGCGAACAAAATCAGCCCCAGCCCTGACGTCGCCAGCGCGTTGTTTGAATATGGACCACGTTCAAACAGCAAGATCCCGCAAAGCGACCCTGCCAGCAGTTCCCAGAAACGCGATGGCGTAAAATAGAAGTTTGCGTCCGGCTCGTTCCGCCAGCCCCATTCACTCAGCAGCAGTGACGCCAGCGCCAGGATGCCCAAAAGCCAGGCAAACCGGCCCAGCTTGCGTGTTCCGGCAAGGATCAGAAACACCGGAAAGACAAGGTAGAACTGCTCTTCGACAGCCAGGCTCCAAGTGTGCAGGAGTGGTTTCAGATCTGTGTCGGATGCGAAATAACCGGCAGTTTCCCAGAAATGTGCGTTCGAGATGAACAGGGCTGTGGCTGCAACGCTGCGGGCAAAATCCGCCAACATTTCCGGCACCATCCATGCCCACGCAAACGGCAGGCAAGCGAAGATGACCAAATAAAGCGCGGGCAGAATTCTGCGCGCACGGCGCTCGTAGAATTTTCGAATACTGAAAACACCGGCTGCACGCTCGGTCAGGATGATGGTTGTGATGAGATAGCCGCTGATGACAAAGAAGACGTCCACGCCGACATACCCGCCGCTGAAAAGGCTTGCCCCGGCGTGAAACAGTATGACGGGCAGGACGGCGATGGCGCGCAATCCGTCAATTTCAGTTCTGTATTTCATCGGCAAACCTTGTACCCAGCACTGGTTTCCATGACCTTGCCCGCCGCCTATCTCACTGGTTTGCGTCACAGGGGCGCCACATGGCCGCAGATGGGACTGATTAGGTGCCCTTGGCGCAGTTCGCAAGACTGTTCAGTTCGCCCGAAAGGGCGCCCCCGGCCTTCTGCATTGGGCGCCCTCGTTGCGCGATCAAGCCTGATCGGGCGGATTGTCCGCCCCCCATGCGGCTGTGATCCAGCGATCAATCCATGCCAAAGCGACCAAAGACAGGCCGAGGCCAAGGAAGGCGAAAACGCGGATGAGGCCGGCAAGACTGCCCATGTCGATGAGAAACACCTTGGCGATGCTCAGCCCGACACCGATCAGGGCAAGGCGCCGAAGGGATCTGGACCGGCGCCGGACCGCACCCAGCATCAACAGGGCCGAGGCGATCATAAGCGCCACGGTGTAGCTGTAGAGTTCCGGCGGCGTCGTGCCAGGCACAGACAGGATGTTGCCACGCCAGAAGTGCCGAATTTCCAGCCCGACATTGAGCGATCCCAGCGCGATACCCACCCAGAGCAAGCCTTTGCGCAATCGCGCGTCCAGATGTTTCAGGAACAGCCAGGCCAGCGCCAGAACCAGTGCGGGCAGCCCATATGCGACCAGCAGCGTGTTGAAGATCAGCGGGCCGTGAACTGGCGACCTGACAATGAGCGGGCTGAAGATGATCGTTGCCGACGCGATGCCGATCAGGGCCAGCGCGCCAAAGACCCCGGCCAGGCCCAGGTGAACCCAGCGAAACAGCCCCTCGCGTCGCAACAGGTTAAGTTGGCCGCACGCCGCGATCAGCCAGACACTGCCGTATAGCGAGGCCTCCCAATATGGCGGAAGACCAAAGATGGACTGCCCGCTAGGCAGCGCCCGGCCGATCAGCACGCAGGCAAACGTACCACCGATGACCCACAGCGCGGTTTCCAGCACCAGCGCCGGGATCGCCCGGCCATGCCGGCGCGCGATTGCCCAGCCCAAGGCAAAAATGGCCACGGGCAACACATAGCTGGTCAGGACCTCCAGAAGGTCGGCGCGCATTGCCCATTCGATGCCCGGATCGGCGATCAGCCGCCACGTAGTCACCACGACACCAATGAGGACAAATGGCGCAAGTTGTGGCAATTGGAACTGCCGGTCAAGCCATACCGCCAACACGGCCATCACCGCCAGCGCGATGGTCAGCGCCGTGCCGATCAGCACGGTGAAGAACGCCAGCGTGACCATGCTCAGCGCCGCCAATGCCAGAAGCGATACGCGCAGGTCGCGGTGCTCGGCGACGCGCGCGTGGCGCTCGGCGAGCAAGGTCATCACGGCGGCGATCGCCAACACGTGCAGCGCCCAAAAGCTCGGGCCGATGACGATTTGCGGCCCCCAGCGCAGATCGAGGATCTCGGTGACCAGCGGCGCAAAGATTGCAGCGCCCACTGTCCACGCTATGGGATAGGGCGCACCGCGCAAACTGCGCCACGCGGCGATCAGGCTGCCCGCAACACCGCCCGCCAGGAGCAGCATCGCCACGAGCGGTAGCCCCGCTTGGGCGGTGGGCGGCCGCCAGCCTGCGAAACTCTGGAAAGCCTGAGCATCCGTCTGCGGGACCAGCCACAATGCAAGCAGATAGCCGGCGGCCGGCAGCACCGCCAGATCGCCCAGCGCGTCGGCATGCCGCGCCCAGAAGGTGACAGCAAGAAACAGCAGTGCCAGCGTGATCACCGCCGGCCAGAACGCGGCAGGCGCCAGCATTACGGCAATGCCGGTCGCGGCGGTCATCGACCCGGCGGCGAGGCGCGTGGGGAATTCAGGCCAGACGGGCGGGCCTTTCCCGAACCATTGCAGCGCGGCGCTCTCCGTGACCATCGCGCCGCCATGGCGCGGCACAAGCGTCTTTTGCGGAATGGCGATGCTGGCGATCACAAGGACGGCGCCAAAGATCAGGAACGCGGTATCGCCCCCCGCCCCAAGATGCAGAAGCGCCCCGGCGCCAAATCCAAAACCCAGCGAAAGCACCGACACCCAAGCCCATCGTCGCGCGGCATCAATGCCCAGCCCGACCACAGTCACCAGCGCGAAGTAGGCGAAGAGAATTGTCGGCTCGGACGCGTCGCCGCCCACCAGGAACGGCGCCGCCATAGCGCCGATGATACCCACCGAGCTGAGCAACGGTCCGTAGAACCAACCGAAAATCAGCGCCAGCGCGCCCGTCGCCACCAAGGCGGCAAAGGCCGTCTGGGCGTCGATGAGTCCGTAGAGTTGCCGGGCCGCGAGGATGCCCGCGAACATACAGACCAGGCCCGCCCCCGATAGCGCGGACGGCAAGAAGACCGTCATGCCGCTGTGATCGCCTGCCCGTCTGCGCACCCACTCGCCCACGGCAACAAGGGCGAGGCCCAGCGCGACGGCGGCGCCTACACGCAGTGCAGGGCTAAGCAAACCGTTCTCGGCGCCGTATTGCACAAGGAAGATACCGGCGAGCGCCAGCGAGAGCGCGGCGATGGCCAGAAACCAGTTTTCGCGCAGCCACGAGCCCAGCGCAGCAAGGCGCTCCCGGCGGAACACGACAGCACGCGGTGGCAGTGGTGCCTGCGCGGTATCCGTCGGCCGTGATGTGTCGGCTGGCGGTTTCGGACCCGGATCTTGCGGTGCCACACTTGCAGGTGCCGCTTCAGGTCCGGGCGCTGGCGCATCTTCTTTCGTCTTGGGGGTGATCCATGGGTTCGATGCGGCAGCGGTCGGCACAGGCGCCTGCGGCGTTGCCCTGTCGGCTGCTTTCATGGCCGTGACCTCGGCCTTGAGCGCCCGCAGTTCTTTCACGATGCGGGTTTGGCGGACCAGAAGATAAATCACCGCCAAAGGGATCGCAGCGAGAGTGAGCCCGAGTATTGTTAAAAGCGTCATCATGACATGGATCCTTCAGCCTTCAAGGCGCAAATCGCTTCGACAAATCTGGTAAAGTTGCCCTTGGTTTCGGCGTATGGGTATACGGTGGGCGACAGGCGGTTGTACTGGCCTGCGGCGGCACGGTGTAGAAATCTCAGCGACCGCACGCCAGCTTGCGGACGCTGAGAATAGCACCAGCCGGAACGCGTTGGGCCGACAGATACCCGCCAGTCGCAAGCCATTCGGATTTTTCAGCATGTCGGCAATCCACCGATACGACACCAAAGAAATCCCCCAGCTTTCCCTCACCGACGACGTAGACGGCCACACCCTCGCCCCGGTGCTGGCCCAGCAGCTGGGCGGTCCAGCCTTGCGTGTAGACGCCCTCGACAGGTTGCGTGTAAACCAGTTCGAGCTGTCCAGCCGATTGCGCAGATGCAGGCTTTGGCGGTAGCAGCAACGTCGCGGTGGCAAATGCGCACGCCGCTGTCAGGACCGCTGAAACCAGACTGAAGACAGAGCCTTTGTAAGCGTCGATGACATCGGCGCGTTCATACATATCCGGCGTCATGCCACCATCTCCTGTGACTCGGTCAGCATCACGTCAAGCGCCGGGTAATCCGTCTTGCCGGACGCAAGTAGGGGGATGCGATCCATCACTGCAACCTCCGCGGGCACAGTGATCTCGGCGATGCCTCGGTCCTTGGCCGCCGATGACAGGGCCGTGCGGTCTGCGCCGGTTTGCGTGGTTGCCAGGATCACTTTTTCGCCCTTGCGCGCGTCAGGCACCGATATGGCGGCGACGTGGGCATCAGGCCAGATCTCGGCCGCCAGAGCTTCGGCAGCGGCCAGCGATACCATCTCGCCACCGACCTTGGCAAAGCGCTTGGCACGGCCGACGATGCGGATAAATCCGTCTGCGTCACGCGATACGATGTCGCCGGTGTCATACCAGCCGCCGTCGGGGGCGTGAATTACGCCTTTGTCACCCGCCAGCAGGTACCCCGCCATCACGTTCGGTCCACGGATCCACAGCCGCTGCCCCTCGACGCCAGGCACATCGTCAAGCCGCATATCGATGTTCGACAGCGCGCGCCCGACAGTGCCGTTACGGTTCTCCATCGGCGTATTGAGGGCAATCACCGGACCGGCCTCGGTCGCGCCGAAACCCTCCAGAATGCGCACGCCGAATTTGTCAGACCACAGCGCGCGTGTGGACGCTTTGACCGGCTCGGCCCCCGCAATCGCGGCGCGCACCGAGCTGAAATCATAGGCGCTCGCCCGGCGGCCCCAGCCACTGAGGAACGTGTCGGTCCCAAAGATCAGCGTTGCCCTGTGCCCGTAGGCAAGTTCGGGGATGATCTTGTAGTGCAGCGGCGAGGGATACATCATCACCGGAGCACCGGCCATGAGCGGAAGCAGAACCCCCGCCGTCAGGCCGAAACTGTGAAAGAGGGGCAAAGCGGACAAAACCCGATCCGCCGAGCCGACATCAGTCCGGGCGCGCAGCTGGGCGATATTGGCCATCAGATTGCCGTGGCTGAGGACCACGCCCTTGGGGGCGCCTTCGGTCCCGGAGGTAAAGAGAATTGCCGCGGTGCCATCGCGGGACAGGGGGACGTCTGCCGGGCGACGTGCCGCCCACATCGCAGCCATTTTGCGGCGCGGCCCAATCTGCGCTTTCAGGTCATCAGTCCACAGGATCTCCAGGCCCTTATCTTCAAGTTCGCGTAGGACATTCTCAATCCCGGCCTTCTGAACAAAATCCCTGCTGGTGATTATTTTACGAATATCCGCGGTGTCGATGGCCGACAGCATCGGTCTAGCGCCAAGCGTGGGATTGAGGATCGCGGCCACGCGGCCAGCGCGCCACAGGCCCATAAGGATCACGGGAGCAGCAGCAACGCCGGGCAGAAGAATGCCGACATGCTCGCCCGGTGCCGTTCTTTCCTGAAGCAAGGACGAGAAGGCCGCAGCGCCGATGGCGATCTTGCGCCGGGTCAGATGCGTGCCGAACGGATCGCTGACAGCGATGCCGGAGGCATCGAACTGCTTGCGCGCCAAATGAAACGCGTGCGGCAGGGAGCGATGGGCATTGAGCGCCTCGAACCGGCTGTCTTCAAGCAGGTCCTGCAAGGCTCTGGTCGCCAACTCTCGGCGCGCACGCCCTTTGACGTCGTCCGGAACGTCCAGCCTGCGAGGGGCGCCGACGCGGATGCGCACCTTGGGGAACAGACGGCGGGCCATGCCGACAATGGGGCGTGTCACCCATGAGCTTTCCAGCCCTTCGATGTGAATGGGCACTATTGGGGCCTGCGCCGCATCCACAAGCCAGGCGGTTCCCGGATAGACCTTCATCAAGGCGCCATGCGTGCTGATGCGTCCTTCGGGAAAGACGAGGGCGGCGCCCCCCGCATTGATTTTTTGCGCCAGACCCTTGGCTGCCATGGGTTTTTGCGGATCAAGCGGCGCGATCCCCAGAATACCGGCAAGGCGCGACAGGACGGGGCCCTTGGCCCAGTCCGAATTCACGGCGATGGCGGCCTGCCTGTCGATCAGCGAAAACAACAGCGGGCCGTCGGCAAAGCTGACATGGTTCGACACGAACACCACAGGTCCGTCGGTCGTCAGATGCTCAGCTCCTTCGATTTCGACGCGGAACCATGGCAGCAGTATCGCGCGGCCAAGGCCCTGCAACGCTTCTCTTTGAAAGAAGACCACGGCGGCGAAGACGGCAAGAATGCTGCTTGCGCCAATCGTCAGGAAGATGTGCTGCAACTCCAGGCCCGCCTTGACCCCCAGAGACATCAGGATGGATATCGTAACAATGCCAAGCGAACTCAGTATGTTGAAGCCTGCCATCACCTGCGCGCGCTGGTCATCGCCGGCGCGGGACTGGATGACCGCCTTCAGGGGAATAGCGAACATTCCGCCGCCGAAGGCGATCAGAAACAGACTGGTAGCGACAAAGAGCCCCTGCGCCGAGCCAAAGAGGCCCGCCATGCCGCTGCCCGGCTCCAGCGCGTCGAAACCAGCATAAAGGCCAAAAGCCGCCACCGCGATCAGGATACCTGACGGCAGGGCCAGTTGCGCACTGACCTTGCCGCGCAGCTTGATGCTGGCCATGATCGCACCGGCGCCAATACCGCCTGCAAAAAGCGCCATGACCGCCGTCAACATCGTCTCGTCACCGTCAAGACGCTGGCGCAGATACGCCGGAAGTGTCGACAGATAGACCGAGCCGACGGCCCAGAACCATGTGTCCAGCAGCGCGGCCCGTGCAGCGACGCGGTCGGAAAAGAGCGCCTTGAGTACACGCCAGTTTCCCGCCAGCGGATTGAGCGGAACGGCCAGCTCGGGCGCCGCCCGCGCGCCTTTGGGCAAGGTATGCGCGGCAAACACGCCGACCAGTGCGATCACTATCGCAGCGCCGCCGACCCAGATCAGCGTTTCAGCTCCGGACAGAAGGCCGCCCGCAACCATACCCGCCAGAATGGCCAGAAACGTGCCCGCATCAAGCCAGCTATTGGCCGCGACCAGTTGATCGGGACGCAAACGCTCGGGCAGCCAGCCCAGCTTGAGCGGGCCGAAGAAGGCCGATTGTGACCCCATCAGGAAAACGAGGCCCAGCATCATGGGAATACTCCCCGACATCATCGCGCCGGTTGCAACGCAGGCAAGGCCAAGCTCGCTCCATTTCACGGCGCGGATCATCGCCGCCTTTTCGAACTTGTCGGCCAGTATGCCGGCCCATCCGGAGAACAGCACGAAGGGCAGCATCAGCAGCGCACCCGCCAGCAGGCCCACCGTCGCCGCCTGATCGGCAGGGACGCTGAGGGCGGCGAACACGATGACGGCAGCCTTGAGCAGATTGTCATTCAGCGCCCCGAGGACAGCCGTTACGACGATGGAGACATAGCTCCGTGTATTTTCAGTGTCGCAGATCATTGGGTAGGCCCCTTCTGGAATTTGAATTAGCTGAGTGCCAGAAGGCGGGTCAGACCTTCCAGAATTGCATCGTGATGGGATATCGCGGGCGCCGGGAGGCGTTGGTACAACATGAATGTCATCGGTTGCAGTGCCGCCCCCATGACAAGGGCCGTCGCCATTTCGACGTCGGGCAAGTCGACCTCACCCATCGACGCCGCACGCGACAGGGCTTGGTGAATGATCAGGACGGGTGTGACATCCTCGGGCGTGATTGCCTTGGCCAGGGTATCGTGCTGACTGATCAGCAGGAACCGCATCAGAACCGGGTCCTGGTCGAACCCTTCGAGCATGACCCGCAGATACGCTGACAGCTTTGTCCTGAGGGGCGTGTCGCTGGGCGCGGCGGCTAACATTCGTGCGCCGAACTCAAGATAAGCCTCGCGAAAAACACGGATAGCCAGTTCTTCCTTGGAGGTCATGTGCCGGTAAAGCGCGCTGTCACCGATACCGCAGGCCTGAGAGATGTCGCGGACAGAAACCTCCGCATAGCCATGTTCTGCAAAAAGACGCAATGCCGTGTCGTCGATCAGCTTGCGTCGGGTCTCGGAAGATTTTGCCATTTTGCCTTCACCTCATATTGTGTGTGATCACTCGCTCACATTAATTACGCAGCAAAATCACCAAGTCAAGAAAATTCCGAGCGGGTCCGGCATCCGATTGGCGTAACGTCCGGGCGCAACATCTACGCGGCGCCTGCTATACCCGCGATGCGCTGTGCCGAACGCTCACGGCAGTCCTGCACATCGACTGTGTACCGTATCTGCGGCAAGAGTGAGGCGAGGCGGAGGCAGGCCGCGCCGCGCAGCGCCATTGGCAAGAAACAGCTAACGCGCTGGACGCAACGGGAAACTGCGGTTTTCCCGGGGTGGCTTCGTGATAGGGTACCGGTGAAACGGGTTCCTGCCCAAGTCGGGCGCCTTGTTTGGCGCAAGCGCAAGTTTTGATCAGGCTTAGACGGAGCAGACATCGACCGTGCAGGTTCTCTATATTGCTCATAATCTTGACGATACGGCGATCTGGCGGCGCGTCGAAATGATGCGCTGCGGGGGCGCTGTGGTGACAGTGATCGGATTTCGGCGCGACGATGGCCCGCTGCCGGATGCGGCGCAGGTTCTGGGGCACACGCGTAACGCGCGGATGGTGCAAAGAATTGCCAGCGTACTGCGCGCCCGTCTGGGGCGCCTGCCTGACGCGGGACGCTTTGATGTGATCATGGCCCGCAATCTGGAAATGCTGGCGCTGGCCGCTGCGATGGCACGGCGCGCGGCGCGCGGACACGGCCGGACCCCGCGGCTGGTATACGAGGTTCTGGATATTCACCGGCTGATGCTGCGCGATGACAGCGTCGGACGCGCGCTGCGACTGGTCGAGCGCAGGCTGTGCCGCGCCGTGGACCTTGTGCTTGTCTCCTCGCCCGCTTTCGTGACGCGGTATTTCGACAGGTATCAGCAGACAGGCGCCCCCGTCCTTCTGATCGAAAACAAGGTGCTGCGCACCGAGAATGGGGTTCGCCCGGACGCGCCCACAAAAGCGTGCGATGATGGCGGGCCATTGATAATCGGCTGGTTCGGCATTCTGCGCTGTGCATTTTCGCTGGCCTGCCTCGATGCTGTCACCCGTGCGGCGCCGGGCCGCTACAAGGTGATCTTGCGCGGACGTCCCGCCCATGACGCGCTGCCGCAGTTCGACGCAACGGTGGCGCAGAACCCGGATTTACTGTTTTGCGGGCCTTATGACTATCCCGGTGATCTGGCCCGGATCTATGGCGAGGTTGATCTGGCCTGGCTGGTGGATCGTTATGACGAGGGCGCGAACTCCGACTGGCTGCTTCCCAACCGGCTCTATGAAAGCGGGCTGCATCGCGTGCCGCCGATCTGCCTCGCCGGAACCGAGGTCGCCCGCAAGGCAGAGCGGCTGAACATCGGTGTGAGCATTGCCGATGCGTCGGTTCAGGCGGCCACAGGCACGCTGGATCAGATCGACGCCGCACGGCTGGCCGGCCTGGACAAGGCAATGGCGCAGATCGAACCAGCCGTCTGGCACGCCGACGCCCGGGAATGCCGCGATCTGGTGGCCGCACTCGGCGCGGATCTGCAAGCGGGCCAAGGCACACTCAGCATGCTGAAGGCGGACGGAGCGGTGACCTGATGGGGGCAATGGAGCACCAAAGAATCGCGCATCCCGCACCGGTCACCGCGACAGGGAATGTTCTGATCGTCATTCCCACGCTGAACGAGGCAGCACATATCGGGGATGTGATAGATGGGCTCCGTCCGTTCTGCCGCCGCGCGGTGGCCGCGTCGCGGACAGTGTGCGTCGTGGTGGCCGATGGCGGATCGGCGGACGCCACGCGGCGCATCGCGAGCGCAGCCACCCTGCCGGGTGCCCGCCTGCATCTGCTGGACAACCCGGCCAGACTCCAGAGTGCCGCGGTCAACCTAGCGGTGCAGGACTTCGCAGGCGACGCTGACTGGCTGATCCGGATTGATGCGCATGCCACCTATCCGGAGGATTATTGCGATATCCTGCTGGCCGAGGCCGCCGTCACCCGCGCGGACAGCGTGGTGGTGGCCATGCGCGCCGTCGGGCACACGCCGGTCCAGCGGGCGGTGGCTCTGGCGCAGAATTCGCGCATCGGTAATGGCGGGTCCGCACATCGCATCGGTGCCGGTGGCCGGTTGGTCGAACACGGGCATCACGCCCTGATGCGGATCGGCGCGTTCCGTGCGGTTGGCGGGTATGATCCCGACTTTTCACATAACGAGGATGCCGAGCTGGATTTTCGCCTGATCGCCGCAGATCACCGGATCTGGCTGACGGCACGCACGGGGCTGGATTATCTGCCGCGCAGGTCGGCTGTTTCGCTGGCGCGGCAGTATCGCAATTTCGGGCGCGGGAGAGCGCGGACCTTGCTGAAACATCGGGTCTGGCCGCGGCTGCGGCAGTGCGTGATGATTGCGGTCCTGCCCGTCGTCCTGTTGGCGTTTCTGACGGTGCTACATCCGCTGTTCGCGCTGCCCGCGATGCTCTGGCTGGCGGCTTGCGCCGGCGGCGGCCTGGCGCTGGCCTTGCAGGGGCATGGCTGGGACGGCGTCGCTGCGGGGGGCATGGCCGCGCTGATGCATCTGGCGTGGTCCTTTGGCTTCTGGCTGGGACTTTTCCAACACGCCCTGCCAGTTGCCGGTGCGGCCCGGCCATGAATACGCGGGTGATAGCCATAGGGATATGCACGTTCAGGCGCCCGGCGCTTGCCAAGACGCTGGCCAGCATCGAGCGGCAGAAACTGCCCGAAGATACGGCGCTGCTGATCATCGTCGCCGATAATGACGACACCCCCAGCGCGCGCCAGCGCGTGCGGGATTTCGTGGCGGCATCGGCCCACGAGGTGACGTATGTGCATGCCCCTGCGCGTAACATCTCGGTAGCGCGCAATGCCATTCTGGATGCCGCAGCGCGGGCCGGGGCCGTGCGGCTGGCCATGATCGATGATGACGAGATTGCCGCGCCTGACTGGATCGAACAGTTGGATGCCTCGATCACCCAAGACGGGGCCGATGCGGCGATCGGACCGGTGCGCGCGATCTATGGCAAGGATGCGCCGCGATGGATGCGGGCGGCAAGGATGCATGACACATGGCCCGAAACCGGCGATGACGGACAGCCCATTGCCGGCCATAGCTGCAACGTGATGATCGACTGCACCGCGCGGCCCTTCGCCGGGTTGCGCTTTGATCCCGCGCGGGGGCAATCGGGCGGCGAGGATACCGCGTGGTTCGAGGCAGCCCGGCGCGCGGGCGCCCGTCTGTCATTCGCCAACGATGCCTGGGTTACTGAAGACGTGCCGAATACGAGAGCGACGCTGCGCTGGCTGGCAAAGCGCCGCTATCGTATGGGACAGACCCATGCCGGCCTGCATTATACGGATCTGCCTGCGCGTGACCGTTGGCGGCAGTTCGCCGTGACATTGGCCAAGGTTTCATGGTGCATGGCGGCGGCGGCGGTGCAATTTCCCGCCGCGACGGCCAGAAACGGCAACGTCGTGCGGGCGGCATTGCATGTCGGCGCGATGTCGACTCTGTTGGGGCTGCGGCAGGTCCGGATTTATGGGGACCCCGGCCCCCGCCGGACCGGCGATGCGCCGCAGATATCTGGTACCCTGTCGAAAGGCGCCGACCGCAATGAGTGATTTTCGGGTAAGAGTTGCGGACAGCAATCCGGACCAGTCGGCAGGCGGCAGCGACGTTCTGATCGACTTTGCCAAACTGGCGCAGGGCATTCGCCGTCAACGGTGGATTCTGCTGATCTGGATCGGTGTGCTTTGCGTGCTGGGCCTGGCCTATCTTGCGACAACCCCGCCAAGTTACCGCGCGGCCTCGACCGTCTTGCTGGCCGGGCAATCGACCGGTCAGGTCGAGCAAGTGGCCGTCACCGAAGCGGTTTCGGACGCCGCGGTGGAGACGGCGCAGCAGATATTCAGATCACGCGATCTGGCGTTGCGGGTCGATGCCATTCTGGGGCTGGATGACAACCCGGTTTTTCTGAATGCGCCAACCTCGCTTGCCTCGAAAATTCTGGGAACGATCACCGGCACGATCCGCGGCGCGCTTGACCTTTTGTCGCCCAAACCGGGCGGTAGCGGCGGCGATGGCCAATCTGCATCTTCGGACCCATCGGCGCCTGACGCGCTGAACAGCGCGATTGCGCGCAATTTGCAGGGCGATCTGATTGTCGAGCGGATTGGCCGCAGCACCGCACTGCGGATCGAATTCGAGCTTCATGATCCGGTTCTGGCCGCGCAGATCGTCAATGCCTACACCGAGGCCTATACCTCGGATCAGTTGGACACGTCATTCGAGGCGACGACGCGCACCACCGAATTCCTGCAACAGCGACTGGCCGAACTGGAAGCCGGTGCAAGAGAGGCGGCGATGGACGCCGAAGCCTTCCGCGCCGAGGCGGGTCTGGTCGCGACGGGTGAAAACCTGATGACCGAAGAGAACCTGAGCCGCCTCAATGCAGAACTCTCGCTGGCCCAGGCCGAGGCTGCGCGCAGCCGGGCGCTGGTCGCCAGCTATGAACAGGCCCTTGCGCGCGGGCCCGAGGCGCTGACGACCTCCGATCAGGGCCGGCTAAGCCTGCCCGGCGACGAAAGATTGGCCGAGATGGCGCAATCCCTGTCGGCACTCAGCCAAAGGCGCGTCGGCGTGATCCGCAATTTCGGCGAGGATCACCCCCAAGTTGGCGTGCTGGATTCGCAGATCGAACAATCCGCACAGCGCCTCTATGCGGAAATGGAGCGGCAAGCCGAGATTGCGCGCGGCGAATTGGATGTGGCAGATGCCCGTGTGGCGTCGTTGCGCGACGCCATCGTTCCGCTGAACGAGGAAAATTCCGAAGCGCTGCGCGCGCAGATCGAATACCGTCTGCTTGAACAGCGGACCGACACGCTGATGCGGCTGTACGAAACCTTCCTCAGCCAGTTCCAGGAGGCCGAGCAGCTGCGTCTTTATTCGGGCACGCAGATCCGCGTGCTGACCCCTGCCGAAGTGCCGCGCGGCGCGGCCTCGCCCTCGGCCAAGCGCGTGCTGGCGCTCGCAATCGTGCTGGGGCTTATGGGAGGGCTGGTGCATGCGGCGATCCGTGAATGGCGCGAACGATATGTCCGCACCGCAGCGGATGTGACCGATGGGCTGAAGCTCAGATTTCTTGGTTATCTGCCGGAGTTGCCGGTCAGCGCACGCGGGCGCACCCTGCCGGACGGCGACAAATCGGAGCCCGCGCGCGGCGTCATACGGTATCCGCTGGCGCATGTCGCAGAGCCACGATCGCGCTACAGCGAAACGCTGCGCACCATTCGCCACGTCTCGGCGGCAGCGGTGGAAAGCCGGGGCGGCACCATGATCGGCGTCACCTCGATCCTGCCCAGCGCGACCAAAACGGCGCTGTCTGCTGATCTTGCCGGCGTTCTTTCAGTATCGTCGCATAACGTGCTGCTGGTCGACGGCGACCCGCGCAGCCAGAGGCTGAGCCGCCTTTTGAACATAACCACCGAAGACGACCTCACGGGTGTCGTTGCGGGGGAAGCCGACTGGCACGATTGCCGAACACCCATCGCGGGCACGAATATCGACGTGATCGGCTGGTCCGGAGCGACGGCGCTGCCCCATCCGGGCGATGTGCTGTCATCGCGCATGATGCGCGAATTTCTGGTGGCCGCCGCGCGGGAATATACTCATGTCGTCGTCGATCTGGGCGCGCTGGGCCCGGTCGTCGACGCGCGCGAGCTGGCGCCCTTTGTCGATCAGGTTGTGCTGATGGTGCCATGGGGAAAGACCCCCTACAGCCTTGTCAGTCGCACGCTGGAACAGGAGCCGGAACTATCCGCGCGCCTACTTGGCATGGTCCTGAGCGATGTCGATATGCGCGAATTGAAGAAATACATCGGCCCGGCGCAATACGAATCCTTTGACGAGGAATTCGCGTCCTACTTTCAATGATCGCGCATTGACGCGGCTGCGTACCGCATATCGGAGGTTGTATGAAAAGGGTGACACCGTCAGATTTTTTGCCCTGCGACTTATCAGGGGCTACTGGCACGGCGGTCCGGGTGATAGGGTGCAGCAAGGAGCACGTCCAAGGTATTGGGGCAGAACGGGGTCATGGTAGTAGGAACATTCATCATCGGCATGATCACCGTGTCCCTGGCTGCGGGTCTTGCCGGTGCGTGGGCCGGTCTGGGTTTTTTGGCCAGTGCCGGGCTTGCGTTCAGCGTGATGATTGCAGCACAGGTGCTCTATGCGTTTGCCCTCGCGGTGATGGCCCTGGGCCGGTGCGCGAAGGGACGGCGCGACAGGGCGCGACTGGCCGCCTTGCGCGAGCATGACGTGCCCACCGGGCTGAACGGCGGGAACGCGGCACCCAAATAGCCGCGCAGAGGTGCCAGAGGTCAGCCATGCCCACCGTCAGCGTCCTTATCGCCGCACATGATTGCGCCCCAACGGTCGGGCGCGCGATCGCGTCGGCACTGGCCCAGCCCGAAACGCAGGAGGTCGTCGTCGTCGATGATGCGTCCGGCGACGGCACGCGGGCGTGTGTGGCGGGCTGGGCGGCGCGCGATGGCCGGGTTCGGCTGATCCCGCTGGACGTCAATACCGGCCCCGCCAGCGCGCGCAACCGCGCCATGCAAGAGGCCGGGGGCGACGTCTTCGCCCTGCTGGATTCCGATGATTTCTTTGCCCCCGGTCGTCTGGCGCGGCTGTTGGCCGAACCGGGCTGGGACATGTGCGCCGACAATATAGCCTTTGTCACCGAACAAGGCGCCGAGAATCTGGATTTCAGCGCCTTGCCGGGAGTGGGAGATGATTTTGAAACGATCAATGCCGCGACCTTCTGTCGGGGCAATCTGGCATCCTCGGGGCACACGCGCGGTGAGATGGGGTTTTTGAAACCGCTGTTGTCGCGCGCGTTCTTGCGCCGTCATGATCTTTGGTACGACGAGACGCTGCGTCTTGGAGAAGACTACGATCTCTACGTGCGCCTCCTGCTGGCGGGCGCTCGGTTTCGCGTCACGCGTCAGGCGGGATATGGCGCTGTCACCCGCGCGACGTCGCTAAGCGCGCGCCATGCCACCGCCGATCTTGCCGCGCTCGACACGGCAATTGCGCGCCATGAAGTCGGCGCAACCGGCGAGGCGGCGGTGGCCATGCGTGCCTACCGCGCCGAAGTACGCGCCAAACTGGATCACCGGAATTTTCTGGATCGCAAGGCGCGGGATGGTCTGATCTCGGCAGTGAAATGGGCCTTTGCCGGGGGCGGCAATCCGGCCCGTATCCTGCGCGGGATCGCCCGCGACAAGCTGCGGCCACTCGGGCGCGACCGGGACCAGCCGGATGACGCGGGTTATCGGCTGCTACTGCCTCTTGAAGGCTGACGCGCGGCGCTGGCGCCTCCTGTCGCGCACGCTTTCGGCCAGATCCGTCAGCAGAACCGGATACCTCAGCAAAAGCAGCAGCGCGCCCCCCGCATCGCGTGATTTCAGGGCATCGACTAACCGCGCATATTCCAGCGCGCGCGCCAGCCGTTTGCGTCGATCTTTCAGCGCCGTTGCAATCTCGGGCGCGGTTGGCGGCAGTTTGTCATGCGCTTCAATCAATGGGATCAGCACATCGACCGACAGGCGGTGCGAGATTGATGCGCTATGACGGCGATACAGATAGGTGGCCTGCGGCAGCAGCACGAATCGCGCGCCATTCAGCAGCAGCCGCAGGTAGAGATCGAAATCCTCGCTGTTGTGCAGGGTCTCATCATAACGCAAATCTCCAAGGGCCGCGCGCCGGATCAACGCCTTGGTATAGCCAAGCGGGGCGGACCGTCCGCCGGGCCGGTCCGAGACGATCAGATCGACGGCGCTTATCGGGTATGGCCCTTGCGCGAGCAGCGCGCCGTACATCGTTCCGCTTTGCGCCGCAACATTGCCGAAAGGCACCATGTCGTCGGCCACCATGTCGGCGTTCAGTGTTCTGGACGCGCCCAGCATCCGGGCCAGACGATCGGGTTCCACCAGATCGTCGGAGTCCACGATGGCGATCCAATCACCTTTCGCCGCCTCCAGCGCGGCGTTGCGCGCGCGGGCCGGGCCGCCGCGCCGCGCCGCTTCGATCAGGCGCACCCGTGGATCACCGGACGCGATCTGGCGCACGATGTCGCAGCTTTCATCGTCTGACGCGTCGTCCGATACGATCACCTCGACCGTGCCGTGCGATTGGCACAGGACCGACCGTATGGCCGCGCCGATAAAGGACGCGCCGCGAAAATTCGCCATGATGACGCTGATAAGGGGCGGCGTGTTTGTCATCGGTCGTGTTGGCCTTGCATCCGGCAAATGTCATGGGTTGCACCGCTGGCCCGCAAAGTCCTGTCCAATCTTCAAAATAGCGCGCTTTCGGCTGAGTTTTGCCATCCCGAAGGCCCGGCAGCGCCCACGCTAACACTTCGCCGGTCGATGTGCGATCAAGAGGCAAGAAACTGCGGCAAGGAAAATGACATGTCGTTATTGCAGAAATTGGCAGGCGCCCTGCTTGCGGTGGGCTGCGCGGCACAAGCGGCGGCGCAAGACAGTTTTTTCGAACCGTTCGACACGCTGGACGAATCGCATTGGTATATCTCGGACGGCTGGACGAACGGAGATCATCAGAATTGCTGGTGGGCCCGCGATGCGGCCCAGGTGCGCGACGGCAATCTGGTGCTGTCCGTGCGCAGCACCGATGATGCCGACCGCCCGTACGCCTGCGGCGAAGTGCAGACGACGAAAACCTATCACTACGGCACGTTCGAGGCACGTTTTCGCACGGATCGCGCCTCGGGTGTCAACGCGGCGCTGTTCAGCTATATCGGCGAGGTTCACGGCAAGCCCCATGACGAAATCGACGTCGAGGTTCTGACGCGAGACCCCGGCAAGGTCAGTTTCAACACCTTCGTGTCGGGCAAGATGCACAATGGCGAAACCGTGCCCGTCACCCCGCCTGCGGACGAGGCATTCCATACCTATTCGGTGATCTGGGAGCAGGACCGGATCCGGTGGTTCGTCGATGGCGTGCTGATGCATGAGACCCAAAGCAGTGTCTTGCCGCAAAGCCCGCAAAAGATATTTCTCAGCCATTGGAGCAGCGACACGTTGACCGATTGGATGGGCACCTTCGCTCCCCCGGACCGCGCGCTTGAGATGGAAATCGACTGGATTGCATGGACCGCGCCGGGCGAGGAATGCCAGTTCGACCAATCGGTTCTGTGTGCTATGAACAAGGCGCAATGACAGCGACGCAGGCAATGGCAGGCCAGACACGAACCATCAGCATCTGCCCCAACACCGTGCTGGCCTTCGGGGCCTTCGTGTCGGTGCTGTTCGTTTATCGGCTGGGCGCACTGGGCGCGCTGCTTTTCCTGTGCTTTGGCGCGGCGCTGGTGTTGCGCAGACCAAGAGCAAGCCTGACGGCGATGTGGCGCGACGGATGGATATTGCTGTTGCCGCTTTGGTGCGTGTTAACGGTCTTGTGGTCGGCTCATCCGGGGCTGACGCTGCGCTATGGCATTCAACTGGGCCTGACGGCGGTAATTGCGCTGGCCATCGCGAACCGTCTTTCCGCGCGCACCCTTCTGCGTGCTGTATTCGTGGCGCTGGTGCTGGCAGCACTGGCCAGCACCCTGATCGGGCGGGCCCGGCTGGATGGCGCAGGCTACCTGGGGATTTACGGCAGCAAGAACGCGTTTGCGCAGGTGATGGCGCTTTTCGTGATCACGGGCATCGCACTTGGGCTGGGACGTGACGGCTCGAAGGGCTGGAGGCTTGCGGGGCTGGTCGCGGTGCCCGGGGGCCTTATCCTGCTTGGCATGGCGAATTCCGTCGGGTGGCTGATCGCCGCCCTGACGGCCGTTGCCAGCGGATTCGTGTTTGCGTTCATGCGTAGGCTTCACCGGCGATACAGGCTGTTTTTTCTGGGGTTCCTGCTGCTGATACTTGTCGCGCTCAGCCTGATCGCCTGGATCAATCAGGATGCGCTACTGGCGTGGGTTCTGGATGTCACGGGCAAGGACGTGACCCTTACCGGGCGCACACACCTGTGGCGTCTGGCGCTGTCGGAAATCGCCCTCAATCCGCTGGGAGGGCAAGGGTATCAGGCCGTTTGGGTCGTCGGCAATCCGGTGGCCGAAAGCATTTGGCAGGAATTCGGGATCGCATCCAAGACGGGATTTCATTTCCACAATACATGGCTGTCGAACGCGGTCGAAATCGGGATTGTCGGCGTTTTGCTGCAGGCGGCCATTGTTCTGGTCGCACTGTTCACATCCCTGTGGCGCGTGCTGCACGAGACGCGGGCGGATACGCTTTTCGCCGCGATGTTGATGCTATCGCTTGGCGTGATGAGCATGGTCGAGGTGATCGGCTTTCACCAGTTCCAGATCGTCACCATGCTGATACTGGTGATCGCCTCGCAGGGCCGCACGGCGCGCAGCCTGTCGCGGCGTGCGGACAATGCGCCGATCCGCTGGCATCGCCCACCTGCCCCGGTCGAACCGGGGTTCGTTCACGAAAACCGGTGATTTTTCACCCGCTCAATGCGTGGTGTCCGTTTCTGCCTGTTTCGATTGCCGGGCCATATCGCCAAGCTGCACATCGACCAGATCGCCGGGCCGCAGAGCATGGTCAAGGTCCGCATCCAGCGCCGGCTGACCCTCCGGCCCCGGGCGATAGATCGTAACCACCGCGTCGGGAATGATCTGTTCGTCCGTCAGCGGTTCACCGTCGAGCAAGGCCAGCCGCGCGGCGCCATCGTCCAGAAGGTGCAGCAAGGTGGTAATGCGCGCACGGATTTCGGCAGCATCGGCGTCGGCAGTCTGGATTTCGTCGATCACATCCGATTTCCAGCCGGACACAAGCGAATCCAGTTCTCGTTTCGTGGCGGAAACACCCTGCCTGGCGCGCAGAATCGCGGTCGAGGTATCCAGTAGCTGGTTTTCGATCGAGATCAGCCGGTTTTCGGCACTGATCAGCCTTTCGTTGTTGACGAGCCCGCGATCGGCAAGGCTTTGCGCGTTCGCTCGGGCTTCCTGTGCCAGTTCGCGCTGTCGCTCCAGCGCGGCGATCTTTTGTGTGAGCGAGTCGATTTCAGCCACAAGCAGATCTTCCTGATCGCCCAGCGCTTCGCGCTCCGAGGTCAGTCTCGCGCGGCGGCGCTGCATGATTTCAGCCTGCTCCGCGATCAAGGCCTGCCCGTCCGGATTCGCAAGCTCCTGGGGGACAGTGATCTCATCGACCTCTGCCCGCTCGGCCTTCAGCCGGGCGAGGATTGCAAGTTTGCGCTGCTTTTGATCGGTCAGAATTTTGAGTTGACCCTGATCCGCGATGTAGTCCCGGAAGGCCGATTTCCCGGGGCTCAGCACATCTTCCAGCCCCCCGGCCAAGGCAATCGCATGGCGCACCGACAGACCCGGCATGAATTCGATGGGTCCGGGCGCGCGTACATAACCACCCACGACAACCGTGCGAATTCCGGTGAAATCAAGCGTGGCATCCGGCGCCTCGCCCAGCGCGAACCGTTCGCGCAGGGCCTCGGAAATCAAATTGCCAGCCTCGTCCAGCGTCCTGCCAGCCGCATCTATCTGCCCGACAAACGGAATGTGAAGATTACCGTTCTCGTCCAGATGATATTCGCCTGAAATGTCCGTCCAGCCGCGCACTGTTTCGGCGACAGGGTTCCAGTCGAGTACGCGCAACGCGACCTGATCGAGGGGGGCGAGCCGAAATTCCTGCGCGCGGGCAGTGCTTGGCGCAAACAGACAGACAACGACACCCAGCAGCAATGTTGCAAGATGCCCTGCCGGACCGTGCCTGTTCTGGGGCCTGTCCTGGCGGGTTGTCACCAAGAACCCTGCCTTTTCAACACCACCGGAACCGTTCGCAGCAAGATCCAGATATCCATGAACAGCGTTGAGTTCTGCGCGTATTTACGATCCAGCGCGACGCGGCGGCTGTAGTTCGTTTCGCTGCGGCCGCTGACCTGCCAAAGCCCGGTAATGCCGGGGCGCGCGCTCAGGTAATGCCGCGCCGACCGGCCATACCGGACAAGCTCGCCCTTGGTGATGGGACGGGGGCCGACAAGGCTCATTTCGCCCATCAGCACGTTGAACAGCTGCGGCAACTCGTCGATGCTGGTCGCGCGCAGGGTGTGGCCAATCGCTGTGACGCGGGGATCGTCGCGCAGTTTTCGGGTTTCGGCCCATTCGCTGCGCGCCGCCGCCGAGTTGGCCAAGTGCTGCGCCAGCGCGCGGTCTGCATTCACCATCATGGATCTGAACTTCCAGCACCGGAACACGCGGCCGTTATGGCCCACCCTTTCGTGGCCATAGAATATCGGACCCGGCGACGTGATCCAGACCATCACCGTAACGCACAGTAGCAGCGGCGACAGCAGGATGATCGCCAAGATCGCGACAAGAACATCAAGAGGTCTTTTCAGATTCGATCCGATCGCCGCACACTGGCCGCGCAACCCGGCAGCCGATGCTTTCGGTCTGAAATGGTCCTGAGCGGTGATCGCAGTCGTCAGCGAACGCAAGGCTTTACCGTTCATTTTAAACTCATCCTTTCCCAGCAGTCTATCGGTCTACGCTGTTCGCGATTCCTTGCGGTCCGGCATTCTGCCAAACCGATCCGCACTGAAAAGAGGAAGAAGAGAGCATGTCGATGTCATGGTGTAACTCAGTTTCCACCGACCTGCCTGACTATCCATCCCCAAAAGAATCGCGCAATACTTTTGTTTCGATCTTGGACAATACATGTGGGAACCTCAGGTTGTTCCCTGGTCAGGCTTACCCGCCGTAATTGGAGCGGCAAACCGCCCGTTTGCAAATTGTGTCGGCATATTCGCGCGCATGAATTCGCAAAATTAGGCAATCATATCAATTACCCTCTGGCATCGCCTTGAAATTGGTCTAAGCGGCTGGCTCTTTGGTCCAGCCGTACCATATCCGGCGATCCGGCCAGAGCGTGGGAATTGAAAATGGCACGAGAATATCCGGCCATCGCAGGCCGCACTGCTGCGCTGACAGCACTTGGTTCGGGTCAACGGACCGACGCGATTTACGGGGTACGTGGCATCGCCGCCGCGATGGCCCTGATCCTCCGCTACATCGCCCTGACGCAATCAATGCTCGCCTTTATCCTGGCCATGCAATTCGAACGCTACGTCGACACCCCTCTGTTGCGGGGATTGTCGCGCCTGCGCAGTGCGCTTGACCGGCGGATGGGCCCCGCATGACGCAAGAACCCGCCCGCATCCTTTTTGGCAGCGCCCACCCCTATCTGCCGCAGCTTCATGGCGGGGCGCAGTCCAGCACGCATGAGTTGGTGACGCGCCTGCGCGCGCTGGGCCATCCCGTCGCGGTGCTGGCGGGTCTGACCGGCGAAGGCTGGATCGGGCTGCGCGGGCGGATCGGTCTGAAATTGGGTCGGCCGTTCGTGCGTGACGACAGATTGGGGTATCCCGTCTATCGGGCGTGGTCCGCCGAACAGGCCGCCACCGCCGTCACCCGCGATTTCCGGGCGGATATCGCGATTTTCCAATCGGGATGTCCGGTGCGCATGGCGCGCGCCATCGACCGCAAGGCGATCCGCACATTCATTTATCTGCGCAACGTGGAACAGGACGATCTGGGCGGCGCCCTTGGCGATCTGGACGGAACGCGGTTCATAGCCAATTCGCAATTCACTGCGCAACATTTCAAACAGACCGCAGGAATCGAGGCACAGGTCATCTTGCCGATGATCGAGGCCGCCCGGTACCGGGTGTCCCCTGCCCGCTCTAACGTGACCTTCGTGAACCCGCATGTGCACAAGGGGGTCGATGTCGCGCTGTCCATTGCCAAGGCGTGCCCCGAGATTCCGTTCGTGTTCCTCAAGGCGTGGAAACTGTCGCCGCAGGACGATGCCGCATTACGCGATGCGGTTGCGGCCCTGCCCAACGTCACCTTGCGCGAACCTGTCGGCAACATGCGCCCGATCTATGCCCGGGCGGCAATCATTCTCGCCCCCAGCCGTTGGAACGAGGCGTTCGGCCGCATCGCCGCCGAGGCCCATGTCAGCGGCATCCCGGTTGTTGGCAGCAATCGTGGCGGCCTGCCCGAAGCGATCGGCCCCGGCGGCGTTGTGCTGGACCCCGATGGCCCGATCGGCCCCTGGGTTGACGCCATCAGGCGGCTTTGGACCGACCGGGATCAATACGACAAGGTATCAGCTGCTGCACTCGCCTATTCAAAGCGCCCCGAAATGGACGCCGGCGCCCAGGTTGCGGCGCTGCGGTCCATCATCGGGGCTGCACCCAGACAGGAAAGGCCCTGACATGCGAATCCTCTTCACATCCGGCAAGGCGTTTTTGCCGCAGAATTCGGGCGGTGTGCAGTCCAGCACCATGCAGCTTGCCAGCTCACTCATGGCGCGGGGGCACCAGGTGGGGGTGATGTCCAAACTGATCGGCGGCGGCTGGACCGAACTGGAGTCGCGCATCAAGCGGCGGATCGGGGGCACGCGATTTTCACACGACAGCCGCCTTGGCCTGCCAATTTACCGCGCGTGGGATCCGACTGATGCCAGCGAGGTTGTCGATCGGTTTCGCCCCGATGTGGCCGTGGTCCAAAGCGGCGAGACGATGAAGATCGCCAAAAGCCTTGAGGCGGCGGGCGTTCCGGTCGTGCTCTATTTCAGGCATGTGGAATTCGACGATCTTGGCGGTGATCCTGCCGATCTGGACGGTGCCCGGTACATCGCCAATTCGTCCTTTACGGCCGGGAAATACAATCGGCAATTCGGAGTGACATCCACCATCATTCCGCCGCTGGTGGAACGCGCGCTATACCAGACGCCCACCACGCGCGAGAACGTGACGTTCATCAACCCCTATCCGGTCAAGGGGCGCGATCTGGCCTTCGACATCGCCGAGCGTTGTCCGGACATCCCGTTCACGTTCTGCGAAAGCTGGCTGATCAATGACGAACTGCGCGAGTGGATCAATGCCCGCATGACGCAAACGCCAAATGTCACGCTGCGCGCACGCACGAACGACATGAAGTCGATCTACGGCAAGGCCAAGGTGCTGCTGGCCCCCAGCGTCTGGGAAGAGGCGTGGGGCCGTGTCGCGACCGAGGCGCATTTCAGCGCGATACCGGTTCTTGGCTCACGCCAGGGCGGGCTGCCCGAGGCGATCGGCGCGGGCGGCACGGTTCTGGACATAGACGCACCGGTGGAGCATTGGGTCGCCGCGCTGCGCGCGCTCTGGGATGACCCGGATCATTACGGAACGCTGTCAAAAGCGGCGCTCCACCATTCCCGGCGATCGGAAATCGATCCGGATGTTCAGATCGACACCCTGATCGGGGTTCTGAAGGATGCCACCAGGCAGGCTACCGTCCCAGACGCTGTTTGATCAGTGCCAGACGATCCTGCCCCAGAAGGGCATAGGCGGCCTTTTTGAGCATGCGGCGGGCGGGGCGCGCTTCGCCGCGCAGGTGTTTGTTCAGGGTAGCGGCGTCCGACGGCGCGATCATCCGGTTCGTTTGCAGACACAGCACCGGCTTGCCCGCGATCTCGGCGATGCGAAGCGCCTGGCGGTTTTCGCTTTCGATAAAGAGGATCGCATCGCTGTCGCGGTAATACTCGCCCTTGAAACTGCCATGTGCGCCAAGGCGCTGGCGCTCGGCCTTGCTGGGCAGGTCCAGCATGACGAGGCGGTCATAGACGATGCCCTGCGCGGCCAACCAGCTTTCTGTCTGGGGGCGGTATTTTTCCAATCGGCTGGTGACAAGCGTGCCAAGCGGGCGGGTCATCCGGTAGAGAGGCCGTGCCGTGGTCAGAAAACGCAGATAAGCGTCGCCATCGTCGTTTTCGCCCGATGTCGGATCGTGGCAAAGCACGCCGTCGATGTCGATACAGCTTTGGCCGAGGAACTTGTGATGCATGAAATTCCATTGGAACATGCGCGGCCAAGGCACGGTTTCGAACACCAGATCAGCCTCCGGATGGCGGGTTTTCGACCCGTAAACTGCCGCAAATGTCACATCGTCGTCCAGATCGGCCGCCGCGATACGCGATCTGGCGTCAGTCATCGCGCTGCCGCCGTTGATGCTGTCATCAATCACCAGCACCCGGCGCCGTCCGTCCGTTGCAGGCCGCATGCCTGTCGTCTTGGTCGCGCCTGATGAATAGACGCGCCCGGCAAGGTAACTGTCCAGATCCGTCAGCCGGATATTCCCGAGCAGGGCGACAAATTGCGCCGCAATCATGCCACTGCGCGGTATCCCGACGACAAGGTCAACTTCGGCGGGCAACAGGTGCATCCCTTTGAGGATGCTATCATTCATGTCGGCGATCGACCGAAACTGCATAGCTGTTCATTCCTTGTGTCGCGCCAACGGCCCTCAGGCGGGCCGGACCTTGCGCAATTGTCCCTTGGCAAGGGTTGCGGCCTCGCGCAGCGTCGCGCGCCCCGGTTTGCTGGCCAGCAGGATCAGCATAAACACCCCATAGGAAAGCGCCAGATTGGCCAGAAGCATCGTCGGCGTCGAATTGCCGAACTGATTGCGCAGCAGCCACACCGCCCCAAGGCACAGATGCCCCGCCAGCATCAGCGGCCCGCATGTTTCAAAAATATCGCGCGACCTGACCGGCCCCCGGCGTGAGATATAGCGCCAAAGAGGCACGGTTTTCAGGTATTCGCTGATCGCGTAGGCGATCGCCACCCCCAGCGCACCCCAATAAAGCCCGCAGGCAAAGGCCGTGATCGCAAACCCGGCGGTAATGAACCCCCATATCATGTATTCGGTGGATCGCCCCTGGCTGATGAACAGCCAGCCCGCAGGATTGTTCAGCGGCTGCACCAGCCCGGCAAAACCGAGCGCCATGAAGATCGGCGCGCTGGCATGCCATTGTTCGCCCAGCATGAAGGGAATCAGGCTGCCCGCCGTCGCCGTGGCCCACGCAACACCGGGCAGGATCAAAAGCAGCGACAGGTTGAGAACCTTCAGATAGGCATGGCGGTAGCGATCCGGCTCATCCATCATGCGTGACAGGGCCGGGATCATCACCCGCGACAATGGGTTGGAAACCTGCCGCAGCGGAAACAGCAGCAGCTTGTAGGCGCGGTCGTAAAACCCCAATTCCACACTGCCCCACACCTTGCCGATCAACACGTTGTCCAGATTGCGCGCCAGAAAGTTCGTCAGGTTGAAGCCGGTGATCCCCGCCCCGAATCCCAGCAGCCCGCGCATGTCCTGGGCGCGGGCCGGGCGGCCCGGCCACCAGCCGGAAAATACCCATGTCAGCGCAGTGGCAAGCGTCGCCCCCGCCAATGTGCCCGCAAAAATCGCCCAATAAGAGGGGCTTAGCAGCGCCCAGCCAACCGCTACCGCCAGCGTTGTCACCGCGCCTGCCACGCTGAGCCACGCAATGCGCCCGAATTCCATCCGCCGGTTCAGGATCGCGCCATGCTGCGCGCCCAGTCCGGACATCAGGATCGTTGATGACATCGCCGCGATCAGCGGGCCGACGCGCGGCTCATCGTAGAATACCGCAATCAGCGGTGACAGGGCCAGCAGTCCGAGCGCCAGCGCCGTGCTGAACGACAGATTCACCCAGAACAGGAAATTCACGTCGCGCGTCGTCAGATCCTTTTTCTGAACCGTGGCCTGAACCAGCCCGAAATTCTGCAACATGCCCAGCAATGCAATCACCGGTGCGCACATCGCGACCAGCCCGAAATCTGACGGCGCCAGAAGCCGGGAAAGCACCAGAACCGATGCCATTTGCGTGGCCACCTGCAACGCCTGCGACACGGCAATCGCGACTGCGCCGCGCCCGACAGACTTGCGCAAAGACCCTTCGGGAGGGTCGAAAAGCCTGTCGCCCGACATTGCCACTGCTCCAAGAGTTGGTTGAATTCATATGCGAAACGTTTTGCATGCCCGTCGGCGCGCCGGACACGCTTGCCGCGATCACCGGGCTTGTCAATTGCTGGGTGGCAGGGCCGCGAAGGTTGCAAGATCTCGCCGAGACGATGGCACCCAAGCGACGCGGGACGATCACGGTGACGGTCGATGATGACCAGATGATCTGCGGCAGGCGGTATTCGGATGAATCGAAACACAGCTGCATCAACGGCTAATCCGGAACCCCCGAGGCGGGCATGACGTTCAATGGCTAGCTGGTAATCGACCGGCGGCGAAACGGGAGGCTCGGGAATGGCGGCGCGCGCGCTGTGGAAAGGTCAGTTACGGCTATCGCTGGTCTCGATCCCGGTCGAGCTCTATTCCGCGACGCGCCGCGCCTCAAAGATATCGTTCCGGCAGATTCACAAGCCATCGGGCAAAAGGGTCCGCTATGAGAAAACGGTGCCTGGCATCGGCCCCGTCGATACCGATGACATCGTCAAGGGTTACGAGGTGGGCGATGACGAATACATCCTGATCGACCCGGACGAGATCGACGCCGTCAAGCTGGAGACGAAAAAGACGCTGGAGCTGGTGCAGTTCGTCGGTGCCTGTGAGATCGCACCCATCTATTTCGACAAGCCCTATTACCTGGTTCCCACTGACGATCTGGCCGAGGATGCGTATCGCGTGGTGCGCGATGCGCTGCGTGCCAGTGAAAAGGTGGGGATCGGTCAGGTAACACTGCGCGGCAAGGAATATCTTGCCGCGGTGCGCCCCTGCGGCGATGGTCTGCTGCTTGAGACGTTGCATTACGCCGATGAGCTGCGCGATGCCGAGCCGATGTTCAGCCAGATTGAGGACGCCAAGACAGACAAGGAACTGCTGGAGGTCGCAACCACCCTGATCGAGCGCAAGACCGCCCCGTTCGACGCGGCAAGTTATTCCGACAGCTACGCAGACGCCTTGCGCGATCTGCTGGACGTCAAGCAGAAGAACAAGAAGACGCCGCGCGTCACCGCTTCGGGCGACGAGGAGGGCGGCAAGGGCGACAACGTTGTCGATCTGATGGCGGCGCTGAAGGAAAGCGTCAAATCCACCGATAAGAAAAAGAGCCGCAAGAAAAAGGCATCTTGATGGGACGGGCCGCGGACAAGCTGGCCGAATACAACGCCCGGCGCAACTTTGACAGCACGGGCGAGCCGGCGGGCAAGCTGGCGCGCGCGCGCCAGTCGGGGCTGCGGTTTCTGGTGCAAAAGCACGATGCCAGGCGCTTGCACTATGATTTCCGGCTGGAGTGGGACGGCGTTCTGCTCAGCTGGGCTGTCACCAAGGGGCCCAGCGCCGACCCGGGCGAAAAACGGCTGGCGGTACGCACCGAGGATCACCCGCTGTCCTATGCCGATTTCGAGGGGACGATCCCCAAAGGCGATTATGGCGGCGGCACGGTAATGCTGTGGGATCAGGGCACGTGGCAGCCCCAAGGCAACCCGGATCAGGGGCTGAAGGACGGCAAGCTGACATTCACCATCCAAGGGCGCCGGATGAAGGGCGGCTGGGCGCTGGTCCGTATGCGCGGCAAGGAAAAGCGCGAAAACTGGCTGCTGATCAAGCACCGCGATGAGTATGCGTCCGAGCATCCCGACGCGCTGATCGAAAGCGCGGTGACATCCATCACCACCGGGCGCAAGATGGCAGCGATCGCAAGGGGGGCCAAAGCCACCGATCCGCCCGCGCCCGAGGTTGCGCGCAAACTCAAACGCCCCGGTTTCCGCGACGTTCAACTGGCCACGCTTTACGACGAAGCACCCGACGGCGACGCGTGGCTGCACGAGACGAAATTCGACGGCTACCGCGCACTGGCTGCTCTGGGCAAGGGCGGCACGCGCTTCTTCACCCGCTCGGGAAAAGACTGGACCGACCGGTTCGCGGCCCTGCAGGGCGCCTTCGACCCTGTCCCGTGCGACGCGGCGCTAATCGACGGCGAGGTGATGGCGGCAAGGATCGAAGGCTCGGCCTTTTCCGCACTGCAATCGGCGCTGTCTGATGGCGCGCCTCTGGTCTTCTATGCATTCGATTTGCTGGTTCTGGACGGCAAGGATCTGACCGGCGCGCCGCTGGGAGAGCGGCGCGAACGGCTGGCCGAATTGCTGTCGGGCGTGTCCAAGGGCGGCCCATTGCGGCTGAGCGAGCATGTGGTCGGCGGCGGACCCGCGATTTTCGCCAAGGCGTGCAAGGCAGGGGCAGAGGGCATCATATCGAAACGCATCGACGCCCCCTATCGCGGCAAACGCACCAAGGCCTGGCGAAAGATCAAATGTTCAAGGCGGCAGGAGTTCGTCATCGGCGGGTTCAGCCCGTCAGACAAGGCCGGGCGGCCATTTGCGTCGCTTTTGATCGGCACCTACGACGCAGAGCGGCTGCGCTATCGCGGCCGCGTCGGCACCGGCTTTGCCCAGACGGATTTCGACCGGTTGCAGGCCGCGATGACCGCGCGGAAAACCTCGCCTTTCGAGGGCGTGCCAAGCGATATCGCTCGCGGCGCGAAATGGCTCCGCCCCGATCTGGTGGCGGATGTGGAATTCGCCGAGTTCACGGCAGACGGATATGTGCGTCATGGAAGCTATCAAGGTCTGCGCGACGACAAGGCGGCGCGCGCGGTGCGGATCGAAGCCCCCACGGAGGACGAGAAGAACGACACGGTTCTGGGTGTCAAGATATCCAGCGCGAACCGCCGCGTCTTTCCCGACGCGGGCTGCACCAAGCTGGATATCGCGCGTCATTATGCCCGCGTCGGCGCGCGGATGATCGACCTCGCGGGCCATCGGCCGCTCTCATTGTTCCGCTGTCCCGGCGGTCTGACGGAGCCGTGCTTTTTTCAGAAACACGGCGGCGGCGGTATGCCCGATGCGCTGTCTCATATCGACATCAAGGAAAGCGACGGCGAGACGGCGGATTACCTTTATGCGACGCGGCCTCAGAGTTTGGTGGCCGCGGCGCAGATGGGCACGGTGGAGTTTCATATCTGGGGCGCGCGCATTGATCGTCTGGAGCGGCCTGACAGACTGGTCTTCGATCTGGACCCCGACGAAGGATTGGACTGGAGCGATGTGCGCGATGCCGCATTCGACGTGCGCGATTCACTAGGGCAGCTCGGGCTGGATACGGGGGCGATCGTCACTGGCGGCAAGGGCATCCATGTCTGGATGGCGCTGGGCCGGACCCGGGAATGGAACACGGTCAAGCTGTTTGCCCAGACTTTTGCGCATGTCATGGCGGAGAAAGCGCCGGATCGCTACACCGCCACCATGTCCAGGAAAAAGCGCAAGGGCCGCATTTTTATCGACTGGCTGCGCAACGAGCGAGGCGCGACCGCCATAGCGCCCTATGCGGTCCGCGCGCGCAAGGGGGCGCCGGTCGCCGTGCCGGTGACGTGGGATGAGTTGCAAAAGCTGCCATCCGCCAACAGCTTTCGTATGGCCGATATGGGCGCCCGGTTGAAATCCCCCTGCCCCGCGCTTGGGCAACAGCAGAACCTGCAATCCCTGACGGATGGGGTGATTGGCAAACTTCAGCACTGGGCCGACACCACCTGAAGCGCGTCACGAAGCCGGAGGGACAACGGCGGCAATGCGCGGATCACGTCCGATTCCTATGCGTGCCGCCTAAAAGTCGGCTGCTGGAAAACCACGATGCTGCGCCAGCAATCTGGAAGAAGAGCCACGCCAAGCTCGCTTGTTCCTGAAAAAAGGGGGTGCAGTTGGTCAGATCGTCGCGTCGTGGTTTTCTCCGGACAGCTGTTTCTATGTTGCTACAGCGGTCGCTGTTCACGGCGCCGCTTCAGCCCTTGGGAAAGGGCATGTGGCGGTTGACGTCCTTGTAAAGCAGGTAACGGAACGGCCCCGGCCCCCCGGCATAGCAGGCTTGCGGGCAAAAGGCGCGCAGCCACATGTAATCACCGGCCTCAACCTCGACCCAGTCTTGATTCAGACGGTAGACCGCCTTGCCCTCAAGCACGTAAAGCCCGTGTTCCATCACATGCGTTTCGGCAAACGGGATGACGCCGCCGGGCTGAAAGGTAACGATGAGCACATGCATGTCGTGGCGCAGATCCTCGGGATCGACAAACCGCGTGGCCGCCCAAGCGCCGCCGGTCTCGGGCATGTCCGTAGGTGCGATGTCGTTTTCGTTCAGAACCAGCGGATCGGGCGCGTCCAGACCGTCAATCGCCTGGTACTTCTTGCGCACCCAGTGAAACCGTGCCGCGTCCTGTCCGGTATTGTGCAGGGTCCATTCGGTATCGGGCGGAATGTAGGCATAGCCGCCTGTCGCAAGACTGTGGGTTTGCCCCGCGATCGTGACGTCGACGCCGCCCTCGACCACAAACAGAACCGATTGCACACCGACATCGGTGTCGGGGCGCTCGCTTCCGCCGCCCGGAGCGACTTCGGCGATGTACTGTGAAAATGTTTCGGCAAAGCCTGACAGCGGCCGCGCCAGCACCCAGAATCGCGCCCCATTCCAGAATGGCAGCAGACTGGCAACGATATCGCTGAACGAGCCTTTGGGGATGACTGCGTAGGCCTCGGTGAACATCGCCCGATCCGTCAAAAGCTGCGTCTGCGGGGGCAGTCCGCCCTTTGGGGCGTAATATGTGCGGTTTGTCATCGGACCATCCTGCGCTGTTCTTTTGCGGCATAACATGACGCTTGGCCCTGATCGGCAAGGCCTTTCGCATCTTTCCGGATACGAAGGCATTTCTTGAAAGGCCCGAAGACCGCCGCATGCTTGATGTAAAATGCAGATTGAGCGACGCGCAATCGGCTGACGCCCCTGTCATATGCCATGACCTGATATTCGGACAGGATCAGTCATGCGTTTTGTCTGCGCCTGACGCCGCTTTTGCCGCCTTGATGAAACTGGTGACCAATGTCGAGCGCTTGCCGCGCCGGGCCGTCAGGATCGTTTCGCTGCGAAATGAGGGATGATCAATCGGGCGCACCGCAACATTCTGCCCAAGATAGCCGATCAGGCTTTCGGGATAGATGGTTATCCCGAGCCCTGCCGCAACCAGACCGATCAACGCAAGCGTGTTCGATGCCTCCAGCGTGGGGGTGAGCGCCACGCCTTCGGCGTTGAACAGGTCGCTCAGCCGCCACCTGAATTCTGCCCATTCGCGCACATCCCCCAGGATCAAAGGCTGCCCGTCGAGGTCCGAGGGATCCAGCGACGCCTTTTGCAGGAGGGGGTGCTTCAACGGTGTGACAGCATAAAGCACTTCGGATGTCAGCAGCGTGCTGTCGAATTCGGGATGATCGAATGGGCCGATCATGAACCCAAGGTCGATTTCACTATTGGCAAGGGCCAGCTTCTGTCCCTGGGTGCGTATATATGTCAGTTGAACCTCGACATGAGGGTGTTGCTCGCGGAACCGCAGTACGGTGCGCGGCATCAGTTCGGTCGCGGCAAAGGCCATATAGGCCACGCGAAGCACCCCTGTCTTGCCCTCGGCGATGCGGCGGGCCGTTTCGACCGATGCCTCGTACTGCTCCAGCAGGTGAGCGTTCTCATGATAAAACGACTGTCCTGCCGCCGTCAGCAAAACTTCGCGCGTCGTGCGATCCAACAGACGAAATCCCAGGAAATGCTCAAGTTTCTGGATGCGGCGGGTCAGCGCGGATTGGTCGAGGTTCAGACGTTCGGCGCCGCGCCGAAAGTTGAGATGTTCGGCGACAACCAAGAAGGACTGCACCAGATCGATACCTGCCGGGGTGGCCATCAGGGAACCTCCGATATCCGTGATGCGATTTGTGCATCAATAACCGTTCACATGTCAATTCCCCTGGGCCAGGCGCGTTTGCGATAAAGACTGCGGACGATGTTCCCTGCGTCAGCAAACCCGAACATTGATGCCAATGACCGCGCACCGGAGCGCCCTCTCGAATAGCAGAGGGTGCCGCTTTTTAGGAGATAAAAACATGAGCGATGTAGACGCCAAGGAACTCGACCGCCTGTTGCAGGAAGCCTTTGACACCGCCAGCAAGCTTTACAAAGAGCGCGGATTTCAGCGCCGCGTCGGCTTTGGCAAGCGCCCGGCGCTTGTGTCGGTTGACCTGGCCAATGCCTGGACCCGCCCCGGCAACCCCTTCACCTGCGATCAGGAGAAGATGGACAACGAAATCATCCCCGGCATGCAAAAGCTGCTGAAGGCGTTCCGCGCCGCAAAGCTGCCTGTCATCCACGTCACCACAGCCTACGAGATCACCGATCGCAACGCTGAGTTCACCGACATGGGCAAATGGCACGACAAGATCCCGGTCGATGTCGTGGACATCAATGACAAGGAACTGTGGGCGATCGACAGCCGCATCGCACCGATCAAGGGCGAATACACCCTGCTCAAGAAGCGGGCATCGTCGTTCCACGGCACCGAACTGGCCGGCATCCTGCGCGCGGCGAACGTTGACACGATCATGGTGACCGGCGTGACAGCCTGCGCCTGCGTACGCCAGACCATCTGTGACGGCATCGCCGACGGCTTCCGCACCATCGCCGTCAAGGAGTGCATCGGTGACCGGGTGCCCGGCGCCGTGGCGTGGAACCTTTTCGACATCGACGCCAAGTTTGGCGATGTCCACACGGTCGACGAATGCGTGGAAGTGGTGGACCGTATCGGCGCCGGCAAATCCGCCGTCGCATAAGATACGCCAAAACTGCCGCCGGACCCTGTCGGGGATACCGGCGGCATATCCGACAAAAAATATAATTAAATCGGGAGGATATTACATGAAACGCAATCTTCTTTTCTCTGCCTTTGCGCTGGGTCTGGCTGCAACGCCCCTGGCCGCCGAAATTCAACAACGCGAGTTCAAGGTCGTGGGAACCTGGGGAAACCTTGCCTCCTGGACCGACCTGGAGCAGCCGTTCTGGGCCGAAAAAATGCCGACGGCGACGGATGGCAAGATCACCGCATCCGCCATCCCGATTACCGAAGCGGGCCTCAAGGGCGGCGAGGTCATGCGCCTTCTGAATCTGGGGGTTTTTGAGGTCGCGCACGGTCTGGGCAGCTATGTCGCGTCGGAAAACCCGGCCATCGAGGGGGTGGATCTGTCGTCCATCGCGCCCGATTTTGCCATGATGCGTGCCATCAGCGATGCCTATCGCGACACGATGGACAAATCCTTCCGCGAGACATACGGCGCGACGATCGTGGCGCTTCATCCCTGGCCCGCATCGATGATCTATTGCAACAAGCCGATTGCCTCGATTGCCGATCTCAAGGGGCGCAAGGTTCGCGTCCATTCCGCAACGCTTGGCGATTTTGTAGAGGGCGCTGGCGGTGTTGCCGTGACCCTGCCCTTTGCCGAAGTCGTTCCCGCGCTGGAACGAGGCGTGGCCGACTGCGCGATCACCGACCCCATGAGCGCGTATAACGCCAAGTGGCAGGAGGTCATCACGCACGTATTCCCGCTTCGCGTCGGATATTCCATCACCTATTCGGCCATCAACCTGAAGCTGTGGGAAAGCCTGAGCGAGGAAACGCGCACCGTGATGCAGGCCGCCTTTACCGAGATGGAAAACGAAGGTTGGGCCAGCGCCGAACGCAAGGAAGCCTTGGGCGTGGCCTGCCTGACGGGGGGCGATTGCCCCTTGGGCGAGGCGGGCAATGCTACCTTGTCCGAGGTCGGCGAGGATGACCTGGTCGCCCGCCAGACCATTCTGGATGATTTCGTACTCAAGCGCTGGGGCGAACGCTGCGGGGCCGATTGCGCGGCCACCTGGAACGAAACGGCGGGCGCTGCAGCCGGACTTGTGGTTCCGACAAACTGAAGCGACATGCGGCACCGGATATCACCGGTGCCGTTTTGGATTTGAGAGGCTTCCATGCTTGATACATTGCTTGCCTTGGCCCACCGGTTGTCGCGCTACTCCGCCAGGGCAGGCGGCGGAATGATCCTGTTTGCTGCGTTCATGGTCACGTTCGACGTGCTGGCGCGCCGCATCTTCGGCATCACGATGAGCGGGTCCGACGAAGTGTCGGGATACCTGTTCGCTATCGCAACCGCACTGGCGATGCCATACGCGCTGCTGATGCGCGCAAATGTGCGGATTGATGCGGCCTATAACCTGCTGTCGCAGCGGGTGCGTTACGGGATGGATCTGTTCGGTCTGGTCCTTTTCACCACCTTCACCTTTCTGGTCACATGGCGCGCCGCGCTGACAGTGCAGGTGACGTGGGAGAACGACGCGCACGCGATCACGCCCCTGCAAACCCCGCTGATCGTGCCTCAATCCATCTGGCTGGCCGGCTGGGTGCTGTTTTGCCTCTGCCTTGTTTTGGTGCTGGCAGGGACCTTGCGAGCCGGCTTGCGCGGTGATCTGGCCGCTGCCAGCCGGTTGTCGGGTGTGATGTCGGTTGAGGAGGAAGTCGCCGGAGAAACTGCGGGCGTTTTGCCCAGCAAAGTAAAGGAAGTCTGAAATGCTGGGTTCAACCGTTATAATTTTGTTTGTGCTGATTGGTCTGTCCGTGCCCGTTGCGGCGGTGCTGGGAATACTGGCCATCACGCTGGCCGAGATCTATTCGCCCATGCCGCTGTTTCGCGCCTTGGGCGATATATACTGGTCGAACAGCATTGATTTCATCCTCGTTGCGATTCCGCTTTTCATCATGATGGGGGAAATTCTGCTTCGATCGGGCATCGCGGAAAAGATGTATGCGGCGCTGTCGCATTGGCTGTCATGGCTACCGGGCGGATTGATGCATTCGAATGTCGGAGCCTCCACCCTGTTTGCCGCCACGTCCGGATCGTCCATCGCCACGGCCGCGACGGTCGGCACCGTGGCCCTGCCCGAGGCACGGAAGGGGGGCTATAATGAACGTCTGTTCATGGGCACTCTCGCAGCCGGCGGCACACTTGGAATCCTGATTCCGCCCTCGATCAACATGATTGTCTATGGCCTGCTGACCAATACGTCGGTGCCCAAGCTGTATCTGGCGGGGTTTCTGCCCGGCTTTTTGCTGGCAATGCTGTTCATGGCCACGGTGGTCATCGCCTGCCTGTTTCGCCCCAAATGGGGTGGCACGCGCACGCGCAGTTCCTGGGCGGCGCGTTTCAGATGCCTGCCGGATCTGATCCCGCCGCTGCTGATATTTGCGACTGTCGTCGGATCGATCTACGCCGGTCTTGCAACCCCCAGCGAGGCCGCCTCGCTCGGCGTCGTGGCCTCTCTGGCGCTGGCGGCCTGGAACCGTCAGCTGAACTTGAAAATGCTGGTCCTGGCCCTTGAAGGCACGATGCGCACGACGGCGATGGTGATGCTGATCGTTCTCGCGGCCATGTTCCTGAACTTTGTGCTGTCGGTCATCGGCCTGACCCAGGTGTTGACCGGGTTTATCCTGGGGATGGGCCTATCCCCGATGGCGACCATGGCGGTGATCGTTATGGGCTTTCTGGTTCTGGGCTGCTTCATGGAGGCGTTTTCGCTATTGCTGATCGCGACGCCGCTG
The DNA here is from genome assembly GCA_048267045.1 of Roseovarius sp. Classification (GTDB taxonomy): domain Bacteria; phylum Pseudomonadota; class Alphaproteobacteria; order Rhodobacterales; family Rhodobacteraceae; genus Roseovarius. The sequence continues at coordinate 22,893 of JBLWYG010000009.1, read as the reverse complement.
GTTGCACCCATTGTGGCCAGCCTTGGGTTCGATCTGATCTGGTTTGGCATCCTGATGATGCTGCTGCTGGAAACCGCGCTGATCACACCGCCCATTGGCGTGAACCTTTATGTGATCCAGGGCGTGCGCGGTGGCGGCGCGATGAACGATGTGATCATCGGGTCCCTGCCCTTCGTGATCGCCATGTTGCTGATGATCGTCGCCCTGCTCTACTTTCCACAGATTGCGCTTTGGCTACCGCAAACCTTCGGCTAAAGCGTTTCGCGAAAAACCTGAAGCGCAGCTTTTCGCGGAACGCGCGCACCATACCAGCGTTGCGCGCGTTTCGCCTTTGTCTGATGTTTCAGGTTAAAGGCGAAACGCTTCAGTCTCCCAATTTACGCCCATGCGATCCAGGTCGAGATCGTCATGCAAAACCGACCTGCTCATCAGGGCTTGCCTTGAGCCCCCAGCGCAGGATGCGTGTTGGCGGATCTCCTTTTCACTTGCACCAGTGTCCGCAGTCCGCATCATATATGCTGATGCAATATCCGTGGCTGCACACGGTTTTTCAACACTGATCAAGGCGACCCGCTATTGATCTGGCCGCGCGCCTGACTGGTCACGACAGCGCCCTGCACGCGGCGTTGGATCTGGCTGAGAACAGCACAAAAAACGCGGCAATCACGACATGCGCGACACGGATCGAGACGGTTTCATCCAGACCTCGCGCCGTCGCGGGGTCAAGGGTCTGATGGGTGGTGCATGGGGCGAGCGGCATCGCATGAACACTTACGCTGCATCTGGTCTCACATACAGCGTGCTCTTTTGGATCTGATACGATCCGAGCTCGCGCAACGCGGCATGTCCGGCAAAAAAAGACCCGCACCCTCAGAGAGGATGCGGGCAAGTCTAGGGAGTAAGTGTTAGCTTAAAGATCCTCGCGGCCGAGCGCTTCGCCGTGCGCCTCCTCCGGGGTCATGCGGCGAAACTGGCCATTGCCCAAATACGCCCAGCTGAGTCCCTCGCTGGTGGCCAGATACTCGCTCGAGTAACCGGACGTGATCTCGGCCTGCGGATAGCTGCGCAGCACCACCAGCTTCATCAGGATGATGTAGAGCACGAAGCCAAGCGGAAACCCGATGACGAAGGCGTACTGCGAAAACCACGCCGCTATCGCACCCGCGATCAGCCACGCCCCAAGCCCCGCAATGTTGAAGCCGTTGGTATAGCGATACTGACCACGGGGGTTGTAGAGATCGGGAACATTGACGCGCCGTTTGCGCAGCACATAGTAATCGGCGACCATGATGCCGCCGATCGCCGACAGGAACGCGCCGTAATATCCGAGGAAAACAAACAGATTGTCCAGGATGGCCCAAGGAAAGCACAGCGTTCCGACGATACCGGCCAATGCAACAGCCAATTTGTAATTTATGACCCGTGGCGCGAGGTTGATGAAGGTCAGGGCCGATGGGATCAGGTTCGCGGAGTTGTTGGTGGACCACTGGGCCAGAACCACCAGCGTCAACAGGATCACCAGCGAAAACCCCTGCCCTTCACCCTGGATCACCTCGATCGGGTTCCAGTTGCCGGTCGCGATCAGGGACACACCGCCAATGCCCGCGATCAATGCCTGAGTGACGGGCAGCGCGACCAACTGCGCAAGAAAGACCGTGCGGTTACGCGCAACAAAGCTTCGGGCGCCCGCTTGGGTCTTCAAAAAGCGCGTCAGGTTGGGAACGTCGATTGCCATCGTCGACCAGAAACTGAGATTGGCGATGAAAAGCACCAGCAATGACATCTCACCCGCACCCTGATAGGTCCACAGGTTGATGCCTTTGGTCTTGGCGAGGCCCTCCAGCGTGAAATACATCCAGATCGAGATCGCAATGATCGCGGGCGCCGCCAGGGAGGCCAGCCGTTCCACCGATTTGATGCCCATGGCGGTATTGGCCACCTGCAATATGCCAAAAAGCACGTACCAGACGAACCAGTTGTTGAAGCCCAGGAAGTATTCGCCAATTCCGTTCAGGGCCAGCGCCCCCAGGTAGGTCTGGATGCCGAACCACATCGCCGCGATCAATCCGCGCGACATTGCGGGCAGATGCGTTCCGTGAATGCCGAAAGGTGCGCGCAGATAGACGGCAAAGGGCAGCCCGTGTTCTGTCCCGATATCCGCAGTCAGCACCATCAGGGCACCGATACCGACATTGGCCAGAAAGATGATCAGGATCACCGTGGACAATGGCACGCCGCCACCCACGCCCGCCGCGCCCAGTGAATAGGTCGCGATGATGACCGCGATCCCGACCCAGATCCAGGCATACCCCATCAGGCCGATAGGCCGTTGGCCCAATAATGTCGGTAGAATCGATTCCTCGATCAAGCCGGTGCGTTCATGGGGCACCCGGTGTGTTTTTTCTTTCGTTGTCATTTTTGTTTTCCCTGTCGGTTCAATGTGGCCGGCCCGCCGCGCGGACCAGCCATTGCGGAGTGGCTCAGGCCGTGGCGGCCAGCTCTTGACGGCGGGTTTTCGTCGCCGCCAGATCGACAGTCTCGGCGTCGAGATCAAGGATCACGCCATAGACATCGCGGGCGTGTGCGGCCGAGCAAAAGCCGTCCAGCACATCATCCAGAACCTTTTGCGGCGTCCGTTCCAGCGGGCTGCCATAGCCGCCGCCGCACGGGCTGTAGTAGGCCATCACGTCATCCTTGCGGACTTCCTTGCCGTGAAATTTCGAGTGCATGACTTCCGGGGGTTCATTGCGCGTTGCGCTGTAGATGTCGCATCTGCCAGCCGCCCCTTCGGTGCCCCCGAAAATGCCCCACGGCACGTTGGAGTGGCGCTCGCTTTCGTGGGTGATGATGCCATCGGTCAGCATCCGCTGCGCCTTGACCACGCCAATGCCGCCCCGGTACTTGCCCGCGCCGGGCATCACGTCGTCGCGCAGCTCGTACCGCTCGCAGATCATCGGGATGTGCATCGCCAGGTCTTCCAGCGGGTTGTTGCGCGTGTTGGCCATCAAGTTGTCGATGGCATCGGGGCCGTCGGATTTCGGCCGCCCGCCATAGGCGCCCTCGTTGACCTCTAGGAACACCCAGTAATCGCCGCTTTCGCGCACACCGGCATAGGAGGCAAATGAGATCGAGGCCGATGATCCGGCGATGATTTCTTCGGGCAGGACCGGCGCCATCGCTTTCATGATCAGGTCGATCATGTAGTTGCACTGCGTGAACCGTGCCTCGGCCGATGCCGGTGCGATCGGGTTGAAGATCGACCCTTCCGGCGCGATCACCTCGATAGGCCGGAACGAGCCCTGGTTCGACGGCACGCGCGTGTCCGAGGTTGCCGTATCCAGCAAAAGCTTGCGGAAGGCTGCAAAGGCGGCGACCTTGGTCGATCCCTCGAAGGGTACGTTGTAGGCGGTGGGCGTCTGCGGGGCGGAGCCGGTCAGATCCACCGATATGGTGTCGCCCTTGACCTTGACGCAAACCTTGACCGGCAGTTGCTGGCCACGGTTGCGCCCGTCATCATCCAGCCAACCCTCGGCGCGGTATTCGCCGTCTGGAATATCCGCGATGCGCTGGCGCAGCATCTTTTCGGAGTAATCCATCAGCTGATTGCAGGCTCCGAACACCAGATCCTTGCCGTATTGATCCAGGAGTTCGTTGAACCGCTTGGCGCCCAATCGGGCCGAGGCGATCTGCGCCTCGATATCATCCACCAGCTGGCGCGCGGCGCGGCTGTTGTTGCGGATGAAACGCCACATCGTCTCGTTGCGAACACCCTTCCGGTACAGCTTGGTGCCGGCGAAAAGCATACCCTCGGCATAGACATCGGGCACGTCGATGATCAGGCCGGGCGTGGCCGCGCCGATATCAATGTGGTGCGCAGTATTGGCCGAATACCCGACCAGTTCGCCCTTGTGAAAGATCGGGATGACAATCGCCAGATCGGGCGTATGCGATGATCCGTGGTACGGGTGGTTATGGACGATGACATCGCCCTCATACCATTCGCCATCGTCCAGCGTGGCTTGTATCCCGTTCAGATAACCGGGGATCGAACCGATATGCATCGGCGTGGATTCCGACTCGCACAGCGTATTGAACTCAGTGTCGAACAGGCCCGCGCCCAGATCTTCGGATTCGCGAATGATCGAGGAAAAGGACATGCGAAACAGCACATGCGCCATTTCCTCGGCGATGGTTTCGATGGATCCGCGGATCACCTGAAGCGTGATCGGGTCGATGGTCGTTGCATCTTTTGACATTTGATTTCCTCCCTTAAATCTTGGTCAGCCGGAGGCTGCCGTAGTCCTGCACCACGGCGCCATAGCCGGGTGGTACAAGGGTTGTGGAGTTGTGCTGAATGATGATGGCCGGCCCTTCGACGCGGGTGCCAGCGCCCAGTTTGCCACGATCCAGCCGTGGGGTGATATGTTTCTGGCCGTCGTCGAACACGGTCAGGCGTTCATACATGAACGCGTTGGTCACATCGTCGGCGGTGCCCTTGTCGAGCCGGGCCAACTCCAGATGCCGGACACTGGCCCTTGCGATCACCCGGACGTTGTAAAGCTCGACCAGCGCATCATCAAAGGAATAGCCGTAATCCTGCTTGTGCGCCGCATGGAAGGCTCTGATCACTTCGGCCTTGTTGTCCAACGTCAGTCCGCCCTCGGGCATCGGCACGCGCAGTTCAAAGCCCTGCCCGTGATAGCGCATCTCGGCGATGACCTCGAAGATCTGCAGGTCAGTGGCGATGTCATCGCCTTCCAGATCCACCCGCCCGTCGCCGGTCAGGTCGGCAACCACGGCATTCACCTTGTCCAGTGCCGCCTGGTCGGCGGTAAAGAGATTGGTGATGACGGACCGCGTATGCTCGTATTGCAGGTCGCTGCCCAGCAGCCCCATCGCCGCGGTGATCCCCGGCGCGATCGGCACCAGAATGTCACGCGCCGCAACCAGTTCGGCCAGGGCAACGCCGTGGAACGGACCCGCACCGCCGAACGGCATCAGCGAGAATTCCCGCGGGTCATAGCCACGCGCGACCGAGTTGGAGCGGATCGTCAGCGCCATGTTATTGTTGACGATCTTGATGATGCCAAGCGCGGCATCGGTCACGCTGATGCCCATCGGATCGGCGATATGCTCCTTGATCGCCTTGTGCGACAGCGCGGAATCCAGCGGCAGATCGCCGCCCAGAAACTTGTCGGCGTCCATCCGGCCCAGCACCACCTGCGCATCGGTCACGGTGGGTTCGGTGCCGCCGCGGCCATAGCAGGCCGGCCCCGGCTCGGACCCCGCCGAGCGCGGCCCGACGTTGAATCCGCCCGCCTCGTCGAGATAGGCGATCGAGCCGCCCCCTGCCCCGATGGTTTCCAGATCGATCATCGGCGCCATGACGGCGTGGCCCGAGACCAGAGTGTCGCGCGGGTTCTTGATCCGCAACTCGCCGCCCGCGATGGTCGAGATATCGGCTGAGGTGCCGCCGATATCGACGGTGAGGATGTTGTTCGTTCCGGCCAGATGTGCCTCGGACAGCGCGCCCAGAACACCGCCGGCGGGGCCGCTCATCAGGATGCCTACGGGCTTCTTGGCGCAGCCGTCGATCGTCGAGATGCCGCCATTCGACTGGATCACCCGCAACTTGGCGGGGATGCCGCCATCGCGCACTTTCTGTTCGAGATTGCGCAGATACATGGCCGATTGGGGACCGACAAACGCATTCATCGCGACAGTTGAAAAACGCTCGTATTCGCGGATCACGTTCGCCACCTGAGAGGACAGCGACAGATAGACGTCCGGCATTTCCTCAAGCACGATTTCACCCGCGCGCTTTTCGTGCGCGTCATTGAGGAATGAGAACATGAACCCGATGCAGACCGACTTGATCCCGCGCTTGCGAAACAGCGCGCAAGCGGCGCGGATCTCATCCTCGTTCAGCGCGGTTTCGACCTCGCCGGTGGGGGGCAGGATACGCTCGGTGATGGCGACGCGGTTGCGGCGCTTTACCAGCGGATGGCTCTGCCATGGCACGTCGAAATGCAGCGAAAAGTTATGCGGCCGTTTGTGGCGACCGATATGCAGGATGTCGCGGAAACCGCGCGTTGTCAGCATGCCGACCTCGGCGCCGTTATGTTCGATTGTGATGTTGGTCGCGACGGTTGTGCCGTGGTTGATCACCTCGATATCTTCCTTGGCGATCCCCGCGATATCGCAGATCTGGTGAATGCCATCGACCACCGCGATAGACTGGTCCTTGATCGTGCTGGGGACCTTGTGGAAAAAGGTCCCTTTGGAACATTCCAGCACGAGATCGGTGTTGGTTCCACCGACGTCTACGCCAATTCTTGCCATGTTGGTTCTCCCTTAATTTGCATTCGATGACCGCGTGCTCCGGCTCAATCGGATCTGTCCCGCGGCGAAATTAAAAAGGTGCCCGTTTAGGGCACCCTTGCTGTAGCTACTGTGGCGGAGCGCAGCCTTCGGCGACCGCGTTGAAGGAGTCGGCCATCCCGACGTCGCCACCCTTGAAACCCCTGCATTTCACACCCTTGACCGGCGCGATACGGCTGTGGGTCACCCGCATATCCTGGTCGGTCACGCCCATACCAACGACCGGGACCGTGTCCTGCCACAAACCAATATCGGTGAAAGGCCCACTCCGACTGGTGATTTCACAAGCTATGGTGACGCAGGGCATGGGATGGCCCCTGGCGCCGCAGCTCCCAACCAAGTGCTGCCGGCCGGGCATACTGTCATTGCCAATCCTGTATTGGTTGCAGGCTATGGGGTAGCCCGGACGCGTCCGGTCAAATTCGGCACTGTCAACTACGCTCATTTTTCCATGACCTCTCGCCTATGCGTCTTTCGGCTATGCGCCGCGTGAGAATATTGGCGATATCGAACTCGGTGAATTTCCCTCACACTGGTTAGTCTTCCACTCGAAAGACGAACAAACAATTGCCGTGTCAGCCAGTATTATTGCGCTGCTTGCATCAATGAAGTTATGCCTTTCAAACGCCTGACTTGAGCGGCGCATGACACACCGGAACAAGGATCGCCGCAAGAACGCGCGCCGACGAAGCAGTCAAAATGAAAGCGTTGAAAACGTGATCCGCGCCGCGCGGCCAGGCGGATGGGCTTTGACGAAAGCAGTCTGAATCGCCGCTCCCGACAGCTTGGGTATTTGCCGGGCTCCTAAAGCGTTTCGCAAAAACCTGAATCACAGCTTTTCACGGAACGCGCGCACCATACCAGCGTTGCGCGTGTCCAGCGCACGATCGGCGAGATTTTCTGATCTTCTGATTGACAGCGAGTGATAGTGCGGCGCCTCCGAACAGGCGTCGAAGAGATCACCGCCTTCGCAGATGGTTGCATCTTTGGAGCGAGGTCCCGCCTTACTGGCTCTTGGTCTGACCGTGCCACACCGCATCATGCGACGCCTGCCTGCGCGTCATTCCATTCTGGAAGAACCGCTCGTAATACGCGTTGTCGATATGGTGGGCCTGCAGCCAGATGCCCGGCGCATGGATGGCTTCGCAATGGGCGGGGAAACGGCCATGCGTGTCATGGATATAAGTACAGATCGCCCGTGCGCATTCGATGACGTCGCTGTCGTATTCAGCAGCCTCCGCCAAATAGCGATCGGCGAAATCTGCCTTGTAGATCCGCTTGAAAACCTCGCTGTCCTTGTATACCCCGCCAGCGCCGAACTTGCCGGCGATGACGGCGTCAACCGCATCGGACATCGTGGGATAATTGGGCGGGCACTTTGCCTTGATCAGGTATTCGCCGTGATGGCGCAGTCCGACAGCATGAGAACGGACATGTTTCATCGCCCTGATCGGCAGCGTGTGCCAACGCAAGAGGTCCATGAACCTCCACTTCGGCGACACGTAATCGAAGCCAAGCATATTGCCATAGGCGTCCCGGAATTTCGGATCGCCCATAAGCACCGGCGGCGAAATGGAACCGTGAATCCAGGCGCCAAGGCCCATGGCCTCTGTCACCAGAAACAGATTCTGAACCAGCAGGTCAGCCTCTATCTGCGTTCGCATCTGCTGGATGACGCCCAGCGGGACCTTGATGTCTTCGTTCAGGAAGCCGCTCTTGATCCACTTCTTCACTCCGGCGGGTTGATAGAAATTGCGATCATCGACGATGACGGGCCGGGCATTGCCGGGCTGCGTCAGAAGGTACATCAACCCGTTGATATATTGATGCGAAAGATCCACCACCGGAAAGAAGATCGTGGTGCCGGGAAGGTTCGACAGGAACCTGTTGGAATCAAGGTATGCGGGAAAGTCGCGCATTTCCCCCGGCACGTCGATGCGTCTGTCGAGCACCCGCACCTTGGCTTCCTCGGCCCGTGCGATCAGCACATCGGGCGTCCAACCGTCCATCCCGCCGTCAAGCGGTTTCAGGCGGCGCAGGAAATACGTACCCTCGTCATTGATCATGAAAAAATGCGTGCCTTGCGCGTTGTCGGGACTGCCGGCGGTGCGTCCCTCCATAAGCAGGTTGGGCTTTGCCATGATCGTCTCGCCGCTATCAGGATCGTTGAAAGGTCGGTCGGGCATGGTCAGCCCCGTTGCGCCCGTCGCCGCAATCAGGATTGCCTCTTCGAGCGGTCCCAACGGCTCGCGCGCGGCGTCCGACGTGTAGCTCATCGAGCCCGCGGAAACCGAGCTTCCCCGGCTTACCCGCCGTGTGCGCCGGGTCCAGAGCGTTTCGGCCAGGGGCTCCTTGAGAAATGCGCTCAGTCCATCGTGATCGGCCATGAAGTTCTCCTCAATGCACTGGCCGCCACGGCGCGAAGGCAGTCGCTGACGTCGGCAGGACCGGGCCAAGTTCCGGACAGTGGCGGAGCAGCACGGTTGTCATGGTGTTGTTCGCAACCCAGTCCATGCCCAGCGGTGAATAGATTTCAGGGCGGAAATCGGCGTTGAGGAACCGATCGCTTTGCAGCCGCCGCGATGCCATCAAGATAAAGACGCGGAACGCCGTGTCGCTGAAGCCAAACCCGTCGGGGGGCGCCTCGCCCAGCAGGCCGACCACGGTGTCGACCTTGTCGACGTGGCCATAGATATCCTTGAGGATGCGGTTGGTTTCGGGGCTCGCGGTCATGTCTTCAAATCGCGTGATCGGTGGCATATGCAGGCCCTTGCGAAACCCGTTGTAGCGCGGCACGTGGCGGGCGCGGGTGCGCACGATATCGATAACGGAAAGGTCGATCATTTCACCAGAGCGCTCCAGGTTCTGCAGCGCCTTCGGAAAATTGTGCAGCGTGATGGCGCCGGGATACGCGATACCAAACGAATAAAGCGTGTTGCGCAGGCCAAGCGCGCGCATTTTCTCGTCCGTTCCAGCACCCTGGATGCTGAGAAAATCGGTCCGTTCGGTTTCCGCCCCCGTTTCGTAATCGTAAAAGACGTAGTCATCTGGGATCAGTGGGTGCATCCGGTAAACGGTCGCGAATTCCTCGGTCAGCGAATAGGGGGCGGAGTGGTGTATCGGGTAGGTCTGCGGGATCCCTTTCAGCGCATGCGTGTCCGTCAGCCAAAGGCCGAGGCGCGTGAACCAGGCATCGGAGGGCGGCCCGTACCAATTGGTATTCATGCCAATCTCAAGCGCCTTGGTGCCGAGGATCGCGGGCGTCCACTCGACGGTGTGGATCTTGGCAATCAACGCCGAAACGATCAGGCGCGCGGTCTGATAGACCCGTTCCGGCGACCATAGCGGGTAGGTGCGCTCCAGCTCGTCGCAAATGACATTGTGTTCGCGCGCAAACAACGTGTGCATGGCCGACAGGCCCAGCCACCAGCTTTCGTTGAATCCGGTCGCCTCAAAGCCGTGCACGTTCGTCGGCAAATATCCCGCGCCGTCCAGCCGTAGGCGGCTGCCCATGTTCCCCTTGCTGTCACTTTCGCGCAGCTTGTTGGCATTGGCCTTGTTCGTGCCGTAGACTTCCGAGCCGTCCCACCAGTGCGACGTGTCGTTTGCCGCCAGCCACACGTCCGACAATGACGGGTGGGGGACGTTTCCGGCAATCAGCATGTCCCGCCCGGCTTTCGCGCCGGGTTCGTTCTTCCAATCCGGGTACTTGTCGGGGATCGTGACGCGCGTGTCGTTCTCGCCCAGCTTCTTGCGGGCATGGCTGACCCAGTCATGGACCTGGAATTGTATCCATGCCGCCGCAAGAATATTCAGGCTTCGGGCCGGGATGAAGCTTTTGCGATCCAGCAACTCGCGGGCAACCATCACCGGGTTCGGATTGTCCTCTGATTGGGGCTGGGGCGGCATATTGCGGCCAAAGGTCGAGCCGCGCGCGCCCATGGCCGGATCGGACATGTCGTTGAAATCTCCGGTATAGCTTCGGAAACACAGGTTTTCGGCGGAAACGTTGCCCGGCAACGCGCGCGCTTTGGGCGGAGCCTCGCGGGGCTGCGTGTCGATCAGATTATGCGTGCGAAGATCGTGGCGCAGCGCATCCAGATTCAGCAAGCTGATCAGATACGGCATCCGATGCCAGGGAACCCGGCGGTTTACGCGCCGCAGAGCGGCGCGGACCGAGCCGCCGACCAGCCGGTTGTGAACGGGCGCGGGGGGCTGTTTCCAACGGCGGCGCTGCCGATGCGCAAGGGATGCGTCATATGCCGCCTTGCGCGCCCGGTTCAGGTTGCCCAGCGGTCGAAATTCCTCGGTCGTGTTCCAGGGGTTGAACCCGGCATCCTCGATCCTGCGTCGTTCAGCGATCGCCTTGACGTCGCTCAGGTCGCGTTCAGGCAGGGTCAGGACCGCGACCCGAACCGGCGGGCTGTCGACATCGCGCCACTCGGTCGCCGCATCTTCGATCGGCGTCGTGGCCTCATCAATGAAACGCTGCACGCAAAGCTCGAACTGAACGTCGTCCATTGCCAGTCGCGCGGCAAACTCCGCCTCCAACCTGGCTGGACCAGTGAATTCCCCCATTACCGAATTCGGGTTGAGCGGTCTCAGAAAATACCGGACTGCCTCGTCGCCCCACCGTATTGCGCCGCGGCTCCAATACGTCTCGAATGCGAGGCTCTCGCAGACCCGCAACGCCTCGCGCAGATTGCGGATGATCCTCAGGGTTTCGGAGGGGCCGAAGACGAACAGCAGCCGCCCGATGCCGACCACGCGCGATACGGTGCCGCCTGCAACCGCGTGGGCGAAAGTCACGAACTGATACGCATCGCGCGCGTGTGGAACGGCAAAATTCGTGGCCAGAAGATCGTGATGTTCGTCCTTCGACACGGCAATCCGCAGGCCCAATCCGCGCAGATCCTTTTCGTCGTCGGACTTCAGCGTCGATGCCGCGTTGGAAAAACGAACCTCGACGGGATACTCGGCGCCCGGCTGGGTAAATCCCACCTGAAGATCCGGCGGCAGATCATCGACGAATCGAAGAGTTGCCCCACCAAATGCAGCAATGGACTTGGCATGAAAGGCACGATCGACCGCCTTTGCCCCCGCAGCTTTTCTGGATTTCAGCTGCGCCTCCAGCATCAATTCGGCAAGTTCACCAAAGGTGGTGCGCTCGGCCTCCGGCGAGCCGCCAGCATATGTTTCCTTCCATTTGGCCACGAATTCTCCACCTTCCTCGCTGCAAGATTGTTGAAAGTGATCAGACCCCGACGCGTTTGCGCATCCCTTCCCAAATTGCCGACAAGACGCCCTCGGGATCGGGGCTGTAATGAGGCAGGGCGAGGCGGGTAATCCGCGCGTCGATCAGCGTCGGGCGGCCCGATGCCAGAGCCGCTTTGAACGCCGCTTCAAATTCGTCCAACCTGTCGACGGTGAAACCGTCTGCCCCGCACGCGCGTGCGTACGCGGCATAGTCCGGGTTTTCGAACTCGACCAATCCCGTCTTGAGGAATGCCGACAGTTGATAAAGCTTTATCAGTTTGAATTCTGCGTCGTTGAAAATGACCCAAATGACCGGGATGTCGTATTGAACCGCCGTCATCAACTCAAAGCCGGTCATCAGGTAAGAGCCGTCGCCAACGGCAGCGACCACCGGGCGATCCATCTCGCCGAACTTGACGCCTATCGCACCGCACACCCCTATCCCCATCGGGCCGTAAGTGCCTGGCTTGCGGAAATTCTGACCATCTTTCAGCTCAAGGTAATAACCCGTCCAGGCCGCGTGCGCCCCGGCGTCGGTCAGCACGACACCGCGTTCGGGCAGGTTGCGGGAAATTGCCTGCACCATCTCGCCGGGATGCAGTTTCTTCTGCGGCGCAATGATGAACCGTTCGTCGTAGTCCTTGGGCCGATAGTCCTTTGCGGGGATGGCCCCGATTTTTGCGTCCATGTTTTCGTGCAGGGCCTTGAGCGATAGTCTTGCATCGCCGATAATTGCGTGATCGACGCGGTAGACCTTGTCGATTTCCCCCGGGTCGATGTTGATCTGCACAAGTTTCTTGTCCACGAAAAGCTCGTCATCGAAATCAAACGTCGCATGCTGGGCAAAGGAATTGCCCACCGCGATGACGATGTCGGCCTCGTTGAGCAGATCCCACGCTGCCTTGTGGCCGGAATCGCAGAACAGCCCGATGGCCAATGTGTGTTCCTCGGCCACGATGCCCTTGCCGTCCATCGTCGTCAGAAGCGGGATCTGGAATCGTTCGATGAAAGCGCGGGTTTCAGCATAAGCCTGACTGCGGATTGCCCCGAAGCCCGCCAGAAGGACCACGCGTTTGCCCCCGTTGATCGCCTCGGCCAGGTCGGCCGCCGCAGCCTCGACGCGGGCTGGATCAGGCGCAGACGGGTCCGAGTGGACGTTGACCGGGCGATAATTGGTGATCTCGATCTTTGGGTCGGTGATGTCTTCGGCAATTGCGATGTGCACCGGACCGGGCCGCCCTTCGAACGCCACGCGCAGCGCCTTTTCCAGCGTCCCGATCACATCGTCCGGGTCGGTTACAAGGTAGTTCGCGGGCTTGCCCGTCGCCGGGTCTTTCTTGCAGACCGCGTCAAAGATCATCGACGAATCCGGTGTCCGCGCCAGCCCCGAGGTTTCATTCAAGCCCCCGCGCCCCGTCCATGCCACCGTCGAATAGCCGCTGATTGCCAGAAGCGGATAAGAGTCCGTCAACGCGACCGACATCCCGGAAATCAGGTTGAACGCGCCCGGTCCCGCAGTTGCAAAACACACACCCAACTTGTTCGTGAACATGGCATAGCCGCACGCCATGAACGACGCGCCTTGCTCGTTCTTGGCAATCACCGGCCGGATCTTGTCCGAGGCGTCAAGCGCCAGCATCAGACCTGCCGCGTTTTCCCCCGCACCTCCGAACGCGGCATCAACGCCGAGCGACTCTAGGGCGGCAACAATTGCTTCATATGTTCGCATCGGGTTCTCAACAAATTGAGACTACAGAAGGCGGCGCCAAAGCGCCGAGAAATACTTCCCCAATAATGTCTACTGATACCACGAAACGCCTGTTAAGAGAATGAAAAATGCCCGGAAAAGTAGAACGACACTTCTCCGGGCGCTGCCGAACGGGGTCGATTGCCCGTCTTTTGAACGATCAACGGGGCACGGAACTGTCATCGTACTCGTGGGGTAAGTAGCAAAAAAATGTGCTGTCGATTGCTTCGCTGGTATCGGTTTGGCTACCCGTCTTACTGGATCTGCCGTTTTGTGCTATCCTGCCCGTGACTGCGTTCGGCTCTTTTTTCTACGCCAAAGTTTTTCACATAATCATTCGAGGTTTTCAGTGCCTCAGGAATTGTCAGAAAATTTGTTAACCGGGAGCGGGGTTCGTCGCGATTGGGTTGATCTGCGCGATCAGGCTTATGTCCCGAACTTGTCAATTCTCCCTGATACTCTTTTCCTGGACGCTAATATTGCGCCATTCGTGCGGAACCAAGGCTCGAGCGGTCGTTGCGTGGGGTTCGCGCTGGCAAACGTGATCGATATCCAGCGCAATCTGCAAAAACACAGTCGCAGTGCCGCCGCTGTCAATACAGCCGACAGCGATGAAGACCACCAACGGAACGTGGTGAGCGCGGACATGCTCTACCGGATGGCCCATTTTCACGATCAGTATCCAAACGCTGGTGAAGCTGTTTCAACGGCAGGTGAAGGAGTGCGGACCTTGCGTTCGGCAATCAAGGGCTTTTACCATCACGGTGCGTGTCTTGACTGGCCGGACGCATCGTTGCCGAACGATACAGCCCGATGGCAAAGCACCTGCTACAACGCTGAAGCTCCGGACAAGGCGCGGCGATTTCCGTCAGTCGACCAGGCAAAGAAGGCTCGGGAGATCGGGCTTGGGTCCTATTTCCGAATTGCGTCCGTCTTGAATCATTTTCACGCGGCTTTAAGCGAGACCAAGGCCGTTCTTGTGACCGCCAACGTCCATGACGGATGGTTCCGTGCCCTCCCCGAGAACGGGGGCAAGATCGTATGGCCACCGCCGATGGGCAAGACAGGAACCCACGCCTTTGTCCTGACCGGCTACGGCGAATTCGGATTTCATGTCCTGAATTCCTGGGGAGCGGGATGGGGCGGCTATGGAGAGCAGCCCGGTATCGCCCTGTGGAGCTACGAAGACTGGGCTCAGAATGTGATCGACGGATGGGTGCTGCAGCTCGGCGTCAGGGCTCCTTCGGCCTTCGGTGTGTCGATCGGAGAGAGGGGAAGCAAGGGCCGCACAAGTTCGGTGCGGGCAGGCTCGACACCGGCTTTTGAATTGGTCGGGCACTACATGCACCTCGACGATGGATTTCATGTATCCACTGGGTCGTATCCATCGTTCAGGAGCGGCTGGCGACGCACAAGCGACTATCTTTTGGAAAAGCTGGACGCCAAAGCCGAACCGAGCGAAACCGAGCAGACAGCGTACCGGGGCGTACTCATCTGGATTCCCGGCAGTTTGGAAGGGATCAAATCCGCCTTCGCGGCAGCGGTCCACCGCAAGGCGCCGATCAAGGCGCTGGGGCTTTACCCGTATTCGATCTTCTGGTGCAACAGCTTCGTTGAAAAGTCACTTGAGGTGCTGGAGATCATTTTTGAGACCTGCAAGAAGCAGGCAGGCGAAGACGCGGCGCATCTGGACAGTTTGATCGAACAGCGCGTGCAGGGCGTTGGCCGGGCCTTCTGGCGCGATATCGAGATGGGTGCCCGGCGGGCAGTAAGGGGCACTGGCGAACTGCCCCATGAGCCCGATGACACCGACACTCCGAAGGCGCGGATCGAGCGGGGCTTCGTCGCCGAATTTCTCGCCGACGTCATGAAACTGAAAGCTGAAACAGGCTGCGAGATTCATCTGGTTGCCGAGGGGGCCGGCGCGCTCGTTGTGCATGAGATGCTCTCGTTCATCGACCAGGACAGTCGGCGGCAGGATCACGCCAAGTGTCTGTTCTGCGGACACAGCCCCCAGGATCTGTTCGATACGCTTCATTTCGTGCATCCTGCCATCGGGGTGCCGCGTGCGAAAAAGCAGCTGTTGAAGCTGATCGAGGCCATGAACGGAACGAGTTCGGGCGAGCGCATGCGCGCTAGCAGCGCCCGCCGTCCAAACATCCAACCGCTCCTGAAAAGCAAGAGCCCGCCAACAGCCCGGATCTACATTCCAACCCCATCGCTTGAGGAGGCTGTAAAATTCGGCAGCTACGGCAAGTCGATCCTGCACCTTGTCTCGCGGGCCTTCGAGGATCGATACCCTGCCCCGGAGGAGGGTGATGGCGAGGATATGGCGCATCTCCGGGAGTCGCGGCCATTTCTCGGCATGTCGAGGATAGCAGATGACAAGGATTTCCCCGCGAGCGGCGCGATCCATCGGCTGAACCGGATCGCGGCACAGGCCCACGCGACTGACCGCATTTCCCAGACCGAATTGAACAATGATCAGACGATCACGAGCAGTATTTTCGAAATGATCAAGACGATGCGCAAGGAGAGTTGAACACCTTAAGGGAGGAATTGAGAATGGCGAAGATCACTGTTGAACAGCTGATGTCCAAGATGGCCAATCCACAAATAGATGAGTCCGAACTGGCCGAATATTTCATCGTTGACGAAGCCGAGTCCCGCGCTTTCGCGCCGCGGCTGAAGCTCAATCCATCCACGGTGCAGATCCCGCGAGGTGCAGAGGCCGCGCAACGGACCGCCGCGTTGATGAACTCCGCCAATTGGCTGGCGCGGATGCGTCGTAAAGGTCAATTCAGCGAAACCCTTGCGAAAGGGTATGACGGCCCGATCATCGTCTCCGAAGGCGACAGTTGGTTTCAGTACCCGGTCCTCTTGAGGGACACGATCGACCATTTGATGGCCCGCTACGCAATATATTCGCTGGGCGCGGCCGGGGACCTTCTGAAGCAGATGGCGGACCGTAGGGAATACCTGCCCGCGCTCAAGGAGACGGGCGCCGAAATCCTGCTGCTTTCGGGGGGCGGTAACGATCTGGTGGCTGGCGGCTTTCTCGCCGCGCATCTGGAGGAATTCGACCCGAACCTGTCGCCCGAGGACTACTTGCTGCCGTCATTTCAGGCGCTCCTGGACGAGGCCCTGGGCCATTACGGTCGGATGTTTCGCCAGGTGCACCAATTCTTTCCGCATGTCAGCATCCTGTGTCACGGCTACGATTATCCGGTGCCGAACAAGGACCGATGGCTGGGCAAACCGATGGAGTCCCGCGGGATCCGCGACAGAGGCCTGCAAAAGGCCATTGCCGCCGCGATGATGGATCAGTTCAACAGGCGTCTTCGGCGCCTCGCCAGGTCGATGCCGCACGTCACCTACATCGACTGTCGCGGCACCGTGGGGGACAGTCGCTGGCACGACGGGCTGCATCCGACAAGCGTCGGCTACGGCGACGTCGCGCGAAAGTTCGCGCGCGAAATCCAACGTATCGCCAACGCTCGCAGCGGTCCGCCCGTGGTGATCGGTGGGCCGTTCGGCAGCGCGGCCCAGATCTCGCGCGCCTTGCAGGCCCCGCCTGTCGTCGCGGGCGGGCGACCAAAGGGCCTGTCGCTCCACGTGGGTCTCAACACGGTTGATCCGGCTCATTATGACGGTTGGGACGGGCAGCTTACCGCGTGCGAGGCAGACGCGCACGCGATGCAGGGGATCGCGGTTTCCGAAGGGTTCGAGGCGACGATGCTGCGTACTCGCGACGCCACACGGGCCAACGTCATCGCCGAGATCGAGCGGGCGGCTGCCACGCTCGAAGGCGGGGACATGTTCTTCTTTACGGTTTCGGCCCACGGCGGTCGCATCCCGGACTTCAATGAGGACGAGGATCACGACGACCCAGCCAACCGGATGGACGAGACGCTTTGCCTCTACGACTTCCAGTTGGCCGACGACGAACTCTACATGCTCTGGACAAAGTTTCGTGCCGGCGTGAGGGTATTGATGGTGCCCGACACCTGCCATTCGGGGTCAATGGTCAAATTCGGCCCCACCGCACCCGCGATGCTTTTCGGACGCCCGATGGACACCGGTCCAAAACCGCGTTTCATGCCGCTGTATATCGAAGAGCGGGT
This sequence comes from Roseovarius sp., assembly GCA_048267045.1. Taxonomy (GTDB): domain Bacteria; phylum Pseudomonadota; class Alphaproteobacteria; order Rhodobacterales; family Rhodobacteraceae; genus Roseovarius. The sequence continues at coordinate 5,385 of JBLWYG010000009.1, read as the reverse complement.
CTGGCGCGCGAACGAAGGAGCGTATCGGGAAGCGTCGAGATCCTATGGCGCGATGAAGGAGAGCGTCCTGACGAATCCGCTCTCGACCCCGATCCAGGCCTCGGTCCTGAACCTCGGTGCCTGCAAGGACGAGCAGTTCGCGATGGACGGCGCGCAGAATGGCGCATTCACCGGGGCGCTCATGCAAATCTGGGACAGCGGGCGGTTCGCTGGCGACTACAGGACCTTCCGGGCCGACATCGACGCGCGGATCGGCAGCGCCAGCCAAACGCCGCAGCTGTTCGAGAAACTCCTGGGCGATCCGGAGTTTGTTTTCGACCGGCCGTTTACGTTACAGCCCAAGGTCCGGCCGACGGCACAGGGTTCCGCAGCGGCGGGCGCCACCCATACAGCGGTGGCGGCGGCCCCGGCGTCCGAAGACGAAGGTGAGGGCGAGGAGCGCGACCAGTTGCCCGATGCCGAGGTGGACGCCATTTTCCAGATCAAGTCGCGTGGATTGGGCTATCGGAACGCCCAAATCGCGCTGTCCTGGCCGGACTACGCGGAATTCGACGCCTTCATGAAAACGCTGGGGCTGAAGAATTTCACGACTGACGAATTCCTCATCCTGGGCGGCGCACACAATACGCCGGGTGGGCCGTGCGCAGGCCAGAACACTCATCCCCCGCGGCACCTCTGGACCAGAATTGCCAAGACCGCGCAGGTTCTTGATCATCTCCGCGACCGGTTGGGCAAGCCCATTGCGATCACCAATGCGTACCGCGCGCCTGCCTACAATACCTGCATCGGCGGAGCGTCCGGCAGCCAGCACATGGAGTTCACTGCGCTGGATTTCAAAGTGCTCGGCATGCCGGCCACGGAGGTCGCGACGGCGCTGCGCTGGCTGCGCGACAAGGAGGGGTTCTTCAAGGGCGGGATCGGCCGCTACAACAGCTTCACGCATGTCGACACGCGGGGGCATAACGCAACGTGGCCCCCTTCCTTCCGCGACGCGGCGCTTCCGACCAGCTCGCCTCTGCTGGATCGCGCCCCGCGGGACCTGACCGAGCGGATTGCGGCGCTGCACGGGGTCGAGTTGGCCGCGCCGCGCCAGCGCCGGGCGCAAGGGGCGATCCCCTCTGCCTTCTCCGATCCGGCACGCCGGTCTGGCGGCGCATTCGATCCGTCCTCCGAAATCGGCGCGCATCAGCAATCGCTGAAGGCTGCCGTGAACGCATCGAGCGTCATTTCCTTCGTCGACAATTTGACTCCCGGTCAAAAGGAAGATGTGTTGCTGTCCACGCTTTTTGCTCAGCGCGCGGCGGATGCGAAGGCGGATCCAGTCAAGCAGAGAGCCGCCTGGTACGACACCTACATGAAAATGCTCAGCCTGATGGGATGGGTCCGCGAAGCCGCGCCGTTCGAGGCCAGCCATAAAATGAAAGGCAACGGAAGCTTCGATCAGGTGATCCTTGCGACGCTTGCGCAGGTGGCCACAGGAAACCAGTTCAAGATTGTCGAGAGCGCGATCGAGGCCCTCAAAGGGCTCGCCGATGATGACGGCAAGATTGAGCTTTTTGACTTCGAGACGGCCAGCACGACCGGCGGCAACTTCCAGATCGGCAGCGCAGAAAGCTCGGGCGAGGTGGTGAGCATGGCGCTGGGCGCGTTCAACTTCAGCTTCAAGGACGAGAAACAGAACATCCTCTTTGTCTCTTGGGGCAAGAACGAGCTGGACTACTGGCTATCGGCGCAAAAGCTGTCTCTCAGCCCGACAATCTACGGGGCGGTACGGGAAATCGTGGCTTCGAAACTGGCAGATACACGGAAAACGCTGATAGCAGACATCGACATTGGTTGATCAATGCCGTCCGGCCGGGCGATTGGCGCGGCCTCTGTCGCGCGCAGGGGAGCGCTATTGTCCGCCCGGCGACTGTTTTTGCATCCGTCCGGCAGCACCCGTCGATGCAGCATCCCCTCGATAAATCCCACGCACCCGTCTAAATTGTCGCTCGGGCGGTCTTTTCGTGGCATAATGACGCCGTGAAACGAATTGTCACCATGCTGCGATCTCAAGCGGAGCTTATCTCTGCGCCCCTTCGATCGGTCCTTGAGATCGTCGTTGCCGTCTTGGTGCTTGGAGTGCTCGCAGTTATTTTCGCGCCCTACGTCGTCAAGATCTATCTCAATGCCGAACGCCGGGTTGTCCAGGCACTCAATGATCCGGGCATACCGGGCCAATCGGGTCTCATCTATGTCGAAAGCCCGGAAGTTTACACGCGCCAACGCCTGGTCAACGACCGCTATTTGCAGGATGCATGGCTGCACGACCGCCTCGAAGATATCGACGATCCCGAGGCAGTCTGGATCGATACCGCCCACATCGACCGCCGACTTGCCCGGCTGACGCTGAACGCCGGGGTGGCACTGGCGGGCGCCGATGACGCAGACAGCGACGCGAGGGATGCCACTGGCGCAGCACTGCCGCACGAGCTTCGAGCCCTTGCCGCAGCCATTCCCTATGAGACGCGCTTTCGCCTGCAATCGCAGGCTCGCGACAAGATCCGCCAGCAGATCCTCGAAAACGCGCTGGACGACCGCCACGACCTGAGCGGCAACACCATCTTCGGTCTGAAATTCGACACCTCTATCCTGCCCGGCTCGGCCACGCGGCTCAGCCCGACGGTCGTTGTCCAGATGGCGCCGACCCCCCTCGACAACCTTCTCGCATCAAGATCGGGTGCCGACGATTCCTCCAGTCGATCCCGCCGTGCACCCGAGGAATTCGTTCGCTTCTTCATGCGCTTCGATTCCGATGACACTTGGGACCTTCCTTCGGGACATCGCAAGATACTCACCGATATAGACAACTATTTCGACGACTGGCGCCAGAACGTCGAACGTCGCCTGGATGAATACCGTCGCGGCGAAAAAACGACACAGTGCCCGCCCGCCTTTCTAGACCAGCCGCTCTGCGATGGCGATAATCTGGCCAAAATCAACCTGCAAGCCTTGCTGTCGTCGGTCAAAGCGCTCGATAGCTCGCTGGAATACGTGACGCGGCTATCGGGTTTCAACATTCGTATAGGCTCGCGCTTTGGCGAACAGGTATTGGCAAACGCCCGCAAGAAATGTGTGGCCGATCCCTCCCCGACGGTTCGCGACTTTCTACGCGATGATGACAAGAAATCTGCCGTCTATCCCATACCCGGGGTCTGGGGGCAGTTGTTCGAGGCCAATCCGGAATACCGGCTGCGCGAAACGCTCGGCTCGTGCGATATCGAGATAAATCTCACGCTTCTTGAACGCGATCTGGCGGTCTATTTTTTTCCGGGCCGCGTGGTAAGTTTGGGCTCCGGGCTCAGCCCGATCTCGTGCGAGGATTGCCTTCTGTACGGGACCCCCCCCAGTGACGGCTTTTCCGTCATGGTGGAGCCGCGCGACGGAAGGCCCGGTACCATAGACCGGCTTGAGCAGGTGTTGACGCCGAGCACACTGATCAATCTTCGCCGCGCGCTGCCCAAGAACCTGGCAAGTTATGAGCAATGTTATGTCGCCCCGAACGATGGCAGCATGGGCGTCTGGTTCGAGAGAAAGGCAGACGCGGCTGCAAATGATGAATTGGCGGAAATTGATATAAAGTGCCGGGAAGGTCGGCTGGTACAGTTTCGGTTGGGCGCATTCGAGTTTTTTCGGCGTATGAGCGAGGTCGAGAGCTACACATATGCTGCCTTTCCACGCGGCGATGTCAGCGGCGTCGTTACCGAAGCCGGATCCGACCAGCGCCTTGATGCGGGCCTCTCCGCACCCGGCGCCGACGCAGGCATGAGCCTTGGGCGCAGTCAGACGACGCGCAGCTTCCAAGCAAGGCCCAGCCTCATCAATTTTGCCTCCGGCCAGAGCCGCGTCCAGGGCGAGCGGCCCGAGCTGTTCGACTTCGGCTGGACCATCGTCAAGGACGGCCCCAAAGTGCCGATGATGGCGTCGCAGCTGGTTCTGATCTCAGTGCCCGCCTATCTTGACAGGATCAGCCTGACACTCTGGAAGGGATACATGGACCTTGACCAGGCACCTCTGGACCGATCAGCCTTCAACGAATTGGCCCTCAAACAGCGCATCGAAACATTGCTTCCAAGTTGGGAGTCAAGAGTGATCACGCTCAATGTTCCGCCAGACTTTGCCGCGCTCGACAGCATCGTGATCGGCCGCAACCAGATCTTCGGCCCCAAGATTAACGTCCGCGATCTCAAAGGGTCCGAAATCGCGGATAATGAGGATGGCGGCGATGCCGAGTTCCGGCCCGGGTGCCACACGCCCGCCCCGGACGGCAGTCTCGCCATGGTCATCCCGGGAGAGCGGCTCTGGAGATCCACCGTCGTGACGCTCGGCGATCGCAAGGCAGACCGCATCGAGGTTATGCCGGACATGCGGGGTGTTCTCGCCACGTTCGAGCCTGCCGACGTAAAATGCACGGAAGGCATCGATTGCCAACGAACACTTCCAGCGCCGGCCTTTTCCAACGGTATCGATACGCCGGTCCCCCGGCAACTCATGGTCTGGACCAGTGAAAGCAACGATACCGCCTGGATCAATACCTGCGACAGGCCATCATCCGCAGCCCAGACATCCGCGGCGCGGAGCGACGACATAACAGACAGTGGCGTTACGGACCCGGCTGCAACCGCGCCACTTCCGGATAAGAATACCGCAGTTGCCCCCGCAGATACCGATGGGGACGCATCGCCGTGACTGCGACGGCGAGACCGCTACCGGACGATACGTCCGTACGATTCTCCGCACTTGCAAAGTGAATTGATTGGCTGTGGATCTACCGTGCAGGCGCCGGCAGGTGTCTCGCAGAAGGTGCCCATCCGTTGCTGTACAAACTCGCGGACCGGTTCGGTCGGCTCAGACTGAAGGACTGAAGAGGGCGCCTCGGAACTTGCAACGAAGCCGACGTCCTGCACACCCAGGTCATTGGCGGGCGCAAACGAGTCCGTCGCGGTCAATGCATAGCCGCTTGCCGCTAGAATTGCGCACGCTCCGAGAACAAGAAGAGGTCTGGTCATTACTGCTGCTCCGGTTATGGTCGTCTCTCGCCTTATATCGGACGACCTTGGTGCAAGACTATAAGCTATCCAGGGCAACAGTCATAGGGTTTTCGGCACCTGACCTGCCACGGAATATTTTCTCCATTGAACCGCGCCAAGTTTGCCGGAGGCTCCAACTCATGAGTAGGATGGAGCATCATGAACAAAACAGCGAACAAATATACACCTGAAGTGCGCGAACGTGCCGTGCGGATGGTTTTGGATGGCGCAGGACAGCATGAAAGCCGTTGGGCGGCGATAGTATCGATTGCGTCAAAGATCGGTTGCGCGCCGCAAACGCTGAATGAATGGGTCA
>JBLWYG010000008.1:0-86488 GCA_048267045.1 Roseovarius sp. | reverse complement strand
GCCCACTGGTCAGTGCGATCCGCACCGCATCCTTGCGAAATTCGTCGGTCCGTTTCAGTCCCATAGTCAGTCTCCTTTATTGCAGTAAATGCTATCAAAGGAGCGGCATCAAACCGTGACAGGTCCACTGTGTGGTACGGGTCATACGCAGGGGTATACGATAGAGAAAACACTAGCTCCACCTAACGTAGCATCTATCCGCAAGCCAATAGATCATCCCTCTGACGTGTGCGTGATTGATGGTGAAGTGTTCGAAGTCGGCACCCATGTCTTTCAGAGTTGGCTGGACTATTTTTTCCTCGATGATCTGATCAACTTGTTGCCTGTCGAGTGCTGAAACATGCGGAATAATGTGATTCTCGAAAACGTCATTAATGCGAGCTAAAAACAAGGCGAAGATTTTTTGCGCTGAAGGATAGTGCTGCATCTTTGCCAATAGCTCACTCGGCGCGCATCCATCGAAACCGTCAGTGATCTGTAGTTTCATGAAAATTGAGTGTGGGCATACGGTCGCAGAATGGGGTAGTCATTCGGCAGGCCAGCCAACATTCCGGGGGACCTTCATGAAGATCATCCGCACCGATGCAGAACTCCAGACGCCGATGGCCGACGCGGCCCTGCGCGAGGCAGGGCACGACCTGGTCACCCTGCCCGACAGCGTTGATGAGGACAGCCTGATCGCCGCAATCGCGGACGCAGATTTGCTGCTGATGTGCTACACCCCGATCACAGCGCGCGTGATCGCGGCGGCGGCAAGGCTGCGGGGCATCGTCAAATACGGCGTTGGGATCGACGCCATCGACATCCCCGCGGCGAAAGCGCGCGGTATCGCGGTCGTCAACATACCCGAATATGCCGAGGAAACGGTCGCCGAAGGCGCGTTCGCGTTGATGATCGCACTGGCCCGAAAACTGATCCCGCTGGATCGCCAAATGCGCAGCCACGGCTGGGCCTGGCCCGAACCCGCATGGATGGGCAGCGACATCGCAGGCAAGACGGTGGGCATCATCGGCTTTGGCAAGATCGGGCGCAGCATGGCGCGGATGTGCGGCGCGGGCTTTCGCGCCAACGTGATCGCCTACAGCCCCCACACCCCCGCCGCAGACATGGAGACCGCAGGCGTGCGCCGCTGCGGGACCCTGCACGAGTTGCTGGCGCAGAGCGACATGGTCAGCATCCATTGCGTGCTGAACGACAGCACCCGGCACCTGATCGGCGCGGCCGAATTGCGCGCCATGCAGCCACATGCATATCTTATCAACGTCTCGCGCGGGGCCATCGTGGACGAGGCGGCCCTGGTGCGGGCGCTGCAGGAGGGATGGATCGCCGGTGCCGGGCTAGACGTGTTCGGGGACGAGCCGTTGCGCCGGGAGGGGCACATGATCAGCCCGCTTTTTGACATGGACAATGTCATATTGTCGCCGCACCTCACCTTTTATACCGCCGAGGCGATGGAGCGGCTCGAGCGCGAGACATTGGACCGTTGCCACGAAATTCTGGAAGGGCGGCCGGCGCTGGTGAAATCGGCTGATCCGCGCCTGCAAGAGCAGACAGGCGCGCGCTATCTCTGAGGGACCGCCGCAAGGATGGCACTGACGACAATGTCGAGCGCGCGTTCCAGGTCGCCGCGCGCAATCGTCAACGGAGGCGACAAGGTCAGCACGCAGCCTTGGGAAATCTTGAAGCTGAGGCCCGCGTCGAGGCAGGCATAATAAATGCCCTCGGCCAGCGCATTGCCCTGCGTCTTGCCCTCGCGTTCCTGCACAATTTCGACGCCGACCATCAGACCCCGCCCGCGAATGTCCCCGACGATGGGGCAGCCGTCCAACCGGTCGCGCAGAAGGGTCATCGCGTAATCGCCCAGTTCGGCCGACCGCTCCACAAGGTTCTCGTCCTCGATGATCTCTATCGTGGTCAGCGCGGCGCGGGCCGTCACCGGGTTTTTCTCATGGGTATAATGCCCGATGGCGAAATCGCCGCACACGTCCAGATCGCACCGGGCGATGCAGGCGGCAATCGGCAGGATGCCCCCGCCCAGTGCCTTTCCCATCGTGACGATGTCAGGGATCACCTCGTCATGCTCGAACGCAAACATCCGGCCCGTCTTGCCCAGACCTGTCGGGATCTCATCAAAGATCAACAGCGCGCCGTGCCGGTCACAGGACTCGCGCACCGCATTCCAGAAGCCGGGGGGCGGCACGTAGGGAACGGCGCGCATCGGCTCGGCGATGACTGCGGCGACGTCGCCCTCACGCCCCAGCACATAGTCGACCATTTTTGCGCAGGCGAGGCCGCAGATATCCGGCCCGGCGTGATTATAGGGGCAGCGATAGCAGGCAAAGGGCGCGACGTGCTCGGCGCCGGGGATCAAAGGCCCGGCGATATGGCTGCGAAACGTCGCCTCGCCGCCGACGCTGGCCGCGCCCATGCCGGCGCCGTGGAAGGCATCCCAGAAGCTGACCGTCTTGAACCGGCCCGTCGCGGCGCGCGCGATTTTCAACGCCACCTCATTGGCATCCGAGCCGCCTGTCGTGAACAGCGTCTTGCCCAGATCACCCGGCGCGATCTGCGCCAGTTTCTCGGCCAGTGCGACCGCAGGCTCGTTGGTGAAACGGCGCGGCGCGAAGGGCAGCGCATCCATCTGCGCGGCAATTGCGGCCTTCAGACGCGGGTGGCCATAGCCGATGTGATGCACCGAGTTGCCATGAAAATCCATGAAGCGGCGGCCATCCATGTCCTCGATCCAGATGCCCTCGGCGCGTGCGATGGTGCTGACGCAAGGGCTGGAAAGGCTCTGATGCAGAAACGCATCTGAATCGCGCTGGAGCAGCGGCGCAGAGTTTGGGCCAATGGATTTCTTCAGCCAGTCGCGGCGCGCGGACGAGGTATTGGATTCGCCTTCGGTGTGAACGATCTGCGTCATGAATGCCTCACGTCGGGGACAAACGAGAGGCCCCGACAAGGGGCCTCAAGTCTCAGGGAGAGTATCCTATCCCGGCCATGGCAGGGAATATGTCTTGACGTTGGTGAAGAATTTCATCGCCTCGATCACGCCTTCCTTGACCGCGTTGCCGCTGTCCTTGATGCCGCCGAAGGGGGACATCTCGATCCTGTAACCGGGCTGTTCCCAGATGTTGCAGGTGCCCACGTCCAGCCCGTTGATATAGGCAATCGCGCGGTTCAGATCGTTGGTGCAGACGCCCGATGACAGGCCAAAGGGAGTGGAATTGGAGATCCGCATCACCTCGGTATCGTCATCCGGCACGCGCACGATGGGAATGATCGGACCAAAGGTTTCGTCCATCACCAATTCGCTGTCATGGGGCACATGATCAACCACGATGGGCGGCAGCAGCGCGCCTTTCCGCTCGGGGTGATATAGGATCTTCGCGCCCAGCTTTTCGGCATCCAGAACCCGGTTTTCAAATATCTCGGCGGCCTTGGCGTGGACAACACAACCGAGTTGCGTTTCCGGATCCATCGGATCGCCGAATTTGATCGCCTTGGCCTTTTCCAGCACTAGCGGCACGAACCTGTCCGCGACGCTCTCTTGCACGAGGATGCGCTTGATCGCGGTGCAGCGCTGGCCGGAATTGCCGGTGGCACCGGCCACCGCGATAGTCGCCGCCTTGTCCAGATCATCGTCGCTCAGATCATTGCAGATGATCAGCGGATCGTTCCCGCCCAACTCCAGCGCCTGACGTTTGTAGCCTGCCTTGGCCGCGATCATCTTGCCCACCGGCACGCCGCCCGTGAAGGTGATGATGTCAATATTCGGGTTCGTGATCATCTCGTCACCGATATCGGCGGGCCAGCCAGTGACGATCTGAAACATCTCGGGCGGCAGACCGGCCTCGTAGAGGATGTCGGCCAGCGCGATGGCGGTCAGCGGGGTCAGCTCGGTCGGCTTGCACACGACGCAGTTATTGGTGGCAATCGCCGGGGCGATCTTGTGGCTGACCATGTTCAACGGGTGGTTGAACGGCGTGATGGCGCTGATGCTGCGCACCGGCTCGCGCATGGTAAAGATCTTGCGCGGTTTGCCGTTATGCGTCAGATCGCAGGAGAAGATTTCGCCGTCGTCAATCAGCGCCTGCGAGGCGGCGAAGTTATAGACGTCCTGCGCACGTTTGGTCTCGTAGATGGCGTGCTGGTGACAGATGCCCAGCTCCAGCACCAGCCATTTGGCCAGATAATCCCGCCGTTCGCCGATCAACTCGCCCGCGCGCTTGAGGATCTCGCTGCGCTCGTAGCGGCTGAGTTTGGGCTTGTAATTCGCCGCTATTTCAAACGCGCGGCGCGCATGTTCGGCGGTGCCTGCGGGGACGGTGCCGACAACCTCGCCGGTATAGGGATAGGTTACCTCGATGACATCGTCGGTGAAAACCATCTCACCGCCGATGCGCATGCCTTCATGGCGTGGCTCGATATGGGTCATCGGCTTGTCCTTCATTGCGCAGCTGCCGTGGTGGCGTAAAAGAACGCGTCGAAGTTGCGCAATTCCGGCTTGCCAGGCAGATCTATCTTGCGGTTCACGATGAAGGGCACGACCTGTTCGGTCAGGCCGCCATGGCTGCGCAGCGGCTCGTTCAGGGCGGCCAGATCATGGCGATGCTCGGAGGTGCCGATGGTCATGTTCTCGGTCGAGATCATGACGATGTCGCCGATGCGGTCCTCGGGCAACTCAAAGCGTTTGACCGCCTCTTCGCGGCCCATCACCTCCAGCAGTTCGTCATGTTTCTTCAACTTGGCAATGATGTCCGCTCGGTCAGCGTCCTTGGGCAGATAGGCCGTTGCGAACCCACCCAGCGCACCGTGATGGACAACATAGGGGTCGGTAATCGGCAGGATCACCCGCGCCGCGTCCTTGCCCAGCCAGTCGTCCATCAGGTCCTGAACATAGATAACCTGCGGATCGCCATTGGCGTCATGCTTGGGCTTCATGCCGTGATCGGCCGTGACAACGATGGCCGCGCCCATGTCGTCAAGCTGGCCCAGATATTTGTCGAACATCTTGTAGAAGGATTTGGCCTCGGCATCGTCCGGGGCGTATTTGTGCTGCACATAGTCGGTCGTGGTCAGGTACATCACGTCCGGCTTCCATTCGCGCAAAAGCTTGACGCCTGCGGCAAAGACGAACTCCGACAGATCGGCTGAATAGACTTCAGGCTGCGCCATGCCCAGCCAGGCGCTTGCCTTCTCCTGCCCATGCTCGGCCTGCGTGGAGGTGTCTGATTTCTCGGCAGAGAAGCATTTGGCGCGGTCGTCGTCGAACTTCAGTTTCGCTCCCAGAAGTGCGCGCAGCTTGTCCTTGGCGGTGACGATGGCGACACGCGCCCCGGCCTCGTAGAACTTTGAGAACACCGTCGGCGCGCGCAGGAAACGCACGTCGTTCATCATCACCTCTTCGCCGGTATCAGGATCATAGAGGTAATTGCCGCAAATGCCGTGGACGATGGGCGGCCGGCCCGTCGCAATGCTGAGATTGTTGGGGTTGGTGAAGGACGGGATCACCGAATGAGCCAGCCGGTCGGTGCCGGTTTCCTTCATCCGCGCAAGGTTCGGCATCAGTCCGTCTGCGATGGCCTTTTCCAGATATTCCGGCTCGCACCCGTCCAGACAGATGGCGATAGCGCAGACCTTCGGCGCAGGATATTCGCGGTCATTGGCGGTCACGGGGGATTTGATCGGCATATGTTCAGTCCTTAGATTTCAGGCGGCCAGCTTGGCGCGTTCTGCCAGCGCAATGGCCGGCGGGGTGGCGTCCGTGACGCCCATTTCCTTGAGCGATGCACCGGCGGCCTCGACCACCTTGCGCATGACGTGTTCGTCCATCTGACCGATGCAACCGACGCGGAAACTGTCGACGATCGTCAGCTTGCCGGGGTAGATGATGAACCCCTTGTCCTTCATCAACTGGTAAAAGCGATCGAAGTCGAATTTTTCATCCGCAGGGCAAAAGAAGGTGACGATGATCGGCGACAGCCAGCGATCCTTCAGCAGAGTCTCGAAACCCAGCTTGCGCATCCCCTCGACCATGACATCGCGGTTGCGTGTGTACCGCGCACCGCGTCCGTGAACGCCGCCCTCTTCGGCATGCGCGCGCAGCGCCACGAGGAACGCGGCGACGACATGGGTCGGGGGCGTGAACCGCCACTGGCCGGTCTTGTTCATATGCGCCCATTGCGCATGCACATCGAGGCTGAGTGAATGGCTGCGCCCCTTGGCCGCCTCCAACTCGTCCTTGCGCGCGATCACAAAGCCGAAGCCGGGCACGCCCTCGATGCATTTGTTGGCCGAGGACACCAGCGCCTCATAACGGATTTCCGACGGCTTCAAATCTATCGCGCCGAAGGCCGACATCGAGTCCACCAGCAGCTTGCGGCCCGCCGCATAGGTCGCCTCGGAAATCTCTTCGACCGGGTTCAGGATGCCGCTGGACGTCTCGCAATGAATGGCGACAACATGGGTGATGCTGGGATCATCCGCGAGGATCTGCGCCACTTCTTCGCCGCGCGGCGGCAGGTAGTCGCCCTTGTCCAGCACCACGTGATCGCGGCCCAGATATTCCAGCGTCTGGACCGACCGCTTGCCATAGGCGCCATTGGCCAGAACCAGCGTCTTGCTATCCTTCGGCAGGAACGACGCCAGCATCGCCTCGACCGCAAAAGTGCCGCTGCCCTGCATCGGGACACAGTCAAAGTCGCCCTGCCCGTCCCCCAGCATGTCCAGCAGACGGGTCCGCATTTCCAGCGTCATCGCGCGAAAATCATCGTCCCAGCTGCCCCAATCGCGCAGCATCGCCTCCTTTGTGGCCAGCGATGTCGTCAACGGGCCGGGGGTGAGAAGATATGGTTCGCCCAGATGCGGCGGCGCAATACGGCGGGACGTGTCAGCCATGGGATCAACTCCGTGAACGCTAGTTTGAGAACACGATTGCCCAAGACCGACCCATATGTAAAATTGCAATAATCAATCATTGCATAGGCTGAGCCTATGGGCCTGAGATCAAAGGACACCCCATGCGACAAAGCCAGTTGCGCGCCTTCCACTATGTCGCCGCTCTCGGCGGATTTTCCCGCGCAGCCGAGGCGCTGTGCCTGACACAACCGGCCATTTCCGAGCAGGTGCGCAAGCTGGAACAGGCCCATGACGTGCTGCTGTTCTACCGCGAACGCAAGCGCGTCCGCCTGACCGAAACCGGCGAGCATCTGTTCCTGCTGACAAAGCAACTGTTCGAGATCGAACAGCAGATCAACGACTACATGACCGAAACCCGCGCTGCCGTCGAGGGCGAGTTGCGTATCATCGCCGACAGCGCGCATCACGTCGTCGACATGCTTCGCCAGTTTCGCCAGCGCCACCCCGGCGTCACCGTGTCGCTGCGCAGCGGCAATACGGAAGAGATCCTGCATGAGTTACGCAGCTATAACGCCGAAATCGGCGTGATCGGCGAGATCCCTTCGGGGCCGGACATGGCCGTGCTGGATCTGGGGGAGACCGCAATCATCGCCTTTGCCGCGCGCGGCCTGCTGGACGATCCGGACGCTGGGCTGACACTGACAGAGGCCGCGCAATTCCCGTTGATCCTGCGCGAAAGCGGATCGAAGACCCGCGCCAGCCTGGACGAGGAAGCCGCGCGTCAGGGTCTGGACCTGACGCCCGCCATCGTCGCTGAAGGGCGCGAGGCCGTGCGCGAAATGGTCGCTTCGGGCGCCGGGATCGGTTTCGTCTCGCAAGCCGAGTTCGGTCACGATCCGCGCCTGGTGCGGATCCCGCTGAAAGGGATCGACATCCGGATGCGCGAGTCGATCGTGCATCTGGGCCAGCGGCGCGATGTGAAGGTCATCCGCGCCTTCATGATATTCGCCAGCGCTGCGGTTTCCGAACCGGCCTAAAGCGTTTCGCGAAAAACCTGAATCACAGCTTTTCGCGGACCGCGCGCACCATACCAGCGTTGCGCGCGTGTCGCCTTTGCCCGATGTCTCAGGTTAAAGGCGAAACGCTTTAGCGCGTGCGCCAGGCCTGCGTGCGCCCCAGGATGCCGCGCGATGCGATCAAATGGATGATCCGGGCACCCGCGTTGGTGTAGAATATCATCATGCCCATCGCCGCCGCCGGGGCGATATCGCCCGCATCATCCATGTTCAGCACCGCTATCGAGGCAAGTGCCGTATCGGTTGAATAGAGGAACACCACCGCCGACACTGTCGTCATCGCATTGACGAACAGATAAATCGAAATGTCGAGGATCGCCGGCAGGCAGACCGGCACCGTCACCCGCGCGAACAGCTTCATCGTGGGCTGTTTGAGCGAGGCCGACACCGCCTCGAATTCGCCGTCCATCTGCTTCAGGGCGGTGACAGCGGTCAGGTGCGACACCGTGTAGAAGTGCGTAACCGTCGACACGACGAGGATCGCCATCGTGCCGTAGATCACGTTCAGCGGGTTGTCCGGGTTGTTGAAGAAGAAAATGTAGGCAAGCCCCAGAACCATCCCCGGAATCGCCATTGGCAGCATGGCAAATCCCTGGAATATCGCCCGCCCGGTGCGGAAACCCTTGGATTTCTCCACCAGATAAGCGCCGAAGAAGACGACTGCTGTGCCGATTACGGCTGTGAGCAACCCCAGCTTGATCGAGTTGTAGTAGGCCCCCCAGCCGCCGCCGTCCATGCGGTTGAACTGGTAGTTTCTCAAGCTGAAACTCAGATCATAGGGCCAGAACTTGATTAGCGCAGCAAACTGGCAGACCGCGAGGATACCGACGATGAAAACACCGATGAGCGTGCAGTATATCAGGAAGAGACGATCCATCTTGCGGTCCGGCTTGGGCTCGAACGGGACGGAGCGGGCCGATAGCGACGAGACCTGCCGCGCCTGCACCAGCCGGTCGATGGCAAAGGCAAAGATCGCGGGGATGACAAGGATGACCGACACGACCGCGCCCATCTCGAAATTCTGCTGGCCGATGACCTGTTTGTAGATATCGACCGCCAGCACGTTGAACTGCCCGCCGATCACCTTGGGCAGGCCGAAATCGGTGATGACAAGGTTAAACACCACAAACGCCGCCGAGATCAGGCCGTAGCGCGCGCCGGGGATGGTAACTGTCCAGAACGTGCGCCAGGGCGAGGCGCGCAGGCTGGTGGCCGCCTCATAAAGCCGTGCATCCGATATCGCCAGCGCGGTAGAGATGATGATGAACGCATGCGGAAAGGTGAAGAAGACGGACCCGATAACGATTCCCAGCGGGCCGTAGATGGATGCACCGAACAGCAACTCCTTCAACATGCCCTGATTGCCGAACAGATAGACCAGAGCGATACCAGGCAGCAGCGATGGCACCAGGATTGGCATCATCGCGATCAGACGGAACACCCCCTTGAAGCGCATGCAACTGCGGTTCAGCGCATAGGCGAACCAGAAGGACAACGCGACAGTGATGACAGTGCTGATGGCCGCGATGATCAGCGAATTCTTGATCGAGTTCGACAGTGCAGGCGTCGAGAAATAATCGGTAAAGTTGGAAATGCCGCGCGATTGCGCCGGCCTCAGTGTGACGCGGCGGAACGTGTTGCTGTCCATTTGCTGCCACTCGGTGCCGGTATGGAGCGTCGAGCCGACCAGATAGCGGCCATCCTCCGATGCGTTACGGATCTGGTACTGCACCGGGCTGTGAAAGCTGAAATCCGGGAAAAGGCCGGTCACGTCCAGGCGGCCATCGGCATTGGTGTTCAGATCGCCCGGCGTGAACGCGCCCGTCTGTTCATTCAGCGCGGCGCCGTTCAGGATTGTGCCGTCAAACGTTCCGGCCTCGTCCGAAACCTGGAATTCGAAGGCGGACAGATCGAACCGGTAGGTCGTGAACGACTTGGAAAACATGACATAAAGCGGCATCACCAACGTCACGATGAGATAGAGCGCGATCACGCCCATGCCCGCCCGCATGAAGATGTCGTCGCGGCTGAGCTTGCCCTTGATCGCCGGGCCCGCGGGCATTTTAGACTGGGCCTGCGTTTGGACTGACGCTACCATCGCTCAGCCCCCCGCCGCGTCGAAAACCATGACGCGGCTTTTCGGCAGTTCGATCATCATATGCCTTCCTTCGCCCAAGTCCAGCCGACGCACCGCATTCATCGAGAAATTCGCAATCAGTTCGCCTTGGCCGAAATTTTCGCCCGCCAGATGGCAGCGCCAGTACGAGCCGAGAAATTCCATGCTGGTCACTTCGACATCCAGCGTGTTGGCGTGCGTTTCGACCTCGCCCGAGGCGTCCGCGTCGGCACCATGCGGGATCACGTCCTCGGGCCGGATCGCCATCACGGCGCGGGCGCCCTGCCCCACACTGTGCGGCGCGCATTCCAGTTGCACCCCGCCGCATGTGACGCGCTCGGGCCCGGTCACGACCGCGTCGAAATGGTTCATGTCACCAATGAATCCTGCCACGAACAAAGTGCTGGGATCGCGGTATATTTCGGTTGGCGTGCCGACCTGTTCGACGCGGCCATGGTTGATGACCACGATCCGGTCGGCCATCGACAGCGCCTCTTCCTGGTCATGGGTAACCATCACCGTGGTCACACCCAGCTTGCGCTGAAGTTCCTTGATCTCGTGGCGCAGATGGATACGCACCTTGGCGTCCAGCGCCGAAAGCGGCTCGTCCAGCAGCAGAAGGCCCGGATTGGTGGCGATGGCGCGCGCAAGCGCGATGCGCTGCTGCTGGCCGCCCGACAACTGGGCGGGGTATTTCTTGCGCTGTTCTTCGAGGCCGACAAGGGCCAGAAGCTCGGTCACACGGGCGTCTATCTCGGGCTTCTTGCGGCCTGTGTTCTCCAAGCCGAAGGCGATGTTTTTCTCGATCGTGAGGTTCGGGAACAATGCGTAGGACTGAAATACGATACCGAAATCGCGCTGCGACGGCGGCAGGTTCGACACGTCCTTGCCGCCCTGATGGACCGACCCTTTGGTTTGCAGGTCAAGCCCCGCAATCGCTCGCAGCAACGTGGTCTTGCCGCAGCCGGAGGGGCCAAGAAAGCAGATGAATTCGCCCTCGGAAATGTCCAGCGACACGTCGCTGAGCGCCAGAAAATCTCCGAACGCCTTCCACAAGTTTTCGATTTTCAGATACGCAGGGGCTGCAGTCGCCTCGATCACTGGGGACGTCCTTTCCGTGTTGAACTGACATTGTGGGCGCGGGCGAGTGCCGGGGACAGCCTAGACCGTCCCCGGCATCATCACGTTACTTGGGTTCGCTCTTGCTGTCGTAGCGCTTCTGCCACTCTTCGAGGATACGGGCGCGATTGTTGGCCGCGAACTCGAAATCGTTTTCGATCATCGCGTCTTCCAGACCTTCGGGGAAATGCTCGACCGGCTTGGCGACGTCCGGCATGGCGACGACCGCAAAGCTTTGGTTATACATCTCGTTGGCCTCTTTCGTGACGGCAAAATCCATCAGCTTCTGAGCCGCTTCCAGATTATCCGTGCCCGCAACGATGGCCGCAGATTCCATGTCCCAACCGACACCTTCGGACGGCACGATGATCTCGATCGGAGCGCCTTCGGCCTTCGACTTGGCGCCGCGGAACGCAAAGCTGACGCCGATCGGCACCTCACCCGCGGCGGCCAGCTTGCACGGCTTCGAGCCAGAGTGCGTGTAACGCGCGATATTCTGGTGTAGCGCGTCCATATAGGCCCAGCCCTCTTCCTCGCCAAAGATCTGAAGCCAGCCCGACACGTCCAGGAATCCCGTCCCCGAGGAATTCGGGTTCGGCATGATGACCATATCCTTGTACATCGGATCGGTCAGATCCTCCCACGAGGTCGGCATCGTCAGGCCATTTTTCTCGGCTTCGATGGTGTTGACACAGACAGCGCCGACATAGGCGTCCTGCCCGATCCACGAGGGCGGCTCTTCGCTGTCGTAAAAGCTGGGCTTCAGGTTCTCGACACCTTCGGGCTTGTAAGGCTCCAGCATCCCTTCGGATTTCATCAGCAGCAGCGATGTCGCGGATACGCCCCAGATGACATCAGCCTGCGGGTTGTTCTTCTCGGCCAGCAGCTTGGCGGTGATCACGCCGGTCGAATCGCGTACCCAGTTGATCGTGATGTCCGGGTGCAGCGCCTCGAACGCTTCCTTGTAGCGTGGCAGATCGACCGCCTCGACGGCGGTATAAACTGTCAGATCGGTCTGGGCGATGGCGGTGGTGGCGATCAGTAGCCCCGTCAGGGCAGAAAAGGCGGATGTGAGTTTGAAATTCATTGTGGTCTCCACTGTTGAACTCGGGCTTGGCGCCCGATGATGCGATACCCGGCCTTCTAAGGACCGTTTGTAAAGTGACTGTGACAGCTTTTGGCGATAAGGAAAATTATTTTAACCTATTGGTCGATAGGCTGGGCCTATCCACAGCGGCGATCCGCGACACCGCTTTGCACCGATTCCGAATACTCTGACGAAGCCGCATATCACACATCCACCTTGGTCCGCGCACCCGTGGGATCATACGGGCTGCGCAGGTGCACCCGTGCCGCCAGCCTTTCACCGGCAAGATCAACCTCAAAGCGCCCTGCCCGCAGCACATCCGCTGTCATCGGCTCGCTCCCACGCAGCAGACACAGCGCCACGGATGCGCCCAATGTGTGCCCATACGCGGCCGAGCGCACTTCGCCCACCTCGATCCCGTCCATCAACACCGCCTCGCCGCCCCATAGCTGGGCCTCGCTGTCGTCCAGCACCAATTGGACAATCCGCTTGCAGAGATGATTGGGATCGCCCTTGGCGGCGACCAGTGCATCGCGGCCGATGAAGCCGCCGCGCTTGTCCATATCCACGGCAAAGCCCAGACCGGCCTGAAACGGCGTGACATCGGGGGTCAATTCGCGGCTCCACGCGCGAAACCCTTTCTCCAGGCGCAGCCCCTCCAGTGCGTAATACCCCGCATCGCGGATGCCCTGGGGCGCACCGGCGCGCATCAGATCCTCATAGACGCCTACAGTGAATTCGCTGGGCACGATCAGCTCCCAGCCCAGTTCGCCCACATAGGTCATGCGGTTGGCCAGAACGGTGGCATAGCCCAGGTCAATTTCGCGATGCGTGCCGAAGGGGAAGGCCGCGTTGCCCAGATCCGTCTTGGACAGCGCACCCAGAACGTCGCGCGACTTCGGCCCCATCAGCGCCAGAACCGACCATGCCGAGGTCACGTCGGTAAGGGTCACATGTGCGTCGTCATCCAGATTGCGCGTGATCCAATCGGTATCATGCACTGCCTGCGCCGAGCCGGTGATCAGCAGGAATTTGTCCCGTTCAAGGCGGAGCACGGTCAGATCGCTCTCATATCCGCCGCGCGCATTCAGCAGGCCGGTATAAACGGTGCGCCCCGGCGCGACGTCGATATTTGCGGCGCAGATCCGGTTCAACTGCGCGCAGGCATCCCGGCCCTGCACCATCAGCTTGGCAAAGGAGGTCTGATCGAACAGCGCCGCCCCTTCGCGCACGGCCTTATGCTCGGCGGCTACAAAATCATGCCAGTTCTGGCGGCCAAAGCTGTAGTCGATCCGCGCGGCGGCTGCATCATCCGCGAAGAAATTCGCGCGCTCCCAGCCCATCTTGGACCCGAAGACCGCGTGTTTCGCCGCAAGGCGATCATACAGCGGCGAGCGGCGGAACGGGCGCGCCGTATCAAGCTCGCGGTTCGGCCAGGGCATTGCATAATGCAGGCCCAGCGTCTCCTTGATGCGGTCATGCAACCATGTCGGGTTGTTGTTGAACCCCGCAAAACGGCGGATATCGACGGAAAACAGATCCGAGGTGGGCGCGCCCTCAACGATCCATTCGGCCAACGCGCGCCCGGCGCCGCCGGCGCTGGCGATCCCCATGGAATTGAACCCTGCCCCGACAAAGAAATTGCGCAGGTTCGGCGCCTCGCCAAGGATGTAGTTGTTATCGGGGGTAAAGCTTTCGGGACCGTTGTAGAACTCGCGGACGCCGGCCTCTGCCAATTGCGGCACGCGGATCAGGGCGTTATCCATCAGGATCTCGAACTGGTCCCAATCGTCGGGCAGCAGTTGAAAGAAAAACTTATCCGGAATGCCATTCATACCCCACGGCTTTGCCTCCGGCTCAAACCCGCCCATGACGAGGCCGCCGGTCTCCTCCTTGAAGTAGATATAGCCGTCGGGGTCGCGCATGACGGGCAGATCGGGCTGCACGCCCTCCATTTTCTCGGTCACGATATAGAGGTGTTCTGCCGAGTGCAGCGGCACGTCGACGCCGCACATCAGGCCCAGCTTGCGTGCCCATTGGCCGGCGCAGTTCACGACCACCTCGGCGCGGATCGTCCCCTTGTCGGTGACAACGCCGGTGACAGCGCCGTTTTCGGTCAGGATGTCAGTCACCTCGACACCCTCGATCACGCGGGCACCGCGACCCCGCGCGCCCTTGGCCAGCGATTGGGTCAGATCGGTCGGGTTCGCCTTGCCGTCGCCGGGCATCCAGATCGCGCCTTTGACGTCGTCCACCTGCATCACCGGCCATTTCTCCTGCGCCTCGGCGGGGCTGATCACCTCAACCTCGACCCCTTGCGCGCGGGCAGATGCGGCGGTGCGTTTCAGCATCGTCATGCGATCCTCGCTGCGCGCCACGGTGACAGACCCGCAGCGTTTCCACCCGGTACCAAGGCCGGTTTCGGCCTCCAGGCCCGCATAAAGTTCGGTCGAATAGCGGATCAGATCGGTCATCGCAGGGGTGCTGCGCAACTGGCCGACAAGGCCGGCCGCATGCCACGTCGTGCCGCAGCTCAGCTGCCCCTGCTCAAGCAGGACCACGTCGGCATGGCCCATCTTTGTCAGATGATATGCGACCGAGCAGCCGACGATGCCGCCGCCTATGATGACATACTGTGCGGCGTCAGGAAGGATCTGGTCGGACATGGGCGCAACTCCGGCTGGTGTGATGTAGGATACATCTACAGCTAAACGGACTTTGCATAATTTGGCAATATCTTTCTTAACTGGTTATTCGGCCTGCGGTTCGGCCACCTCCACTTCGACAGACGCTGCGCCCAAGGCAGCCGCAATATCGCGAGGCGGCGCAATTTCGCTGACCATCCGCACGCCTTCGGGAAGTGGCCCCAGCGCGACCTGCCCGACCTCGCCGAATTTGCTGCTATCGGCCAGAATCAGTGCCTCTTCGGCTTGCTGCATCATCCGCAAACGCATCTCAGCAGCCTCCCGCGAGAAGTCCGTGAAGAGGGCACGCGCGCTGACGCCTCCACCGCCGATCAGCGCATATTCAGCCCGGTAGTGACTAAGATTCTCCAGCGTAACCAAGCCGAACGTCGCAGCCTCGGCAACATCCAGGCGCCCGCCAAGTATCGTGATCTCACGCGCTGCCGGGGCAATGATCTCTGCTATTTTCAAATCGTTCGTGTAGACGATCAGATCACGTCGCTGCCGCGCAAGCGCCAATGCCACCGCCAATGTGGTCGACCCGTTGTCGATGAAAAGACTTGATCCGTCACCGATCATGGCCGCAACATGTGTCCCGATGCGCGCCTTACCCTCGCGGTTGGTGGTCGCGCGCTTGTGCGATGGCGGCTCTGCGGTCCGGATGCGCATCGCGCCGCCCCGCACCTGAAGCAGTCGGTTCGACTGGGCCAGATGCTCGATATCCTTGCGCACCGTCTCGCGGCTGACACCCAGCGATTGGGTAAGCTCGCGGATCGTTACCGCCGGCTGGTCCGACACCCGGCTCAGGATAATCTGGTGGCGCTGTGATGGCAGCATTTTGTTTGGCTCCCGTTCCGACATGTTGAAATTTCGCAAATTTTCGCCAAGCGACGCTAAGCGTCCAGACCGTCCTCCATATTCTGGATCAGCCGCGTCTCCAGTAATTGGCCGTTCCGATAGAGGATCGGATAGGCAACCGCCGAAATATGGCCGTTGAGGTCACGCAGGGCCCGCAATGATTCCAGATGGACATCGCTTGACCCGAAACTGTCGGCGCGTCCTTCGGACAGGCGCTGAAGGTGGCGCTTGCGGCTGCGCCGCTCGGCCTGCTTGATCTCTGTCTTTTCCATGACCAGCAGGCGCGCGCTTTCCAGATCGTCCGAGATCAACACGTTGCTGGCCAGCTTGAAATTGGCGCGCACACGTTCGAACATATGCACCAGTTCCGCCCATCCGTCACTGGACAGGCTGATATTCTCGTCGCGCTTTTCCGACGCTGTGCGCAGGAACTGACCCGAAATCAGATCGCCCGCCGCCTCGAGGCGAATGGCATATTCCATCAGGCTGCGGACGATCTTTGTCTCATCCTTTGTGTATTTCTCTATCGGGATATCAGTAACATAGCGGCGAATGGCCAGCAAAGCGGCGTTAACCGAATTATCCTGCACCTTGATGGCCCGCATCCGCGCCTTGTCGCCATCCTCATAGAGCGTCTGGATCGGCACGAACATGCGCTCGACCAGCCCCATCATGCGCAGTATCTCGCGTTTGAGGCTGGCGATCGCCAGTTGCGGCGATCCAAGAACGTCCTGATCCAGAACGCTGATCTCATCGCGGTGTTCTGCTTCCACCCGGATTTGACCTGGCATCATTGCCATGAGCGCGCCCTCAAGCGGCCGGCAAAGCGGCAGCGCGATCACGAAGAGCGTAAGGTTGAAAGCGATATGTGCGTAGATCAGCGACTGACCGGGACCGACCACCAGCAGATGATCGGGATCAAAGGCCAGGTTGATCAGCAGCAGCGTGATCAGCGCCCACGCCCCGCGCAGCATAAGGTTTGCGATCGGAATGCGCCGCCCGCCGATGTCCATACCCCGTGTGAGATAAACCGGGATTCCCGCGCTTCCCATATTCGCGCCCAGCACCAGCGACAGCCCGGCCGCAAAGGGGATGGCGTCGATATGCACCAATGTCACGCACATCAGGATCGCCGCCACGCTGGAATGCATGACAAAGGCCAGCGCCGCCCCGACCAGAAACGCTGTGACAAAATCGCGGGCAAGATATTGGGCGACGGCAGGCAGGAATGCGCTGTCCTTGATCGGTTCCATCGTTTCCCGGAGCAATTGCAGCGAAATGAGGATGAACGCCACGCCCATCAGGATGCGGCCCGCTTGCCGCCATGGCCGCCCCTCGGTTTTGACAAACAGAAACCCGCCGATCGTCAGGAGTAGCGGAACCAGCCAATCCAGCCGAAAGGACAGAACCTGAATGATCAGGGCCGAGCCCAGATCGCCCCCCAGCACAACAGCAAGTCCTGCCGGAAACGCCAGATAGCCCGCTGCGGCAAACCCTCCCGCCAGCAAGGCGACTGCGGCCGAGCTTTGCAGAATCAGCGCCAGCATGACACCCGTCGCGCCTGACCCGATCAGGCTGTTGCTTTCGGTCAGCCACCGCTGGAATCGCGCGCCAAAGCTACGCTCGATGCCAGTTCGCACCATGCGGACCGCAAACAAAAGCAACATGACCGATCCGGCCAGATTGAGCAAAAACGTCAGGATCGCCATATCAAGCTCCTTGCCCTAGCGCGCGGAGATCCAGCACGGACCAGGCAAGTCCATAGTTGGTCATTCGATAATCCGGAATCATCGCATCCAAGATCTGTGTCTCGCTACAGTTACAAACCACAAATTACGTAAAATGCCCAGTTGAATTTGGCAAGACTTGGCAATTTTGGTGCATTGGCAAGGTAATCTTGTGCCGCGCCATCACCGGATTCCGCCGTCGGTGTTTGACTTACCCCCCGATTGCCTGCCAATTGTGCCGCGGCCCATATGGCGGGCGTCACTGAATACAGGAGAACACGATGCGCAGAGCCGTCTTTGCCGCGCTTGCCGCAATTTCGCTGGGAATGGTGCCCGGTTGTGAACTCGCAGATGGCGGACCGCGTGGGTACTATGAGGTCGTCGGCGTCGAAGATGGCGACATGTTGAAACTGCGCGCCGGGCCCGGCACGGGATTCGACATCATCGCGGGCGTTCCAAATGGCAGCGTTTTGCAAATCTACGGCTGCGACCGGACAGGCGGCACGCGCTGGTGCAAAGCATCGTCCAAGGATGCGCCCGGGCTGAATGGATACGTCTCTTGGGCGTATTTGCAAAAAATCTGAATGCAGACGGCCATCGAATTCTCATTTTGGCGGCTACGCGACAATTCTCGGGCATATGCATTCAGACCACGGGAAACACGTTGGTTTTCTTCACAACTCCATAGACAAAGCTGCTGTCAATCGACCCGATGCCTCCGATAGGGTGCAAACGTTTGCGGACGAAGGTTTCGTAGTCGGCCAGATCCGCGACGACGACGCGCAACAAGTAATCCGACGTTCCGGTCATCACGAAACATTCCAGCACCTGATCCACCCGTCTGATTTGCTGTTCGAATTGCTGCACAACCGCCTCGGTGTGCCCTGTCAGACTGACCCGGACAAACACGGTGACCGGCAGGCCGTAGGCAGCGGCGTCGATGCTGGCGCTATAGCCCATGATGGCCCCACTTTGCTCAAGCAGTTTCAGTCGCCGCAAGCATGGAGAAGGCGATAAATTCACCGCCGCCGCAAGGTCCTGATTCGTCATGCGGCCGTTGCGCTGTAATTCGCGAATGATCTGGCGGTCTTTTGCGTCCAAATTACTGATCCTTGGCACATTATGCCCACAGCTTAGGTTTTGCGGCCATAATTGGCAATCTACTTGCCCTAACGGCGGCATATCATGTTCGGACACATGCAGGAGCCTGATATGCGCAATCGTCCCGACAGCTTTTCCACCATTGCCATCCACCACGGGTATGACCCGATGGACCACGAAGGCGCCCTGACGCCGCCGCTGCACCTGACATCAACCTTTGCATTCGAGACTGCCGAGGCGGGCAGCGAGATGTTCGCTGCCGAGCGCGCGGGGCATGTCTATTCGCGCATTTCCAACCCGACGACAGCCCTTCTGGAGCAGCGCATTGCAGCCCTTGAGGGGGCCGAGGCAGGGCTGGCCTTGGCGTCCGGGATGGGGGCAATTACCGCGGCGATGTGGACGCTGCTGTCGCCCGGCGACGAGGTCATTCTGGACAAGACGCTCTATGGCTGCACGTTTTCCTTCATGCAGCACGGGCTGGCCAAATTCGGCGTCACCATCACCCATGTCGATCTGACGCAGCCCGAAAACCTCGAGGCCGCGATCGGCAAAAAAACACGGATCGTCTACTTTGAAACCCCTGCCAACCCGAACATGCGGCTGGTCGATATTCAGGCCGTTGCCGACATTGCCCATGCCGGCGGCGCACTGGTCATGGTCGACAACACCTATGCGACGCCATACCTGACCCAGCCGATCGGGCATGGTGCCGACATCGTGGTGCATTCCGCGACCAAATATCTGGGCGGACATGGCGACGTGGTTGCGGGCCTGCTGGTCGGGTCGCAGGATCTGGTCGATGATATCCGCCTGTCCGGGATGAAGGACATGACCGGCGCGGTGATGGCCCCGTTCAACGCCATGCTGATCCTGCGCGGGATCAAAACGCTTGAGTTGCGAATGGACCGCCACTGTTCCAGCGCCATGCGGGTCGCCCAAATGCTGGCGCAGTCGGATGCAGTGGCTGATGTCAGCTACCCCGGCCTGCCCGATTTTGCCCAATACGATCTGGCGCAGCGGCAAATGGCGCAGTTCGGCGGTATGATCGCATTCGAGCTCAAAGGGGGAATGCAGGCCGGGATCGAGACGATGAACCGCCTGAAGCTGATCACGCGGGCCGTATCGCTGGGCGACGCCGAAACGCTGGTGCAGCACCCCGCCAGCATGACGCACTCGACATACACGCCCGAAGAGCGCGCGGCGCACGGGATCAGCGAAGGCCTCGTGCGGCTGTCGATCGGCCTTGAGGGAATCGACGACGTACTAGACGATCTGGCGCAGGCCCTGCCCCGACCACCGCTCCAGTCAGCCGCGTAAGTCAGAATTCAGGAGACATCCATGAGCCGCTCGACCGAACACCTGAAAACCGTTGAACAGCGTCTTTTGTGGCTGTCGCACTGGATGATCCATAACGCCAACCATGTCCGCCCCAAGTCGGACGGGATCAAGGTGGGGGGCCATCAGGCATCATCGGCGTCCATGGTGTCGATCATGACGGCGCTGTATTTTTCGGCGCTGAGGCCGCAGGACCGGGTCGCGGTCAAACCCCACGCCTCGCCGATCTTCCACGCCATGCAGTACCTGATGGGTAACATGACCCGCGAGAAGATGGAGAATTTCCGCGGCTATGGCGGCGTGCAAAGCTATCCGTCGCGCACGAAGGACATGGATGACGTGGATTTTTCAACCGGCTCTGTCGGGCTGGGCGTCGCAATCACGTCGTTTGCGGCGATAATTCAGGACTATGTGCAGGCCAAAAGCTGGGGCAAGGACATCCCCCTTGGCCGCATGATTGCCCTGATGGGTGACGCCGAACTGGACGAAGGCAACGTCTATGAATGTCTTCAGGAGGGCTGGAAGAACGACCTGCGCAACACGTGGTGGGTCATTGACTACAACCGCCAATCGCTGGACGGGATCGTGCGCGAGGGTCTGTTCGCGCGCACCGAAAAGATATTCGACGCGTTTGGCTGGGATGTAGTGCGGATCAAGTACGGACAGCTGCAAAATGCCGCCTTTGCGGAACCCGGCGGCGAAAGGCTGCGCGACTGGATCGACGCCTGTCCAAACCAGCTGTATTCCGCGCTGACCTATATGGGGGGCGCTGTCTGGCGCCAACATCTGCTGGACGATCTGGGCGATCAGGGGGATGTCACAGCGTTGATCGAGCGGCGTTCCGACGATGAGCTTGCGCAGTTGATGGAGAACCTGGGCGGGAACTGCGTCGCGACCATGGCAGAGGCTTTCGCGGCCATCGACCATGACCGCCCGGTGTGCTTCCTTGCCTATACGGTCAAGGGCTGGGGCACCCCGATTGCCGGGCACAAGGACAACCATGGCGGCCTGATGACCAAGGCGCAGATGGCCGAATGGCAAGCCCATATGGGGATTCCGGAAGGCGAGGAATGGCACCCCTTCGCGACGGTTGCAAACCCGGATGCTTTCAAGACCTTCCTGAACGAGACGCCATTCTTCGCCGGTGGCCCCCGCAGGTTCAGGGACGCGGCCATCGCGACACCCGCAATCGAGGTAGCCAGCGACCGCGAAATATCTACCCAGATGGGATTTGGCAAAATCCTGGACGCGCTTTCCAAAGGCGACAGTGAATTGGCGGACCGCATCATGACAACCTCACCCGATGTGACCGGAACAACCAACCTTGGCCCCTGGGTCAACCGGCGCAAGCTATTCGCCCGCACCGCGCAGGCCGACACTTTCAAGGACCACAATATCCCCTCGACCGCCAAATGGGAGTTTACCCCCAAAGGCCAGCATATTGAACTGGGTATTGCCGAGATGAACCTGTTCCTGCTGCTAGGGGCGGCGGGCCTGTCGCACTCGCTTTTTGGCAAACGCCTGCTGCCCATCGGCACGGTGTATGATCCGTTCATCGCCCGCGGCTTGGACGCGCTGAACTACGCCTGCTATCAGGACGCCAGGTTCATGATCGTCGGCACGCCCTCGGGTGTGACACTGGCGCCCGAAGGCGGCGCGCATCAATCCATCGGAACGCCTTTGATCGGGATGTCGCAGGACGGGCTTGCATCGTTCGAACCGGCGTTCGTCGATGAACTGGCGGTCATCATGAAATGGGCGTTCGACTACATGCAGCGCGACGGCGAGGGCGACCCGGACGAGCGCACGTGGCTGCGGGACGAAACCGGCGGTTCCGTCTATCTGCGGCTGACCACGAACCCCATCGAACAGCCCGGAAAACGCGTCGATGATGCCTTTCGCCGGGGTGCCATTGACGGCGCGTACTGGCTGCGCAAACCCGGGCCGAACTGTTCGATCGTGATTGCCTATCAGGGCGCCGTCGCCCCCGAAGCTATCGCCGCGGCAGGCATTGTCGGCGAGCATCGGCGTGATGTCGGCGTTCTTGCAGTCACCTCGGCGGATCGCCTGAATGCAGGCTGGACCGCAGCCCAGCGGGACCGCGCGCGCGGGAATATCAACGCGATCAGTCATGTCGAGACGCTTCTTGGCGATCTGCCGACGTCTTGCAGTATAGTGACTGTGATCGACGGGCATCCCGCAACGCTGTCGTGGCTGGGGGCCGTCGAGGGGCACAGGACCATTCCCCACGGGGTCGAGCACTTCGGTCAGACGGGATCGATCACGGACCTTTACAAGCATTTCCGCCTCGACCGGCATTCGATCGTCCAATCAATCAACGAACTGACAATCGGCCGCCGGTCCCCGCACTCAGGGGCGCGTACTGCGATATCATCCTGAACCCGCATGCAGCTGGGGCCGGAATCGCCCTGATCCGTGGCCAAGACGACTCGCGGCCTAGATCCTGATCTAGAATATAAACGCATATAAACACCGAACAAATTTTCGCTCTGGCTGGCCTACATTCATCAAAATCGGCAAACTTCTGCCGCTTTGCAGCGGATTCTGGCCGTCCGCACGCCGCCACCCATTGAAGTGTTCGGCATTAGGCCCTTATTGGCGTATCAGACGGCGATTGTTGGGGGTTCAGCGTGGTAAAGATAAATAATTTCCGAGGCTTTGCTTCGGGAAATAGGTCTTTGGGTCGGCGTCGCTTTCTTGCGGCGCTTTCTGCGTCTGTGGCCATGCCTGCACTTTTCACCGCAGTCGGCGCTACCGGACAGGAAACCGACCAGCCTGAGCCCGCCCCGTTCAGCTACGATGGTTTAACGGACCGCATGCGCCTGCTTGGCAAGGAGCCTTACCAGCAGCCGACACCAGTCGACGGTTTTCTGGCCGATCTCGATTATGACGGCTACCAGAGGATCCATTACCTGCGCGACCGGTCCCGCTGGCAGGAAGATGGGCAGGCCTTCCGCCTGCAGGCCTTTCATCTGGGCTGGTTGTTCGAAGACCCTGTCGCGATCCACGAAATTGTGGATGGGCAAGTGAAGCCGCTCGGCTTTTCCACTGCCGATTTCGGGTATGGCGACGGTGTTTCTGACAACGTCCCTGAAAATGCCGCGTTGCCCGGCGGCGCGGGTTTCCGTCTATTGTCGCCGCTGAACCGCGCGGACCGTTTTGACGAACTGATCGCCTTTCTTGGAGCAAGCTATTTCCGCGCACTGGGGGCGGGGAACGTTTATGGGCTGAGCGCACGCGGACTGGCAGTCAATACCGGGCACTCCTCTGCCGAGGAATTTCCCATGTTCTCGGAGTTCTGGCTGGAACGCCCTGCACCGGGATCTGACACGGCTGTCATCTACGCCGCGCTCACCAGCCCGTCCGTCACCGGGGCTTATCGCTTTGTTGTGAAACCGGGGGATACAACGACGGTGGATGTCACCGCGCGCCTCTTTCTGCGCGCCGACATTGCGCAGATCGGCATCGCGCCGATCACCTCGATGTTCCTGTTCGGCGGCGGCGATCCCGACGAGATGGATGATTTCCGCGATGCGGTTCATGACAGCGAGGCGCTGATCCTGAACACGCGGGCGAGCGAGACGTTTTTCCGGCCCCTCAACAACCCCCCGCGCCTGTCCAGCTCGTATCTTGGCGCCCAAGATCCGGCATCCTTTGGGCTGGTGCAGCGCAGTCGCCGTTTCGATCATTATCTTGATGCGCAAGCGCATTACGAAAAGCGTCCGTCGCTGATGGTCGAACCTCTCGGTGATTGGGGCACCGGAACCGTGCGTCTGGTCGAGATTCCGTCAAACCTTGAGGGAAACGACAATATCGTCGCGTTCTGGGTGCCTGAGGGACCCACGCGCGCCGGGCATGAGCTGGAGGTGATGTATCGCCTGCATTGGGGGATGAACCCGCCGGGCGATGCCCATCCCCGGCGTGGCAAAGTCCTGCGCACCCGCGCCGGAGAGGGCGGTGTCGCGGGCGTTGAGGAAAAAAACGGTCGGCGGAAATTCGTCATCGATTTCGGCGGCGGCTTGCTGAAGGAACTTCCCGCCGATGCAGACGTTACCCCGAATGTCAGCGCCATCAACGGGACCGTGACCGAGGTTGTATTGAGCCGCATCAGCGGCACCGAGACGTGGCGCTTGGTCATAGAAGCCGAGTCTGCAGCAGGCGCTGTTGTTGAATTGAAGGCCCAGTTGTCCGGCTATGGCCGCGACCTGACCGAGACATGGCTTTATCAGTGGATGAGAAAATGAACGTGGAACAGACAGTCGATTTCGACCAATCAACCGACGATGCGGCGAACCACTGGGCACCGCCAACGGCGCCGATGGCCATGCCCAGACAGGTGCTTGAACGGTCCGCTGGGCCCAGCCTGAGGACGCGGCTGGCGTGGACATTTTTTCCGCGCGAGCGGATCTGAAGGATCTGATGTTTGTCATCCCAGCACGCCTTGCATCCCCGGACCATCGCCCTCAGAACCGCGGCTCTGACGTTTGCGATCCTGATGGCGTCGACAGCGACCGTTCTGCTGGCAGAGGCCGCGGCGCAGGATGGACTTGACCTATGGGATATCGCGCGGGCGCTTCTGATATTCGTGACGACCGCATGGTTGGCATGGGGCGCGGCGTTGGCTCTGATAGGATTACCGCAGCACCGACATACCGATGCCAGGCCGGAGATCGAGGGAAACCCCCCAAAAACCGTTGCCCTGTTTCCAATCTATAACGAAGATCCGAACGCCACATTTGCACGGATCGCCGCCATGGATCGATCCATTCAGGCCGCCGGGCTGGATGTCGATATTGCCGTGATATCGGACACCCAAGACGCCACTGCGGCCAAACAGGAGCGCATCGCCTTTGCGCGGCTTTTGAAAGAGTCCGATTGCGGCGGGCGCATTTTCTACCGCCGCCGCACAGACAATCGGGGCCGCAAGGCCGGTAACATCGAAGATTTCATCCGTCAGTCGGGCGGCGCCTACGAGTTCGCCGTGATCCTCGACGCAGACAGCCTGATGGAGGGGGAAACTCTGCGCATCATGATTGGGCGCATGCAGAGTGATCCCGAGCTTGGCCTCTTGCAAACCCTGCCGAAAATTGTCGAGGCACAGTCGTTCTTTGGCCGTGCCATGCAGTTTTCATCGGCCTTTCACAGCCCGGTCTTCACGCGCGGCCTGGCGCGGCTTCAGGGCGTCACGGGACCGTTCTGGGGCCACAATGCGATCGTCCGGGTCCGTGCATTTGCCGCTAGCTGCGCCTTACCGGAACTGACCGGCCCGCCCCCGTTCGGCGGCCATATTTTGAGCCACGATTACGTCGAGGCCGCCCTGCTTGCGCGTGCGGGCTGGAAAGTGGAGGTCGATGAAACGATTGGCGGGTCTTATGAAGGCGGCCCGGAGAACGTCATATCCTACGCGAAACGGGATCGCCGATGGTGTCAGGGAAACCTGCAGCACATCCGCCTGCTTCTTGCTCCCGGCCTCAAAGCCTGGAGCAGGTTCGTATTCTTGCAGGGAATCTTTGCCTATATCGTGTCGGTCCTCTGGGCTGCATTCCTGATCGCGTCGATATTCGCGACCATGATGGCGCCCGAGCCTGATTATTTCCCGCAACCCCACCAGTTGTTTCCGGTGTTTCCAGGCGATCGGACGAAACAGATTACCGCACTGGCAGTCGGTATCGGCGGACTACTGATCGTTCCCAAGCTCGCCATACTGGTCGGGGCAATATCGTCGGGCCGCGCATCAGGATTTGGCGGCGCGCTCAGATCAACGCTTTCGGTCCTGTCGGAAATCCTGCTGACTTCGCTGCTGGCTCCTTTGATGCTCATGTATCAGACGCGCGCGGTTGCGCAGGTCCTGGCCCGCAGGGATGGCGGATGGCCGGCCAGTTCACGCGACGAGGGGCCTATCCCTCTGCTGGCGGCAATGCGCGACGGGACATGGATCGTGATGACAGGTGCGGTGAGTCTGCTGATCGTGGCGCTGCTCGCGCCCCGGCTCAGTTGGTGGCTGCTACCTGTCTGTCTTCCAATGATCTGCGCGCCGCTCTTGATCTACGCCACCTCGCGGCCACTGACATATTATTTGTTTGCCGTACCCGAAGAACGGCTGAGCCCACCTATCGTCACCGCGTTTACAACCCAACTGACGCGCTGGTCAGCAAGACCGGCGGCCAGCAAATCCGAACAAGACAGGGCGGTTGCAGATGTCACAGCTTGAAGCAGGCGTGGCTCCGGCTGTGCGGCGGCCCAGAGATCCGCGGATTGACGCATTCCGCGGTCTCGCGCTGATCATGATCTTTGTCGATCATGTGCCGGGCAATCCCTACGAACAGTTCACGATACGAAATATCGGGTTTTCAGACGCGGCCGAAGCCTTTTTCGTGATGTCCGGTGTGGCAGCCGGGTTGGCCTACAGCGGCCGGTTCCTGCCTCATAATGTGGCAAAGAATGGCCTTTGGCACGCCATTTCACCGATTTGGCACAGGGCGTGGGTTCTTTATCTGGTTCAGATATTTCTCACGGTCTGGGCAATCGCCATCTATGCCAGCGGTGCAATGATCTTTGACATGCCCGGTTTGCTCAAACAGATCAATCTTACCCAGGTCTTCGAGAACACACAGTCCGCCCTGATCGGTATTCCGGCCCTGATGCATCAACTCGGCTACGTGAACATCCTGCCGGCCTATATGGTTCTGCTGATGATGACGCCCTTTGCAATCATGTTGGGGCTGCGCCGTCCCTGGCTGCTGGCGGCCGCGTCTGCGCTGGTGTGGTTCAGCGCCGGAGCGTGGCGCCTGAACCTGCCCAACTTTCCCAATCCCGGTGGATGGTTCTTCAACCCTTTCGCGTGGCAGGCTGTCTTTGTGTGCGGTCTGCTGATCGGCCTTTCGCTGGGCCGCAAGGAAAGATTCGTTCCGAACTCCAAGGCCCTCTTCGCGCTCAGCGTCGGGTTCCTACTCTTTGTCTTTGCTTGGCGATACGTGCCTGGGGTCGGCCCTTTTCTGAACCATCAGATGGCACGCCTTGGCGCAATGGGTGTGCCTTTCAACCTTGTCTCGCACGACAAGACATTCCTTGCGCTGCCGCGCCTCCTGCACGCGCTGGCCTTGGTTTACGCACTCTCGTGCATGGTTTCGGTTTTCCGCGCCACGGCCAGCCCGCTCGGCGCGCCGCTCAGGTTGCTGGGACGGCACGGTCTGCTGGTGTTTGCATCTGGCACGCTTCTGGCCCTCGTTTTCAACGTGCTTCTCAAAGGAGGAAGCAGTCCGCTGATCGGTCCCGTCACCCTTCCGCTGCTCGGGATCGTTGCGATGGTGGCAATAGCGTGGATTCGCGAAGTTACTGCGTCGAGAAAAGCCCACACCGTCTATGCCAGCCATCCAAGGCAAAACACGACAACCGGGGCGATGCGCGGCTGGTGGAGTTGGAAGGCAAGCTGATAGCGGGAGGCGTACGGCCCTCTGCGCAGTTACGGCGATGGAGCCGTTACAGTCCGCAAAGAAACGAGGGCGCCGCAAAGACGTTCCCATGTACCTTTGTCACCAAAACGCTTGGGGCTTCATTTGGCAGAACCCGCGCACCGGGCGCGCGATACTCTTAGTTACGTTGAAGCCATCTGCCCCGAATTTAGAAATCCGAAAGAAATCATGGCTCCCGGCACACCGGAATTGGAAAAACTATTTTTCAAATATTTTTCCAGCCTTCAATCTCAAGACTGAGTTTTCTCCAAGGCAACGCGAATTGCCTTGGAGTCCTTTTTAGCAACATTTGCTACTTACGTTTGTTCGGTCGCTGAGTTAATGCCGATGCAGCCGCAGTCTTTGCAGCCTTTGATGACTTTGGGTTTGCAAGCACTTTCGCAGCAGCGGATGCAGCCTTCGCGCTTGTGACTTCGGAGTTCTTCGAACGTGACATGGTGTCACCTCATTTATCCACAGAAAAATGTGCATAAGCCATGTATTTTCTGTGAGTAAGCAGCGTGATATTGATCGCCCGCACCAAGCATGTTTTTACATACTCTAGCGGCCCGCGAGGACCGTTAGGTTCGTCAATCGCCCACACTGTTTAGGCGACAGACAGGCCGGGGATCGGTGCTGGAACACCGATCCCCACCCCTCAATTTCTCAGCTACAGCCGCTTGTCGCCCCGCAGGTGTTGCACTTCATGCAGGTGCCGTTTCGCACCAGCGTGTAGTTGCCGCAATCGCCGCAGGCTTCGCCCTCGTAGCCCTGCATCTTGGCCTTGGTGCGGGCATCCATAGCCACCGCGCCCGACGTGACCGTGGTCTGGGATGCGACCAACGTGGCCGTGCTTGTCGTCTCGGGCACAAGTGTCTGCAGGTTTGCAACATGATCGGCGACGCCTTGCGCTGCCATCTGGCTGGGCACTTGGCCGCCGTTGAGCACATAGAGCTCCTGCGGCAGACGTTTGCGCAGATATCCGGTCGAGCTGATCTGCTTGAGCACCGCGAGCGATCTGGTCGCCGCAGCCTCGCTCATCTCGCTGATATTGCGTACGCCTTCCTCTTCGCCGCGGCCCAGATCGTCAAAGCTGTGGCCCTCGGGCTTCACATGCGCCAGATCGGTCCGGTCCAGGTAGGACACCGCCAGTTCGCGGAAGATGTAGTCGAGGATCGAGGTCGCGTTCTTGATGCTGTCATTGCCCTGCACCATGCCCGACGGCTCGAATTTGGTGAAGGTGAAGGCGTCGACGAACTCCTCCAGCGGCACGCCGTATTGCAGACCCACGCTGACGGCGATGGCGAAGTTGTTCATCATCGCGCGGAAGCCTGCGCCTTCCTTGTGCATGTCGATGAATATCTCGCCCAGCTGGCCGTCGGCATATTCGCCGGTGCGCAAATATACCTTGTGACCACCGATGATCGCCTTCTGGGTATAGCCCTTGCGGCGCTCTGGCATCTTGTCGCGCTGGAACTTGTTGACCTCTTTGATGACGATCTTCTCGACGATCTTTTCGGCCAGAACGGTCGCCTTTTCGTGGTTTGACCCGCTCTCCAGCACGTCCGCCGCCTCGTCGTCATCCTCGACCAGCGCGGATGCCAGCGGCTGGCTGAGCTTGGAGCCGTCGCGATAGAGCGCATTTGCCTTGACCCCGAGGGACCAGCTCAGCTCATACGCCTTCTGGCAATCCTCGATCGTGGCATCGTTGGCCATGTTGATCGTCTTGGAGATCGCGCCGGAGATGAAGGATTGCGCCGCGGCCATCATGGTGATGTGGCTATTGACGCTCAGATAGCGCTTGCCCTTCTTGCCGCAGGGGTTGGCACAGTCGAAGATGTGGTAGTGCTCGGGGCGCAGATGCGGCGCGCCTTCCAGCGTCATGGTGCCGCAGACATGGTCGTTCGCCGCGTCGATGTCGGCACGGCTGTAGCCCAGATGCGCCAGCAGATCGAAGGCAGGATCGTTCAGCCTGACCGCAGGGATGCCCAGCACGTTGGTGCAGAATTCGGCGCCCAGCGTCCACTGGTTGAACACAAACCGGATGTCGAAGGCGCTGCCCAGAGCGGCGTCGATCTTGGCCAGCTCATTGGGGCCAAAGCCGTGGCCGATCAGCGAGGTATGGTTGATCCCCGGCGCGTTACCGATGGTGCCGTGGCCGACCGCATAGCTGATGATCTCCTCGATCTGCGCGCTGCCGTAGCCCTGCATTTCCAGCGCGGCAGGCACCGATTGGTTGATGATCTTGAAATAGCCGCCCCCCGCGAGTTTCTTGAACTTCACCAGCGCAAAGTCAGGCTCGATCCCGGTCGTGTCGCAATCCATGACCAGACCAATGGTACCTGTGGGCGCGATGACGGTCGATTGCGCATTGCGGTAGCCGTGCTTTTCACCAAGGGCCAGCGCCTCGTCCCAGCTGGACATGGCCAGCTCGACCAGGCGGCTGTCAGGGCAGTTCGCGTGATCCAGCGGAACGGGTTTCACCGCCAGCGCCTCATACCCGTCCGCCTTGCCATTGGCAGCGTTGCGATGGTTGCGGATGACGCGCAGCATGTGGTCGCTGTTGCGCTCGTAGCCCGCAAACGCGCCCAGCTCACCCGCCATTTCGGCGGAGGTCGCATAGCTGACGCCGGTCATGATCGCGCTGAGGGCGCCGCAGAGTGCGCGGCCCTCGTCGCTGTCATAGCCATGGCCCATATTCATCAACAGACCGCCGATATTGGCGTAACCCAAACCCAATGTGCGGAACTCAAAGCTGCGCTGCGCGATCTCTTTGCTGGGGAACTGCGCCATCATCACACTGATTTCCAGCGTCACGGTCCAAAGGCGCGAGGCGTGCATGTAAGCTTCGGCGTCGAAGCGGCCATCGTCGTAGAATTTCAGCAAATTCATCGAGGCAAGGTTACATGCGGTATCATCAAGGAACATGTATTCCGAGCAGGGGTTGCTGCCCCGGATCTCGCCATCCTCGGGGCAGGTATGCCAAGCGTTGACGGTGTCGTGATACTGGATGCCCGGATCGGCGCAGGCCCATGCGGCGTGGCCGACATCCTCCCACAGATCACGCGCCTTGATGGTTTTCGCGACCGATCCGTCGGTGCGGTTCAGCAGCGCCCAGTCGGCATCATCCTTGACCGCCTTGAGGAAGGCATCGGTCACGCGGATCGAATTGTTGGAATTCTGGCCGGAGACCGACGCATAGGCCTCGCTGTCCCAATCGGTGTCATAGGTCGGGAATTCGATGCTCTCATAGCCCTGCTTGGCATAGTCCAGCACGCGCTTGACGTATGTCTCGGGGATCGAGGATTTCTTGGCGCCGCGAATGGCGTCCTTCAGCTGTGGGTTCTTCTTGGGGTCGACGGAATCCTCGGTCGAGCCGTCCCAGGCGCGGATCGCGGAGAAGATGTCGTTCAGCCTGGCCTCGTGCATTTTGCTGCCGGCTACGATGCTGGCGACCTTCTGCTCTTCCTTCACCTTCCAGTTGATGAATTCCTGCACATCGGGGTGATCCGCGTCGCAGATCACCATTTTCGCCGCGCGGCGCGTGGTGCCGCCCGACTTGATCGCGCCCGCCGCGCGGTCACCGATTTTGAGGAACCCCATCAGGCCCGAGGATTTGCCACCGCCCGACAAGGGCTCGTTCGCCGCGCGCAGGCTGGAGAAGTTCGTGCCTGTGCCCGAGCCGTACTTGAACAGCCGCGCCTCGCGCACCCACAGGTCCATGATGCCGCCGTCACCCACCAGATCGTCCTTGACCGACTGGATAAAGCAAGCATGAGGCTGCGGATGCTCGTAGGCGCTGGTGGACTTGGTCAGCTTGCCGGTCTTGTAGTCGACATAGTAATGCCCCTGCCCCGGCCCGTCGATGCCGTAGGCCCAGTGCAGGCCGGTGTTGAACCATTGCGGGCTGTTGGGCGCGCCCATCTGGCGGGCCAGCATGATGCGCATTTCGTCAAAATAAGCCTGCGCGTCGGATTCGTCGGTGAAATAGCCGCCCTTCCAGCCCCAATATGCCCAGGCGCCTGCGAGGCGATCAAACACTTGCTTGGCCGAGATTTCGCCGGTTGTTTCCACGTCCTTGCCATCGGGCACCGAGCGCCACAGGAATTCAGGGACGCCCTTCTCCTTGACCTTTTTCAGCCGGACGGGAACCCCGGCCTTGCGGAAGTATTTCTGCGCGATGACATCGCTGGCGACCTGGCTCCAGCCGGTGGGCACTTCGACATTGTCGAGCTTGAACACGGTCGTGCCGTCAGGATTGCGGATCTCGGACGCGGTCGTCACGAAATCCAGATCTGCATACGCATCCTGGCCTGCCTTGGTGAATTTTCTCTCGATTTTCATGTCACTGCCTCTCGC
Organism: Roseovarius sp.; assembly: GCA_048267045.1. Taxonomy (GTDB): domain Bacteria; phylum Pseudomonadota; class Alphaproteobacteria; order Rhodobacterales; family Rhodobacteraceae; genus Roseovarius. The sequence continues at coordinate 54,693 of JBLWYG010000008.1, read as the reverse complement.
CCCGTCCGACGGGTATCACTGATGTCCGCATATCCACCGGGCGCGCCGTTCCGCGCCAGGCAACTCATCTTCCAAGCAAACAGATCCCTGCCGGACGCTTCGCATCATACGAAACGCGCGCCTTCAAACGCCGGAAAACCGGTGCTGGCTGAGATTATTTCCCCGCGGCAACGAACCACTATATGTTGTGGCCAGATTGCCGGTCTGCACAACCTGACGCATTTCCACATAGTACGTCAACGAAAATTTAAAGCGATATTCTGCTGTTTGACGTTGACCTTCTCGCGATCTTGGGACCCGCCCGGCCCCAGACGATTCACTCACAGCATATCCACAGGGCAAGTTTGCGAGCCAAACCCGGACGCATGAATTCGATTCCGCTGTTTTTCGGCGGGTTTACGCAGGCCGGCCCGGCACATTGCGGCAGGTTATCCACCGGTGCAATCCGGCAGCCACCTGTTGACAGGCGCACGAAAATTTAATTTCGAGCCAGGATTGGCAAAGATGCATTCACGTCACAGGCAAGCGATAACTGACCGCATGGATCGGCCCGCCGGACGGAAAGACCATCAAAAGATCATCATTGGGGGAGAATGGTCGGGGCGGCGAGATTCGAACTCACGACCCCCTGTACCCAAAACAGGTGCGCTACCAGACTGCGCCACGCCCCGAACCATGGCGATCCCAATAGCCATCTTCGCCGGTGATGAAAAGCCCAAATGCAGCGCCCCGGCGCCCGCGTCGGTCAGCAGCCCCAAGCGGCCCGGTCCGTCGCGAAGGACGGATGGCGCAGCTGCGCGCCGGGGGCGATTCCCATACGTTCGGCCAGACCGCCGTTGATCTCCAGCACCGCCTTGATGTCGTCGCCGCCCATGATCGGCGTCAGATCACCGGGCACCGCGTTGGAGTGGACCCGAGCAACCGTGCCGGTCTCGTCCAGAAAAATCATGTCGAGCGGGATCAATGTGTTTTTCATCCAGAACCCAACCGTCCGCGCCTCAGGATAGACGAACAGCATCCCGGCGCCCTGCGGCAGGTTTTCGCGGTGCATCAGACCTTGGGCGCGCTCGGCCTCGTCATCGGCCAGTTCGATCGTGAAGCGCGCCTGCCCCCAGTCGCCCCGCAGTTGCACCTGATCGGTGCGGCAGTCCGGTTCCGCAGACGCGGCAACGGCAGCACATGCAACGAAGGCAAAGGCCGCGATCGCATTTCTCATTTTACGGCCGCTTCCCATCCGTTCACTTCGGTCGCCATGCGCCCGCGCTTGCCGTCGATCACACGAATCGCCAATGCTTCACCCGCTTGCAGATCGGCCAGACCGGACCGGCGCAGCACCTCGATATGGACAAAGACATCCCCCTCATCGCCGAAAGTATTGGCAAACCCGAACCCCTTGACCTTGTCAAACCACTTGATGCGGGCCGGTACCAAGGGCGCGGCACGCAGCACTTCGGGGTCAAATTCCTGAAAATCGGCCAAGCTCGGGATGATTGCACCTTCTGCTGGCCGGATGTCGTGAACCGCAGTCGCCTGCACGCCGCGTTCGGTCTGCTGCACTTCCAGATCGATGATGGCGTCGTCTGCGACGGAACTTTGGCCGAAATTGCGCAGGACATTGGCGTGCAGCAGGATGTCTTCGCCGCCGTCGTCAGACAACACAAAGCCGAACCCCTTTACGGGATCGAACCATTTAACGCGACCAAGGATCCTTTCGGTCATCACACATTGCCATCAAAATCTAGATCAAATGCCTCGGGAGGCTCTTTAACTATATAGCTTCATCTGCCCAAAGGTCCATCGCCATGACCGCGCCAGCAGCACATGACCGCCGATAAAAACGGCAAATGTCCGCAAATGACGCAAGGTCATCCGACGATTTTCAAGGACGCGCGGCCAATCACGGGTTGAGGCGGTCAATCTGCCACAGCGTTTCAGCGTCCGGTCGGCGCCACACGAACCGATCATGCAGCCGAAAGTCGCCATCGGCCCAGAATTCGATTTCAACCGGCGTGATCTTGAAACCGCCCCAAAATGGCGGGCGCGGGGGGTTCAGCCCATGGCGTGCCGATACCTTGGCCACCTCGGCCATTAGCGCGCTGCGACTGCTGAGCGGCTGCGACTGTTTTGACGCCCACGCGCCCAGCCGACTTTTGAGCGAGCGTGAGGCGTAATAGGCGTCGGCCTCGGACCCGTCCTGCCGCGTCACCGGGCCGCGCACCCGGATCTGGCGGCGCAGGCTTTTCCAGTGCATGACAAACGCGGCCTTGCCGCCGGCTGCCAGTTCCTGCCCCTTGGCGCTGTCGTAATTGGTGTAGAAAACAAAGCCGTCGGCGGCGATTTCCTTCAGCAGAACCATCCGCGTGTTGGGCAACCCATCCGGATCGACCGTCGCCAGCGCGATGGCATTGGGATCGTTCGGCTCGCTCATTTCCGCCTCGGCCAGCCAGTCGCGCGCGATTTTGAACGGGTTGTCCCCGGCGAATTTTCCGGTCCTGTCGGTCATATCGTCCTGCCTTTTGTTCCTGCGCGGCGCGCACCGCGTGCAATGTGGCCCGGACTGCTCCCTTGTGCAACGCTGCATTGCGCCATTGAAGCCGGCCCTTGATGCACTCCGGTCAATCGCATAAAGGTCGGTCTGGTATGGAAATTGCTTCGGGAAATGGACATGTCAAATAGTTTGATGGCGGGCAAGCGCGGGCTGATCATGGGCCTTGCCAATGACAAGTCCATCGCCTGGGGTATTGCGCAGGCCTGCGCGGATGCTGGCGCCGAACTGGCATTCACCTATATGGGCGATGCGTTCAAGAAACGGGTCGAGCCGCTGGCGAAATCGCTTGGCTCCGAGCATCTGTTTGACTGCAACGTATCCGACCCCGCCTCGATCGACGCGGCCTTTGCCGAGATTGAACGCGTCTGGGGCAAGATTGATTTTCTCGTCCATGCCATCGGCTTTTCGGACAAGAACGAACTGCGCGGGCGGTATATCGACACGAGCCGCGACAATTTCCTGAACACGATGGATGTGTCCTGTTACAGCTTTACCGCCGTTGCCAAGCGCGCGGAGACGCTCATGCGGGACGGCGGCTCGATGCTGACCCTCACCTATTACGGGGCCGAGCAGGTGATGCCGCATTATAACGTCATGGGCATCGCCAAGGCCGCGCTGGAAGCATCGGTCAAATACCTGGCCGAGGATCTGGGCAAGGACGGCATCCGCGTCAACGCCATATCCGCCGGCCCGATCAAGACGCTGGCCGCAAGCGGCATCGGCGATTTCCGCTATATCCTGAAATGGAACGAGCTGAATTCGCCGCTGCGCCGCAACGTGACGATCGACGATGTCGGCAAGGCCGCGCTGTTCCTGCTCAGCGATCTGGGCAGCGGCACCACCGGCGAGAACCTGCATGTCGATGCGGGCTATCATGTCGTTGGAATGAAGGCGGTCGACGCGCCTGATATCGACGCGACCTGAGGCGCCCATCATGGACGCGGCGACGCTCCTGCTTTTTAACGCGGCCATCCTCGGCGCTCTCGCCAGCCCCGGACCGGCCTTCATTGCCATGATCCGCTCGTCCTTCATCGGCGGGCGGCGGGCCGGGTTCATGACCGGGCTGGGGTTGTCGCTGTCAGCCATCGCTTGGTCCGCATTGGCGATGCTGGGCCTCAGCGCGATCTTTGCCGCCGTGCCTGCCGCCTATACCGCGCTGAAACTGGCCGGCGCCGCCTATCTGATCTGGTTGGCCATCGGGCTGTGGCGCGGTGCGGACAAACCCGTGGACACCGCCCTTCCCGGCATTGCCCAAGGCTTTCGGCTGGGCCTGATCACCAATCTGGCAAACCCCAAGCTGGTGTTTTTCATCGGCTCAATATTTTCCACCATCCTGCCTGCCAATCTGGACTGGAGTGCGTCGGCATTGATCCTGACCAACCATCTGGCGCTGGAGTTGGCATGGTACGCGATGGCGACGCTGATCCTGACCACCGCGCCGATGCGCGCAGGCTATATTCGCCTGAAATCAAAATTTGACCGGGGCGCCGCCCTTCTCTTGGGTGCCATGGCCGCCCGCATCGCGATTTGATCTTTAGGAGCCCCCATGCAAGAGCCGCTGCCGCACGAAAAAGGCTTTCACGTCAGCTGGGACCAGTTGCACCGCGACGCGCGGGCGCTGGCATGGCGGCTGGACGGGCGCGGCCCCGATGACGGCGCATGGCGCGCGGTCGTCGCCATCACGCGTGGCGGCATGGCCCCGGCGATGATCGTCGCACGCGAATTGGATATCCGCACCGTCGATACCATCAGCGTCAAAAGCTACGACCACCAAACGCAGAGCGCCGCACGCATTCTGAAGTCCCCCGACATGGACGTTGTCGGCGATGGCACCGGCGTGCTGGTGATCGACGATCTGGTTGATACGGGCCGGACACTGGACGTTGTCCGCGCGCACATGCCCCAGGCGCATATCGCCACCGTCTATGCCAAACCGATGGCCAAGGACCGCGTGAACAGCTTCGTCACCGAAGTCAGTCAGGACACTTGGATTTTCTTCCCCTGGGATCTGGCCCTGCAATACGTTCAGCCCTATCGCGGCAAATGACGGAGAGATTCATGGCACGCACATCCCACAGCTTTGCCCCGCCCGTGATGGAGGCCCGCCGCTGGTTGGACGGCGTCCAATTCACCGTTGACCGCCCGCTGCTGAACCTCAGTCAGGCCGCGCCGGTCGGGGCACCGCCCGAGGGCCTGCGCGCGGCCATCGCCGACGCCGCGATGCACCGCACAGATGCGCACCTTTACGGCGATGTTCTTGGCCGCGACGATCTGCGCGCCGAGGTCGCCGCGCAGTGGAGCGTGGCTTATGGCGGCCAGATAGCTACGAAAAACGTTGCCATCACCTCCGGCTGCAATCAGGCGTTCTGCGCCGCGCTGGCCACACTCTGCGATGAGGGCGACGAGATTATCCTGCCAACACCGTGGTACTTCAACCATAAGATGTGGTGCGACATGACCGGCGTCCGGACGGTCCCCCTGCCCGCCGGCGCCGGCCTGTTGCCCGACCCCGAGCAAGCCGCCTCCCTGATTACACCGCGCACCCGCGCCATCGTGCTGGTGACGCCCAACAACCCCGGCGGCGTGGAATACCCGGCGGGTCTGGTGCGCGCCTTCTTCGATCTGGCGCGCAAACATGGCATCGCCTTGATCGTCGATGAAACCTACCGCGATTTCGACGCCAGATCAGGTGCCCCGCATGATCTGTTCACCGATCCGGATTGGGACGATACACTGATCCAGCTTTATTCCTTTTCCAAGGCCTACCGCCTGACCGGCCACCGTGTCGGCGCGATGATGACATCCCCTGTCCGACTGGCCGCTGCCGAGAAGTTCCTCGACTGCGTCGCCATATGCCCCAACCAGCTGGGCCAGATCGGTGCGCTCTGGGGGATGCAGAACCTCTCGCAATGGCTGGCAGGCGAGCGGGCCGAGATCCTGGACCGGCGCGCCGCGATCGAGGATAACATGCCCCGCATTGCCGCACGAGGCTGGGAATTGAAGGGGGTCGGCGCCTATTTCGCTTATGTTGCCCATCCGTTCGCAGACAGATCGGACCGGCTGGGGCCGAAACTGGTGCAGGACGCGGGCGTGCTGCTGCTGCCCGGCACCATGTTCACGCCCGAGGTCGATCCCTCTGGCGCACGCCATTTCCGCATCGCGTTCGCGAACGTGGATCGCGCCGGGATCAGCACCCTGATGGACCGCCTGGCGGGGCTGGATGGACCAGGCTGGCCCCTTGCCCCCAAAGGACCAAGCGAATAGACACGTCCTAACCAATTTTCCCCAAAGTCCGAGGGCGCCCGACCATGCGATCTAGCAGCATTTCCAAATCCGCGATGTGGATCCTGATGGGCCTTCTGGTTCTCGGGCTGGCCGGGTTCAGCGTCACTAATTTCAGCGGCGGCGTCGGCCAGATCGGCAGCGTCGGCGATACGGAAGTCGGGGTGAATGAATACGCCCGCGCCCTGCGCGCCGAAGTCAACGCCGCCACCGCCGAAACCGGCAAGCCCGTCAGCTTTGCCCAGGCCGAGGCGCAGGGCCTGCCCCAAAACGTGCTGTCACGCCTCATCGCGCAGGCCGCGCTGGAGGACGAAACCGCGCGCCTGGGCATTTCCGTGGGCGATGCTACCTTGCTGCAGCAGATCACCGAAATCCCCGGATTTCAGGGCCTTGATGGTAATTTCGACCGCGAGGGCTATCGCTATGCGCTGGAGCGTGCCGGTTTCAGCGAGGCGGAATTCGAAGAAGACGTGCGCACCGAAACAGCCAGCACGCTGGTTCAGGGCGCCGTGATTTCCGGCATCAGCACGCCCGACGCCTACACGAACGCTCTGCTGAACTACATAGCCGAAGAGCGTGATGTCACCTACGCCACCCTTGCCCGCGCCGATCTGGCCTCGGGCCTGCCCGTGCCCAGCGATGCCGATCTTGAGGCCTATTATCAGGCGAATCTGCCGGCCTTCACCACACCGCAGGTCAAGCGCATCACATATGCATGGATGACCCCCGCGATGATCATCGACGATGTCGAGGTGCCGCAGGACGCCCTGCGCGAAGCCTATGACAGCCGTATTGCGGAATTCGAACAGCCAGAACGCAGACTGGTCGAACGTCTGGTCTTCGCCGACGCTGATGCGGCCTCGGCAGCGAAGGCGCAGATAGACAGCGGCGAGGCCGGCTTTGACGATCTGGTCGAGGCGCGCGGTCTCACCCTTCAGGATGTGGATCTGGGCGATGTGGAGCGCGGCGATCTGGACGCGGCAGGCGAAGCTGTATTCGCCGCATCGGCCGGCGATGTGGTGGGACCGCTGGACAGCAATCTGGGACCGGCGCTGTTTCGGGTGAACGCGGTGCTCCAAGCGCAAAACACCAGCTTTGAAGAGGCCGAACCGCAGCTACGCGATGAATTGGCAGGCGACCGTGCCGCCCGTGTAGTTGATGCGGCCACCGACACCATCGACGATCTGCTGGCCGGCGGCGCGACGCTGGAGAACCTCAAGGACGAGACCAACATGCAGGTCGGCACGATCGACTGGCACTCCGGCCTGAGCGAAGGCATTGCTGCCTACGGTGATTTCCGCGACGCCGCCGAGGCGGTCGAGGACGGCGATTTCCCCGAGGTCAGGAATTTGGACGACGGCGGTATCTTTGCGCTGCGTCTGGACGAGGTGATCGAACCGACCGTGCAACCAATAGAAGAGGTGCAGCAGCAGGTCGCCGCGGCATGGGCGCGTGATGCCCTGATGGACGCGCTGCGCGAGCAGGCGGAGCCAGTCCTGAAGGCTATCGAGGGCGGAGCCAGCTTCGAGGATCAGGGTCTGACCCCGCTGGTGGGGGCGGGCCTGACACGCCAAGGATTTCAGCAGGGCACGCCGCCAGGCTTCATCCCCGCCGTATTTGACCTGCAAGAGGGCGAGACGATGTCAATACCCGGCAGGGAAAGCCTGATCATCGTGCGCCTTGATGCGATCAAATCCCCGGATGCGACCCCCGATGCAGCAGATGGCAATCTGGCCCAGATCCGCCAGACTCTGCGCGATTCAGCGGCCAACGACATCGCGCAGGACCTGTATCAGGCGCTGGCGAGTGACATCCGCAGCCGCGCAGGGATCACGCTGGACCAGCAGGCGATCAACGCCGTGCATGCCAATTTTCAATAAGGGACGCGCGCCGTGGATCTGACACCGTCCTTTGATGATTTCGCCGCCGGGCACGAGGCTGGCGCCAATCAGATCGTCTATACCCGCCTCGCCGCCGATCTGGACACACCGGTGTCCCTGATGCTGAAACTGACGGGCGCCGCCACCGATGCCTTCATGCTGGAGTCGGTGACGGGGGGCGAGGTGCGCGGGCGCTACTCGATCATCGGGATGAAGCCCGATCTGATCTGGCAGTGCCACGGCACCACCAGCCGCATCAACCGCGCCGCGCGCTTCGATTCCGGCGCGTGGGAGCCGCAGGATGGCAATCCTTTGGACAATCTGCGCGCCCTGATCGCTGAGAGCCGGATCGACTTGCCCGATGATCTGCCCGCCGCCAGCGCGGGGCTTTTCGGCTATCTGGGCTATGACATGATCCGGCTGGTCGAACATTTGCCGAATGTGAACCCCGACCCGCTGGGCCTGCCCGATGCATTGATGCTGCGACCCTCGGTGATCGCGGTGCTTGACGGGGTCAAGGGCGAGGTGATCGTCGTTGCCCCCGCCTGGGCCGGGTCAGGTCAATCGGCCCGCGCCGCCTATGCGCAGGCGGCCGAGCGCGTGATGGATGCCGTGCGCGATCTGGAGCGCGCCCTGCCCCAGGCCAGCCGCGGGCTGGGCAAGGCCGCGGATGAGGGCGAGGTGACGTCGAATTTCACCCGCGAGGGCTACAAGGCCGCCGTCGAGACCGCCAAGGACTACATCCGCGCCGGAGACATCTTTCAGGTGGTGCCCAGCCAGCGCTGGACCCAGCCCTTCCGCCAGCCGCCCTTCGCGCTCTACCGCAGCTTGCGTCGCACGAACCCGTCGCCCTTCATGTTCTACTTCAACTTCGGTGGCTTTCAGGTGATCGGCGCCAGCCCGGAAATTCTGGTGCGGGTTTTTGGCAACGAAGTAACGATCCGCCCCATTGCCGGCACCCGCCCGCGCGGCGCCACCCCCGAGGAGGATCGCGCGAACGAGGCGGATCTCATGTCGGATACCAAGGAACTGGCCGAGCATCTGATGCTGCTGGATCTGGGTCGAAACGACACGGGCCGCGTCTGCAAGATCGGCACCGTACACCCGACCGAGGAATTCATTGTCGAGCGCTATAGCCACGTGATGCACATCGTCAGCAACGTGGTGGGCGAACTGGCCGAGGATCAGGATGCGCTGAGCGCGCTTCTGGCCGGACTGCCCGCCGGCACAGTGTCAGGCGCGCCCAAGGTCCGCGCGATGGAGATCATCGACGAACTGGAGCCGGAAAAGCGCGGCGTCTATGGCGGCGGTGTCGGCTATTTCAGCGCGGGCGGCGACATGGATATCTGCATCGCGCTGCGCACCGCCGTGGTCAAGGACGCGCAGCTTTACATCCAGGCCGGCGGCGGCGTGGTTTATGACAGCGATCCGGAGGCTGAATACATGGAAACCGTCCACAAGTCCCGCGCGATCCGCCGCGCGGCAGCAGACGCCGCGCGATTTGCCGGAGACGGAAACACCTGATGCAGGGCCAATTTTCGCGAAATGTCGTCTCCCGGTCTCTCGCAAAGTATCGACGCGGTCCCAGATGGCGCGCCTGATCCTGTTCAACAAACCACATGGCCTGCTGTCGCAGTTCAGCGATGAGGGCAGCGGCCGACCCACCCTTTCGAATTACATCGACGTGCCGGGCATCTACCCTGCCGGTCGGCTGGATCGCGACAGCGAAGGCCTGTTGCTGCTGACCGATGATGGCAAGCTGCAGGCGCGCATTGCCGACCCCAGATACAAGAAACCCAAGACCTATCTGGTGCAGGTCGAGGGGCTGCCGGACGACGCCGCGCTTTCGGCGCTGCAAACAGGCGTCACGCTGAAGGACGGGCCTACGCTTCCCGCTAAGGTGCGCCGGATCGCGCCGCCGGATCTGTGGCCACGCGTGCCGCCCATCCGCTATCGCAGGTCCATACCGGACAGCTGGATCGAACTAACCATCACCGAAGGGCGCAACCGTCAGGTTCGGCGCATGACCGCCCATGTCGGCCACCCCACCTTGCGTCTGGTGCGCTGGCGCATCGGCGACTGGTCGCTGGAGGGGCTTGCACCGGGCGCATGGCGCGACGCCTAGTTCGCCTGCGGGTCCCCGGCCATCAGCACTGCCGATACCGGTGCCAGCGCGACACGCCCGGCCCGGTCCTGCAATCCCCATAGCAGCAGTGCGCTGATCGTGTCGGCCCGCAGGCGGCCCAGCATGATCACGCCGCTCTCGTCCCGGCTGGACTTGAACGCGGCCTGATCCAGAAAACGCCGGATATCGGTCGCGCTCTGGCCGCCCGAATCGAAGTCGCGGAACACGGTGGCAACCGGCACACCCTCGCGGGCAATCAGCTTGGGCGCTGTCTCCAACCCCTTGGAATACAGCACCAGCCCCCGTCCGGATGCCATCAGGATCGGCGCCAACTGCTCGCTTGCTTCGCGTCCGATCTGCAAGCCTTGCCCGGTGCCCTCAAGGATCGCCACGGATTCCGGCACGGCGGCTTCCACCATCTGCATGGTGGTTTCGGTGTCGCGCGCCGTCGCGCCCACGGGCAAATCGGCAATCGCCAGCACCTCGAACCCGGCGGCACGGTAGCGGCGCATCGCATCCGCCGCACCCGACCAGGCGGAATCGACCGCAAAGCTCAGCGGATAGGGAAAGGATTTCAGCGCCTCCAGCCCTATGGGGCTGGTGCCGTCATCAATTAGCACGATCGACATCAGCGGCTTGCCCTCGGGGTTATCGAAGGGGACGCCATGTGCCTTGATGGCCAACTCGTCCGTCATTGACCCCGCGTCATCCTCTGCGGTTTCTGGCGGGGCTTCGGCGGAGGGTCTGCCAAGCGAAGGCAGACGCTGCGTCTCGATCCCGCTGGCGATATTGCCGATGGTGCCTGACGGCGTGTTCATAGCTCGGGGCGTCGCCGCGTCCGGCTGCATGTCTCGCGCAGCATCCTGTGCCCCATCGGGCTGCGCCGGCTCCGGCAGATCCTGCGGCTGGAGCGCCGCAGAGTCAAAGCTCGCACCGCCCTCGACCTGAGGCAGGCTGGGCTGCGCGGGATCGGTTGAGATCGACATCTCGCCTGCAGAGTCGGCGGGCACCATCGGCGCGTCATCGCCGCTCTGAGCCGCATCACCCGGCGCCTCCTCCGGGGCCAACGGCATGCCGCTGCTTTCGTCGGTTACCTCCGGCGCCGACAGATCCGACTGTGGCGCACTGACCTCGGGGCGCATGGTGGGCGCTGTGTCTGCTGCGGCGACCTGGCTCAGATCATCGGGCGCCGCTGCGCCGACCTGCGGTGTCTCGACCTCCAACGCCAGGGCGCCGTCCGATTGTGGCAGCCGCGCCGCCGTATCATCACGCGACTGGTTAAAGCCCGCGCCCGCTGGCACATCCAGCGCCGCGGCATCCGGCCCGCGCCCCCGTGTATCCGGCCCCACGGCGACCGACGCCGCCCCCAGCGCCAGCCCCGACACCACTGTCCCGGCCACCAAACCCGACAAAAATCCACCTGCCATGTCGCCTGCTCTCCCTTGCATGTCCCTTGGACGCGGCGTTTCCCGCCTTCGGCCCCTTGACCCTCGGGGCCAAGCCTGAACAAGTATATCGCGACCGGCCCCCCGGCCTCCACCCCCAATTACGGAATGGGACGATCATCGGGCCCATACTAACACGGACGGACCAAGATGCTGCTGCTCATCGATAATTACGACAGTTTCACCTATAACCTGGTGCATTATGTCGGGGAATTGGGCGCCAATGTGACGGTGCGCCGCAATGACGCACTGGATGTCGCCGCCGCGCTGGCGCTGAAACCTGCGGGTATCCTGCTGTCGCCCGGGCCGTGCGATCCCGATCAGGCCGGCATTTGCCTCGATCTGACGCTGGCCGCGGCGCAGGCGCGCATCCCCCTTCTGGGCGTGTGCCTCGGTCATCAGACCATCGGTCAGGCATTTGGCGGGCGGGTCGTACGCCATTCGGAGATTGTCCACGGCAAGATGGGCCAGATGCACCACGAAGGCAAAGGCGTCTTTGCCGGGCTGCCCTCCCCGTTCGAGGCGACGCGCTACCATTCCCTGGTGGTCGAGCGCGACAGCCTGCCCGACTGTCTGGAGATTACCGCACATCTGGAGGATGGCACGATCATGGGCCTGCGCCACCGCGAGCTGCCGATCGAGGGCGTGCAGTTTCATCCTGAATCCATCGCGTCGCAGCACGGTCATGCGCTGCTGAAGAACTTCCTTGATATGATGAAGATCCCCGCATGAGCGACGCGTTGAAACCCCTGATTGATGCCGCCGCCGACCGCCCCCTGACCCGGTCCGAGGCCGAGGCCGCCTTTGGCATCCTGTTCGAGGGCGAGGCGACGCCCAGCCAGATCGGCGGCTTCCTGATGGCCCTGCGCACGCGCGGCGAGACGGTGGATGAATACGCGGCCGCCGCAGCCGTGATGCGCGCCAAATGCCACAAGGTGCGCGCGCCCGAAGGGGCGATCGACATCGTCGGCACTGGCGGCGACGGCAAGGGCACGCTGAACATCTCGACCGCGACCGCCTTTGTCGTGGCGGGTGCGGGCGTCTGCGTGGCCAAGCACGGCAATCGCAACCTCAGTTCGAAATCAGGCGCAGCGGATGCCTTGGCGCAGATGGGCGTCAAGGTGATGATCGGGCCGGAAGTTGTTGAAAAGGCTTTGGAAAAATCCGGTATCGCCTTTATGATGGCCCCGATGCATCATCCGGCCATGGCGCATGTCGGGCCGGTACGGGCCGAGTTGGGCACGCGCACCATCTTCAACATTCTGGGTCCGCTCACCAATCCCGCAGGTGTCAAGCGGCAGCTGACCGGCGCCTATCGCCGCGATCTGATCCGCCCCATGGCCGAGACGCTGCTCAAGCTGGGATCGACCCGCGCCTGGCTGGTCCATGGCAGCGACGGAACCGACGAATTGGCGATCAGTGGCCATTCCTGGGTCGCCGCGCTGAACGAGGATGGCAGTATCAGCGAATTCGAAATCAACCCCGAGGACGCGGGGCTGCCACTGCACCCGTTCGAGGCTATTCTGGGCGGCACCCCGCAGGAAAACGGCGCGGCTTTCGCCGCCCTTCTGGACGGCGCGCCCGGCGCCTATCGGGACGCGGTACTGCTGAATTCTGCCGCCGCATTGGTTGTGGCCGGCCGGGCAGCGGACCTGCGCGAAGGCGCGCAACTCGCCGTGCAGAGCATTGACAGCGGCGCCGCGCGCAAGCGATTGGACCTGCTGGCTAAAATAACATCGGAGGCATAATGAGCACCCCCACGATCCTGGACAAGATCAAGGCCTACAAACTGGACGAAATCGCCGCGGCGAAGGCCGAAACTCCGCCGGAGACGATGGAAGATCAGGCCCGCGCTGCGCCGCCGGTTCGGCCCTTCAAGGACGCGCTTCTGCAAGCGTCGATCAATGGCTACGGCCTGATTGCGGAAATCAAGAAGGCCAGCCCGTCCAAGGGCCTCATCCGGGCCGATTTTGATCCCGCCACCCTGGCCGCCGCCTATGCCGACGGCGGGGCGACATGTCTGTCCGTTTTGACCGACACACCCAGCTTCCAAGGGGCGAACGCGTATCTGACACAGGCACGCGCCGCTTGCGATCTGCCCGTGCTGCGCAAGGATTTCATGTTCGACACCTATCAGGTGGCGGAGGCGCGCAGCCTTGGCGCCGATTGCATCCTGATCATCATGGCCTGCCTCACCGATGGCGAGGCAGCAGCGCTGGAGAGTGCTGCGGCAGAGTGGGGAATGGACTCGATCATCGAAATTCACAATGAGGACGAACTGCGCCGGGCGGAGGCGCTGAAGTCACCGTTGATCGGAATAAACAACCGTGATCTCAATACGTTCGAGACCACTCTTGATACATCTCGCACCCTTGCCCGCTATGTGCCCGAAGACCGGATCATCATCTGCGAAAGCGGGCTGGAGACCCGCGAGGATCTGGCCGATATTGCCCGCTACGGCGCGCGGTGCTTCCTCATAGGCGAGACATTGATGCGTGCCGATGACGTGGCCAGCGCAACACGCGCGATCCTCAGCAATCCGTTGACCGCCGGAGGTCGCTGAAATGTCGGGACTGACCCATTTTGACAGCAAGGGCGACGCCCACATGGTCGACGTGTCCGCCAAAGATGTGACGGCCCGCATCGCAACAGCCGCGTGCCACATCAGCATGGCGCCAGAAACCTTTGATATCATTTCGAAAGGTCGCGCCAAAAAGGGTGATGTGCTATCAGTCGCGCGTCTTGCCGGAATCATGGGTGCCAAACGAACCGCCGATCTGATTCCTCTATGCCATCCGCTGCCCATCGCCAAGGTGTCGGTAGATCTAATGCTGGACCCGGATCTGCCCGGCATCCAGATCGAGGCGACGGTCAAGACAACCGGCCAAACCGGCGTCGAGATGGAAGCGCTGACCGCCGCGAGCGTCGCCGCGTTGACCGTCTACGATATGGCTAAGGCCGTGGACCGCGCGATGCAAATTGGCGGACTACGCGTGATCTTGAAAGATGGCGGAAAATCAGGTCGATATGAGGCCGAACAAATGTGATTTCAACGCATCCCCGCAGCCAAACTCAGCCACCTTGGTCAAGAGATCCCAGAACATGATTTCCGTCGACGACGCCCTTGCTCAACTGTTCGATCTGATCACGCCGCTCGGGCCTGAAACCGTTCCGCTGCGCGCTGGCTCGGGCCGGGTTCTGACGCGCGCCGTGGCCGCGAAGCGAGATCAGCCGCCCTTTGCCGCCTCGGCCATGGATGGCTATGCCGTGCGCAGCGCCGATGTGAGCCCCCATGCCCGCCTCACCGTTGTCGGAGAAGCTGCCGCCGGTCACCGTTTTGACGGCAGCATCAAGCCCGGCCAAGCAGTCCGTATCTTCACCGGCGCGCCACTCCCCAAAGGGACGGATCGCGTTATTATTCAAGAAGATGTGGCTTTATCTGGCTCTGTGATCACGCTTGGCGACACGATCGATAGAGGCCCCCATGTGCGCGCTGCCGCCGCCGATTTCACCGCAGGTACCAGGATGGAAGCACCGCGCCTGCTGAGACCGCATGACATCGCCCTGCTTGCGGCCATGAACATCGCTGAACTGCCCGTCACGCGCCGCCCCGAGATCGCGATCATCGCTACTGGCGATGAACTGGTAATGCCTGGCGAGGACCCCGGTCCCGACCAGATTATCGCCTCGAACAGTTTCGGCCTTGCGGCACTGGTCGAGGCGCATGGCGCCCATGCCCGCCTTCTGCCGATTGCCCGCGATAATACCGGATCGCTCGAAACGGCATTTGATTTGGCCAAGGGCTCGGACCTCGTCATCACGATCGGCGGCGCGTCGGTAGGGGATCACGATCTTGTCGGTCAAGTCGCGCAAAGCATTGGTATGCAGCGTGCCTTCTACAAGATTGCGATGCGCCCCGGCAAGCCTCTGATGGCCGGTCGGTTAGGCGATTCAGTGATGGTAGGATTGCCGGGAAACCCCGTATCGGCAATGGTTTGCGGGCATGTCTTCATCCTGCCGATGCTCCGCGCCATGCTTGGGCTGGGTGCCGCACCAGCGCCGCGTTTTACCGCGCGCCTACAGGGGGATTTGCCCGCCAATGGACCGCGTACGCATTACATGCGCGCTACTTTGTCGGATGGTATTGCCACGCCCGCGACGTCGCAGGACAGCGCGCTGCTGGGCGTGCTGGCGCGGGCTGACATCTTGCTGATACGTCCCGCAAATGACGGCCCGAGGCGAACCGGCGACGAAGTGGACTGCATGCATATCTGAACGGCGCTACACCGAAACTGTTGACACAAAACAAGAACATGGGTAGAACAAACCCAGACAACGACAACCTGGAGGGACGGACGGCATGCTCACCAAGAAGCAACTCGATTTGCTCGACTACATCAACAAGCGTGTGCAACGTGATGGTGTCCCACCCAGTTTCGACGAGATGAAGGATGCACTGGACCTGAGATCGAAATCTGGCATCCACCGTCTAATCACGGCGCTGGAGGAGCGTGGGTTCATTCGCCGTCTTGCGCATCGCGCGCGCGCACTTGAGATCGTGAAGTTGCCCGAGTCGCTGGGCGGCAATGCGTCGCATGGTTTTGCGGCGCGCGTCATCGACGGCGACCGGCCCGACGCGGCAGCGCCCGCAAACGCACAGCCGGTGTCGTCAATCGATGCGCTGGAGGTGCCGCTAATGGGCCGGATCGCAGCCGGTGTCCCCATCGAAGCGATCCAGCACGCATCGCACAACGTGGCGGTGCCGGGCGGCATGGTCAGCGGGCCGGGCGAGCATTACGCGCTGGAGGTCAAAGGCGATTCGATGATTGATGCAGGCATCAACGATGGCGACATCGTCGTTATTCGCGAGACGTCGACAGCAGATAATGGCGATATCGTAGTCGCCCTGGTCGAAGATCAGGAAGCGACGCTCAAACGCTTTTTCCGGCGCGGCGGGGCCATTGCGCTGGAAGCCGCGAATCCGGCTTACGAGACCCGCATCCTGCCCGATGACAAGGTGAAGGTTCAGGGTCGTTTGGTTGGCCTCATCCGGACATATTGAGTCGGTGTGTTCAATGGGCGTTCCAAAGGCGTGTCCCACTGAATTCGCGCGCGGTTATGATGCGAGGGCTGCGACCCTCACGGGTGCCGGCCCCGTCATATAGCGCGATTGCACCTGTTTTCCGCAATGTTGAAGGCGTTAGCAGCGTGCAATCGGATGTCTGCGCCAACCCCTCGGGTGGCTCTGTGTTCAGGACGACCCAGTCGCCGCCAGCGCAACCTGTGAATGCCGCGGCAGCGCGTTTGCCGCGTAGCGCAGTGATGCTGATGCCTCCGGGACCCGCGACCTTGGATGACCAGCGCTCTGCAGCTGCCTCCTGCCCGGTAGCGTCGCCATCGTTCTCCAGCCAGTTCAGCGCAATGAACCCTGACCCGCGCCCGGCGCTCAGCGCACGGCCCCGGTCGGTCATGACGCCCACCAGACCGCCGGTATCCGCAATCAGGACAACTGGACGCTCGGCCTGCATCCACAGCAAGACAGCTGCGATCATCGGCGCTGCGCCCAGTAAACGCGCCCGGCCTTGCCACAGAATGATCGTCAGTGCCCCGAAACTGAGCAACGGCAACACCCAGATACCGGGGCTGACCACTGTGCCGCGGGCGCCATCCAGGGCGGCGGTCCAGCGGGCGACACCCAAGATCCAATCCAGGCCCAGCCCCATGATCCAGAGCCCGATCCCCTCCAGCCCCAGTGGCAGCAGACACACCGACACGACGGCGGCAGGCATGACCAGCGCACCCATCAAGGGCACGCTGAGGAGGTTGGCGACAAGGCCGTAATGCGCAATCTGATTGAAATGAGCTGCCGCGAAGGGTGCGGTGGCCAGCCCCGCGACCAGTGACGAGATGACGACCGCCGACACCGGTCGCAACCATCGGGGCCCCATGGGCACCTTGGCCTTCTGGATCCACCCGAAAACCGCGATCAATGCAGTGGTCGCGGCAAATGACATTTGAAACCCAGGACCAAGCAACGCTTCGGGGCGCAAGCCCAGCACGATTAGCGCCGCGAGCGCCACAGCCCGGAGGCTTAGCGCGCGGCGGCCGAGCATTACTGCCACCAACATGACCGCCACCATGATAAAGGCGCGTTCGGTCGCGATGCTGCCGCCCGACAGCCCAAGGTAGAAGGCCGCGACAAGCAGTGCCAGCGCCGCCGCCACCGGCTTGGCCGGGGCGCGCAGCGCCAGCCACGGCACGAGCGCCAGACCATAGCGGAAGGCAGCAAAGACAAACGCCGTCAAAAGGCCCATGTGCAGACCGGAAATGGCCAGAAGGTGCGCCAGATTGGACACGCGCAAGGCCGTCAGCGTCTCCTGCCCCATGCCCGAACGGTCGCCGGTCATGATGGCCGCGGCAAACGCCCCCGATTCGCCCGGCAGCACGGCCTGCACATGTGTCGACAACGCCATACGGATCGCGAACATTGGTTGCGCATTGTCCGGCGGCGCCAGTGCGACCAGCGGCACGCGCGTGTATCCCACCGCTCCGAGACCTTGGAACCAGGCATGCCGCTGAAAATCGAAGCCACCCGGCTCGACCGGACCGGACGGCGGTGACAGATGAGCGGTCGCCCCGATCATTAAGCCGGGAACCGGAGCAGCGCCGACAATGTTCGAATGAAGCGACAGGCGAACACGCTTGGGCGTCCGCGCGGGCGCGACATCGCGCAACCGCACACGGTCCAACGTGACGCGGACCGCATCCGAGGCCGACCGGTCAATTCCGACGACGCGCCCCTCCACAGGGCCGTAGTAGCGCCAGCCCAGCACCGGCCCGCTGACGACGTGCGCACGTGCGCCGGCCAGAAGAATGCCTGTCACAATCAAGGCCGCACCGATGCCGAGAGGCGCTGCTGCCTGGCCAAGAAGGCGCACCAAGCCGAGGCAGGCGATGATCAGTGCACCGAGGCCCGCATAGACCCAGAGCGACGGCTCGAACCGCAGGGCAAAGTATATCGCAATCCCCGTGCCCAGACACACGGGTGCCCAGCCGAAGAGATGCCCCCTCTGCAGAAGCAGCGCGCGCTCAAGATACCCCCAGACCGCCGCCACTTGTTTCCCCTCCGGTGGGCCGATAAACAGGCGTAATCCTAGCCCCCGCATCGTTACCGAAAGGTTAATAGCCCCCATGTCCAAACAGGTTGTGACCCGTTTCGCCCCCTCGCCCACCGGGTATCTGCATATCGGCGGGGCACGCACGGCGCTGTTCAACTGGCTGTATGTGCGGGGGCACGGGGGCAAGTTCCTGCTGCGGATCGAGGATACGGACCGCGCCCGCTCGACGCCCGAGGCGACGCAGGCCATTCTGGACGGAATGGCATGGATGGGGTTGGATCACGACGGCGAGATCGTCAGCCAGTTCGAGCGTGCCGGGCGGCATGCCGAGGTCGCGCAGCAGATGCTGGAGGCAGGCGCCGCCTATAAATGTTTTGCCACGCAGGACGAAATACAGGCCTTTCGCGATACGGCCAAGGCCGAGGGCCGCTCGACCCTTTATCGCAGCCCCTGGCGCGATGCCGCGCCCAAAACACACCCCGACCTGCCTCATGTCATCCGCATCAAGGCCCCCCGCGAGGGAACTACGGTCATCAACGACGCGGTGCAGGGCGATGTGACCATCCGCAACGATCAGCTGGACGACATGGTTTTGCTGCGCTCGGACGGCACGCCGGTTTATATGCTGGCGGTCGCGGTCGACGATCACGACATGGGCGTGACCCATGTCATTCGCGGTGACGACCACCTGAACAACGCCGCGCGGCAGATGATGATCTATCACGCGATGGACTGGCCCCTGCCCGTCTACGCCCATATTCCGCTGATTCACGGCCCCGATGGCAAGAAGCTCAGCAAGCGGCACGGGGCACTGGGAACGCAGGAATACCGCCAGATGGGCTATCCTGCGGCGGGCATGCGCAACTACCTTGCGCGGCTCGGCTGGAGCCATGGGGATGATGAATTCTTTACCGACGCGCAGGCGCAGGAGTGGTTCGATCTAAAGGGTATCGGCAAGGCCGCAGCCCGGTTCGACTTCAAGAAGCTGGAAAACATCTGTGGCCAGCATATGGCGGCTATGGACGATGCTGCGCTGCTGCATGAATTGCAGGATTTCATGCGCGTCACCGGTCGGCCTGCCCTGACGTCAGCCCAGTGCGCGATGATGCTGGACGGTATGTATTGCCTGAAAGAGCGCGCCCGCACCTTCATTGAACTCCTTGATAAAGCACAATTCATTCTGTCATCCCGGCCTATTGAGGTCGATGAAAAAGCGGCAACGCAGCTTGATCCGGTATCCCGTGGTATGCTGAAAGAATTGACGCCGCACCTGCAAAATGTTACGTGGTCTCGCGAGAGCCTCGAAAAGGTGACAACACAATTCGCAGAGGATCGTGGCACCAAGTTCGGCAAAATGGCAGGTCCGCTCAGGGCTGCATTGGCAGGACGCAGTGCAACGCCTAGTGTATTCGATATGATGCTGGTGCTCGGACAGGCCGAGACGCTGGGGCGACTGACCGATGCGAGCCAACAGAGCAGTTGACCGCGTACACGGGCCGATGGATTATCCAGCGCATGCTGCCCCGGCGGCATGAGGGCTGCAACAAGGAGACCGCTGAATGGCCGAAGACAATAATTCCGCAACCCTGAAGCTGAACGGCAAGGAATACGAACTTACGGTTCTCTCGCCCACATTGGGCCCGGATGTAATCGACATCCGCAAATTATACGGGCAGGCGGGCGTCTTTACCTACGATCCCGGTTTCACATCCACCGCCAGTTGTGACAGCACGATCACCTTCATTGATGGCAACAAGGGCGAACTGCTGCACCGTGGCTACCCAATCGAGCAACTGGCAGAGAAATCCCATTACCTTGAGGTCTGCTATCTCCTGCTCTACGGCGAGTTGCCATCGGCAGCGCAGCTGGAAGACTTTGAGAGCCGTGTGACCAACCACACGATGCTGCACGAGCAGTTGCATTTCCTCTTTCGCGGGTTTCGCCGTGATGCGCCGCCCATGGCGATCATGGTCGGCGTCGTTGGCGCACTAAGCGCATTCTACCACGACAGTACCGATGTAAACGATCCGTGGCAGCGCGAAGTTGCATCGGTGCGCATGATCGCAAAAATGCCAACGATTGCGGCGATGGCCTACAAGTACACGATCGGCCAGCCCTTCATCTATCCGCGCAACGAGCTGGATTACGCCTCCAATTTTCTGCGCATGTGCTTTGCGGTACCGTCCGAAGATTACGATGTGAACCCGATCCTTAGCCGCGCGATGGACCGCATTTTCACCCTGCACGCAGATCACGAACAGAACGCATCGACTTCCACCGTGCGGCTGGCATCCTCCTCCGGAGCGAACCCATTCGCTTGCATCGCTGCCGGTATCGCATGCCTTTGGGGTCCGGCCCATGGCGGCGCCAATCAGGCCTGCCTGGAGATGCTGCGCGAGATCGGAACCGTTGACCGCATCCCAGAATTCATCGCCCGCGCCAAGGACAAGAACGATCCCTTCCGCCTGATGGGTTTTGGACACCGCGTCTATAAGAACTTCGACCCCCGCGCGACAGTGATGAAGCAATCGGCCGACGAGGTGCTGGAACTGCTGGGGATTGATGACAACCCGACGCTCCAGGTCGCCAAGGAGCTGGAGAAGCAGGCTCTTGACGATCCCTATTTCGCCGAGAAAAAGCTGTTCCCGAATGTCGATTTCTATTCGGGCATCATCCTTGAGGCGATGGGGTTCCCAACATCAATGTTCACGGCGATTTTCGCCGTGTCGCGCACCGTTGGCTGGATTTCGCAGTGGAAGGAAATGATTGCCGATCCACAACTGAAAATTGGTCGTCCCCGCCAATTGTATGTCGGCGCGCCCAAGCGCGACTATGTGGACATCGAGAACCGTTAAAGCCTTAATTTTTTGAAACGATAAAGACGCATCCGCCATGGATGCGTCTTTTACAATTGGGCGATCAGACTAACCCCTGCGAGGTCTGATACCGGGTTCAACGCCCCTCGAACTGCGCTGCACGTTTGTCGAGAAAGGCAACAACGCCCTCCTTGAAATCGCGGGTTTGACCGCAGGCACCTTGCAACCGCGCTTCCAGATCAAGCTGCGCGTCATGGCTGTTGTCCCAACTCCCGCGGATTGCCGCTCTCAGATGGCGATAGCTTTCGGTCGGCCCAGCCGCCAGATGCGCGGCGCGGGCGCGCCAACGAGCCTCAAATTCCTTATCCGGGACCGCCTCCCATATCATGCCCCAGTCGGCCGCATCAACGGCGCTGATCGGCTCGGCAAAAAGGGCCGCGCCCATTGCCCTGGCTGCGCCGATCTGGCGCGGCAACCAATAGGTGCCGCCCGCATCGGGCATCAGGCCGATACGTGTGAAGGCCTGCATGAAATACGCGCTGTGCGCAGCGATCACCACATCGGCTGACAGGGCAAGGTTGGCGCCTGCCCCGGCCGCGGGCCCATTGACTGCGGCGATGGTGGGGATCGGGCAATCCCCGATCGCGCGCAGCATGGGAACATATTCGTCGCGCAGGACCCGCTCCAGATCCAGCGCGGCAGCGTTTCCCGCATCGCTCAGATCCTGCCCGGCGCAAAATGCCCTGCCGTTTCCGGTCAGCAGCAAAGCGCGCGCGCTGCTGCGCCCGGCAACATCTGCAGCGTCGGTGATTTCAGCACGCATCAGGGTGTTCAGCGCGTTCATCTTGTCCGGGCGGTTCAGCCGCAGAATGGCGACATCATTTGCGATATCCAGCGTTATCGTCGCGTAGTCCTTCATCGGGATCTCATTTTCTCAGAATATCGCGCAGCCGCGCGGACTCATCCTCGCTTAGGTGGGCATCTTCCGCGGTAGCGCGTCCGCGCCTGCGCACATACGCCAGCGCCACGCCCGCCCCCGCCAGCAGCATCGCCGGCCCGGCCAGCCACAGCGCGAGCGTGCTGCCGGTCGCGCGTGGTTGCAGAAGGACGTACTCGCCGTAACGATCCACGATGAAATCGACCACCTCGGCATCGCTGTCCCCGGCGGTCAGCCGATCGCGGACCAGAACGCGCAGGTCATGCGCCAGCGAGGCGTTTGAGTCGTCGATATTCTCGTTCTGGCAGACGAGGCAGCGCAGCCCCTTCGAGATATCGCGTGCCCGCGCTTCCAGTGCCGGATCGTCCAGCACTTCGCTGGGTTGCACCGCGGCAAGCGGGCTGGCCAGCAGGCACAGGATCAAGATCAGTCGCCTCATTCCGCGGGCACCTTGGCAGCGGAGGGCATCTTGCGCGCGCCAGCCGCCACGCGGTAGCGCCGGTCGCTAAGCGACAGGGCGCCGCCAAGAGCCATCAGCAATGCGCCGCCCCAGATCCAGTTGGCCAGTGGCTTGTAATAGCTGCGCATCGCCCAGCCACCCCCGTCCTGCGGATCACCGATCACAACGTAGACGTCGCGAAGAAATCCAATGTCGATCGCGGCCTCGGTCGTGGGCATTTCCGCGACGGGATAGTACCGCTTTTCGGGTTGCATGATCGAAATCACCCTACCTTCGCGCGCCAAGGTCACATCGGCGATGGTCGTGTCGTAGTTCGGCCCGTCTTCCTGCCGCACATCGTTCAGCGTCAGCGTATAGCCCGACAGATCAAAGCTGTCGCCGGTATTGACGACGCGGATATCTTCGGTTTGCCATGCCAGTACGCCGGCAATGCCCGCCATCGTGACACCCAGGCCTCCATGTGCGACCGCCTTGCCCCAATCGGCGCGCGGCAGCCGCCCGAGACGCCCAACGCGCCCCGCGATCCGGCCCGTCCCGGTACGCGACCACAAATCCGTCACTGCTCCTGCCACCAGCCATGTACCCAACATCAACCCGACCGGGCCAAGCAGACTGCGTCCGCCCTGCATCGTCCACACGAGGCCTAGCACTGCAATCGCCAGCACCGCCGCCGGCGCCAGCTTGCGCAATGCGCGCCGCATTTGGCCGCGTTTCCACGGCATCATTGCGCCGATGGGCATGACAAGCCCCAGCACGATCATGAAAGGGGTGAACGCCTTGTCAAAGAAGGGCGCGCCGACTGACAGTTTGCGGTCGAAAAACAGCTCCGACACCAGCGGCCAGATCGTCCCGACAAAGACCACGAAGGCCGCAACGCCCAGCAGGACGTTGTTCACCAGCAGCATCGATTCGCGGCTACTGAGCGAAAAAACGCCCCGCGCCTGCATCACGCTGGCGCGCGCCGCGAACATCGTCAGGCCGCCCATCATGAAGATCGCGGTGATGCCCAGCAGGAACATCCCCCGTTCCGGATCGTTCGCAAACGCATGGACCGAGGTCAGCACCCCCGACCGAGTGATGAACGCGCCAATCATCGAGAAACCAAAGGCGATAATGGCCAGCAGGATCGTCCAGCTTTTCAGGCTTTCGCGCTTTTCCACCACTATGGCCGAGTGCAGCAGCGCGGCGGCGATGAGCCACGGCATGAAGCTGGCATTTTCCACCGGATCCCAGAACCAGAAACCGCCCCAGCCCAATTCGTAGTAGGCCCACCAACTGCCCAATGCGATGCCGATGGTCAGAAAAATCCACGCGGCCAGCGTATAGGGCCGCACCCAGCGCCCCCAGGCCGCATCGACGCGCCCCTCGATCAGGGCCGCAATGGCAAAGCTGAACGTCATCGAAAGGCCGACATAGCCCGCGTACAAGAACGGCGGGTGAAACGCGAGGCCCGGGTCCTGGAGCAGCGGGTTCAGATCATTCCCGTCCAGCGGCGGCATTGCCAGCCGCAGGAACGGGTTCGAGGTGAACATGATGAAGGCCAGAAACGCGACCCCGATCATCCCCTGAACCGACAAAACACGCGCGCGCAGGCTGGGTGGCAGATTATCCCCAAACCATGCAGCGCAGGCACCAAATAGCGCCACGATCAGCACCCATAGCAACATGGAGCCTTCGTGATTGCCCCAGACGCCGGTGATCTTGTACAGCATCGGCTTGGCCGAGTGGCTGTTCAGCGTGACCAACCGCAGCGAGAAATCCGAGGTGACAAACGCATAGGTCAACGCCGCGAAGGAAATCGCGACCATGATGAATTGCAGGCCGGCGGCGGTGTCACCCACTGCCATCCACCCGCTCCAGCGCCTTTGCGCTCCGACAAGCGGGACGACAGCCTGAACGCATGCAATGGCGAAGGCGAGGATAAGGGCGAAATGGCCAAGCTCTGTAATCATGCCCGCTGTATAACCCGCACGCCGCCCCGGGGCCAAGGGATTCCGGCGCGCGGGGCGGATCACATTGTCGCGGCCGCTGTCAGCGCTCGCGTCCGCGCCACGCCTGAAGCGCAGGATTTGTCTCTGGCCGGGTCACGGTCAGGGTATCGTCCGCGTCACTGCCGGTATCCGCGATGTGCGGACGGCTGGGATGGCCTTGTTCCAGCGCCTCGATGCTGGCTGCGATCTGCGGGGCGCGCGCCGCGCTTTGCACGATAGACGCCTGAAAAGCCTGACCTTTGAATTGATGACGCGCGCCGAAGTAGAACGACACAATCACCCCCAGCAGCCACCATAGCGGCTCAGGCACCAGCGCAATGCCCTGCATGCGCGCCGCGAACCAGACCGGATCGACCATCGCCGCGACAAAGAGCCCCATCGTTCCCAGTGCCATCGCCGGGCGCGGCACGCGGTTGATCCCGTCCATGAACCGGTCGAACCAACCGACGCGGGCGAGGGCAAATTCGCCCTCGAACTGGCTAAGAGCCGCGCCGCGCTCGGCCGTCTGCCGAATTGCGCCAGCCTCGGCATTTTCGCGAAAAACCTCGGCCGTGCGTGCAACCACATTGCGATTGTTGCCGAAAAGCGTCGTCAGTATCGTACCGATCAGTCCCATTTTGCCACCCGTTCGCCAAATTCCGCGTCCGTCATGTGATAGCGCGGCGACATGAAGGATTCGGCGCGCAGGATCCAGCCGCCCTTGCCGCCTGCCCGCGTGCGGGCGAATTTGCGGCTGGCAGGGCGCCGGTCGGCAAGGCGCAGGTAATAATTCCGCCGCGCGATTGCGTAAGCATCGGCCAGATGCCCCGGCGCCGCGCGCGCGGCGGCATCGGCCGCATCGGCTGTCTGCGGGCCGATCACACCATCGACCGCCACGTCCTGCCCCATCTGACACAAGAGTCGTTGAAGGATTTTCACCGCATTGGCGCCCGCGTTTACATACATGTCAAACACGCTGGCGCGCAGCACTTCGGGCAGACGGTCGATGCCGGGACGGCCATAGTAATGCTGGACAAAAATTTGCTCGGCCTCGGCGCGGGTCAATCGGCGCACGTCCTTCGCATCAATGCGCCCGTCACCGCTGAGATCCAGCCCGAGGCGGCGCATCGTATGCACAGTCACGCCATGGTTCGTTGCGCCGCCGGGATCGTCCGGATCATTCACATAGCCACCCTCACGGGCGACGATTTCACGAGCGATTTCGCCTACTTGATTCATGCCACCACCTTTGCATCCATGAGCCGGGGTTCATCCCTTGCCACGGTGAAAACTGGCGTTGATCCGGTTAACGCGGCGCTTAGCTGCCGTCCGGTGCCTGATAGACGCCCTGTTCCTTCAGCGCGTCGACGACCTCTTTGGGCATGTAGGTTTCATCGTGTTTGGCCAGGATCTCGGTTGCGCGAAAGGTCGCCCCGTCATAGCTGCCAAGGCCAACCATGCCTTGATCCTCCCCAAACAGGTCCGGCAGGACGCCGACATAACTGACCGGAACGCTGGCCCCCCCATCGGTCACGGCAAAGCGTATTTCCGCGCCATCGCCGCGCGTGAGAGTGCCCGTTTCGACCAGACCGCCAATGCGGAACACCTCGCCCGGACCGGGTGGGTCGGCCATGACCTCGCTGGGCGAGCGAAAGAAGTTGATCCCGTCGCGCATCGCGTATCCGATCAACCCCGTCGACAGAATCAGCGCGATGGCGGCGACCGCTATAATCTGTATCCTGCGTTTTTTCTTAAGCGATTTCATATCACTGCCTCACGTTCTTAACAGTTATCGCTAGGGAAAGACAGGGGCCAGCATCAGCCCCGCCGTCTCATCTTCACCTAACATCAGGTTGCCGTTCTGCAAGGCCTGCCCGCTGGAGCCCTTGGTCAGGTTATCGAGCGCCGCAATCACGATTGTGCGGCCCGGTATCCGGTCGCCACTGACGCCAACATGGCAAAAGTTGCTGCCACGAATGTGCCGCGTGCTGGGAACCTGCCCAAACGGCAAGACCTGCAGGAACGGCTCCTTCGCGTAGGCATCCGACAGGGCGGCATGAATGACAGCGGCGTCACCCTTTACATAAACTGTTGCAAGTATCCCTCTGTTCGCAGGCAATAAATGCGGCGTGAACTGCACTTGCACCGGTCGTCCCGCGACCGCGCTGAATTCCTGATCGAACTCTGCCAGATGGCGATGGGTACCGCCAACGCCGTAGGCATGCGTGCCCTCGCTCAGCTCTGCATGAAGCAGGTTTTCCTTCAGGCTGCGACCTGCGCCGCTTACCCCTGTCTTCAGATCGATGATGATGTCGTCGAGGTCGATCAGCCCGCCCGCGATCAACGGTCGCAGCGCATATTGCCCCGTCGCTGCGTTGCACCCCGTCCCCGCCACCAACCGCGCAGTGCGGATCTGATCACGGTAGAATTCGGTCAGGCCATAGATTGCCTCGGACTGACATTCCAGCGCGGCGTGCGGATTGCCATACCACTTCTCATAGACCGCCGGGTCGCGTAGACGGAAATCGGCGCTGAGATCGACAATCTTCAGGTCCTTCGGCAACGCTGCAATAACAGTCTGACTGGTCGCATGCGGCAGCGCGCAAAAGCACAGATCAATGCCGGAAAAATCAATCTGGTCGATGGTCACGAGGTCCGGCAGGTCCAGATGGCGAAGATGCGGAAACACCTCTGCCATGCGCTGCCCTGCCTTGGAATTGGCGGCAAGCGCGGCGATCCGCATGCCAGGATGCGTCGCAATCAGGCGGGCCAGCTCTGCCCCAGTATAGCCCGAGGCGCCCAGAATGGCGATTTCATGCGTCATGTCATACCTTGTGTCTCTTGCCGTTTAGGCCGGTTGAATGCAAGACGCCATGCGGCACAGGCGCGCAAGGCTCATGCGGCCAGAAATCCCACCGGACGGCGCAGAAGCAGCGCCGCGCGGTCAGAAACCCGGCCCGCGTCACCGGTCGTCAAATAGGTCGTCCCGACCCCGGCACCGGCCATTTCAGGATGGCGGCGTAAATAATGTGCCAAGCTTTCGGCAACGATGTCGGGCTGGGAATAGACCTTCACGTCCGGTCCCAGCGCCTCGGCGAAAACATCCTGAAGCAGCGGATAATGCGTGCACCCCAGCACTGCCGCCTGAGGGCGCGGCAGTTTGCGGTGCAAAGCATCGACATGACTGCGCACCAGCGCCTCCGCCAGAATCATGTCGCCGTCTTCGATCGCATCGACCACGCCGCCGCAGGCCTGCGCCTCGACATCGACACCGATGGCGCGAAACGCCAGCTCGCGCTGAAACGCGCGCGAAGCGACCGTCGCAGGCGTCGCAAACAGCGCCACATGCCGGGTGGCAACCTCGCGCGGGGGGGAATTGTCACCCCATTCGCGCTCGGTCAGCGCCTCGATCAGTGGCACAAAGACGCCCAGCACTCGCTTGCCCTTTGGCACACCAGCTTCCTGCATCCGGCGCAGCGCGGCCGCCGATGCGGTGTTGCACGCCAGAATCACCAGATTACAGCCGTGATCCCACAGCCGCTGGACGCCCGCGCAAGTCAGATCGTATATATCATCCTGAGTGCGCACGCCGTAGGGCGCATGGGCATTATCGCCGAGATAGACAATCGGCTGATCCGGCAGGCGCGCGGTGATCGCCTGAAGCACGGTCAGGCCGCCCAGGCCGCTATCGAAAATACCTACCGCCATCGTGATGCTCTCCTTCGCGCCATGCGCTGACCAGTTTTAAAACGCCAGAACAGAATGCGCCAGCCCCGCCGGTTCGGATCGCACAGCCCGATTATTCCCGCGCTGGTGCGAACATTCTGTGCAACGGTGCTATTTCTTTGATAAGGCTACTACCCATTGGAGTCGGATCGGATAGATGCACGCATGGATTGGGACAAACTTAGAATTTTCCATGCTGTGGCCGATGCGGGCAGCCTGACGCATGCGGGCGACCTTTTGCACCTGTCCCAGTCGGCGGTGTCGCGGCAGGTACGCTCGCTGGAAGAATCGCTCGACACGACCCTTTTTCATCGCCATGCGCGCGGTCTGATCCTCACCGAGCAGGGCGAGTTGCTGTTCGATGCGACGCGCTCCATGATGAAACGGCTGGATACGGCCACCGCCCGAATCCGCGACAGCGAGGATGAGGTTTTTGGCGAACTGCGCGTAACCACGACGATCGGGTTTGGCACGCTGTGGCTGGCCCCGCGTCTGGCAAAACTGTACGAGAAGTACCCTGACCTAAAGATCGACCTGATGTTGGAGGAACGCGTGCTGGACCTGCCCATGCGCGAGGCTGACATTGCCATCCGAATGAAGGAGCCCAGTCAGGCCGATCTGATTCGAAAGCGCCTGATGAGTGTGCACATGGGCCTGTTCGCCTCGCCGTCTTATCTGGAACAGCGTGGCACGCCCCAGAACGTCGAGGATCTGTCCGATCATCGCCTGATCTGCCAGAATACCAATTCCGCGCAGGTCAGCGCCGCCACCTATCTGGTCAAGGAACTGATGACAAATGGTATTTCATCAATGTTGCACGTCAACAACTACTTTGGCGTTCTTCAAGGCGTCATCCATCACCTGGGTATCGGCATCCTTCCCGATTATCTGACCTACGACTTTCCGAATCTCGTCCGCGTACTACCCGCGGTTGAGTCGGTAGAAGTGCCAGTGTTCCTGGCCTATCCCGAAGAGCTGCGCCATTCTCAGCGGATTGCCGCCTTTCGGGACTTTGTTCAGAACGAAATTATCGCTTACAGAAAAAACGTTAAAGAACAATCGTTTAAGTAACTTTTTGGTGCGCTATGCATTTTTTGCATAGCGGCCATGCCATGATTTTCCTGCATTCCTCTTGATCGGCGCGGGAACACCGACTAATTGCTCCTTTGACGGGAACGCCGTTATGGTGTTTCCTTCAACCTCCCTGTTGGACTATGGCCGAGCTTCGTGCTCGGCCTTTTTTTTTGGCCGATGCCACTTGGTCTCACTGGTCCCGGCCGCACATCTGAGCCTCTCGCCACCAGAGCGGCCTACCGACACAACCATAGAGGTCTGCGCCGAAACCGGACGCGATATTCACTCGCCCGGCTGGTTACTGGAATCGGAAGATAGAGCGCGCTTTGGGCATCCCTGAGCCGTTGGCCGGATGAAAAGCCGAGCTGCGTCACATGTGCTGCATCACTCGGCCGCAGTATCGGACGACTTGTCACCCGAGGATGTCGATCCATCTGACTTCGACACGTCCGCCTTCGGCTTGCGGCCGCGCGGCGTGCGCGTCTTGGCAGCCGACGGCGTGTCATTCCCGCCATCCTGAGCGGCCTGCTCGCCCGTTTCCTGCGGGTTTTCCTGCGACGCTGCCCGACGCGGCTTGCGCGGGGCGCGTTTGGGTTTGCCCTCAGGAGTATCGACCAGGGTGCTGCCCTGGTTGTCGTCATCCGCATTTTCAGAAACACTCGCATCACGGCCGCCGTCGCGTCCGGTGTCGCCTGTGCGGCTGCTGCCTTCGTCACGGCGATGGCCACCCGATCGGTCGCGGTCGCTGTCCCGAGCGGTGTCGCCGTTTGGCTGCGGCGCATTGGCGGGATCGCCATCGCTTTGCTGACGGTCGCGATCACGCTCCTGCCGGTCACGATTCTCGCGCTCCTGCCGGTCGCGGTTCTCGCGTTCCTGCTGTTCGCGCTTGGCGTCCATTTCCTTCTGCGCCTCGCCCAGCATACGCAGATAATGCTCGGCGTGTTGCTGGAAATTCTCTGTCGCCACACGGTCGTTGGACAGCTGCGCATCGCGAGCAAGCTGATTGTACTTCTCGATGATCTGCTGCGGCGTTCCACGTACCTTGCCCTCGGGGCCGGAACTGTCGAACACGCGGTTGACGACATTGCCAACCGTATTGGGGCGATTTCTGTTCGGCTTGTTGCGCGAACGTGTCTTCGAAGATCTCATATGTCTGTTGTCCAGCCTTGTTTTGAGAACCGTGGTGAACCCGAGGGACGCCCAATGCGCCGATAAGATGAAACCGGGTGTCGGTTATGTTGGCTTGGCGTCAAGCGGGACCACCCTCAGGTCGGGTATCCACCGCGTCGACAGAATCCAGTAATCATGCCAAGCGCCCCCGCACAAGGGAAAAGCAGGATTTCTCGGCATTTTTTCGCCGCAAAAGCCGTTTTTCTCCTGTGTTGTGTACGGATATCACATGTCCGCACATCCCGATACTACCCGGTCGCGCCCATCCAGATCGTGCAGGATGCTGACGCCGCGCAGCCCCGCGGCGTTCATCAGCGCGGCCACCTCGGCGCCCTGGGTCCAGCCGATTTCGACCATCAGGCGTCCGCCCGGCGCCAGATGGGCAAGTGCGCCTTTGCAGATGGCCCGATATGCGCACATTCCGTCGGCGCCGTCGGTCAGTGCCATCTCCGGCTCGTACGACAACTCTGGCGCGAGGCCTGCCATCTCGTCCTGCGAAATATATGGCGGGTTCGAGACGATCAGATCAAAGCGCCCGTTCAAGCCGTCAAACCAATCGGACACCCTGAATTCGCAGCGTTCGGCCAACCCCAGAGTGTCGGCATTTTTTCGTGCTGTTTCCAATGCTGCCTTGGACAGATCCGTGCCCATGCCTGTCGCCTCGCCGCACTTGGCCAGCAGTGACAGCAGGATCGCACCCGATCCGGTGCCAAGGTCCAGAACCCGCCGAAACGGCACGCCAAGCGCGGTCAGAACCAGCACTTCCGTCTCCGGCCTTGGGTCCAGTACGGCAGAGGAAATTGCGAATTCATGATTAAAGAACAAACGCTTGCCGGTGATGTGTGACGCCGGCTCACGCGCGGCGCGGCGCGCGAGCATCGCGTCATAGCGGACGGCAATTTCGGGCGCAGCCACCTCTGCCATCTCGGTGCCCAGCCGCGCGCTACTGAGCCCTGCCGCATGAGCCAGAAGCAGCCGCGCATCCCGCGCGGCGCCGTCTATTCCCGCGGCCTGCAACCGCACGGTCGCTGCGCGGGCCAGATCGCCAAATGTCAGGCTCACGCTCCCATCTCGGCCAGCATCTGTGCCTGTGCATCGGCGGTCAGCGCGTCGATCACCTCGTCCAGATCGCCAGCCATCACCTGATCCAGCTTGTACAGTGTCAGGTTGATCCGATGGTCTGTCATCCGCCCCTGCGGAAAGTTGTACGTCCGTATCCGTTCGCTCCGATCACCACTGCCCACCTGCGCGGCACGGGTCGCGCTGCGCGCGCTGTCGACGCGCTGCCGTTCGGCATCGAAAAGCCGCGTCTTCAGCACCTGCATCGCAATCTCGCGGTTGCGGTGCTGTGATTTTTCGGAACTGGTCACGACGATACCGCTGGGAATATGCGTGATCCGCACCGCCGAATCGGTCGTGTTCACGTGCTGGCCCCCCGCGCCCGAGCTGCGCATCGTATCGATCCGCAGATCGTTCGCGTCGATCTTGATATCCACATCCTCGGCTTCGGGCAGCACGGCCACCGTCGCCGCACTGGTATGGATCCGCCCGCCGCTTTCCGTTTCAGGCACGCGCTGGACGCGGTGAACGCCGCTTTCGAACTTCAGCCGGGCAAAGACGTGATTGCCCTTGATATGCGCAACCACTTCCTTGATTCCGCCCAGCTCGGTCTGGTTCATTTCGACGATGTCCAGCGACCAGCCGCGCGCCTCCGCGTAACGCTGATACATGCGCAGAAGGTCGGCCGCGAACAGCGCCGCCTCCTCGCCCCCGGTGCCGGGACGGATCTCGATCATGGCGGGGCGCGCATCGGCCTCGTCCTTGGGCAGCAGGCTCAGTTGCAGCGATGCTTCGACGTCCGGCACCCGCGCCTCCAGCGCGCGCAACTCGTCTTCTGCCAATGCGCGCATTTCCGGATCGCCCAGCAGGGCGCGCGTGCCATCGATATCGGCCAGCAGCGACTTGTACAGGCGAATTTCCTCAACCACCGGACGCAGCTCGGCATATTCGCGGCCCAGCGCGGCAATATCGCCCCCGCCCGCCGACATCTTGGCCTCGATAAACTCGAAGCGCTGCGCGATCTGTTCTAATCTGTCCAATGGCACCATGAGCGTCCATGTCCTTCATCCAAAGGATTTGGTCAAGTGCCCCGCGCATGATATGAAGGAGCATGCGCTGTCTCATCCTCATCGCGGCCCTGACGGCCATCGCCCTGCCCGCTGCGGCGGACGGCACGATGGGCGGCAAGACGTTAGATTGCTATTGCACCGACAAGACCGGCAGCCGCGTGGAGATCGGTGAAATGACCTGCCTGCATGTCGACGGCAAGACGTTCATGGCTCAGTGCCAGATGGCCCTGAACGTGCCGATCTGGCGCAAGATATCGGATGGATGCCTCAGCTCATCCCTGCCGCAGCGCCGCCAACCAACGCTCTACGCGCGCCTTGTTGACCCCCATGTCCGATCTGCCATAACGCAGCCGCGCGTGCACAGCCAGATCGCCGCCGCGCTGCGCGACCGTCGTGTAATCGGGAAAGCCGAAAACTTTTGAGCGTGTGACATAGGTCACCATCCCGCCCTCCACCGATCCCGCCAGGACATGTGTGCGCGGCTCAGCGCGGATGATCCGGTCCAGATCCGCCAGATCTCCCGGCACAACGCGCATCACACCGCCTTCCATGTCGCGATCCGACACATCGGTCGGCAGTTGATGCCAGCGCGCCACGTCGTCGGCTGCCAGCCTGATCCATGCCATTCCGCCGGCAATCACCAGCAGCAGCAACAGCAAACCCAGCCCAACCAACTTCATGCCCCGGCCCTTTCATCTTCCCAATAAATACTCGCAATCGAATGCCGCCTCACGCGCCCGCACCATGCGCGTTCCACCCCAGCAGACAGATGATTGCCGTCGCGACATGCGCCCCGGCAATGGCCGTCGCGCCACTGGTATCAAACGGTGGTGACACTTCCACGATATCGCCACCTTTCAGATCGATCCCCGCCAGATCGCGCAACATGATCGACGCCTGCGCCGAGGTCAGCCCGCCCCAGACCGGCGTGCCGGTACCGGGCGCAAAGGCCGGGTCAAGCGCATCTATGTCAAAACTCAGATAGACTGGCGCATCGCCCAGGATACTTTTGATCTTTTTCACGGCCGCCGCCGTGCCGCCCTCATGCACTTCGCGCGCGTCGATGATATTCATGCCCATCGTATCAGGCACTGTCGTGCGAATGCCGACCTGGACCGAGCGTACCGGGTCGATCAGCCCCAGCTTGATCGCCTTGTAGAACATCGTGCCGTGGTCGATCCGGTCAAAATTGTCGTCCTGCCACGTATCGGTATGTGCATCGAAATGCAGTAGCGCCATCGGGCCGTACTTATCAGCATAAGCCTTGAGAATGGGAAAGCTGATATAGTGATCGCCGCCCAACACGACACTGGCCGCCCCGGTATCCAGTATCCCCTTGATATGCTGCGTCAAAAGCCCCGGAAACTTCGGCACCATCGCATAATCGAACGCCAGATCGCCGTAATCGACGATATTCATCGCCTCCATCGGATCATACCCCCAGCCATAAGGCGCATCGGCGGTCTGCAGCGCGCTCGCCTCGCGGATCGCGCGCGGGCCCAGACGCGTGCCGGTCCGGTTGGTCACCGCCTGATCGAAAGGCACGCCCGTCACGGCAATGTCGACGCCGGTCAAATCCTTGCTATAGCGGCGCCGCAGGAACGACGTGGCCCCCCCGAATGTGTTCTCAAAACTCAGTCCGCGATTGTCCTTGCGGGTAAAGGCCTCGTCGACCGTGCTGCTTGCGTCTTCCAATCCCATCGTGCAATCCCTTTCGCGCTTGCGTTCCGGACGCATCGTGTATGACAAACCCAGCCGGATGCAAGGCCACGCCGCGCGCGATGAAAGAGGCCACAATGACCCAGACCCTGATTCATGACCCAAAGGGCGGCCTGCCCCGC
The DNA here is from genome assembly GCA_048267045.1 of Roseovarius sp. Lineage (GTDB taxonomy): Bacteria > Pseudomonadota > Alphaproteobacteria > Rhodobacterales > Rhodobacteraceae > Roseovarius. The sequence continues at coordinate 20,172 of JBLWYG010000008.1, read as the reverse complement.
CTTCTGGCCATCATGCGCGCGCTGCGCGATCCGGACACAGGCTGTCCATGGGATATCGAGCAGGATTTTGCCAGCATCGCCCCCTACACCATCGAAGAGGCATACGAGGTTGCGGACGCTATCCAGCGCGCCGACTGGTCCGACCTGACCGGCGAGCTGGGCGATCTGCTGCTACAGGTCGTCTTTCATGCCCAGATCGCCCAAGACCGGGGCCTTTTCGACTTTGATGATGTGGCAAACGGTATCGCCGACAAGATGGTCGCGCGACATCCCCACGTCTTCGGCAATGAGAGCCGCGACAAGACTGCCGATCAGCAGACCCGCGATTGGGAAGCCGTGAAGGCCGCCGAGCGTGCCGCACGCGCCGAGGCAGGTACGCTGGAGGGCGTCGCCCTCGGCCTGCCGGCCCTTCTGCGCGCGGTCAAGCTGCAGAAGCGCGCCGCGCGGGTCGGCTTTGACTGGCCGGACACCGCGCAGGTGCTGGACAAGGTCGCCGAGGAAATGGCCGAACTGGTCGAGGCCGACGCTAGTGGTGACACCGATCATACCGAAGAGGAATTCGGCGATCTGCTGTTCGTCATGGCCAATCTCGCGCGCCACATGAAGATCGACCCCGAAGCAGCCCTGCGCCGCGCCAACGCCAAATTCACCCGCCGGTTCGAGCGGATCGAATCGCTGCTGGCCGAGGCAGGCAAGACGCCCGCCCAAAGCGGTCTGGCCGAAATGGACGCCCTCTGGAACCGCGCCAAGGCCGAGGAAAAAGCCAAGACACCCGTCAAATAGCGCCCGGAAAACTCGCGAATTTTCCCGGCGCTCACAACACCGGCAGCGCAGGGCCCGCAAAGCGCGTCAACGGCTGCGCAGCGCCGTCCCTGATCACGATATCCTCTTCGGCAACCATGATCGTCCCTGGCCCGGTCGCCACCCCCGGCTCGAGCGTGATCACCATGCCCGGCACCAGTTCGGTCCGATCCTGCGGGATCAGCGACAGTCCTTCGGTCAGTTGCATCCCCAGCCCGTGCCCCAGCCGCCCCGATCCTTCACCCGCGCCAGTGATCGCAGCCATCGCCGCGTAGACGTCGCAGGCGCGCGCGCCGGGTCTTGCCGCCTCGAACCCCGCCTGAACCGCTTCGGCCAGCTGCGCATGGGCCAGCGCGGCATTACCTGAGGCGGCGCCGACTGCATAATTGCGGTCAAAGTCGCAGAAATACCCGTCCCAGACCGCGCCCGTGTCCAGCATCAGAATATCCCCCCGCGCCAGCGCCACGTCCGACGCAGGCGAGATCACGTCGCCATATCCATCCGGCCCCGCGCCGCCCGCAATATAGGCCACCAGATCGGCGCCCTCCTCCAGCAAGAGCCGCTGGAAATCGCGAAACACGGCGCTCAGCGGCACGCCCTCGCGCGCGATCTCGCCCACCCGGTCAAAGGCGCGGCCGCCGATGGCGCAGGCATGGGCGATCTTGGCGATCTCGGCCTCGGACTTCATCGCGCGCAGGGCGGCGACAATGCCGTGGTCATGGGTGAATTCCAGCCCGCTCGCCCCCTTGACCTGTGCAAACGATGCCAGCGGCATCCGCAGACTGCTCTCCGGCCCCGACGGCACACCGACCGGGCCGCCGACCTCGCGCAGCGTGCCGGCCAGCAGGGTGATCCCGTCATCGTCGGGGTCGGGCGCCGGCCACACACGGATATCGCTGATCCATGTCTGCGCCATCAGCGCCGCGCCAATGCTGGGAATAACCGCAATCGGCGTACCCGAGACTGGCAGCACCAGAAACCACGGACGGCTGGGGCTTTCCCAGAACCGCGTCAGAAAACCGGTGAAATAGCGAATCTCCGGCTCGGTCGTCAGCAGCAGCGCGCCAAGGCCCGCCGCATCCATCCGCGCCTGAGCCGCCGCAACCCGCGCTTGGTATTCAGCAACCGCAAAGCCGCGCGTCACTCGGCCGGTCCTTCGCTCAGGATGCACAAAACGCGCGACACCTTCGGCAGGCCCATATGGCTAAGCGCCGCCAGCCCCGCGCCCCCCGATTCGGACGTCTCCAGCCCGATCGCGGCCAGCTCGGGCAGCGCCGCCGACGCCTCGTCGTCAGAAATCAGCGCAAAGGCATCGGCATCGCGCGCCAGACCTTTCAGCGCGATCAGCGAGGCCTCCTTGCAATCGAGGCGGCCCATATTCGACACCGGCCCCGCAGTGCTGACAAATTTGCCCCCCTGGATGCAGGCATGCAGTGCCGGCGCGGCCTCCGGCTCCACCACGATAATCTGGGGCGCATCGCCCCAGACCACGCGGAAATGCGCCGCGCAGGCCCCTGCCAGCCCGCCGACCCCGGCCTGCAGCAGGATATGCGTCGGCACGTCCGGCACCTGCTCCGCCGCCTCGGCAGCCATGGCCAGATACCCCTCCATCAGCCGGTGCGGCAATTCGGTGTAACCGGGCCACGAGCTGTCAGACAGCAGCGTCCAGTCATTGTCGTCCGCCGCCTTCTGCGCCGCCTCCATGCTGGCCTCGTAATGCTGGCCTGCGCGCACCACCTCGGCTCCGCGCGCGCGCAAGCGATCCGCAAAACTCTCGGGCACCGGCGCCGCCAGATAGATCACCGCCCGCGCCCCGAACAGCGCGGCACCGGCCGCCACCGACAGCCCGTGATTGCCCGCGCTCGCGGTCACATAGGTGCGACCGTCAAGCGCGCGCATCATGTCCTCGCCGCCCGCCTGCACCGCCTCATGCGCAATGACATACGCCGCGCCCAATGCCTTGAAACTACCCAGATTCATGCGCTTGCGCTCGTCCTTGACCCAGACGGTCGGGCCATAGCCGTCGGCCACCACCAGCGGCGTCACCGCCGCCGCAGGGCAGCGCGCGAGCAGCGCGCGGGGTGCGTCCGCGTCAGTGCTGGGCCACGGAATATCCGCCAGCACCTCATCCGGCAGGCCCTTGCCGCGCCACGGGTTGTCGTCGAACTGCATGATGTGCCTCCCTTATCCGCGTTCATTGGACGCGCAGCACATCTTCGCGTCAAGTCCCGCCCATGCGGTCCCCCTTCCCCCCTCGCCCGCAATCGCTTAAAGAGACGCCAAGCCAGCAGCCCGAAGGATTACCGCACCATGAACGAGCCGGACATCACCCCCGATCTGATCGCCAGCCACGGGCTGAAGCCGGACGAGTATGAGCGCATTCTTGAAATCATCGGCCGCGAGCCGACCTTTACCGAGTTGGGCATCTTCTCGGCCATGTGGAACGAGCATTGCAGCTATAAATCTTCCAAGAAATGGCTGCGCACCCTGCCCACGACCGGCCCGCAGGTCATCTGCGGCCCCGGTGAGAATGCCGGCATCGTTGATATCGGCGATGGCCAATGCGTTGTTTTCAAAATGGAAAGCCACAACCACCCCTCCTATATCGAACCTTATCAGGGCGCCGCGACCGGCGTCGGCGGCATCCTGCGCGACGTCTTCACTATGGGCGCGCGCCCCATCGCGGCGATGAATTCGCTCAGCTTCGGCGAGCCGGACCACCACAAGACACGCCAGCTGGTGCATGGCGTTATTGAGGGCATCGGCGGCTACGGCAACGCTTTCGGCGTGCCGACGGTGGGCGGCGAACTGCGATTTGATCCAGCCTATAACGGCAATTGCCTCGTCAACGCCTTCGCCGCCGGCCTCGCCGATACTGACAAGATTTTCTACTCTGCCGCGTCCGGCGTGGGGCGCCCGGTCGTCTATCTGGGCGCCAAGACAGGCCGCGACGGCGTCGGCGGCGCCACAATGGCCTCTGCCGAATTCGACGACACGATCGAGGACAAGCGCCCGACCGTACAGGTCGGTGACCCCTTCACCGAAAAGCGCCTGATGGAAGCCACGCTGGAGTTGATGGCGACCGGCGCCGTCATCTCGATTCAGGACATGGGCGCGGCGGGCCTCACCTGCTCTGCCGTGGAAATGGGCGACAAGGGTGGCCTCGGCGTGCGCCTGAACCTGGAAACCGTGCCGCAGCGCGAAGAAAACATGACCGCCTACGAGATGATGCTGAGCGAAAGCCAGGAGCGGATGCTGATGGTACTGGAGCCGTCGCTGGAGGCCGAAGCGCGCGCCGTTTTTGAAAAATGGGACCTCGATTTTGCCATTGTCGGCGAAACAATTGCCGAGGATCGTTTCCTGATCATGCACAATAACGTGGTCAAGGCCGACCTGCCGCTCGCCGCCCTGTCGGGCACCGCCCCCGAATACGACCGCCCATGGGTCGAAACGCCCGATCCCGAGCCGCTGGATGCGGCCACCGTGCCGCAAATTGATCCCATTGACGGGCTGCGCGCGCTTATCTCGTCGCCCAACTATTGCAGCCGCGAATGGGTATATGAGCAATATGACACGATGGTCATGGCCGACACCGTGCGCGGCCCCGGTCTGGGCGGCGGACTGATCCGGGTGCATGGCACCGATAAACTACTGGCCTTCACGTCCGATGTGACACCCCGCTACGTGCAGGCCAACCCCGAAATGGGCGGCAAGCAGGCGGTGGCAGAGGCGTACCGAAATCTTACAGCTTTGGGCGCCAAGCCTTTGGCCAGCACAGATAATCTCAACTTTGGCAACCCCGAAAAGCCGCAGATCATGGGTCAGCTCGTCAGCGCGATCAAGGGTATCGCAGAGGCCGTGGCCGCCCTCGACATGCCGATCGTGTCAGGTAACGTATCGCTCTACAATGAGACGGATGGCGCTGCGATCCTGCCAACCCCGACCATCGGTGCGGTCGGCCTGATCGCGCATGAGGATGAAGCGATCACCGGGCAGGCCCGCGACGGGCATATCGCGCTGCTGATCGGTGAAACGCACGGCCATCTCGGCCAGTCGGCGCTGCTGGCCGAAGTCTTCGGCCGCATTGAGGGCGACGCTCCCCATGTCAACCTGGAAGCCGAAAAGCGGCACGGCGATTTCATCCGCGCCAACCACGCACTGATCCGCGCCTGCACCGACCTCAGCGATGGGGGCCTTTCCCTCGCAGCATTCGAAATGGCCGAAGCGGCAGGCGTCGGCGTGCATCTGGATAGCGCCGACACTGCGACGCTCTTTGGTGAAGATCAGGCGCGCTACCTTGTCGCCTGCAACTTCGATCAGGCCGAGGCGCTGATGCCCGAGGCCGGCCGCGCTGGCGTGACGATCTCCAGCGTCGGCAAATTCACCGGCGATCAGGTCCGCATGGGCGGATCAGAGGCGTCCTTGGACGGCCTCAGCCAGATGTTCCGTACCAGCTTTGCCGACCGCTTTGCCTGATCTGACGGCGAATCTGAGTATTTTAAGAACATTGAAAGCCGGGACAAGTTTCCCGGCTTTTTCTTGGTATAAATACCCGAATCCCACCGTCGGCCACGCTCACGACGCCTGAGATGCGACGACCCTTATCCGCTCAATCATCGCACGCAGCCCGTTCGACCGCTGCGCCGACAAGTGATCGGTCAGACCCAGCCGGGCCAATTCCCCCCCGGCGTCGACGCCAGGCACTTCGGCGACGGGCAGATCGTTGTATAGTGCACGCAACACGGCGATCAGCCCCCGTACGATCAGCGCGTCACTGTCCCCGTCAAATCGGAATACGCCCGCTTCGATCTGGGGATGTAACCAGACCTGACTGGCGCAGCCCTCAACCTTGGTGGCGGGCACTTTCAACGCATCGTCAAGCGGCTGCATCGCCTTGCCCTGCTCGATCACGTGGCGATATCGGTCTTCCCAATCGTCCAGAAACTCGAAATCCTCGACGATCTCTTCGAAGGGGGCTTGGGCCATGATCCATCCTTTGACTTGCTCTGCCCCCGAGGTAGTCCTGGTTCCCACAAACGTCCAGCCCGCAGCGCGACGCCGTCTTGCGCTTGGGCGGTGCGGCCTGCTAGGGTCCGCGCCAATGATGAGGGGCTAAAAGGGGCATTTGCCGATGCGCGGTCTGGTAACACTTCTGACGATTTCCAGCCTGACGCTTGCGGGCTGCTCGGGCTTTCGCGATTCGCGCGTCAACCCAGCCAACTGGTTCGGCCAAAGCCGCACTGCCCCGCACAGCGCGCCAGTGCAGGACCCGGCAGTCAACCCGCTGATCCCGGAACAAAGCAACAGCATCTTTCGCCGCAAGTCTGGTGCAGAAACCTACGTCGGCACACCGATCTATGCCGTTCAGAATGTCGTGGTCGAGCCGTCGGCGGGCGGCGCTATCGTCAAGGCGACGGGTGTCTCGATGCGTCAGGGTGCCTTCGACGTCCGCTTGTGGCCTGAAAACAATGGCGCGCCGGTCGAGGGGATGCTGACCTACACTTTGCGGGCGATACAGCGTTCGGATACGCCGCAAGGCCCCGAACAGACCCGCCGCGTCAGCGCCGGGCAATTCGTATCAAGCCAGACATTGAACGAGGTGCGCGGCGTGCGCGTGCTTAGCCAGACAACCACCGCTGTGAGCAGCCGCTGACTCCGCCAGCCCCGGCACGTGGATCTGGGGCAATCGAAAGATCACCGCCTAGAGTGTGACGGTTTCGATCGTGCTGCCCTTCACGCGCAGAGCTATTTCGCCTTTGCAAAGGCGCAGCGCCTCTTCGCCAAAGACGTCGCGGCGCCACCCGCTGAGTGCGGGCACATCGCGCTGCCCGGCGGCGATGGCATCCAGATCGGATGCGGTCGCGATCAGCTTCGACGCAACGCCCTCGCGGTCCGCCACTCCCTTGAGCAGAACGCGCAGCAGATCGGCGATGGCCGGATTCACCTGCAACTTCTCGCGGCTCAGATCAGGCTCGGGCTGCTCGCCCGCAGGCACCGCTTGCCCCTCGGCCACCGCCTTCAGGATGCCGTCGGCGATCTCGCCCTTGCGCGCCTCGCGCAGCAGCAGGCGGGACCGGCCCAGATCTTGAACGCTGGCGGGTTTGGTCGACGCCAGTTCGATCAACGCGTCGTCCTTGTAGACGCGGTTGCGCGGCACGTTGCGTGATTGGGCATAGGCCTCACGGAACTCTGCCAGTGCGCGCAGGATCGACAGATACCTGCCGGAATTGTTCCGCGTCTTGATGCGCTGCCAGGCATCCCGCGGCTGGGTAACATAGGTATCGGGGTTGGTCAGAACGGCCATTTCCTCGGCCACCCATTTGTCGCGTCCGCTTTTCTCAAGCTCGCGCGCCAGATATTCGTAAACCTTGCGCAAATGCGTCACATCCGCCAGCGCGTAGGTCTTTTGCGCGTCGCTCAGCGGGCGGCGCGCCCAGTCGGTAAAGCGCGATGACTTATCAACCTGCGCCTTGGCAATACGCTTGACCAGCGTCTCGTATCCCGCCTGCTCACCAAAGCCGCAGACCATCGCCGCAACCTGCGTGTCAAAAAGCGGCGTAGGGATCAGCCCCTCGTCGACATAAAAAATTTCCAGATCCTGTCGGGCCGCATGAAATACCTTGACCACCGATACGTCGCGGAACAGCGCGTAAAGCGGTTCGAGCGACAGCCCGCCGGCCAGAGGATCCACCAGCACCGCCGTCTCGTCCCCGTCGCCGGGATAGGCCACTTGCACCAGGCACAGCTTGGAATAATACGTTCGCTCGCGCAGGAATTCTGTGTCGACGGTGACATAAGGGTAGCCGGCGGCGCGGTCACAGAATTCGGCCAGGGCGTGCGTGGTGGTGATGGTCTGGATCAAGGGAGATGCTTCTTTCGCTGATGTCGGCTGCGCCGCTATACGGCAAAGCGGCGGAAATTAAAACAACATAGCCTGCGCCGGGCGGTCACGCCAGCCAGACCGGCGAACGGTCCCCGGCGGCAAAACGGCGCAGGACAGCGGGGTAGAGGCGATGCTCCATTTCCAGCACCCGCGTGGCCAATGTGTCGGCTGTGTCGGCGGGATCGACAGGCACGCGCGCCTGTCCGAGGATCGGGCCATCATCCAGCGCCGCCGTGACCTCATGCACGGTGCAGCCTGCCTCGGTCTCGCCTGCGGTGAGCGCGCGCGCATGGGTATCAAGCCCGCGGTATTTGGGCAAAAGCGAGGGATGGATGTTGATCATCCGCCCCTGCCAGCGCGCGACAAAGCCTTCGGTCAGCACCCGCATGAATCCGGCAAGGCAGATGATATCGGGACGGTATTCCATGATCCGCGCGTGCAGCGCATCCTCGAACGCGGCACGATCCGCGCCATGGGGCCGGTGATCAACCACCTCGGTCGACACGCCGCGCGCACTGGCCTTCTGCAGCCCGCCCGCATCCGCGCGATTCGACAGCACAAGCGCCGGGCGCGCGGGGTGATCGCCGGTCATGCTGTCCAGCAGCGCCACCATGTTCGAGCCGCCGCCCGACAGCAGGATGGCGACCCGTTTGCTCACACCAGCGCGCCGCTATAGCGGATGCCGGCGCCCTTGGTCACATGGCCCAGGTGATGCACACTCTCGCCCTCTTGCGCGAAAAGCTCGGCCAGCGCATCGGCGCGGGCGGCATCCACGCAAACGATCATGCCGATACCGCAGTTAAATGTCTTGAGCAGTTCAGATTCGGCCATGTCGCCGGTCTGCTGCAACCAGCCAAAGACACCCGGCAGCGGCCAAGCGCCCAGATCAATATCGGCGCCCAGCCCCTCCGGCAGGACGCGCGGCAGGTTCTCGGTCAACCCGCCGCCAGTTATATGGGCCAGCGCATGCACGCCGCCGCTGCGGATCGCAGACAGCGCCGATTTCACATAGAGCCGCGTGGGCGTCAGCAGCGCCGCACCCAGCGAGCCATCAGCCCAAGGGCAATCGGCGTCCCAGCCCAGCCCCGAGATATCGACCAGCTTGCGAACCAGCGAATACCCATTGGAATGCACGCCGTCGCTGGCAAGGCCCAGCAGGACGTCGCCCTCGGCCACGCCATCCGGCAGCGCGCCGCCTCGCTCCATCGCGCCGACAGCAAAGCCCGCCAGATCAAAATCGCCCGCCGGATACATGCCCGGCATTTCCGCCGTCTCGCCGCCGATCAGCGCGGCGCCTGACCGCTCGCAGCCCGTCGCGATACCTTCGATGATGCGCGCAGCCTGCTCTGTCTCCAGCTTGCCGGTGGCGAAGTAATCCAGAAAAAACAGCGGCTCGGCACCTTGGCATACCAGATCGTTGACGCACATGGCGACCAGATCAATGCCGACGCCGTCCACATTGCCGGTATCAATCGCGATGCGCAGCTTGGTGCCGACGCCGTCGGTTGCGGCTACCAGAACCGGATCGTGATAGCCCGCCGCCTTGAGATCGAACAGCGCGCCAAAGCCGCCAAGGCCCGACATCACGCCGGGGCGTGCCGTGCGCTTGGCTGCGGGTTTGATCCGCTCGACCAGCGCGTTGCCTGCGTCGATATCGACACCTGCATCGGCATAGCTGATACCATTTTTAGGGTTGGTCATTCTGGCGCTCCTTGGTCCATGGCGGGCGGATCACGCGCGGGGTAGCCCATCATCGCGGAAATCGCAATCTCAAAGCCTTGACGCGGGCCTGCCCGCTGATTAGGACGCACCTCATGGCGGGCCTGTAGCTCAACTGGTTAGAGCAGAGCGCTCATAACGCTTTGGTTGCGGGTTCAAGTCCTGCCGGGCCTACCATATTCCCCGCCGCCTGAGCCTTGCTGTCGTCTGCTGTCCAATGCAGCATACCGGGGGGCTACGGCGACCGACGCGCGGCGCTCCGCCCAGGCAATCGACATCACAAGACCAGTCGCCGCGCCGAACGGCGCGTTTGCCAGCGTCGCAAGACTACCACGCAGCGCCGACGCGTCATTCCAGGCAGTCGACCAGCGCGGCGCTGACACCGCGCAATAGCGAAGGATAGAACGCCGCACCCGGTGCAATGTCTGCGCCCATGGGATCGACCACACTCATGCGCGCGTCCGTACCCTCGATGACGGTTTGGACCAGCGAAGGGTTGAAGGCAGGCTCTGACAGCACACACCTCACGCCTGTCTCCAGCACCGTCTGGCGCACCGCCGCGATCCGCGCGGGGCCGGGATCTGACGCGTCCCCCAGCGCGATTGCGCCTGTGGCAGTCAGTCCGAAACGGTCCTCGAAATAGTGAAACGCATCGTGAAAGACGACGAATGGCACGTTGCGGATCGGCGCTAGCGCGGTTTCCACTTCGGCCTCCAGCGCAGCGATCTCGGCGCGGGCCGCGTCAGCATTGGCGCGATAGGTCTGCGCATTCTCGGGGTCCAAATCGCCCAGTTGTTGCGCAATCTCGTCCAGCCAGACCTGCGCATTGCGCGGATCCAGCCACGCATGCGGGTCTTGGCCACCATGCGCGTCCGCCTCATCGTCGTGAGCGTCATGGTCATGCACGCCGAACCGGGCGCCGCTGCGAAAGGCCAGCACGTTGGTGCCCGCAGTATCCAGCAAGGGGGTCACGGATGCGCCCGGTGCCAGAGTGCCGATCGCACCCTCTAGCCACGGTGTCAGCGCTGGTCCGATCCAGAAAACGGCATCCGCCTCTTGCAATGCGGCTGCTTCGGAAGGGCGCATGGCATAGCCGTGGGGCGACGCGCCGGCGCGCACGATCACCGTTGGATTTCCCAGCCCGTCCATCACGCGCGCCACCAGTGACTGCACGGGTGCGATATCGGTCGCCACGCTCGGTACGTCGGCCCGGGACGCCGTCACCCCAACTGTGGTGAGAACGGCAGCGGCCACACAGCTTTGTTTGATCAATTTGAGCATCCGCGCCCCTTGTGACACAGGAGATGTGACATTATAACACTGACTGCGACCAATAGACGATACACTATAACACCGCAACCCGGTCTCTGCACAGGATACCCCATGCCATCCGACGCCTTCGACCAACATGATCATCAGGACTGCATTGCCGACGGCCTCGAGGCGGCAGAGCGGCACTGCACCGAAGCCGGCCTGCAATTTACCCCGATCCGGCGCCGCGTGCTGGAGATGCTCCTGCGTGATCACACATCGCTGGGCGCGTATGACATCCTCGACCGGCTGCGCCGCGACGGGCTGAACGCGCAGCCTCCCGTGGCTTATCGCGCTCTGGATTTTCTGGTAACCCACGGCTTTGCCCACCGGATCGAGCGACTGAACGCCTTCATTGCCTGCTCGCATACCAACGGCAATCACACGCCCGCCTTCCTGATCTGCCGCACCTGCCAGCGCGTTGTCGAGGCCGCAACGGACCCGGCTGCAGGTGAATTGGGCCGCGCCGCAAAGCAGGCCGGATTTGTGATCGAGCGCACGGTACGCGAGGCGGAAGGGCTGTGCCCCGGATGCGCGGGCGGCGCTGCATGACCACCTCATTGGTAACGACCCTGGGCCTGACCGTCCGCAATGGCGCAACGTCAATTCTGGACAATGTCGATTTCAGCATCGCATCGGGCGAGATCGTGACCATCGTCGGGCCGAACGGATCAGGCAAATCCACCCTGCTGCGCGCGATTCTGGGTAGCGTGAAGCCTGCATCGGGCACGGTCAAGCGTCGCGCAGGGCTACGGCTGGGCTATGTCCCCCAGCGGCTGGTGCTGGACGCGACACTGCCGATGACGGTGACGCGATTTTTAGGTTTGCCGCACCGGATATCGCCCGCTGACGCAACTGCCGCACTGGCGCGCGCTGGCGCGCCCGGTATTGGGGCCCGCCAGATGGCGGACCTGTCCGGTGGTCAGTTCCAGCGCGTCTTGCTGGCCCGCGCCCTTATAGCCCGGCCCGAACTGTTGCTTCTGGACGAAGCGACGGCAGGCCTCGATCAGCCCGGCGCTGCAGCCTTCTACCGCCAGATAGAACAGGTCCGCACCGACACTGGCTGCGCGATCCTGATGGTCAGCCACGACCTGCACGTGGTGATGAGCGCGTCGGACCGCGTCATTTGCGTCAACGGCCATATCTGCTGCGAAGGCACCCCCGAAGTGGTGGCCGAGGCGCCCGTGTATCGCGCCCTTTTCGGCGAGGGTACGCAAGGTGCGCTGGCGCTCTACCGGCATCACCATGACCACACGCATGGCCCTGGCGCGCAGGACAGCTGCGGGCATGATCACGGAACGCAGGTCGAACCTTTGCCGACCAAAGCGGAGGCGCGGGAATGATCCTCGACGATTTCATGGCGCGGGCGGCGCTGGCCGGTATCGGCACCGCGCTGGCCGCCGCGCCACTGGGCTGCTTTGTTGTCTGGCGCCGCATGGCCTATTTCGGCGATGCCACCGCGCATGCCGCGATCCTGGGGATCGCGCTGTCGCTGGCACTGTCCCTGCCGGTCTTCGCCGGGGCGCTGGTGGTAGCGCTGGTCATGGCGACGCTGGTGACGCTGCTGGCCGGGCGCGGCTATGCGATGGACACCCTGCTGGGCGTGATGGCCCATTCCGCGCTAGCCTTCGGGCTGGTGGCGGTGTCGTTCCTGAGCGGCGTGCGCATCGACGTGATGGCCTATCTGTTCGGCGACATCCTGTCGGTTTCGCGCGGCGATCTGGGCGTCATCTGGGGCGGCGCGGCGCTGGTGCTGGCGCTGACCGTATGGCGCTGGTCTGCGCTGCTGACAGCGACGCTGAACCCCGATTTGGCGCGCGCCGCCGGGATCGATCCGCGCCGCGAGGAGCTGATCCTGACGCTGGCGCTGGCGATCGTCGTGGCGGTCGCCATCAAGGTGGTTGGCGTTCTGCTGATCACCGCGCTGCTGATCATTCCCGCCGCGACCGCCCGCCCCTTCGCTCGGACGCCCGAGGCAATGGCAGTAGTCGCCGCCCTCCTTGCCATGGCGGCGGCGTGGGGCGGACTGCGCGTCTCATATGTGCTGGACACGCCGACGGGTCCGACCATCGTCTGCGGGCTGGCGCTGATGTTCTGTACGTCAAGTGTGGTGTCGGCGATCCGGTCTAGAGCCTAGCGGAAGCGAAGCCGCGAAGCGTCGAAAATGATTTCGCCTCCGGCGGGAGTATTTCCAGAACGTTGAAAGAGCGGTGTTGCGCCTTAGAACGGTACGTCGTCCGGGCTGGTGACAAAGCGGGCGACCACCTTTTTGGTGCCGGCCTTGTCAAAGGCGATCTCCAGCTTGTCGCCCTCAATGGCCATGATTTCGCCATAGCCGAATTTTTGATGGAACACCCGCTCGCCCACCGTGTGCGAGGATGTGGCGGCCATGTCGATCACCGGCGACGTCGATTCGCGCGGCTGCGCCATGGGCCGCTGGCTAGCGCGTTCCTGCATCCGCCGCCATCCGGGCGAGTTGTAGACATTCGCCTCCGCGACCTTGGCATCGATACTGTTCTGCACGCCCGCAGCAGCGCCGTAGCCGCCGCCATAAAGGCCCGGCGGCGTCAGCACCTCGACGTGCTTTTCGGGCAATTCGTCGATGAACCGGGACGGCAGCGAGGATTGCCACTGGCCGAACACGCGGCGATTGCCCGCGAAAGAGATCGTGCAGACCTCCTCGGCGCGGGTGATGCCGACATAGGCAAGGCGGCGCTCCTCCTCGACGCCTTGAAGCCCGCTTTCGTCCATAGAGCGTTGCGAGGGGAACAGCCCATCCTCCCAGCCGGGCAGGAACACGGCGGGGAATTCGAGGCCCTTGGCCGCGTGCAGCGTCATGATGCTGACCTTCTCGCCTGCATTGTCGCTCTCATTTTCCATTATCAGGCTGACATGTTCGAGAAACCCGGTGAGGTTCTCGAAGTTTTCCAGTGCCTTGACCAGTTCCTTGAGGTTTTCCAGCCGCCCCGGAGCCTCCGGCGTCTTGTCGTTCTGCCACATCCCGGTATAGCCGGATTCGTCCAAAATGATCCCGGCCAGTTCAATATGGCTGATTGCATCGTCCCCGGCCATGCGGCCCCAGCGGGCAAGACCGTCGAGCAGCGTCGCCAACTCCTTGGCGCCCTTGCCGCCTATGCCCTTTTCCTCCAGCAGGATGCGCGCTCCCGTCATCAGCGGCACGCCGTTCTCGCGGGCAATCACCTGGATTTTCTGCTGCGCCTTGTCGCCAAGGCCGCGTTTGGGGGTATTCACGATCCGCTCGAACGCCAGATCGTCGCTGGGGCTGGTGACGCAGCGGAAATAGGCCATGGCATCGCGGATCTCGAGCCGCTCGTAGAAGCGCGGGCCGCCGATGACGCGGTATGGCAGGCCGATGGTCAGGAACCGGTCCTCGAAGGCGCGCATCTGGTGCGAGGCGCGCACGAGGATGACGATTTCGTCGAGGCCGAACTGACGCAGGTTGCGGGTGCCGCGCTGCATTGCCTCAATCTCCTCACCGATCCAGCGGGCTTCTTCATCGCCGTCCCAATGGCCGATCAGGCGGACTTTTTCGCCGTCCTCGGCCTCGGTCCAAAGCTCCTTGCCCAGACGCCCCTTGTTGCCAGCGATCACACCGGACGCGGCGGCGAGGATATGCGGGGTCGAGCGATAGTTCTGCTCCAGCCGGACCACATGCGCGCCGGGAAAATCCTTTTCGAACCGCAGGATATTGCCCACTTCGGCGCCGCGCCAGCCATAGATGGACTGGTCGTCATCGCCGACGCAGCAGATGTTTTTATGCCCCCCCGCAAGCAGGCGCAGCCAGAGGTACTGGGCGACGTTGGTATCCTGATATTCGTCCACCAGAATGTAGCGGAACCAGCGTTGGTACTTTTGCAGGATATCGTCATGGGTCTGAAAGATATTGACCACATGGAGCAGCAGATCGCCGAAATCGACGGCGTTCAGTTCGATAAGACGGCGCTGGTATTGCGCATAGAGCTGAACCGCCTTGTCGTTATAGGCGCCGACCTCGGCGGCGGGCACTTTATCCGGCGTCCATGCGCGATTTTTCCAGTGGTCGATAACACCGGCCAGTTGACGCGCAGGCCAACGCTTGTCGTCGATTCCAGCGGCCCGCACCAATTGCTTCAGCAGGCGCAGTTGGTCGTCGGTATCCAGAATGGTAAAGTTCGATTTCAGCGTGACATCGCGGCCCTGCCCCTCCACCCCGATCAACTCGGCATGGCGGCGCAGCAGCTTGACGCAGATCGAATGGAAGGTGCCCATCCACCGAATTGGCTCCCGCAAATCATACGGCGTTCTTGCCAATCTATCTTTCATTTCACGCGCGGCTTTGTTGGTGAAGGTCACGGCGAGGATCTCATCTGCCCGCGCCTTCTTAGTAAAATGCAAATGTGCAACTCGCGCCATCAGCGCCTTGGTCTTGCCCGTCCCTGCCCCGGCCAGCATCAGGACCGGCCCATCCAGCGTCTCGACCGCCTCGCGCTGTTGGGCGTTGAGGTCGTCCAGATAAGGCGCCCCCCGCGCAGCCATTGCACGCACGGACAGCGAGGCGCCCTCGAAGGCGTCGGATTCGTCAAAGCTGCTCATGCGGGTGATCCTAACCTTCCCAAGGCCGGAGTAAAAGGGATGTTCAGCCTATGTTCTGCACGCTGCGCGAAAATGGCCGGACAATGCCCAGCCATTTGATCGTGTGACACAAACTTGCGCATGGCGCGCCTTCTAGCCCGCTTTCTTGCCATCAACCGTCTCGGCCAAGGCTTCGGCGCGGGCGGCGATCTCGGCCAGCGTATCAGTGACCGAAGCGGGCACCACAGGAACCTCGACCCGCTCGGGCGCGGGGGCCGGGGTGTTGCGCAGCTGGTCCAGTTCAGCCTCTTTTTCGGCCACCAGATCCTCGATCTCGCGCAGCTTGTCCTGCAGGCCGGCGGTCTTGTCGGCCAGCATCAGACCGGCCATCAACAGCATGCGCGGCTCGGGGATGCGCCCAATTTGCGCGGAGACGACGGAGGCCTCATCATCCAGCATCTTGGCGGCAGCGTGCAGATAATGCTCTTCGCCCTCCTGGCAGGACACCTGAAAGGTGCGCCCGCCGATTTCGATATCAACCTCGGGCATCATACGTCCTCCATCCGTGCGGTGTCTGTACCGTCCGCCTCTGCGCCATCATCCTGTGCGCCAGCCGTGATCTGCCCCAGTTCGGTCAGCAGGACGTCCATTTCCGCGCGGTCGGCGCACCGTGATGCGCGCAGCCCGTCCAGTTCGGCCATCATCGCCTTGTTGATCAGGTGCGGCTCGGCCACGCCTTCGGCATTGGCCGCCCGCAGAGCCGCATTGTTGTCGCGCAATTGCTGATTGGCCTTGCGCAGCGACTGAAGCTCGCGATCCAGACGTATCATCGCCTCGGCGCGCTCCTTCTGCGCCGCCTCGCGCTCTGCCGTCTCAACGGTATGTGCATCGGCGGCGGCGCTTGCGGCCTCTTCGGCCTCGCGGGTCCGCGCGCTCAGCGTCTTGACGCGCTCCTCCAACTGGGCATTGGCCAATTGTTCGTCCTCAAGCTGCTGGCGCAGGCCCTCAAGCTCGGTATCGCCCTTGTCCTGCGTCAGCCCATCCAGCCCCTGCCCGATACGGTCCAGCGCGGCCATGATCCGGCCCTGCATCGCGTCGATATCGCTCATCCCTAGCGTGTCCTCATCTGTGTTGCGGGGCGTTGGACGAATCGCCCGCGCCCCTCTGCCCGGCCAAGTCTAACGAATGGCTGGCAAAAAGGCTTCCCCCCTTGCGCGGCGCAGCGCGCCTGTGCCGATGCGCCCGAGGGGTGCGGCCATGGCGGCGCTTGATCTTTGGGCGCGGGCTGGTATTCAGCCTGTGCAATTCATCCCTGCCATAAGGATACCGCAGCCCGTGGACATCAAAGCCCTGGCCCAAGCCAACCCCGATCACTGGTCCAAAGCGACCGCCATACGCGCCCTGACGCTGGACGCTGTTCATGCGGCCAATTCGGGCCATTCGGGGATGCCCATGGGCATGGCCGATGTTGCCACGGTCCTCTATGAAAAGCACCTGAAATTCGATGCCTCCGCGCCCGATTGGCCTGATCGGGACCGGTTCATCCTCAGCGCCGGGCACGGCTCCATGCTGCTTTATTCGCTGCTGCATCTGACCGGATATGCCGACATGACGCTGGAGCAGATCAAGAATTTTCGCCAATGGGGCGCGATCACGGCAGGCCATCCCGAATATGGCCACGCCAAGGGGATCGAGACCACCACCGGCCCGCTGGGCCAAGGCATCGCCAATTCCGTCGGATTCGCCATGGCCGAGGAGATGCTGCGCGCCCGCTATGGCCGCAAGCTGGTGGATCACCACACCTATGTCATTGCCGGCGACGGCTGCCTGATGGAGGGGATCAGCCAGGAGGCGATCACGCTGGCCGGGCGTCACGCCCTGGGCAAGCTGATCGTGTTCTGGGACAACAACGACATCACCATCGACGGCAAGGTGTCGCTGTCGGACCGCACCGATCAGGTCAAACGCTTCCGCGCCGCAAACTGGCAGGTGATCGAGATTGACGGACACGACCCCGCGCAGATCGACGACGCAATTACGAAGGCAAAGACGTCCAAGAAGCCTTCGATGATCGCCTGCAAGACGCATATCGCGCTTGGCCATGCCGCGCAGGATACGTCGAAAGGCCACGGCGCGCTGACAGATGCCGACCAGATGGCCGAAGCCAAGGCCGCCTATGGCTGGACGACCGGCCCCTTTGAGGTGCCCGGCGACATCAAGAAGGCATGGGAGGCCATTGGCACGAAAGGACAATCCGATCGTGAGGCATGGGAGTCCCGCTTTGCCGAAGCCTCCGAGCGCAGGCAAAAGGAATTCACCCGCATCTTTGACCGCGAAGCGCCCAAGCCCCTCAGCGCCCGCATCAAGGCGCTGAAAAAGCAGATCAGCGAAGAGGCGCCCTCGGTCGCCACGCGCAAATCAAGCGAGATGGTGCTGGAGATCGTGAACCCGATCATGCCCGAAACGGTCGGCGGCTCCGCCGATCTGACCGGATCGAACAATACCAAGACCGGCGATCTGGGCGTGTTCGACACCGATAACCGCAAGGGACGCTACGTCTATTATGGCATCCGCGAACATGGCATGTCGGCGGCAATGAATGGCATGGTCCTGCATGGCGGCATTCGCCCCTATGGCGGCACGTTCATGTGCTTTACCGACTACGCCCGCCCCGCCATGCGGCTGGCGGCGCTGATGCGAATCCCCACCGTCTTTGTGATGACCCATGACAGCATCGGTCTGGGTGAGGATGGGCCGACGCACCAGCCCATCGAGCATCTGGCGATCAGCCGCGCGACGCCCAACACTTGGGTGTTCCGCCCCTGCGACACGGTGGAAACCGCCGAAGCTTGGGATCTGGCGCTGACCTCGAAGGAAACGCCCTCGGTCCTGTCGCTGACGCGCCAGAATCTGCCGACCTTGCGCCTTGAGCATCGCAACAAGAACCTGACCGCCGAGGGCGCCTATGTGCTGGCGGACGCCGAGGGCAAACGTCAGGCGATCCTGATGGCGACCGGCTCGGAGGTGGAAATCGCCATGAAGGCGCGTGACCTGCTTCAGGGCGAGGGCATCGGCACGCGCGTCGTCTCCATGCCCTGCTGGGAACTGTTTGAGGCGCAGGATGAGGCAGTGCGCCGCAAGGTTCTGCCCGCCGGCCCCGTGCGCGTCGCGGTCGAGGCCGCCGCGCGTCAGGGCTGGGACCGCTGGCTGTGCGGCGAGCGCGGGCGCGAGGCGAAGTCGGGCTTTGTCGGCATGGACGGCTTCGGCGCGTCCGCCCCCGCCGATGAGCTATACGAGAAGTTCGGTATCACCGCCGAGGCGGTCGCCGCCAAAGTGAAGTCCTTGCTCTGAAGGCGCGGGAAGACTGTCCTGATGGTCTTCCCGAAAAAACTCACGACCCGTTTAGCGGTTTTACCGTGCGAAGATGGGTCGGCCTGCGGCGGACATAACCATGCTGATACAGACCATTGATTACATGTGTCAGCATCCGCGGGTCCGGGCTGCGCGGCTGAAACCCGAATGGCTCTATACCTCCAAACGCTATCCGCTCTATTGGCATCACATCGCCAAGAACGGCGGCACTTTCTTCAAAAACCTGCTTTACGTGCTCGATCACGATCAACCGATCGAACGAAAGAGCCGGACCCATGACTGGGATGATCAGCTTGTCCGTGCCTCGGGCGTATCGAAAAAGGCGATCAGACAAAGCGATTACAGCCTGATCATCATGCGCAATCCCATTCACCGATTTCTATCGGTCTATTTCGACAAGGTCTACGAGGGAGACCACCCGCGCGGTCCGGGGATGAGCCGCGAATTCTTCGGCAGATATCAGCTCGCCCAAGATCCCGGTTTGAGCGCCGCTGACCATACGGATAACTGCCTCAAGCTGGCGGAATGGACCGCGCTCAACATTCGCGGCAAGACCGCAACGAAACCCAACTGGCACCTGGTTCCGCAGATGCACCAGCTTGCCCAAGTCCACCACCTCAATTTCAGGATTCTGACGCTGGAGGATTTTGAATGGCAGTTGGTCCATGTCCTGTCGCCCCTGATCCCTGAGATCGAGAGCAGCATTGACATGGTGGACAAAAGCAACAAGTCCAGAAAACCCGTCGCGAAATCCGCGATCCTGACGCCCGGACTGAAACGAAGTCTGAAAGAGATTTATGGCGAGGATTTTCGCGTCTTCCGGCAGGTGCGTCAGCATTGGCTCGACGTCAAGGCCCGCGAGGCATCGACGATCAGACCACCGGATTGAGCTTGCGCACCCGCTGCCAGATAGGCGTGATGATCCTGTTCCCGATGGGAATCAGCACCAAACCCAGCGCCAGCCCGAAAACCCCGTCCATTGCCGCGACCAACGTCCACTCCGCTGACCGACGCCATTTGTCCAAAGTCTGCGTCGCAACATCAGCTATGTGATGTATCTGGTCGTATGGCCATGAAAATCCCAGATTGTCCAATCCGTGCAGAATAATGTTTCCGCCAACCCACAGCATTGCAGCGGTGCCGATCACCACCAAGGTCGTCAGCACTTTGGGCATGGCGGTGACCAGTCCACGGCCAGCCCCACGCGTCGCGGCAAGGCGCCCTTTGGCCGCCATCAGCAAGCCCAAATCGTCAGCCTTCACAATGAGTGCGACGGCGCCGTAAACGGCGACAGTGATCATTACTGCAACCGCAGCCAGCGTCGCCCCCTCCATCCAGATCGAGCCATCGGGTATCGCCGCCAGCGCGATGGTCATGATTTCCGCCGACAAAATGAAATCGGTCTTGATCGCACCGGCAACCTTCTCCTCTTCCAGATGGGCGGGATCGCCTTGGGTCTGCGCCTCCTCCTGGCCATGATGGCCGCCCGACAGCGCATGGGCCACTTTTTCGGC
>JBLWYG010000007.1:0-90548 GCA_048267045.1 Roseovarius sp. | reverse complement strand
CGGCACATGTCTGTGCCGGTCATCCTTGACGGGTTCATCTGCACGGCGGCGGCGGCCTGGCTCGAAGCGCCGCGGCCCGGCCCGCTGGACCATTGCATCGCCGGGCATGTCAGTGCCGAGCCGGGGCACGAGATGGCGCTGGCGCGTCTGGACAAGGCGCCGCTCTTGTCGCTGGGGATGCGTCTGGGCGAAGGATCGGGCGGCGCGCTGGCGCTGTCCATCGTGCAGGGCGCATTGGCCTGTCACAGCGGCATGGCCACCTTTGCCGAGGCAGGCATCGCGGGCGGCTGAAGCGCCCTTCAAGACGCCTTGCGGTCGTCCTCGCTGGATTCTTCCAGCTGCGACAGCAGCATCGTCTCCAGTTCGTGCTCTAACTCGCGGGCACGGGCAATGTAATCCTGATTTTCAATTGTCGGCACCTCGGGGTCCCACAGCGCCGCCAGTTCGCGCACGGAATGCCGGTCGTGGCGATAGAAGGTCTGCTGCAACTCGGCAGCTTCGAATTCACTCAGGCCCATGTTTTCCAGAACGTAACGGCCCGCACGCAAGGACGAATCGAACAGTTCGCGCACGATGTCGTTGGCCCCGGCCTGAAACAGGCGGAAGACCTGCGTGCGGTCGCGCGCGCGGGCAATTATGTGCAGATCCGGACGCTCGCGCCGGGCAAAGGTAACAAGGCGCACCGCCGCGTCCGGATCGTCCAGCGCCGCAACCAGTACGCGCGCGTCCTTCAGACCTGCCGCATGCAACATTTCGGGGCGGGTGGGATCGCCAAAGAATCCCTTGACGCCAAAGCGGCGCATGCGCTGGATCGCGGCCAGATCGTGATCCAGCACGACCGTCTCATAGCCGGACGAGCGCACCAGCCGGTTCACGACCTGACCGAAACGCCCGATGCCGACGATGATGATGCGGGCCTGTTCGTCCACATCGTCCGGCTCCAGCGCCTCGTCGGCCTCCTCCATGCGGCGGGACAGCCAGTCGTACAGGATAAACAGCAGCGGCGTGATCAGCATCGACATGGCAACGACCAGCAGCAGCATCTCGGTCATGTCGGCGGGCACGACGTTCTGCTGCCCCGAGAAAGAGATCAGGACAAAACCGAATTCGCCCGCCTGCGCCAGCGACAGGGTGAACAGCCACAGATTGCGCCCGCGCAGATCGAATACAAGGCCCAGAACATAGAGCACCGCGCCCTTCATCACGATTACCGCCAGCGCCAGCCCCAGCACAAGGAATGGCTGACCAAACAGCAGGCCAAAGTTGATGCCGGCGCCCACGGTGATGAAAAACAGGCCCAGCAGCAGCCCCTTGAACGGCTCGATGTCCGACTCCAATTCGTGACGGAATTCGCTGTTGGCCAGAACCACGCCGGCGAGAAAGGCACCCAGCGCGGGCGACAGGCCCACCAGATACATCACAAAGCTGATGCCGCAGACGATCAGCAGCGCCAGTGCCGTGTACATCTCGCGCAGGCGCGCAACGTGGATATAGCGAAACACGGGCCGCGTCAGGTAGATGCCGGTCAGAATGATCGCGCCGACCGCGGCCAGCGTGACCAGCGTCACGCCCCAGCCGGGAAGGCCTTCGACCAGCGACATGCCGGAATCGCCATGGGCGGCGGCGGTGTCGATCAGGCCAGGATCGCTGTGGTCTGTCGCCTCGCTGACCCGCGACCGGATGCTGCCGGGCAGCGCCAGCAGCGGCAGCAGTGCCAGCATCGGGATCACCGCGATGTCCTGCGTCAGCAACACCGAAAAGGCCGAGCGCCCGCCCTTGGTCTGCATCAAGCCCTTTTCCGACAAGGTCTGCAGCACGATCGCGGTCGAGGATAGCGCAAAGATCAGGCCGACGGCGAGGCTGACGCTCCATTGATGCCCCAGCGCCATGATCCCGCCCATGATGACCAGCGTTGTCAGGACTACCTGCATGCCACCCAGACCCAGCAGGCGATGACGCATGTCCCACAGCGCACGCGGCTCCAACTCCAGCCCGATGAGGAACAGCATCATCACCACGCCGAATTCGGCGAAATGCTGCAGGTCGGCGGTTTCCTGGCCGACAAGTCCGAAAGCCGGCCCGATCAGGATGCCGGCCATCAGGTAGCCCAATACCGAACCGAGCCCCAGCCGCGCGGCGATGGGCACCGCGATCACCGCGGCGGCAAGGTAGATCGAGGCCTGATAGAGGAAGCCTTCCATCGTGGTGGGATCCTTCGTGTCGGCTGGGGGCAGCGCCGTTCCGGCAGCAAAAAACGGCAGCCGGAGGGCAGGATAGCGGATCTTCGAGCGTCAAGCATACTGGCAGTTCAGAATGGATCAACGCCTGATGATGCGAATTCGCACGGTGTCTGCAGATGCACACCGACGGCCGGCCTTCGCTACGGCACTTCAGCCTTGCGGGATGCGCAGGACAAGGTTCTTGCCCCGTTTTATGTAGCGCAGTTCGCTTTCGCCTATGGCGGCGACCTGGCCGCCATCCAGCCTGTCGCCAACGCGGACCTTTTGGTAGCGTCCATTGCCCAGACGTACCAGCGCACGACGGCTGGATGTGCTGCCATAGACGCCGATCAGGTTGATCTTGCGCAGGTTTATCGCGCCATCGACCGTGGCCTGCCGCGCGACGGATGCGCTGGACGGAATGCTGGGCTGCAGCCGCTGGGCAATCGAAACCGGCTGCGCTGCAACCTTGGCGCGGGTGCGCTTGACCACGCTCTCAAAGTCGCCCGGCCGGCGGTGCGGGGTCAGTGAGGCGGTCACCGCCTGCGGGGTAGCGTTGTCAAAGCTGTTTTGATCCGCCTCTTCCTCGGGATCGGCAGTTGCCGCAGTCGCCTCGGCGATTGCGCGGGTCAGCGCGGCACTGTCGACGAGCGGCGCATTTGCGGCGCCTTGCGTTGATTGCAATGTCGCGGCGGCGGCGGTCATCTGCGCCGGTCGGGCCTGTGGGCGCAGCGCGGCAAGGGCCGGATCGCCGACGTCTTCCCCGGCCGTCCGGGTATCATCGCCCGTCCCGGTCTCGGTGTTCTGGCCATCCTCGCGCGTGCCGGGGTCGGCTTCGGCGTCGGCCGGGCCCGGCTGCGCGCCGCCGCCAGCCAGCATGCTGTCGGGGCGCAGGCGCGGGCGGGTCCCGGCCAGCGCCGGATCGCCGGTAAAGCTGGTTCCGGGCGCCAGATCAGGTTCGGCTGTTTCGGGTGTCGCGGTCACGGTGACGCTCTGCGCCATTGTCTGCGGCGGCGTCATTGGCGGGCGGCCCGCAAAAACACGAACGCCCTGCGGTGTCATGGCACCGTTGGGCGTGGCGCGGACAAACCCGCGGTCGTCAAAGTCAAATCGCGACCCGGCAGGCGGCGGATCTACCGGCGTGTCGGGGCGCACATCCCGCGGAACGGGCAGGCGGCGGGGCATGACGGCCGGATCCCCCAGGCCAAGACCCGAATCGAGCGAAACCTCGTAGATGTCTGCCAGCGGCGCGCCGGCGACTGGAATGTCGGGCGATATGGGTGCCATCTGCCAGATACCGGTTGCCGCATATCGCGCCAGTGCCTCGCTGGGGTCGAGCGGCGAGGGCAGGTCGGGCAGGGCGACGACCTCGGGCCGACCACCGCCATCGGGAAGCGCCGCCGTTTCGGGTAGCGGGGCGACACCGTTACCACCCTCTTCGGCGGTGCCTGGCTCCTCGGCGGGGTTTGGCTCGTTCGTGGCAGGAACATCGGCCAGCTTGAAATCGTCGCCCCTGCCGAAAAAGCGCGACAGTCCATCTTCAAGGAAGATGGATGCCCAGGCCGCAACACCGACAAGAAACAGGAGCAGAATCGCTGTCAGGATCAGCCCCAGAAAGCGTGGTTTGCCGCGTACCGGGGTCTGGCGCGCGCCAAAGACAGTCATGCGCTGCTTCTCGGCCTCTCGCGACGGACGCGCCCTGGGATCAGGTGCCGCCTTGGAGGCCTTGCTGCGGGCCGGCCGGCCGGTTTCTTTCGCAGGCGCCGCGGCGGCACGCGCGTTCTCGGCGGCGTCGCGGTCCAGTCGCTCGGTGGGGTCAGGTTGCAGGCTGGCCGCCAATTCGGCCAGACGGGCCGGATCGGTCACGTCGTCGCTGGCCGGGCTGGGCAGTGCCGGCGCCGCTGTCGCGCCCGTCGCCGTAACGGCCTGATCCAGGCGGCTAAGCCGGGCGTCAGCAGACAGTGGCGGTGTGCTGCGAACTGTGTCGTCGCCGCGCGTTGCCCGGATCGAGGTAAACGCCGCCGAGCGGGCAGGTGCAGGTTCGGCGGCAGGCGATGCGCCCGATTCAGGCGCCGGAGTCGCAGACGGCGTGGCATCCTTGGGCGCCGCTGTTTCGGCCTGCGGCTTGGGTGCCTGCGGGGGCGGCGCGTCCGTCTTGGCGGGGTCGCGCTCAGCGTCCTGGGGACTGGACCCTGCCTTTGTGGGCGTCTCGGGCTTCGTTTTTTCAGATGGCGCCCCTTGGGTGCCATCATGCTGTTTGGCGGTGTCCGGAGCCGCATCACGCTTCGGTCCGGCGCCTTCGGCATCAGCGGCCTTGGCCAGGGAGGAAGGATTGCGCACTCCCGTGTCAGGGTCGTCCAGAGCCTGCTTTTTCGGGGCTGGCGGGGCGTCGGCGACGGCCTGCGCCGCGGCGCTGGCAACGCCGGTACCCAGCGGCGCGGCTGTGGACGTCGGGGGGTCTTGAGCCGGGGGGGCGGCAACGTCCGGTTCGGGAATCTGCGCGTCGCCAACAATGCGAATCGCGCGGTCGTCGCGGTCCACTACAGTGCCGCTTGGCAGGTTTGCAGTTCCCCGGCGGGTCACGCCAAAAAATGGCTCTCCGCCGAATGCGTTTCCTTCCGGAATTGCGGCAAAGCTGACCGCATCAAAGCCGTATTCAACGGCAAAGGCTTCGGCCTCGTCCAGTGTCTCCAGCGCGACGGCGGCGATCTGAATTACCCCGTCGGCGGCGGTCCAGTCGTATTCCAGATCGTCAACCGCATAGGGCGTGGCCCCTTCAAGCGCGGCCCGGACCGCTGCGTCGGGGTCACCTTCGGCCTCGATCGACAGGTATTTTATCTGATCGTTCGGTATGACCAGCTTGCAGGTCATACCATCCGCCCGACCGTCAGGCAGGCGCTCGGCTCGCTCTCGAAGTGCCGAAAACGCTGCGGCCATGTCGCCATCATCCAGCGAAACGCTGCCGACGCGGGTCCAACCCTTGTCGGCCCGGTGCAAGAGGCTGGCGCCGTCTGCAGAAAAGGTCAGTGCGAAATTCGGTTTCATCAGATGTCTTTAGCACCCAAATAACTGCTGTGGGAGTCAACGCGATCCATCGCGCAATTCTATAGCACGTTCACGCCGAGTAAAAGGGAAAGCCCGCGATCCGTTCCAGGGGCTTGAACGGATCGCACGATAGCGAAGGGGCGGCGCGCATGGCGCCGTCCCTGGTTTGGCGGGTAGCCCCCAGCCGGAAAGTATCACCCGGCAGCGGTCAGGGCCTTGTCCAGATCTGCGATCAGATCCTCGGCCGTCTCGATCCCGATCGACACACGCACCACTTCGGGGCCAGAGCCGGCGGCGGTCTGCTGCTCGGGCGTCAGTTGCCGGTGCGTGGTAGAGGCCGGGTGGATCACCAGCGACCGCGTGTCGCCCAGATTGGCGACGTGGCTGAACAGTTCCAGAGCGTCGACAAACTTGACGCAAGCGTCATAGCCACCCTTCAGCGACATGGTGAACAGACCGCTGGCCCCCTTGGGGCAGACCTGCGCCACCCGCTTGTTATAGGGGGACGAGGCAAGCCCGGCATAGGTGACTGCCGATACCGCATCGTGCCCTTCCAGCCATTCCGCGATTTTTTGCGCATTGGCACAGTGTCGTTCCATCCGAAGGGACAGCGTTTCTATGCCCATCAGCGTGTAATGCGCCGCCTGCGGGTTCAGTGTCATGCCCAGATCGCGCAGCCCGATGGCGATGCCGTGGAGGGTAAAGGCAAGCGGTCCGAATGTTTCGTGAAATTTCATGCCGTGGTAGGCAGGTTCGGGCGCCGACAGCGACGGGAACTTGTCCGAGGCGGACCAGTCGAACTTGCCCGAATCAACCACGACGCCGCCGGTGACGGTGCCGTTGCCGGTCAGGTATTTTGTCATCGAATGAACGACCAGCGTCGCGCCATGCTCGATCGGGCGGCAGAGGTAGGGCGTGGCGGTCGTATTGTCGACGATCAGCGGGATGCCGGCCTTGTCCGCGATATCTGCCACGGCGCGCAGATCCGCGATATGCCCGCCGGGATTGGCAATGGATTCGCAGAAGATCGCGCGGGTGTCATCGTCGATGGCGTCCGAGATTGCGTCCATGTCGTCGATATCGACAAACTTGGCAGACCAGCCGAAGCGCTTGATCGTCTGGCTGAACTGCGTGATCGACCCGCCGTAAAGCCGCGTTGAGACGATCACATTCAGCCCCGGACCCATCAGCGGAAACAGCGACATGATCTGCGCCGCGTGTCCGGACGAACAGCAGACGCCGCCCGCGCCGCCCTCAAGCGTCGCGACGCGTTCCTGCAACGCGGCAACGGTGGGATTGGTCAGGCGCGAATAGATATAGCCGACCTCCTGGAGGTTGAACAGCTTGGCCGCGTGTTCGGCATCGCGAAAGCAATAGGCGGTGGTCTGGTAGATCGGGATCTGCCGCGCGCCGGTGGCCGGATCGGGATTGGCGCCCGCGTGAACCTGCAATGTGTCGAAGCCGAGTGTCATGGAGTGTCCTTTCGGTAAATGCGTTTGGGCCGATTTGTAGGGGATGGTGCGGGCGCGGGCAACGATCATGCGGTGCAGGATGATCATGAGCCGCAATAGCGCGGGGACGTCAGCGCATCCAGAACCCGTTGCGCTTGATCGTGTTGCGGATCGCCTGTTCGCGCCTTGGCAGGTCATTCTGGTCAAACAGCGCGCGCACTTTCATGCCGCGCCCTTGGTAGACCATCCGCTTGATTGGCTCATATTCCTTCAGCACCTTCTTCACCCGGTTATGCGCGGTCACGTGATGCAGCGCGTCCACCACATGATCGCCCTCGCGCGCATAAAGCAGCGGCAGCAGGCGGTAATGGCAGGTCACGGCGCCGTCCACATAGCCTTGCGGCAGGGCATCGCGCCCGCCGCCCAGCGAATGGATCACCAGCGGCAGCGCCACCTGATCCAGCCACGGGTCCAGTTCCTGACAGATCAATTCCGCAGGGGGATCGTCCCGGATTGCCAGTGCATAGTCGAGGAACCGCTGGCCCAAGACCTGCGGGCATTCGTAATAGAAAAAGCCCGCGTTGAAATAAAGATAGCGTTTCCAATACTCGTCAGGCTGCGACAGATCCAACGAGTTGTCATAATCCAGCCCGAACTTGTCATAGAGCGATTTCCAGATCGCGCCGTACCCCGGCCCGTATAGCTCGGGCTTGGGCCATGTCCCCTCGCGGCGCAGGGACGCGCTGGGACGGGCAAAATCGAAAGGAACGGCGGCCAGATCGCCGGTGACCAGCGTGTCGGTGTCAAAGAACACGAACGGCTCGCCCTGGGGCAGGGCGGCCAGCGCCTCGATCTTGTTGCCGTAGGGGTAGGCTTGCCCGAAATGCTGGCTGTCAAAGGGCAGGATCTCGGCACCCAACTCTTCCAGCAGATCGCGCACTGCGGCATTGCGCATGCGCGGATCATTCTGCCACAGCGGGCCGGGCTGCGGCTCGGCCACGAACAGGCGGCCGGTGAAATCGGGGCTGTAGCTGCGCAGAGACAGGCAGAACAGCAGCGCCTCGTATTGCAGGCGGCCCCCCTGCCCGATGATTATCACGTTGAAATCGGGGCTGCGGCTGGGCTGGCTGGCCATGTCATTCCTGCTCTGGCGATCTTGGTTTGCTGCGGCACTATAGGGTGAGGGATGCCCGGGCAGAAGGGACACGTGCAGAGAAAGACAGGATATGAAAAAGGAAAATGGTGGGCGACCCAGGAATCGAACCTGGCGTGCGTCTCCGCGAGGGAGTTACAGTCCCCTGCCACACCTTGCGGCCTGTCGCCCACTTCGCCGGGCAAATTGCCGCCCTGCGTGGGCCGCTGATTACTAGCGCACCCCGCAAGCGTCAACCGCAAAAATCGTGCCCCGAAATCGGGTTGCGCGCAGGCGCCCGGCGGCGCATCTTGCGCATCCTAGGATGCTGAGGGGCGGCGCGCCATGAAGAAACCGAAATGGGTGGTCGGAAAAGAGCAGGCCAAGAAGGTCGCGGCAGCCGAAACCGTCTGGCTGTTCGGTCTGCACGCGGTGCGCGACGCGCTGCTGAACCCCGCCCGCCAAAAACTGCGTCTGATCGTGACGCTGAACGCGCAGAACAAGCTGGCCGACGCCATCGCCGCCTCTGGCATGACGCCCGAAGAGGTCGATCCGCGCAGATTCACGGCGCCGCTCGATCCCGGATCGGTGCATCAGGGCGCCGCGCTCGAGGTCAAACCGCTGGACTGGGGTGATCTGGAAACGCTTGCGCTGGGCGGCGGCGCGCGTCCGCCGCGCGTGATCCTGCTGGACCGCGTGACCGATCCGCATAACGTGGGCGCGATCCTGCGCTCGGCCGAGGTGTTCGGCGCCTGCGCCGTCATCGCCCCGCGCCACCATTCGGCGCCCGAAACCGGCGCATTGGCGAAAACCGCCAGCGGTGCGCTGGAGCGGCAGCCCTATAAACAGGTGCGCAACTTGTCCGACGCGATCAAGCAATTGCAAAAGATGGGCTATCTGGTGCTGGGCCTCGACGGCGAGGCCGACCAGACGATCGAGCAGGCGTTGGACGGACGCCGCGATCGACCTGTCGCACTGGTGCTGGGGGCGGAGGGGCCGGGGCTGCGGCAGAAAACCCGAGAAACCTGCGACATCTTGGTCAAAATCGCATATTTCGGCCCATTCGGATCGCTCAACGTCTCAAATGCGGCGGCGGTCGCCCTATATGCCTCCCAGGCGCCGGACTGAGCGGCGCGCGGACCGAGGTGCCTGATGCACAAGATCGCCACATGCTGCTATTGCGGAACGCGCGCTGCGCTGGTGCTGCGCAGAGAAGGGCGGCACGAGTTGTCCTGCGCCGCGTGCGGTGCGCCCCTGCACGAAATGAAGGCGATCCCGCAGCCGCGCAGCGGCAGCGCAACCCGCAAATCCGGCGCCGGACAAGGGACGCGGCGCCGCGCCCCGGCCAAACCGATGCCCGTCAAGCCGGTTGCAAAAGCGCAGCCACGCCGCGCCGCGCCGGATTATGACGATGACCGCCGTGCGCCGCGACGCGGCAAATCTCGCGGACGGCTCCTGCGCAAGGCGTTCGAGGAAATCTGGGACGTTGTCGACGATATTTTCGACTGATCCACAGGCGCCGCCATCCGGTACCGCTCACAAAGTGATCACAGGTGTATTACCCCCCTTTTAAACGCCGTAACGCACCCTAAATCTTAGTACAGAAGCGCCGATCTGGAACTTCGACGCTTCATTTCACTGTCCCTCGTTCCGTGACTGGCGCCCAAGGTTTACCTTGGGCGCTTTTTTCTGTGCGTTACCATGCGTAGCCAGCAACTGCGCTTGCACACGGCGCACATTCGCAGGATGGTCGCGCCATGACATCAGATACTCAGATCAAGGATATTCTCACCCGCACCCGCCGGATTGCGCTGGTCGGCGCGTCGGCCAATCCGGCGCGGCCCAGCCATGGAGTGATGCAATTTTTGTTGCGCGCGGGCTACGAGGTGGTGCCGGTCAATCCCGGCCTGGCCGGACAGACCATGCTGGGCCAGCCCGTGGTTGCCAGCCTCAGCGACATCGAAGGCGATATCGACATGATCGACATCTTTCGGCAGTCGCACCACGTTCCGGCCCTCGTGGAGGAGGCGCTGGAGCAGTTTCCCCGGCTCGGCACGATCTGGATGCAGATTGGCGTGGTGCATGAGGGCGCCGCCGAAACTGCCCGCGCGCGTGGCGTGGACGTGGTAATGAACCGCTGCCCCGCGATCGAATATCCGAGGCTGATGGGCTGACCGGCCCGCCGCGAGGCGCGCGATAGGTCGCAACATTTTGCGAGCAGTCATAAACGGATCTGCAACGTCTCGACAGTTTGGCCCAACCATGTCGCCTTGCCTTTGATCATTACGCTATCGCGCCCGATCAGTGCATCAAGGACATCGCGCTTGAAATTGCACAGCTGCAGACGCCACGCCTGCGTGCCTATGGTGAAAGCGCCGCGACAGCCCTTGCGGCTTTTGTTTGGCTCGACCCTTAGAACCGGGTAAGCGCGCGCTACTTCGGTGCCGCCCAGCTTGGCGGCGATGGTCGGCACAGCGTCCAGCAGTAGGGCGCGATAGGTAAACATCCCTACGAGTATGAAAAAGAGCGCAACCATAGCAACGCCCGGTAGCGTCTTGGGCCGCGCCTCCTTGGGCATGACCAGATAGAGCGGCCAGGTCAACGCCCCGACCGAAACGAGTGCCAACAGGGGTGCAGTCCAGACAACGAGCGGTTTCCATCCCGCCGAGGGGATGGTCGACGGGACCAGAATGAAACTGGCTAACGACAGCACGAAGAGTGCGATCATTGCAATGTAGAATGCAAAGAACGCCTTGCTGCGCCGCACAAATGGCCTGGCCAACGCGCCCAACTCTTGCGGGCTAAGCTGGGGCGACGGATCTACAATGACGCCCTGAAAGACCCATCCGGGATAGACGAAGGCGATCAGATGGGCTGCGAAAACGCCCAGGATCAGCCAGAATGGCACGGCGCCTGATAGCATTGCGACCAAGGCTGGAACGCTCATAACCATCGCGCAGGCAAACCGGGGCGGGCCGGTGCCCGAGCGGGTGGCGATCCGGCGCAGGGTATCAGCGGTGCGACGCGCGCGCAGAAACACAACACCGAGGATCGCCGACAGGGCAATGGTGCAGAAGCGCACGATATCGTCACCGAGATTGCCAGCGTAGTGCCACGCTACGCGCAGCGCGGCAGACGCGGCGATCAGGGCCAGAAGCCCGAAGGCGATTGATGCAAAACGAATGAAGTTCGAACGGTTCATGACGCTGACGGTTTCAGACTTCTTGGGCTAAACTATGACTGTGGCGATGCTGCTCGGCCTTCGCCCGCGTAGAAATCCGCTGCGATGCGCATCTCGCGCATGGGGCGGACATGCGCGGTGCAGGCGGCATAGGTGGGATGTGCCTTGAATGCGGCCAGCGCCGCCTCGTCGGCAAATTCGGCATAGACGACCAAATCGGGCGCGTCGGCGCTGATCGTGTCGGTCTGCAGGTTGCGGCCCACCTCGAAATGATCGGCGTGGGAGATAGTGGCTAGCATCATCAGACCCTCGCGGACCACGTCCACGGATTGGCCTTCGGCGGCCGAGAAGAAAACGATGTGACGGATCATGCCTGCCCTCTTGTTCATGTCAGCGCCGGGTCCGGTCAGACCTTGGGGCGCGCCGCTTTTTCGGCAAGGCCGGACTGGCCTTGACGGCGCCCAAGTTCCGCCATCACGTCAGGCAGTGCCACGCCGCGCGATTGCAGCATCACCAGCAGATGGAACAGGACGTCCGCCGCCTCAGCCGTCAGCGCGTCGCGGTCCCCCTTGACCGCTTCGATAATGGCCTCCACCGCCTCTTCGCCGAACTTTTCGGCGCATTTCTCGGGGCCTTTGGCCAGCAGCTTGGCTGTCCAGCTGCTTTCGGGGTCCGCCGCAGCGCGCGCTGCGATGGTCGCGGCCAGATCGTCCAGGGTCATTGGCCCATCCTCATCGGAATTCCTGCGGCCTGCATATGCGCCTTGGCCTCGCCAATCGTGAACTCGCCGAAGTGAAAGATCGACGCGGCCAGCACCGCGCTGGCGCCGCCTTGCGTCACACCTTCGACCAGATGATCCAACGTGCCGACCCCGCCCGAGGCGATGACCGGAATATCGACCGCATCGCTGATCGCGCGCGTCAGGGGCAGGTTGAACCCCGCGCGCGTGCCGTCGCGGTCCATCGAGGTCAGCAGGATCTCGCCTGCGCCATTGGCCGCGACCAGACGCGCAAAGTCGACCGCATCGATGCCGGTTTCGCGTCGTCCGCCATGCGTGAAAATCTCCCACTTGCCGGGGCTGACCGTCTTGGCGTCGATGGCCACGACGATGCACTGGCTGCCGAACTGGTCCGACGCGGCGCGCACGACGTCCGGATTGGCGACGGCGGCGGAGTTGAAGCTGACCTTGTCCGCGCCCGCGAGCAGCAAGGCGCGGACATCGGCGGGCGTTCGCACGCCGCCTCCCACGGTCAGCGGGATATAGCACTGCTCGGCGGTGCGGCGCACGACGTCGAACATGGTGCCGCGATTCTCATGCGTGGCGTGAATATCGAGAAAGCACAATTCGTCTGCGCCCGCCGCATCATAGGCGCGCGCGGCGTCCACCGGATCGCCCGCATCGCGCAGATCGACAAAGTTGACGCCCTTGACCACGCGGCCATCCGCCACGTCCAGACAGGGGATGATACGGGTTTTCAGCATGCTGTGCCGGGCCTTTGTCCTGTGGTAAGGAACGTTTAGGTCCATTTGCCGTTGGGTGCCAGTAGGTGACCACTGCAATTTCAGCTAATTTCCAAAAGGAGACACTTCATGCGCCCTCTTTTCACAGCCGCCGTGCTGACGAGCTGCACCGCACTGACTGCCCCGGTATGGGCCGGACCCGACGATCTGATCCGCGTTAAGGCGGCCAGCGATGTCACCGCCACGATGGACGCGCTGGTGCAGGCGGTGGAGGGCGCGGGCGTCACCGTCTTTGCCCGCATCGACCATGCCGAGGGGGCAAAGGGCGCGGGCATGGATCTGGCGCCCGAACAGGTGCTGATCTTCGGCAAGCCCGAGCATGGCACGCAGGCGATGCAGGCCGACCCGCTGGCCGGGCTGCTGCTGCCGATGAAAGTGCTGGTCTATGAAGATGCGGAAGGCCAGACATGGCTGGTCTATCAGGACGTGACAGAGATGTTCGAGGACTACGATATTCCGCAGGATGCCGAGTATGTGCAATCGATGACCAAGGGCCTTAAGAACCTCACCACCAAGGCGGCGGGCGGTTAAACCGCCAGCGCGTCCAAGGCTGCGCGCAGATCCAGCGCCCCGTCATAGAGCGCGCGGCCTGAAATGGCCCCGTTCAGCGGGGCGCCGCAATCGCGCAGGGCGATCAGATCGGCCAGCGAACTGACGCCGCCGGACGCGATCACCGGGATGCTGACGGCATTGGCCAGCGCCGCCGTTGCCTCGATATTCGGGCCCTGCATGGCGCCATCGCGGTCAATGTCGGTGTAGATGATCGCGGCAACGCCCGCATCCTCGAAGCTGCGCGCAAGGTCGGTGACCATCACTTCGGTCTCCTCCGCCCAGCCCTTGGTCGCCACGCGGCCTGCGCGTGCGTCAATGCCGACGGCGACCTGTCCGGGGAAGGCTTTGGCCGCCTCGCGCACCAGTGCCGGGTTTTCCACAGCCACGGTTCCAAGGATGACGCGCTGCAATCCCTTCGACAGCCATCCCTCGATCGTGGCCATGTCGCGGATCCCGCCGCCAAGTTGGGCAGGCACCTTGCAGCGTTTCAGAATCTCCTCGACCGGGCCGGCATTGACCGGCGCGCCGGCAAATGCGCCGTTCAGATCTACCAGATGCAACCACTCGCAGCCCGCGGCCACGAACGCCTCGGCCTGCGCTGCCGGGTCGTCGTTAAAGACAGTTGCCGCATTCATTTCGCCGCGCAGCAGGCGCACGGCCTGGCCGTCCTTGAGGTCGATGGCGGGGTAGAGGATCATGGTGTAACCTGTTGGCAAAAGGGCCGGATCAGGGCATCCAGCGCAGAAAATTGGCGATCATCGCCAGACCTGTTGCCTGGCTCTTCTCGGGGTGGAATTGTGTTCCGATCAAATTGTCGCGCCCGACCACTGCGGTAACCGCACCGCCATAATCGACATGCGCCAGCAGATGCGCAGGATCTTCGACATGGAACTGATAGGAATGGACAAAATAGGCATGTTGGCCCGTTTCTATCCCATCGAAAACGGGATGCGGCTGGTTCAGAAGCAGATCGTTCCAGCCCATATGCGGCACCTTGAGGGCTTTATCATTGGGCTGGATCGGGCCGACAGTGCCGCCGATCCAATCGAAGCCGTCCGTTGCACCATGCTCCAGGCCCTTCGTGGCCAGCATCTGCATGCCGATGCAGATGCCCATGAAGGGCCGCGCCTTGTCGATGACAGCCTCGCGCATCGCCTCGAACAGCCCGCGATGATCGTATAGCTGCGCGCGGCAGGCGGCAAAGGCGCCATCGCCGGGCAGCACGATCCGGTCGGCGCGGCGCACGGTCTCGGGGTCCGAGGTAACGATCACCTCGCCCGCGCCCGCCTCACGCGCCATGCGCTGGAACGCCTTTTCGGCGGAGTGCAGATTGCCGCTCTCATAGTCGACGATGATTGTTTGCATTAGGCTACAGCATTCCCTTGGTGGAGGGGATCGCATCGGCCTTGCGCGGGTCCGTCTCGATCGCATCGCGCAGGGCGCGGGCGACGGCCTTGAACGCGGCCTCGGCCATGTGATGGCTGTTGATACCGTGCAGGGCATCCAAGTGTAGCGTCATGCCGGAGTGGGTGGAAAAGGCTTGGAAAAATTCGCGCACGAGTTCAGTGTCGAACGTGCCGATCTTCGCCGTCGGCAAAGCCATGTTCCAGACCAAAAAGGGGCGCCCGGACAGGTCCAGCGCGGCGCGCACCAGCGCGTCGTCCATCGGCAGAAGGCAGGCGCCATAGCGGCGAATGCCGCGCTTGTCACCCAGCGCCTGCGCGAGCGCCTGACCCAGCGCGATGCCCACATCCTCGACCGTGTGATGATCGTCGATATGCAGATCGCCAGCGCAGCGCACGGTCATGTCGATCAGCGCGTGGCGCGCCAACTGGTCCAGCATGTGGTCAAAGAACCCCACGCCGGTCTGGTTGTCGTAACTGCCCGTGCCGTCCAGCGCGATGGTGACGCTGATCTCGGTCTCGGCGGTCTGGCGGGTGATGGTGGCGCTTCGCATGTCGCTGTCTCGCTTTCAGGTTTGCGGCGGTTATAAGCAGAACGCGCCGCGCCGCCAAGGGGCGACGGCTTAGACCCCCGTCCAATCCAGCGCAAGGCCACGCGCCGCCGCGATCTGTACGTGGGCCTGCGATCTGGGCCGATAGGAAATGAACTCGGCGGCTGTGCAGGGGCGCAGGCCAAGCCTGGCAATCAGAGCGGAATCATACTGCCCCGACAGCAGCAATATCCTCTCGCGCGCCAGCCGGTCGCGCGTGCCGCTGCCGCCATCGGCACGGATGCGGCGCATGAAATCACGCTGCTGGGCGACCGCTTCGACGATGCGGCGCGCGATGGGACGGCCTTGCACCTCGCGGAACAGCGCGGTCATGCGCCAGTTGCCGGATCCGGCCGAGAAAATGCGCGTGACGGCATCTGTCGGCACGGTCTGCCAAAAATTGCGGGGGTAGGGTTGCTGCGCCAAAAGCCACAGGATGTTGGCAAATCCGTCGGCGGAAATCGTGCGCTTGGAGTCCTTGTTCTGCCCCTCGGTCAGATACTCGCGGCGGGCAACGATCAGGCCCAGATGGCAAAGGGCGCGGGCCTCGTCAGCAGCGACCAGGATGCAGGGATGTCCCACCGCCTCGGTCGGGATCATCCAGTTGCCGCCCATGGTGTGTTTGATATCAACGTCACGGCCCAGAATCACCGTGTCCAGCCGCCCCTTGGGCAGCGACAGCAGCGCGCGCAGTTCGATCTCGACCCGTGTGCCGATATAGGTCTTCTCGGTCTTCTCCAGCTCGTCATAGCTTCGCCGACCGGTCTTGGGCGTCATGATGACGTCATCGACGCAAGTGCGCAGCAGCGCTCCGATGGTGTCCGCTAGCGTTGCCGCGCCGCCCGCCCGCGCGATGATGTCGCCCGCGATGGCACTAAGAAGCGCGTGATCGGGATGCCCGGGGATAACGCGGCTGTCGGGGAGGGTCTGCTTCATAGTTCTCGCGTTCAGCCCGCAACGCGGTGCAGCACCCGCTTGCGCAGCGCAGCGGCAATCTGTGCCGAAACCGCCTGCGCGACGGGGGGCGGAAAGGCGTTGCCGACCTGCCGGTAGGCGTTTGTCTTGGCGCCCGTAAAGTGCCAGTCATCGGGAAATCCCTGTATCCGCGCGACCATCGGCACGGTCAGGCGCGGCATGCCGTTATGGCCGCGCTCGGGCGCCTCGGGTGCGATGGTGCGCCCCTCGACGCCCAGTGTCGCCCAAGCGGCGCGCGCGCGGGTCGGGCCGAGATCGGGACCGCCATGTTTTTTCGACCCACCGACGATGGTTGGCGCAATCTCGTCAGCCTTGTCGGCCCAGTCATTCGCCCCCTGCCAGCCGCCCGCTGCCATCAGATCGCGCAGCGTCTCGCCTACGGTAGGCGGGTTGTGGGGGTTCGGCTCAGGCCAGCCGAACAAATCGGCGCGCGCGTTCTGCACGGCGACGATCACCACGCGGGGGCGCAGCTGCGGCACGCCGAAATCGGAGGCATTCAGCAGGCGCCAGCCCGTCTCGTAGCCCAGCTTGCCCAGCTGTGTTTTCAGCCGCTCGCGATAGTCGTGGAACACGGCATCCAGAAAGCCGCGTACATTTTCGATCATCACGGCGCGCGGGCGGGCGGCGTCGATGATGTCGAGCGCGTCGTTGAACAGGTTCCGCTCGTCCTGCTCGCCCAGTTGCTTGCCTGCGACCGAGAAGGGCGGGCAGGGCAGGCCGCCGGCCAGCAGGTCCATGCCCTTGTAGTCTGCCGCACGTTCCTTGAACAGGCGCAGGTCCTCTTCCAGAACGTTCCATCCGGGGCGGTTGTGGCGCAGGGTGTTGCAACAATGCTTGTCGATCTCGACCAGCGCAGTATGCGCAAAGCCTGCATTCTCCAGCCCGAGGGCCTGACCGCCGGCGCCGGCGCATAATTCCACGGATGTCAGCATCTGGCCGGTCCCCCTTTTACGCATAAAACAGCTTGGGCCTGCCAAGATCAACACGCAAGCGCGGCACGATGATACGTTCCGCATTCGTTCCTATCCAGATCCTCGCGTCAGCGCAAGGTCGGTCGCGCCGAACCAGTGAGGCTGAAAGCAGCAAGGCCGCCCGAAGGCGGCCTTGTCTGGGTGACCATGGGTGGTGGTCTAATTGGAGCGGGCGAGGCGATTCGAACGCCCGACCCTAACCTTGGCAAGGTTATGCTCTACCCCTGAGCTACGCCCGCACCGATTGAGGCGGATGTACAAACTCCCCGGCGCGGCTGCAAGGGCAAATTTCGGATATCGTGAAAAAAAGCATGGCATCATATTTTGCTCTGCCAGCGCGGGCGTCCGGACTTTCATCGTTCCAGAAATACTCTGGGGGTTTGGGGGTGAAACCCCCATGTTGTCCCCAATGCAGAGGCATGGACACCAAGATAGGGGGCGATCAGGTCGCCGCCCTCCCGGGCATAGCGTCATCCAGATCGTTGATCTGTGGCGGGCTGCAGCCTGCGTTACTCCAGTTCGATCAGCAGATCCTTGGCGTCGATCTGGCCGCCGGGTGTGACGTAGACGGCCTTCACCACTGCGTCGCGTTCTGCATAGATGCCGGTTTCCATCTTCATGGCTTCGATGGTCAGTAGCAGGTCGTCTGCCTTCACCTCGGCTCCGACCAGGGCCGCGACGCTGGCGACGACGCCGGGCATCGGCGCACCGATGTGGCTGGGATTGCCCGGCTCGGCCTTGGGCCGCGCAGCGGTCTGGGACGTGACCAGACGGTTCGGCACGCGAATGACGCGCGGCTGGCCGTTCAGCTCGAAGAAGACGCGCACTTCGCCGTCGTCACCCGTTTCACCGACCGCTTGCAGGCGGATTTCCAGCGTCTTGCCGGGGTCAATCTCGGCGGTGATCTCTTCGCCGGGCTCCATGCCGTAGAAGAACGTTCGCGTCGGCAGCGTCCGCACCGGGCCATAGATCCGATGGCGGCCCATGTAATCCAGAAAGACCTTCGGATACATCAGGTAGCCGTTCAGATCCTCGTCATCGACCGAGCGCCCCTCAAGCTCTGCGATCAGCTCGGCGCGCGTGGCTTCCAGATCGACGGGGGGCAGATTGGCGCCGGGCCGGTCGGTGCTGGGCGTATCGCCCTTCAGCGCCTTGGCGGTCAGGGCGGCAGGAAACCCGCCGGGAGGCTGGCCCAGATTGCCGCGCAGCATGTCGACGACCGAATCGGGGAAAGACAGATCATGCGCCGGGTTCTCGACTTCGGCGCGGGTCAGCCCCTGCGAGACCATCATCAGGGCCATGTCGCCGACCACCTTGGAGGACGGTGTGACTTTTACGATGTCGCCGAACATCTGGTTCACATCCGCATAGGTCTGCGCCACCTCCGGCCAGCGGTCCTCCAGCCCCATGGAGCGGGCCTGCGTCTTGAGGTTGGTGAATTGGCCGCCGGGCATTTCGTGCAGGTACACCTCGGACGAGGGGGCCTGCATGGACGATTCGAACGCGGCGTAATGCGCGCGGACGCTGTCCCAGTAGTCCGAGATTTCGCGCACGGCATGGATGTCGATGCCGGTGTCGCGGTCGGTATGCGCCAACGCCTCGACGATCGAGCCGAGTGTGGCCTGGGACGTATTGCCCGACAGCGCGTCCATCGCGCAATCGACCGCATCGACGCCTGCATCGGACGCAGCAAGGATCGTGGCACAGGCGATGCCTGCCGTGTCGTGGGTGTGGAAGTGGATCGGCAGACCCACTTCGTTCTTGAGCGCGCGGATCAGCACGCGGGCGGCGGCGGGTTTCAGCAGCCCTGCCATATCCTTGAGGCCCAGAACATGCGCGCCTGCCGCCTCCAAATCGCGCGCCATGCCGACATAGTATTTCAGGTCATACTTGGCGCGGTCCGGGTTCAGGATATCGCCGGTATAGCAGATCGAGCCTTCGCAGATCTTGTCCGCCTCGACCACCGCATCCATCGCGACGCGCATATTTTCCACCCAGTTGAGCGAATCGAACACACGGAACACGTCAACGCCCGTCTTGGCCGCCTGGCGCACGAATTCCTGCACCACGTTGTCGGGATAGTTGGTGTAGCCCACGCCATTGGACGCGCGCAGCAGCATCTGGGTCATCAGGTTGGGCATGGCCACACGCAGATCGCGCAGGCGCTGCCACGGGCATTCCTGCAGGAAACGGTAGGCCACGTCGAAAGTGGCGCCGCCCCAGCATTCGACCGAGAAAAGCTGCGGGACATGTGCCGCATAGGCGGGCGCCACGCGGATCATGTCACGGCTGCGCATGCGGGTGGCCAGCAGGGACTGGTGCCCGTCGCGCATGGTGGTGTCGGTGATCAGCAACTGCTTTTGCTTTTTCATCCAGTCCGCAACGGCCTGCGGGCCCTTCTGCTCCAGTAGGTTGCGCGTGCCCATCTGCGGCTCGCGGCGGGGCACCGGGGGGCGCGGGTCCTTGATATCCGCACGCGGACGGGGACGATCCTTGGTCTCGGGGTGCCCGTTGACGGTAATGTCGGCGATATAGGTCAGCACCTTTGTGCCGCGGTCGCGGCGGCTGCTGAAGGTGAACAGCTCGGGCGTCTCGTCGATGAATTTGGTGGTGTATTTGTTGCTGAGGAACGTGGGGTGCTTCAGCAGATTCTCGACAAAGGCGATGTTGGTCGAAACCCCGCGAATGCGGAATTCACGCAGGGCGCGATCCATCCGGGCGATTGCGGCCTCGGGAGTCTGCGCGTGGGCAGTCACCTTGACCAGCAGGCTGTCGTAGAAGCGCGTGATAACGCCGCCCGAATAGGCCGTACCGCCGTCCAGCCGGATGCCCATTCCAGTCGCCTCGCGGAACGCCGTGATGCGGCCGTAATCAGGGATGAAGTTGTTCTGCGGGTCTTCGGTGGTGATGCGTGTCTGCAGCGCATGGCCGTGCAGGTGTATATCCTCCTGCCGCTCCTTGCGGGTCGCCTCGGCCAGTGTCTTGCCCTCGGCGATCTTGATCTGGGCCTGCACGATGTCGATGCCGGTGACTTCCTCGGTCACGGTGTGTTCGACCTGCACGCGCGGGTTCACCTCGATGAAGTGGAATTTTTGCGTGTCCATGTCCATCAGGAACTCGACCGTGCCGGCACATTCGTAATTCACATGCTTGCAGAT
This sequence comes from Roseovarius sp., assembly GCA_048267045.1. Lineage (GTDB taxonomy): Bacteria > Pseudomonadota > Alphaproteobacteria > Rhodobacterales > Rhodobacteraceae > Roseovarius. Next base: position 70,350 of record JBLWYG010000007.1, on the reverse strand, counting down.
CTTGTAGCCCAGTTCGCACACTTCGGCGCGCTGGGCGTCGGTCAGATAGGGGGCCGGGGCGCGCTCGACCACCTTCTGGTTGCGGCGCTGCACGCTGCAGTCTCGCTCGAACAGATGATACATGTTGCCATGCTTGTCGCCAAGGATCTGCACCTCGACGTGGCGGGCGCGCAGAATCATCTTTTCCAGATAGCCTTCGCCATTGCCAAAAGCCGATTCGGCCTCGCGGCGGCCCTCCAGCACCTTCTCCTCCAGTTCCTCCGGCTTGTGGATCGGGCGCATGCCGCGCCCGCCGCCGCCCCAGGAGGCCTTCAGCATCAGCGGATAGCCGATCGCCTCGGCCTCGGCGCGAATCTTGTCCATGTCGTTGCCCAGCACTTCGGTGGCGGGGATGACGGGAACGTCGGCCTCGATCGCGACGCGGCGTGCGCTGGCCTTGTCGCCCAACTGGCGCATGGTCTTGGCGCGCGGGCCGATGAAGGTGATGCCGTTGGTCACGCAGGCATCGACGAAATCGGGGTTCTCGGACAACAGGCCATAGCCCGGATGGATCGCATCGGCGCCCGATTCGCGGGCGACGCGGATGATCTCGGGGATGCTGAGATAGGCGGCAACGGGACCGAGCCCCTCGCCGATGCGGTACGCCTCGTCGGCCTTGAAGCGGTGCAGACCCAGCTTGTCCTCTTCGGCAAAGACGGCGACGGTGCGTTTGCCCATCTCATTGGCGGCGCGCATGATGCGAATGGCAATCTCGCCCCGGTTGGCGATCAGGATCTTCTTGAACTCGGTCATGGAGCGGTGTCCCTGTTACTGATGTGGCGTGCTGGTCGGCCGTGCAGCGCAGAGTGCGTATTGCCGCAGCGCAGCGCAACTTTTTAATGACTTTGTATGACCAGCAGAGCCATTGCGCAACGATTGCGCCGCTCTACCCACCCCTTTGCGACATTTCCTACCCGTCGGGGGGCGAGGAGCGGCGGCAAGACCATTTGACCACGGATGAAAGGATGCGACCGGCGCACATGACGCTCGACATTCCATGCGACATGGGCAAGTTGGACGCCATGGACACGCACACGAACGCACGGCCCGGATGGGGCATTTTCTGGATGGTTGTCACAGGGATCCTGTTCGTTGGCGTAACGGCGCTGGTCAAGACGATCGGCACGCGCCTGCCTGCCTCGCAGGCCGCGTTCTTGCGGTACGCGCTGGGCCTGATCCTGCTTGTCCCTGCAGTTCCGGTGATCCTGCGCACGCCGTCCAGTCCGCGTTTGTGGGCGATATTCGGGGCGCGCGGCGCGGTGCATACGATCGGCGTGGCGCTATGGTTCTTTGCCATGGCGCGCATTCCGCTGGCCGATGTCACGGCGATGAATTTCCTGTCGCCGATCTACGTCACGATCGGCGCCGCGCTGTTTCTGGGCGAACGGCTGGCGCTGCGCCGCCTGATCGCGGTGCTCGTCGCGCTGGCGGGGGCGCTGATCATCCTGCGTCCCGGTCTGCGCGAGGTCGGGCCGGGCCATTTGGCGATGCTGTTGACGGCGATCTGTTTCGGAGCGTCCTATCTGCTGGCCAAGCTGGCGTCGAACGAGACGTCGCCGGTCGTCGTGGTTGGTATGTTGTCGGCAACGGCGACTGTCGGGCTGGCGCCGCTGGCCGCGCTGGACGGGGTTGCGCCAACGTGGCTGGAGCTAGTCACGCTGTTCGGTGTTGCCGCGTTGGCGACGGGAGGACATTACACGATGACGCTGGCGTTTCGCGCGGCGCCGCTGGCGGTGACGCAGCCGATGACGTTTCTGCAACTGGTCTGGGCGGTGCTGCTGGGCGCGCTGGTGTTCGGCGAGGGGGTGGACCCCTATGTGGTGCTGGGTGGTCTGGTCATCGTCGGATCGGTGAGTTTCATCACCTGGCGCGAGGCGATGCTGAAGCGCCGCGCCATCACCCCGCCCAGCGACGCCACGAAATTCTGACCTGCCCGTCTCAGTCCGGCGCCTTCGCCTTGCGCGTCACAGTCAGCTTCATGTCCGGTGCGCTGAGCCGACCCGCGGGACCGGTCCATGCATAGGCCAGAAGGCAAGGGTCGCGGTCGCCGGTGGTGATGCGATGCTCGTCGCCCGAGCGGTTGAAGATCAGCGATCCGGGCGCATAGACCGCCGCATTGTTTTCCGACCACGCGCCCGAGATCGAGATATAGCTTTCCTCGATATCCTTGTGACTGTGCTGCGGATAGGTCGTATTCGGCGCGAACAGCACGAAGCCGAGGATCAGCCGGTCCGACGGCACCGGCCCCTGCGGGCCCAAGATCTCGCAATAAGCATATTTGCGGGCCAGCGATTTTGAAACCTGCGCATATCCGTACTCCCAAGTCAGAGCGCCGCGCACCTCGCGCAGGGCGCGCGCCATGCCCTGCATGGCGGCGCGTTCGCCCAGATCCAGCGCGCGGGGCAGGTGGGCTGTCACCGGTTTCAGATGCGGCGTGCGGACGCCTATCGCCGGGTTGGCGGCGATCGTCGCCGACAAGGCATCGCGCACTCGCTTGCGGTGGCTTCGGATAGGCCCGCTGCCCCCGTCCGATCCGTGGCGGTAAAGCGCATCGAACTCGCGCAGCAGATACAGCCAGTCCGGGCAGTCGTTCAGGCGCGGCGCATCGCCGCTGCTGGGGGTGGCCTCGCTGTCTTGCACCATGATGTGGGTCCTGATCCGTAAAGGGATGGCCCTTGGGCGGGCGCACCCTGAACTAGACAGAGGGATCGCAAACGGCGCAAGCCTGCGCATAAAAAAATTGCCGGGACCCTCGCCCCGGCAGTCCATTTTTCATGCGGCACGCAGCACCCCGAGGGGCCGCACGCGGTTTAGGCGAACCACCACCGCTCGGCCCAGCGTTCGCCGTCCATGTCCCAGTTGGACGCGGCTTTTTCAGGCATCCCGATCTTTTTGGACGTGGCATAGACGTAGTTGGCGAACATCGGAATGACGACGGATCCTTCGGTGCTGACGATCTCCTGCAGTTCGAAATACTGCTGGCGGCGCTTGTCCTGATCCAGCTCGGCGCGGGCCTGTTTCAGCAGGGCGTCGAACTTCTCGTTGCACCAGAACCCGTCGTTCCATTCCGCGCCGCAGGTGAAGGCGATGGAAAACGCCTGATCCTGCGTCGGGCGTCCGCCCCAATAGACGGCCGTGAACGGCTTTTTCATCCAGACGTCGGACCAATAGCCATCGTTCGCCTCGCGCACGACCTTGATGTTGATGCCCGCGTCCTTGGCCGAGTTCTGGTACAGCGTTGCCGCATCCACCGCACCGGCAAAGGCGGCATCGGACGCCGACAGCTCAACATCGACCGAATCCAGGCCCGCTTCCTTGAGGTGGAATTTCGCCTTGTCCGGATCGTAGGTCTTCTGCTCCATCTCGGTGTTGTAGAATTGCTGGTTCTGGCCGATCGGAATGTCATTGCCGACCGAGCCGTAGCCGAACAGGATCTTTTCAACCAGCTCTTGGCGGTTGATCCCGTATTTCATCGCAAGGCGCACGTGGTTGTCGCTGAAGGGCGCATGACGCGAATCCATGGCGAAGGTAAAGTGCTGCGTGCCCGCGATGGAACTGATGACAAGGTCGGGGTTGCGCGACAGCAGACCGATGGTCTTGAGGTCCAGCTTGTCGACGGTGTCGACGTCGCCCGAAACCAGCGCCGTGGTGCGGGCGTTCTGATCAGTCAGGACCAGCATTTCGATGCTGTCGAACCACGCGACATCGTCGCGCCAGTGGTTCTCGTTGCGCTCCAGCACTGTCGAGACGCCCGGCTTGAACGACTTGATCTTGTAGCTGCCGCAGCCATCGCCGGATTTCCAGTCGATGCCGTCATCGGCGGCAGGCAGGATGGCCAGATGATAGTCGCTGACAATGAACGGGAAGTCGGCATCCCCGCCGTCCAGCGTAAAGACAACGGTATCGTCGCCCTCGATCGAGATGTCCTGAATCGCGGCGATGATCGGACCCGCAGCCGAAGTCGTGCCTTCGCCGCGGTGGAAGTTGATCGACGCAACGACGTCCTGGGCCGTGACATCCTTGCCCGAATGGAAGGTCACGCCCTTGCGGATCTTGAACCGCCACGTCTTGGCATCCTCGGACGCTTCCCAGCTTTCGGCGATTTCGGGGCCGATGGACCCGTCGGCCAGCACCTCGGTCAGGTGGCCGTCCTTGGCAAAGCTCAGCGCGATCATGTAGCCGTTTTCGGTCGTGCCCGGATTGAGCGAGTCGGTGGTAGCGCCGTGGCCCTTGCCGATGCGCAGGTTGCCGCCGCGCTTGGGCGTCGCGGCCATGGCGCCGCCCAGCGGCAGCGATGCGGCGATGGCGCCGACGGCGGTGGTTTTCAGAAATCCGCGCCGGTCGAGGCGACCATTGGTAAGTAAAGACATATGTGTTCTCCCTTTGTCGTTTCTATCATTGGCGTGTCAGCCGCGCCCGCGATCCGTTCGCGTGCGGGGCCAGGCGTCGGTGTCCCTGTCTGGCAGCCCCGATTTTGCGAGGTGGACAGACCGGCGCCGCGTTCTGCGCGTCCGGTCAAGCAGCGGTCCCGGCATTGCCGGTCCAGCCCATGGGATGCGATCTGCAGCCAAAGCGTATTATGAGGCCCCGCCAAGTTGCAACCGCTATATACATTGTGCGGGGCGGCGGCGGCGCACCCGGATTGACCCGTCAATGGTTTTTCCATAGCCCTTCGGGTATCGCCGTCCTCAAAAGGAGCCAGTCACAATGAGCCGCCCCAACATCCTGATCTTCATGGTCGATCAGTTGAACGGCACCTTTTTTCCCGATGGCCCCGCCGACTGGCTGCACGCGCCGAACCTCAAGCGTCTGGCGGCGCGGTCGACCCGTTTTGCCAATTGCTACACCGCCAGCCCGCTCTGCGCGCCGGGGCGGGCCAGCTTCATGTCGGGGTTGCTGCCTTCGCGCAGCCGGGTCTATGACAATGCTGCCGAATTTGCCGCCGACATCCCGACTTATGCGCACCACATGCGCCGGGCCGGGTATCAGACGTGCCTCTCTGGCAAGATGCATTTTGTCGGCCCCGACCAGATGCACGGGTTCGAAGAGCGGCTGACCACCGATATCTACCCCGCCGATTTCGGCTGGACGCCCGACTATCGCAAACCGGGCGAGCGGATCGAGTGGTGGTATCACAACATGGGCAGCGTTACGGGTGCGGGCGTGGCCGAAACATCGAACCAGATGGAATATGACGACGAGGTCGCCTATGAGGCCACGCGCAAGGTCTATGATCTGGCGCGGGGGCAGGATGCGCGGCCATGGTGCCTGACCGTCAGTTTTACGCACCCGCATGACCCCTATGTAGCGCGGCGCAAATACTGGGATCTCTATGAGGATTGCGAGCATCTGCTGCCGGATGTGCCTGCGATGGATTACGCCGAACACGACCCCCATTCGCAGCGCATCTTCGATGCGAATGACTGGCGCAGCTACGACATTACCGAGGACCACATATCCCGCGCCCGTCGCGCCTATTTCGCCAATATCAGCTATCTGGACGACAAGATCGGCGAGGTGCTGGAAGCGCTGGACGGCACGCGCCAGACCGAGGACACGATCATCCTGTTCGTGTCGGACCACGGCGACATGCTGGGCGAGCGGGGGCTCTGGTTCAAGATGTCGTTCTTCGAGGGATCCTCCCGCGTGCCGATGATGATCGCCGCGCCCGGAATGGCACCGGGACGGGTGGATGCGCCTGTCAGCAATATCGACGTCTGCCCGACGCTGTGCGATCTGGCGGGCGTGTCCATGGACGAGGTCGCGCCATGGGTCGAGGGCCAGACCCTGGTGCCATTGGGGCAGGGCGCGGTGCGCGCGGCGCCGGTGGCGATGGAATATGCTGCCGAGGCATCCTATGCGCCGCTGGTGTCGCTGCGGCAGGGGCGCTGGAAATTCAATCGCTGCGCGCTGGACCCCGATCAACTCTTTGACATGGAGGCCGATCCGCACGAACTGAACAATCTGGCCGCCGATCCGGCCCATGCGGAAACGCTGAAACACTTCACCGACATGGCGGGCGCGCGCTGGGATCTGGCCGCCTTCGATGCGCAGGTGCGCGAAAGCCAGGCACGCCGCTGGGTCGTATACGAGGCGCTGCGTCAGGGCGGGTATTATCCGTGGGACTACCAGCCGCTGAAGAGGGCATCCGAACGATTCATGCGCAACCACATGGATCTGAACGAGGTCGAGGAAAAAGCGCGTTTCCCGCGCGGGGAATGACGGGACTTGATCCGGGTCAATGCGCTGGGCGAATGGGCACACGAGGGTGGGGGCAACCAGCAAATGCGAAAGGAAATGACATGACCCACGTCCCCCACCAACTGGCCGAGGAATTCCCCGACAAGGCCGATCAGATTTCGAAGATGGAGCAGACAAATGCCCATTTCGCGCGGTTGACAGAGGAATATGACGAGGTGAACCGCACGGTCCACAAGGCCGAAACGAATGTCGCCCCGATGGAAGATCTGGCAGAAAGCGAGATGCGCAAGAAACGCGCCGCGCTGAAGGACGAGATTTACCAGATGTTGACGAAAACCGCTTAACCTACCTCGTAGGGCAGAACGCCGCGTGCATCCGGGCGGATCGTCAGGCGGCGCTCCAGCGGGGGGATCGACCGCTGGTGGCAGTCGGTTCGCTCACAGATGCGGCAGGAAATACCAATAGGCTCGAAGGCGCCTGCGCTGGTCAGGTCCAGCGTGTCCGCATAAACCAGTGCGGACGCGTGTTTCACCTCGCACCCCAGCGCGATGGCAAAACGGCGAACCGGCGCGCCGAAATGGCCGCCGGGTTTCGAGACGTCGCGTGCGAGGTTGATGTAGCGCACGCCGTCAGGTGTTTCGGCCAACTGGCGCAGGAAGCGGCCCGGCGTCTCGAACGCGCGGTGCACGTTCCACAGCGGGCAGGCGCCGCCGTAGCGGGCGAACTGCATCCGCGTGGCCGAGTGGCGCTTGGTAATCGTGCCAGCCTGATCGACGCGGACGAAAAAGAACGGGATGCCCTTGGCGCTTGGGCGCTGAAGGGTCGACAAACGGTGGCACACCTGCTCGATCGACGCGCCGAAGCGGTGGGCGAGGATTTCCAGGTCGTGTCGGCACTCGCGCGCGGCTTGCAAAAAAGCGGTGTAGGGCATCAGGGCCGCGCCGGCATAGTAGTTGGCCAGCCCGATCTTGGCGATTCCGCGCGCCTCGCCGGACTGGAACCGAGCCAGATCCAGCGTTGCTTCCAGCAGCTTGTCCTGCGTCAGCAGCGCCAGTTGCAGCAGCATCTGGAAACTGCGCGTCTCAGGTGCCGCGCGAGCATCGAGATAGAGAATGCCGTTCCCCCGGTCGAGGCGGCGCAGCGGCCCGTCATTGCTGTTGACCACCGTGATCCCGATCTGCGCCAGCGCTTCGACCGCGCGGGTCAGCGCGGTGCCATCGGCGCCGCCGAACCGCTCGGCGGCGCGGTCCACCGCGTCGATATAGTTATCGCAGTAATGGAAAAAATCGCGCACTTCGGTCCATGGGCTTTGCTGCGTCTGCGCATCGTCGCGCCCCAGCGCCTCGTCCAGAGATGCCAGCCGTTCATGCGTCTGCCGGTAGGCGCTGTGCAACTCCAGAAAGGCGCGCGCGAGGGCCGGGGCGCTGGAGGCGGCCAGCCGCAGCTCGGCCGTGCCGGGCGGCGCGGAAAACACCGGATCGGCCAAGGCTTCGCGCATGTCCGACACCACGCGCTCGGCTTCGCCCGATCCCAGCTCGGTCACGTCGAATCCGAATTCCTGCGCCAGCGCCAAGACAACGGTGGTGCTGATCGGGCGGTTATTGTTTTCCATCTGGTTCAGATAGGGCAGGGACACGCCCAGCCTTGCGGCGAAGTCCTTTTGCGTCAGGCCGATGCGCTGGCGCGTCTCGCGCAGCTTGGCCCCGGCATAGAGTTTGCGTGCGCGCATGGTGGCCCCGATTTGCAAGTTAGCCCGTTGCGGACAATAGGTTTGCAAACTTGCGCGTGCAAGCGCGTCAGGACATTCTTAACCGTGCCTCGCGCCGCATCACCAGCAGGATGGTCACGATCGCCCCCAGCGCGACGACCAGCATGATCCACAGCAGCGGGAAGGCCCCCGACTCGGGCGTCAGCCACACCCCGGCAAGCGCCGATAGCCCCGCGCCGCCGCCGATCATCAAAGCGCCCGACAGACCACTGGCCGTTCCGGCCAGATCGGGGCGGACCGACAGCGCGCCTGCGGTGGCGTTGGGGATCGTCATGCCGTTGCCAAGGCCCATCAACGTCATCAGCCCGAAAAAACTGGCGGCGCTGCCCAGCCCTGCATAGAACAGGCCAAGGTTGACCGCGATCCCCCCGGCAGTAATCAACGTGCCCCAATAGACCATCCGGTTCACCCCCACCGCGACGGAAAACCGGCCCGAAATGAAATTGCCCGCGAAATAGCCCAGGGCGGGCGCGCCAAAGTAGAAGCCAACCTGCGCAGGCTCCAGCCCGAAAACATGGTCGCCCACATAGGGCGCGCCACCCAAGTAGGCAAAGAAGGCCCCCGACGACAAAGCCGCCGCCATTGCATAGCCCCAGAACCGCAGCGACCGGCAGAGTACGGGGTATTCGCGGAATTGCTGGCCCAGTGTCAGGCCCGACTTGCCTGCCGTCTCGCCCAGATCGGCCCAACCGATCCACAGGATGATCGCGCCGACGCCCAGCAGCGCCCAGAAATTCGCCTGCCAGCCGAACGCCTGATCCAACATCCCGCCAAAGACCGGGCCGACCATCGGCACCACCGCCATGCCCATCGTGACATAGCCGATCATGCTGGCCGCCTGATTTTCCGGCACCATATCCCGCACGATTGCCCGGCTAAGCACCATGGCCGACACGATTGCCGCCTGCATCATGCGGAAAAACAGGAACATCCCCACCGATTCCGACAGCGCGCAGCCTATGGTCGCCAGCAGGAACACGGCCAGGCCCCACAGGATGACGGGGCGGCGCCCCAGCTTGTCCGAAATCGGGCCGATCAGGATCTGAAGCACCGCATTGACCGCCAGATACAGCGCGACCGACAGTTGCATCAGGCGATAGGGCGCGTCGAAATACTCGGCCATGCCGGGCAGCGAGGGCAGGAAAATGTTCATCGCCAGCGCCGACACACCGGCCATCAGAATAAGCGTGGCGATATGCGGCGGCGTGCTGCGGTCGAGAAATCTGGCTGTGGTCCGGTGTGTCATATCCAAATGCAACTCCGCGTGATTGGAGTCAGTATGACGCCAGAAACCATATGAATATCAGCGGCATGTGGCTGATGCGGCGGCGACGTCCAATTAGGGTCGCCAAGGCCGCTGTCGTCGATGGTCCGGACAGGCGATATTGCACAAGCCGGGCCAAGTCCAGACGTGTATGTATCACGAAGGGGTCAACGGGACTGCAGCGGGTTTGACTGTAAACGAGGCTGCCCCGCAGAGCCGAACAACCCCGGTTGCGGTGCAGCGGCACCACGCAGAATGTGGACGCAGCGAACGCGGCGCTGGCACTCGTGGCACGCTGTATCACCTGCCCTGTCCAATTTGCTGGTTTCGAAAGCTGTTGGTGTGCAAGGAAATCGCGATGTATTTTCCGGATAATGCAGTGACCAGCACAATGATAAGAAAATAATTTTAGGATAGTTGCCTATGGTGGTATTTATTTTCGATCCACGATGCCCCCTGTGTCGGCGGGTCTGACGATCCGCGCGGCGGGCGAATTTCTGACCGTGAGGCGCATGGCCTGCAAGAGCCTACCCCTTGCCAACAGATCCCTTCCGGTCGACATGACCAACAGAAAACACATTTGATTCAGCCAAATCGAGGTGCCCCCATGAAGTATTTTGCCATCGCCGCGCTGGCCTTCGCCAGTCATGGCCCTGCCGCCGCGGCAGAAAACACGTTCGGCCCGCTGATCGCGCCGGACGCCCTGAACGCCGCTCTGCCTGCCGATGCGCCGCTGATCCTTGATATTCGGGGCGATGCCTATGCAGACAGCCACATCCCCGGCGCGATCTCGGCGCCTTATGCGGCGTTTCGTGGCCCGTCCGACAATCCGGGCCAAGTGGTTCCCGAGGATCAGCTTGAGGCGACATTGCAAGGCCTCGGCGTAACCTTTGATCAGCCGGTCGCAATCGTTCACGAGGGCGACAGCGACACTGACTTTGGCGCTGCCGCGCGGGTCTACTGGACGCTCAAATCATCCGGTCTGACGCAACTGGCCATCCTGAATGGCGGCATGACCGCGTGGGAGGCGGCGAACCTGCCGTTGGATGCCAACGTCGCGCAGCCGGTGCCGTCGAGTATCGACATCACCTTTTCTGACGAATGGCTGGCCGATACAGGTGACGTCGCGTCGGTCGTCAAAGGCGAGCGTGACGCGGTTCTGGTCGATGCGCGCCCCGCCAGCTTCTTTGAGGGCAAGGAGGCGCATGGCGCCGCCGAACGTCCCGGCACGTTGCCGGGGGCGCAGAACGTGTCCCATTCGGTCTGGTTCAAGGATGGCAAGGCGATCGTCGATAGTGGCGCTGCGGCTGACCTGATGGCGAAACTTGGGCTCAGGAAGGACACCGAAATCGTGTCGTTCTGCAATACCGGTCACTGGGCCGCGACGGACTGGTTCGCCATGTCCGAACTGGCAGGCGTGCCGAACGTCAAGCTTTATCCAGATTCGATGGTTGGCTATTCGAAAACCGATAACGAAATGGCGAATGTGCCCGGCCTGTTTCAGAACCTTCTGAACAAGATACTGCCAGACTGATGTCTACGGCGGTTGAATATGGCGACGTGCGCGGCCCTTGGGGCCGCGTGGCGCGGCGTGGTGCGTTGGCGATCGGCGCACTGATCGCAGTGGTGCTGGTCGCCGCGCTGGCCGGTCCGCGGTTTGGGCTGATGCTGGCCATCGGTCTGGGCATTGGTATGACGCTGGAGGGGTTGCGCTTTGGCTTTGCCGGGCCTTGGCGGGCGATGATCCTGCGGCGCGATCCGGCGGGTATTCTGGCGCAGCTCCTGTCGATCGGCCTCGTCGCAATCGTCGCGATCCCCTTGCTACAAAGCCACGCAAGCGAGCTGGTCGGCGCCGAGGCGCCTGTCGGATTTGCGATGATCGGCGGCGCCTTTGTCTTTGGCGCGGCGATGCAGGTGGTGCTGGGCTGCGGGTCCGGTACGCTGGTCAATGCCGGCAGCGGCAATCCGGTGGGCCTGTTGGCGCTGCCATTCTTTGCCATCGGCAGCTTTTTCGGGGCCTACAGTCTGGTCTGGTGGACGGATCTGGGCAGTCTGCCGATCATCGTGCTGCGGGGCGGGCAGGGGCTGATGATCACGCTGGCGCTGCTGGGTGCGGTTGCGGCGTTCTTGCTGTGGCGCGCGGCGCCTGGCACGCGCCGGATCCCGCGGCGTCTGATCGCGGCGGCATTCCTTCTGGCGTCCTTTGCGATTGGCAATCTGCTGGTCGCGGGGCAGCCTTGGGGCGTGGTCTACGGGCTGGGTCTGTGGGTGGCCAAAGGCGCGGTCGGCGCGGGCGTCGATCTGAGCGGGTCGGCATTCTGGTCGGCGCCCGGTAATGCCGCGCGGCTCGGCGACAGCGTGCTGACCGACTACACGTCACTGACCAATTTCGGGCTGATCGCGGGGGCCTTCGTGATCGCCAACTGGCGCGCCGGCGGGCTGTCTGCGCCACTGCCGTCCTTACCGGCACGCGCATGGGTGGCGACGGTCATTGCCGGGCTGCTCTTGGGCTTTTCCTCGCGGCTGGCCTTTGGCTGCAATGTCGGCGCGTTCTTTTCCGGCATCTCGACGGGCAGCCTGCATGGCTGGGTCTGGTTCGCCGCTGCCTTTGCCGGAAGCTGGGTCGGCGTCGGGCTGCGCCCGCGTCTGGGGCTGGAGTCACGCACATGAGCCGCCGTATCGTCGCGCTGGCCGCAATGGCCCTTATCCTGCTGGTAATCGGGATGGATGTCACCGCATCGCCGCCCAATCCCTATACCGCGCCACCTGCATTTGCCCTCGGGTCGGGCGCGGCGCCCTCTGGCGGGTTCTGCGGCGCCCTGCCGGACTAGGGCGCGCTCTGTTTGCGCAAATGAAACGGAGGCACCGATGTCGGTGCCTCCTTTTTGCGATCAGCTTTGCTTTCTGCCAGACTTGTAGAGGCCCGATCGCGGTTTAGCGGCGGCGCAGGAAATCCGTGAACTTCTTGGGGCTGGTGTCGGATTCGGCCAGCGCGTCGCGTATCGTGGTGACGGCCGACAACATGTCCACCGTGTAGCTATGAATCAGGAAATCGGGCCATGTCGATAGTTTGACCGCCATGAATTCGGTCTGCGGGTCCAGATAGATCAGCTGGCCAAACACGCCGCGCGCCATGAAATCGCCGCGCTTGGCGTCATGTATCCACCATTGGCGGCTGTAGGCGCCGTGGGGCGAGGTCGCTGTGTAGGGCTCGCCAAAGGAGGCTGTATCGCCGCGTGCACTGGCGCGCACCCATGCCTCGGGGACGACTTGCCGGTCGCCTACGGCGCCGCCCTCGAGCATCATCAGCCCAAAGCGCGCATAGTCGCGCATGGTTGCGTTGAAACCGCCATCGGCCAGCGCGGTGCCGGCAGCATCGACAGTAAAGAACCCGTCCCGCTCGGCCCCGATATGCTGCCAGATGCGGTCCGACAGCATTCCGGCCAGCGATTGACCGCCCGCACGCTCCAGCGCCCAGGCAGCCACGTCCGTTTCGATCGAGCGGTATTTGAACGCCTCCCCATGCGGGCGCTCGGCCTGCAGGGTCTGGATCACCTCGCGGATGGTCGGAACCGGCTCGCCCTGCACGGGCGGGCGCCAGCCGCTTGCGATGTCGATCCGGGTCATGTCCGATCCGGGCGTGTTGTAATCTTCGGTAAATCGGGTGCCGGTGCGCATGTCCAGAACCTGGCCAACCGTCGCGCCCGCATAGCCCGATTTGCCCAATTCCGGTATCAGGTCCAAAATAGGCGCGTGCAGATCCAGCGCGCCTTCGCCATGCAGCACGCCGGCCAGCGTGCCGACGATGGATTTGGCAACCGATTGCGACAGATGCGGGGTGTGCCCCTCCATGTCGTTGAAATATTGCTCGGTCACGACCTTGCCCCGGCTCATCACCAGAAACCCGTCCGTATAGCTGTGCGACAGCCAGTCATCGATGGTGCTGGTCTCGCCCGCCATCGTCTTGAACGTGATTTCGCCCAGCCCCTCCTGCGGGGCGGCGGGCAGATCGCGCACGGGCGCGTCGCCGCGCCGCACATCCGTCGTGGGGAAAAGGCTGCGCATGTTCTGGAAGGACCAGCGGTTGAACGGCGGCATATCCCAGGTGGTGGGACCGGGAATCTTTTCTGGCGCGGGTGGGAAGCCTTCCATGATCCCCTGTTCGCGCGCGGTCAGCGGGGGGGGCGGCGCAGGATGGGGGACTGCGGGGACGGTCATGTTGGGTTTCCTCGGGGATGAGCGCGACGCGACTCGCGCGAAAATGCAAGAAGCGGGGCGCATTTTTGCGCCCCGCTCACGTCATAATGCCCTATTGCTTCAGCTTCGTCCAGATGCGGTTGTAGAGGTCCGTCACTTCCTGCGGGCAGGGCTTGACGAAATCGGGCGCGGGCGCGTCTTCGGGCATGACGATCTCAGGCGCGTTTTTCATGTCCTCGTCCATGAACTCCTCGCTGCCGGTGATGCCGTTGGCATAGCGGGCAAAGTTCGAGATCAGCGCCGCGTTCTCAGGCTCCATTATGAAGTTCATGAAAAGCTTGGCGTTTTCCATGTTGGGCGCTTCGGCAAGAACGGCGGCGTTGTCCATCCAGCCGGTAAAGCCCTCTTTGGGATAGGCATAGGCCAGCGTCGGGCGCTGATCGCGCGCGCGCATGGCGGCGCCGTTCCATGTCTGGCTGAGGTCCACATCACCCGAAGTCAATTTTTCGATAGTGGCGTAATCCATCGTGCGCCAATGCTCTTTGGCGGACATCAGAAGTTCGGTCACGTCGCGCAGCTCGTCGACGTTGCTATTGCAGCGATCGTAGCCGCGATACCGAAGCGCGGCGTTGATCACCTCGGGCATGTCGCTGAGCATGTTGATGCGGCCCTTCAACTCTTCCGGTGGCTCGAAGATCAGCGCCAGCGTGTCGATATCGCCGTCATAGACTTCCTTGTCTACTGTGAAGGCGGTCGTGCCCCACTGCCACGGCACGGTGTAATTGCGCCCGGGATCCCAATAGACATCGACCCATTTGGGATCCATGTTGCCGAAGTTCTCCATTTCGTTCGGCTTCACTTCGGCCAGCAATCCCTGTTCGATCATGATCTGGGCGGTCGAGTCGCTGGGCACCACGATGTCATAGCCGGTATTGCCCTCGCGGACCTTGGCCAACATGATTTCGTTGCTGTCATACCCGTCGAGATTGACGTCGACGTCGAATTCCTTTTCGAACTTCTCGATCAACTTCGGGTTCGTATAGTTGCCCCAGTTGTAGATGTTCAGCTCGCCCTCGGCCCATGCGGGCCCGGCAAGGGCCACGGCGGCGGCAAGCGTCGCGGCCAGCTGCTTGGTGGGTGTTGTCATTTTGCATATCCTCCAGTTGGTTGATTTACTGCGGACTTTCACGTCCGCTTCTTGTTCCCGATCAGAAAGAAGATCGAGACCAGCACCACCGACAGCCCCAGAAGAACGGTCGAGACGGCGTTGATTTCAGGGGTAATTCCGCGCCGGATCTGGCCAAGGATGTAGACCGGCAGCGTTGTCTCGCCCGGTCCGGCCACCAGCAGCGTGATGATCACGTCATCCAGTGACACCACGAAGGCGAGCATCGCGCCAGCCACGATCCCCGGCGCCATCAGCGGCAATGTCACCTTGCGGAACACCTGAACGGGCGTGGCATAAAGGTCTGCCGCCGCCTGCTCCAGCGTCAGGTTCATGTCCTCCAGTCGCGCACGGATCGGCATATAGGCGAAGGGGATGCAGAACACCGCATGCGCCAGCATCAGATACCCGATGCCGTTTAGGCCGGTCGCCTGCTTGATGATGCCGAAAAAGGCGAGGGTGGACACGGCGGTCACGATTTCGGGCACCATGAGGGGCTGGTTTATGACCGCATACGCCAATGTTTGCCCCCTGAAGGCGCGCACGCGGGTGGTGGCCAGCGCGGCCATGGTGGCAAAGCTGGTGGAGAAGACGGTCGCCACGGCGGCCACCTGCAGCGATACCACGGTCGCCTTGCGGATGCCCTCGTTTTCAAAGGCGGCCTTGTACCAGCGCAGGCTGAATTCGGTCCACAGCACGACCGAGCGGTTGTCGTTGAACGAGAAGATGATCAACACGGCAATCGGCGCATACAGGAAAAACAGGCAGATCCACGCCAACGTGTCGAATCCGGGCTGCTTGCGCAGATCCTGCATCTTGCGGCGGCGCGGTTGGACGGGGTCGGGGCTGGCAACGGTTGCCGGGGTCCGGGTGGGCTTATCCATGGCCGCTGCCCTCCTTGCCCGAATAACGGATATAGATGATCAGCGACGCCATAACCACGACCATCAGGATCAGTGCGGCCGCCGCGCCAAAAGGCCAGTTGCGCGAGCCGGAAAACTGCAGCGCGATCAGGTTGCCGATCATCAACTCCTTGCCGCCGCCCAGAAGTTCGGGCGTGATATAAGCGCCAAGGCCAGGGATGAACACCAGAATGCAGCCCGCCACGATGCCCGGCTTCGCCATCGGGATGATCACATGGCGCAACACCTGAAAGCGGCTGGCATAGAGGTCATACGCCGCCTCGACCAGCCTGAAATCGAGCTTCTCCAGCGACGCATAGAGCGGCAGCACCATGAACGGCAGGTAGCTGTAGATCAGGCCCGCGAAGATCGCGTAATTGGTATACAGCATGCCGATGGGCTGGTCGGTGATGCCCAGTCCCATGAGGCCGATATTGATAATGCCCTCGTCGCGGAGAATCAGCAGGATCGCATAGGTGCGCACCAGCAGGTTAACCCAGAACGGCAGGGTGATCAGGAACAGCCAGAAATTACGGTGGCTTGGGGGCTTGGATGCAATGAAGTACGCGGTCGGAAACCCGATGATCAGCGCGCCGACGGTCGCCCCGAAGGCGAGCCCAATGGACCGGCCGAAGATGCTGAGATATGTGCCGGAAAATTGCAGCGTGTCGTCGAAGATATCCCGGTCGAACAGGAATTGGACATAGGCGTCGGTCGAAAACTTCCATGTGACACCGCCATAGGTGCCCGGACTGAGAAACGAATAGATCAGTGTGATCGTCAGTGGGAACAGGCCGAAAAGGCCAATGATGATCAGTGCGGGCGACAGAAGTTGCCAGCGGCGGCGGCGTGCGGCGGCGTCAGTCTGACGGCGCGCTTCGGCAAGGCGCGCGTCCGCGCCGGTTGAGGGATAATCTGCCATCAGTCCACCAGAATCTGAACGGCGTCCGGAACGCTCAGGCCTACATGCGCGCCAATCTGAGCGTCCGTCTGCGCGCGGCGCACCAGAACCTCTCCGCCGCCATCCAGCGCAACGTGCACGTTATGGCCTGCGCCGAAGTAGACGATGTTCGTCACGCGCCCCGTCAGCGCCGCCTCGGGTGCATCCGGCGCGGTCAGGTTCATGTTCTCTGGCCGGATGGCAACCGATACGCGCCCCTCGTGCGCGGCGCCGGCAGGCAGCAGCGCGCCAATGGCGGCGCCGCCAGGTAAAATCACGCGCTCACCTTTCGCATCAAGATCGCCGTCCAATATATTGATATCGCCAATAAAGTCAGCGACAAATCGGCGCGCGGGATTGTTGTAGATCTCCTTCGGTGCGCCCACTTGCAGAATACTGCCCGCCTGCATGACCGCGATCCGGTCCGACATTGTCAGCGCCTCCTCCTGATCGTGGGTGACAAACACGAAGGTGATGCCGGTCTCGCCCTGAAGCCGTTTCAACTCGATCTGCATTTCCTTGCGCAGTTTCAGGTCCAGCGCCGACAGCGGCTCGTCCAGCAGCAGCACCTTGGGGCGAGGCGCCAGCGCGCGGGCCAGCGCGACGCGCTGCTGCTGACCACCTGACAACTGGTCAGTCTGGCGGTCTGCCAGATGTTCCATCTGGACCAGCGCCAGCATCTTGCCTGTCGCCTCCTTGATTTCCGATTTCGGGCGCCCCTGCATCTCGAGACCAAAGCCGATGTTGCGCGCCACGCTCATATGCGGGAACAGCGCGTAGGATTGGAACACCGTGTTCACGGGCCGCTTGTAGGGTGGCAGGTGACCGATTTCCTGCCCGTCCAGCAGGATCTGCCCGGCATCAGGCAGATCGAAGCCCGCGATCAGGCGCAGCAGGGTCGTCTTGCCGCAGCCCGAGGGGCCGAGCAGGGTGAAGAATTCGTTCTTGCGAATATCCACGGTCACGTTGTCGAGCGCGGTAACCTTGCCACTGCCCTGACCAAATGTTTTCGTGACCCCCTCGGCGTGAACCATGACGTCCTGCGCGCCGTCCGTCTGCGGCGTGATCGTCGCTGCATGGGCTGCCATGCGAATCCCCCTGTTCTGGTCTCATTTTTCTTTGCCGCACGCGATTCTAGGCGCGCATGCGTTGGTATGCAGCCTATGCCGCTCGGCCGCGCCGCGTAAATACCCTAGCGGGGTGCAGGGGTGTTTACGCGGCCTGCGCGATGGCCCAATCTGGGCGAATACCTTCGGGCTAGGGAGACGGCATATGGCAGGCAGGGCGGATCTGGTGATCCTGAACGGCAAGGTTAAGACAATGGTGGATGCGCGTCCCCGCGCCGAGGCGCTGGCGCTGGCGGGCGGGACCATTCTGGCTGTTGGCAGCAATGTGGATATCCGCGATCTGGCGGCGCCCGGCGCGCAGGTGATTGATGCGGCCGGCGGCACGGTTCTGCCCGGTTTCATCGACAGCCATGTGCACCTGTTCCAGGGCTCTGCCGCGCTGGAATTCATGGCGATGGAGGGAGTGCAGACAGCCAGCGGCGCGGCGCAGTTCATTCGCGCCTATGCGGATGCCAACCCCGACGAGTCCATGATCCTGGGCACCGGCACCGCTTATGGCCTGATGGACGGGCGCAATCCGACGCGTCACGATCTGGACGCGATATTGCCTGACCGCCCGCTGGCGCTGCTGGCGCCCGACATCCATACGCTGTGGGCCAATACAATGGCACTGCGGGCCGCAGGGCTTCTGCATGGCGGGCCTGTGCCGGAGGGCAGCGTGATCGTGATGGAGGCGGGCGGCAATGCCACGGGCGAATTGCAGGAAACCGGCGCCTTTGGCCCGGTGCTGAAACTCAGCCGCACGGGCGGGCGCGACATGCTGGGCTATGTCACCGGCGCCGAGCCAGAGCCGCCCGCCACAGAGGCCGAGCGCGCCGCCGACCGCCGCCTGTTGGCACGCGGGCTGGCCCATGCGGCAAGCCACGGCATTACCACGATGCACAACATGGACGGCAATTTTTACCAGCTGGAGTTGCTCAGCGATATGGACGCCTCGGGCGATCTGAAATGCCGCATGCAGGTGCCGTTTCACCTTAAAAATTACGATCCTCTGGACCGGCTGGAGGAGGCCGCCGAGATGCGGCGAAAATATACCGGCGACCGCGTCTGGTCGGGGCGGGTCAAGATGTTCATGGACGGCGTGCTGGACACGCACACGGCCATGATGACGCGGCCCTATCCCGGCACCGACTTGGTCGGCGAGCCGGTGTTCGAGCCGGACCATTTCAACGAAGCCTGCATCCGCGCCGATGCCATGGGCCTGCAACTGAGCGTGCATTCCATCGGTGATCTTGCCACGCGCTGCACGCTGGACGGGTTCGAGGCCGCGCGCCGCGCCAATGGCGTGCGCGATTCCCGCCACCGGATCGAACATATCGAGGTGATCCACCCCGATGATTTGCCGCGCATCCACGCCCTCGGCGCGGTCGCGTCCCTACAGCCGCGCCATTCGCCGTTGGGGGATTACTTCCCGCCGGTTCCGCAAGGCACCTTGCTGCATGACGACCAATACCCCTATGCATATGCGTGGCAGCGCATCCGCGATACTGGCGCGCCGGTGATCTTCTCGACCGACTGGCCGGTGGTGCCGGTCGACGTGATGCGCAACATCCAATGCGCCATCGCGCCCGCGCAGCCCGGCGGGCCATGGGACGTGCGGCCGCAAAGCCTGATGGACACGCTCGCCTCCTACACCAGTGGCAATGCATGGGTGGAATTCAACGAGGGCCGCAAGGGGCAGCTGGCGCCGGGGCAGATGGGCGATGTGGTGGTGATGGATCGCGATCTGGAAGTCTGCGCGCCCGATGCGATCCACAAGGCGCGCGCGATGGTCACGATCTGCGGCGGGCAGGTGACCTACAGCGCCTGACGCGCCAGCAGCATCAGGTTGTTGCTGGGCATGTCGATGGGCGGATCGGGGCGTAGCCCTGCATCCTGCATCCAAGTTTGGACATCCCCGAAATCCTTGTAGCCGATTTCGGGATCGCTCATCCGCAGGCTGGCGTCAAAACCGGCATCGGCCTGCGATACCGTGCGCCCATCGCGCAGGAACGGACCATAAAGGGCAAAGAGGCCGCCGGGCGTCAGCGCATGCGCGATCTCGCGCAGCATGACCTGCGCCTCGGCTGCGCTGATGAGGTGCAGGAGGTTCACCAGCACGATCAGATCCTGCCCTGCATGCCGCGCGCCCCAGCCTTGCGCCGTCGCATCCAGCGCCGCGCTGGGCAGGATGTTCGGTGCATCCGCCCATGCGTCGATGCTGGCGCGGCGGCTGGGGTCGATCTCGGTCGGTTGCCACGTCACGCCGGGCAGGGCGGCGGCAAAGGCCACCACGTGCTGGCCGGTGCCGCTGGCGATTTCCAGCGCGCGGCCTGTCGCGGGGCCATGCCGGGCAAGCACCGCCGCAATGGCCGACGCGTTGCGCTGGGCCGAAGGCGCGGTTAGCCGTGCGCCGGTATCGGGCCGGGTAATCGACGCAGAAGGCGGTAGCTGGATGCGGCGGGACATGGGTGTATCCTGTGGCTCTGGCAATAGTTTTGCAAGGAGAGCCGCGCGTGTCATGGGCGCTGACGCAGGGGCAGGCCACATTGCCCACTGGCGGCCAGCAAACCGCTCGCCTAAACTGGCCCCATGTCCAATCCAGCCCGATTCATCCACCTGCGCGTTCACAGCGAATACTCCCTGCTCGAAGGCGCTATCCGCCTGAAAAAGTTGCCGGATCTGTGCCGCGAAGCTGACATGCCGGCCGTTGCGGTAACCGACACGAACAACATGTTCGCCGCGCTCGAATTTGCCGTATCCGCTGCGGGCGCGGGCATTCAGCCGATCATGGGCTGCCAGATTGACCTGACCTATGTCGATGTCGCCCCGGGCGAGCGGGCACCACCGCCTGCGCCCATCGTGCTGCTGGCCCAGAATGAGCAGGGCTATGAGCATCTGATGAAGCTCAACTCTTGCCTTTATCTGCGCGGCGACGGTGCCCTTCCGCATGTCACCCGTGCCGATCTTGCCGAGAACTCCGGTGGTCTGATCTGCCTCTCGGGTGGCCCGGATGGCCCGGTCGGGCGCCTTTTGCGCGGTGGTCAGCGCCCCGCCGCCGAGGCGCTGATGCGGCAACTGGCCGAGATCTACGGCGACCGACTATATGTGGAACTGCAACGTCATCCCGGCGACGATGGCCTGCCCGAGGCCGAGCGGTTGAGCGAGCGCGGCCATGTCGAGATGGCCTATGCGATGGAACTGCCGCTGGTCGCCACGAACGACGTCTATTTTCCCAAATCTGAAATGTACGAGGCGCATGACGCCATGCTCTGCGTTGCGGAAGGCACCTATGTCGATCAATCCGCCCCGCGCCGTCGCCTGACGCCGCAACATAACTTCAAGACGCCGCGCGAAATGGCAACGCTGTTCGCGGATCTGCCCGAGGCGATTGAAAACACCATTGAGATCGCCAAACGCTGCGCCTTTGGTGCCTACAAGCGCGACCCGATCCTGCCGAAATTCGCTGACGATGAGGTGGACGAGCTGCGCCGCCAGGCCAAGGAGGGACTGGCCGAACGTCTGAAGGTCATCCCCCACGCCACCAGTGTCGAAGACTATGAAAAACGGCTGGACTTCGAGCTGGGCATCATAGAGGGCATGGGTTTCCCCGGCTATTTCCTGATCGTTGCCGATTTCATCAAATGGGCCAAGGACCGCGATATTCCGGTGGGGCCGGGCCGTGGCTCGGGCGCCGGCAGTCTCGTGGCCTATGCGCTGACGATCACCGATCTCGATCCGCTGCGCTATAGCCTGCTGTTCGAGCGATTTCTGAACCCCGAACGGGTCAGCATGCCCGATTTCGACATCGACTTCTGCATGGATCGCCGCGAAGAGGTGATCCAGTACGTGCAGGAGAAATACGGCCGCGACCGGGTGGGCCAGATCATCACCTTCGGCGCGCTGCTGTCCAAGGCGGCCGTGCGCGACATTGGCCGCGTGTTGCAGATGCCTTACGGGCAGGTCGACCGCCTGTCGAAAATGATCCCGGTCGAGGGCGTCAAGCCCGTCAGCATCCAGCAGGCGCTGATCCAGGAGGACCGCCTGCGCGAGGAGGCCCGGAGCGAGGAGGTCGTCGACCGGCTGCTGAAATACGGCATGCAGGTCGAGGGGCTGCTGCGCAACGCGTCGACCCACGCGGCGGGCGTCGTGATCGGGGATCGGCCGCTGGACGCGCTGGTGCCGGTCTATCAGGATCCGCGAAGCGATATGCCCGCAACCCAGTTCAACATGAAATGGGTCGAGCAGGCGGGGCTGGTCAAGTTCGACTTTCTCGGACTGAAAACGCTGACCGTGATCCAGAACGCCATTCAGCAGATCCATGGCGAGGGTCGCGACCTGCATACCGCCGCCGATGGCAGCACCATCTACGAGCCGTTCGAGGGCGCCGAGAACGATATCGGCCAGATCCCTCTGGACGACGCCAAGACGTACGCGCTTTATGCCAAGGCAAAGACGGTTGCGGTGTTCCAGGTGGAAAGCTCGGGCATGATGGACGCGCTCAAGCGGATGAAGCCGGACTGCATCGAGGATATCATCGCGCTGGTCGCGCTCTACCGGCCAGGCCCGATGGAAAATATCCCGAAATTCTGCGAGGTGAAGAACGAGATATCGGACCGCGACCTGCTGCACCCGACGATCGACCACATTCTGGACGAGACGCAGGGCATCATCGTCTACCAGGAACAGGTGATGCAGATCGCGCAGGAAATGGCGGGCTATTCACTGGGCGGCGCTGACCTCCTGCGCCGCGCCATGGGCAAGAAGATTCAGGCGGCGATGGACGAGGAGCGGCCAAAGTTCATCAAAGGTGCCAAGGAAAACGGCGTTGACGACGACAAGGCGCTGGAGGTCTGGAACCTCTTGGATAAATTCGCCAATTACGGTTTCAACAAATCCCACGCGGCGGCCTATGCGGTGGTCAGCTACCAGACCGCATGGCTGAAGGCGAACCATCCGACCGAGTTCATGGCAGGCGTCATGAACTGCGATATTCACCTGACTGACAAGCTGTCTGTCTATTTCGAGGAAGTGAAAAAGGGGCTGGACCTGCCTTGGGCGCCGCCATGCGTCAATCGCTCGGACGCGCAGTTCGTGGTCCGGGATGGCATTCTGCATTACGGGCTGGGGGCGCTGAAAAACGTCGGCGTTGAGGCGATGAAGCTGATCGTGGAGGGGCGGGACGGCAAACCCTTCGCTACGCTTTACGATTTCGCGCGGCGCGTCGACATCAAGCGGATCGGCAAACGGCCGATGGAGATGCTGGCGCGCTCCGGCGCGTTTGACGAGATCGACCGCAACCGCCGCCGCGTGTTCGACGCGATCGAACCGCTGATGAATTACTCGGCGGCGATTCATGACCAGAAGAATTCGGCGCAGGTGTCGCTCTTCGGTGAGGCGGGGGAGGATCTGCCCGAGCCGCGCTTGCCGCCCGTCGATGACTGGCTGCCCGCCGAACGCCTGACCGAAGAATTCAAGGCGGTCGGGTTCTACCTCTCGGGTCATCCGCTGGACGACTACATGGCGGCTCTCAAGCGCAAGCAGGTCAAGACACTGGACGAGGTGATGCAGCAGGCCGCGCGCGCGCCCTGCGTGGTCAAGATGGCCGGTATCGTCGCGGGCCGGCAGGAGCGGGAATCGGCGCGCGGCAACCGCTTTGCCTTTGTCCAGCTCAGCGATACGACGGGCGGTTACGAGGTGGTCATGTTCTCGGAAACGCTGGAGAAATCGCGCGAGCATATCGACACGGGCGCGCAGGTGGTCGTCACGGTCGAGGCGACGATGGAATCCGAACAGCTGAAGCTGCTGGCGCGATCGGTGGCACCGATTGACGGCGTGGTGGCCGATGCGGGCAGTCTGGGGCTGATGATCTTTGTCGATGCGCCTTCTGCCGTCGCATCGGTCGCGCGGGTATTGGAGGGCGCTGCCGAGGCCGCCCGCGCGACCCGTCCCGGCCCGATCCGGTTCTGCTTGATGGGCGATGGGCTGCCCGGCGAGGTCGAACTGTCGGCAGGGCGCGATTATCCGGTGACGCCGCAGATCAAGGGCGCGATCAAGAGCCTCGACGGGGTGATGGATGTGCAGGACATCTGAGGCCGGGCGGAGATTTTTTGGTGCTCAATAATGCGGCGGGCGTTCGTTTCCCAGCGTGACGGAGCCGCCCAAGTCCGACTCGCGCTCGGCCTCGCGGCGCATCAGCATCTCGACGCGGCGCGTAAGCACGGCAATCTCGCGATCCTGCCGCGCGACCGTGTCCGACAAATCGTCGACAGCGCGGACGAGATGGGCGATTTTCTCTTCGAGGTGTTCCATGACGCGCTTGTCGCGCGCGATCTGCACTCCGTCAAGCGGCGCGCGTCTGGCAGAGGTCGGATATGGGTATTTTTCCCGAGAAAAAGCCGCAGGCGGAGTGCCCTGCTTGCCGGGGGGCGGTGCTTGGGCTAGACCGCGCGGCAGGTTCCACAGCTTTGGGAAGTCATGCGATGGCCAAGCAGAAAAAGACCCCGCGCCCCAAGGCGCAAACGCCCAAGGGGTTTCGCGATTACTTTGGCGAGGAGGTCGTGGAGCGTGCCGCGATGCTGGACGCGATCGCGCGGGTTTATCACCACTATGGCTTTGACGCGCTGGACAGTTCCGCTGTCGAGACGGTCGAGGCGCTAGGCAAGTTTTTGCCGGATGTGGACAGGCCTAATGCAGGCGTTTTCGCATGGCAAGAGGACGAGGGCGAAAAGCCCGGTGACTGGCTGGCGCTGCGCTATGATCTGACGGCGCCGCTGGCGCGGGTCTATGCGCAGCACAAGGATGAGTTGCCAACGCCGTATCGGCGCTACGCGATGGGGCCGGTCTGGCGCAATGAGAAGCCCGGACCGGGGCGGTTTCGCCAGTTTTATCAATGCGATGCGGATACGGTCGGCGCGCCTTCCGTTGCGGCAGATGCCGAGATATGCGCGATGCTGGCCGATTGTCTGGAGAAGGTCGGCATTGCGCCCGGCGACTATGTGGTGCGGGTGAACAACCGCAAGGTTCTGAATGGTGTGCTGGAGGTCATGGGGCTGGATGACCAGACGCAGCGCGATGCTGTGCTGCGCACCATCGACAAATTCGACAAGGTTGGCAGCGATGGCGTGCGTCAGCTGCTGGGCAAGGGGCGGCTGGATGCGTCAGGCGCCTATATCGACGGCGTCGGGCTGAGCGATGCGCAGGCCGGGCCGGTGATTGCGTTCCTGACATCGAAGGGGTCCGATGCAGCGGAAACGCTTGCCAATCTGCGCAGCGCTGTCGGCGAATCTGCCATTGGCGCCGAGGGTGTTGATGAGCTTGAGGAGATCGCAGCGCTGGTCGCCGCGCAGGGATATGGGCCGGATCGGATCGAGATCGATCCCAGCGTCGTGCGCGGCCTTGGCTATTACACCGGCCCGGTCTACGAGGCCGAACTTACCTTTGACATTCTCGATGAGAAGGGCGCCAAACGCCAGTTCGGCTCGGTTGCGGGCGGCGGGCGCTATGACGATCTGGTCAAGCGGTTCACCGGGCAGGCCGTGCCGGCCACAGGCGTCAGCATCGGTGTCGACCGTCTGCTGGCGGCGCTGCGGGCTAAGGGTAAGGCCAGCCGCGAGGTGCAGGGGCCTGTCGTGGTGACGGTGATGGACCGCGCGCGCATGGCGGATTACATGGCCATGGTGGGCGAATTGCGGCAGGCGGGCATCCGGGCCGAGGTTTATCTGGGCAATCCGAAGAATTTTGGCAACCAGCTGAAATACGCGGACAAACGCGGCAGTCCCGTTGCCATCATCGAGGGCGCGGAGGAGCAGGCGCAGGGCGTGGTGCAGATCAAGGATCTGGTGCTGGGCGCTCAGATCGCGGCAAGCGCGACGCTGGAAGAATGGAAGGAAAGGCCCAGCCAGTTCGAGGTGCCGCGCGCGCAGATGGTTGCGAAGGTGCTGGAAATACTGGGGCGCGATTCGAGCGGCGAGACCTGATGGCGGATATTGATATGCTCCTTGCGTCTGGCCCTGCCAAAGCTGCCGATATCCCCCGCGCCGCGATCCGCGCCGAGGCCGCCCGGCTTCGCGCGGTGTTTGAGGATGCGGGCGCGCAGGTTGTCGAAACATCCATCCTGCAGCCAGCTGCGACGCTGCTGGACCTCTACGGCGAAGATATTCGCGGCCGCGCCTATGTCACCTCGGATCCGCTGAAGGGCGAGCAGATGTTGCGCCCCGATTTCACCGTGCCTGTCGTGCAAATGCATATGGCGGACGGCGCCGAACCTGCGCGCTATACATATTCCGGCGAGGTTTTCCGCCGGCAGGAACTGGATACAAGCCGGGCCAGCGAGTATATTCAGGTGGGCTATGAGGTGTTCGAGCGGGGCACACCGGCGCAATCGGATGCCGAGGTGTTCGCGCGGCTGCACGATATTCTCGCGCCGCTGAACCTGCATGCCAGGACGGGTGATATCGGGATCCTGATGGCTGCTGTTGACGGGCTTGCCACGACGTCCGCCCGCAAGGCGGCGTTGCGGCGCCATATCTGGCGCCCGCACCGCTTTCGCGTTCTGCTCGACCGGTTTGCCGGCCGCTCCCCGGTACCGCCCAGCCGGGCGGCGCTGTTGCAGGCGGCTGACCCCATGGCGGCTGCCGGGCCGATGATCGGCCTGCGTAGCGCGGCCGAGATTGCCGGACGCATCGACGCGCTGCGCAGCGATGCGGCAGCGCCGCCAGTGTCGGAGGGCGAGGTTGACCTGATCGACGCGATCCTGGCCGTGCGCGAAACCTGCCCGAATGCGCTGGAGCGGTTGCGCGATATTGCCGTCGACATGCCCAGCATCAGCGCTGCGGTCACGCAACTGGCCGCGCGACTGCAGGCGCTGGACGCGTGGGGGATCGACGTCGACCACCTGCCGTTCGAGGCTTCGTACGGGCGCAGTCAGATGGAGTATTACGATGGGTTCGTCTTTGGCTTCACGTCCGAGGCGCATCCCGAATTGCCCAGCGTCGCGTCGGGCGGGCGCTATGATGCGCTGACCCGGCAACTGGGGCAGGGCCGCGAGATCCCCGCAGTGGGCGGGGTGATCCGGCCCGGACTGGTCGTCTATCTGAGGGGGCAGGCATGAGCATTCGGCTGGGTGTGCCGTCCAAAGGGCGGCTGATGGAGAAGACATTTCAATGGTTTGGCGCGCGCGGTGTCACGCTGGGCCGGACCGGATCGGACCGTGAATATGCCGGCATTGTCGAGGGCGCGGGCGATGTCGAACTGGTCTTGCTGTCCGCCGGGGAAATCCCGCGCGAGTTGGCCGCGGGGCATATCCATCTGGGCGTGACCGGCACCGATCTGGTGCGCGAGAAGCTGGGCAACTGGGAGGACCGCGTCGAGGTTCTGGCTGAACTGGGGTTTGGCCAGGCCGATCTGGTGCTGGCGGTGCCGCATGCCTGGGTTGATGTGGGAACGCTGGACGATCTCGATGCGGTTGCGGCGGCGTTCCGGGCCAACCACGGCCACCGGTTGCGGATCGCGACCAAATATCACCGCCTGGTGCGCGATTTTCTGCGGGAGAACGGCGTTGCCGATTACAGCATCGTCGACAGTCAGGGCGCGACCGAAGGCACGGTCAAGAACGAGACGGCCGAGGCGATCGCCGACATCACGTCGTCGGGGGATACGCTGACGGCAAACCACCTGAAAATATTGGATGATGGGCTGATCCTGCGCAGTCAGGCAACGCTGTTTCGTGCCCGCCGGGTCGAGATGAGTGATGCGGACCGCGCGACATTGGCGACTCTGGCGGCGCGGCTTGACGTCAACTGACGCAGCGATCGGCGATGCCGGTGCGCGCTGAGTTATAGCAATCGAGCAATGAAAAACGCGCGGCCCGTTGAGGCCGCGCGCTGTATTAGGTGGTTGCCGGGCCAGATTGGCCCGACTGTCCGATTAGAAGCGGAACGTTGCGCGAACCTGCGCTGTTGTTGCTTCCAGAGTGCCGGGAACGTCGTAATCGTGGTACAGGACTTCGCCGCCCAGCGCGAAGTTCGACGTCAGCAGGTGCTCGTAGCCAGCGCCGACGAAATAACCGTCTTCGCTACCACCGATGTTGGCGTCAACCTGGGTGTAACCAGCTGTTGCGTACAGCAGGCCGTTGCCCAGCTTGTAGCCGCCGCGCAGTTTTGCGCGCCAGATGCTGTCAACGTCCAAACCGGGGGCCAGCGAGATGTCGGTCCAGTCGTAGTCGAAACCGGCACCGATGACCCAGTCGCCCAGATCGTAGTCGTAACCAGCGACCAGACCACCGATAAGGCCGTCACCGTCAACGCCAGCAATGCTGGTGTCGACGTTGCCATAGCCCAGCTGGCCACCGGCGTAGAAGCCAGTCCAGTTCGGCGACGTGAAGACCGGCGCGGGCGCCGGAGCAATCACGGGCTCCATCGGTGCCGGCTCGATGTTACCGGCGAATGCTGTGCCTGCCATCAGGGCGGAGGCTGCTGCTGCGGAGAGCAAGTATTTCATGTTGTATGTCCTTTCGTTTCTGCCCGGGCGTGGTTTCCAGTGTTCTGGTCCTGCGCCTCATGTTCTTCGTATTTAGGGTTGGGCCCCGGGATGCAACTACCCAGACAAACTGACGGTTTCAAGAAAATGTGATTTTGATAGGCGGTAAGTTGCGCAAATCGGGCAAACATCCCGGGGTACGCAAATTCGATTTAAAAAATACAATGTAATACAGATAGTTAAGTGACATCATCCGGCTGCTGAACGGGGGGCGACACGGCCCATAATGCCGATTCCATAGCCATTGCCCAATGGGCATGTGTTGTGCTTATATCACACCAATATCAGCCAAAGCTGCGGTCAGGCCGGGAGGCAGGGGCTCTTCGTCATGGCGAACGCCACTCAGATCCGCCGGAGATTCGGCCCCCGGCAGGTAGCGCCAGCCCTGAAAAGGGCGTTTTTGGGCTGTGGCTGTGCGTATGATCTCGGGGTCCAGCACGATGCCACAGCGGCGCACACCGTCCTGTCCGATAACCTCGTCCAGTCGCAGGATGCGCTGGCGGCATTGCAGCACCCCTTGGATCACCCAGTATATTGATCCCCCGTCGAGCAATTCCTCTGCGCGTTTGGGCCACATGCGGGTGACATGCCGGGGCAGCCCGTCGCTGCCCTGCGCCCGGCGCGAGGTCTGCCACGCGATCAGATCGTCAACGCTGCTGGTGCCGACGCTGAGCTTGATGAGGTTGAGATATGTCTGGGCCATGACAGTGATCTTATGGCCTGGCGCGGCAAGATCAATCCCGCCGGACTGATTGCATGGTCAGTGAATAATGCATCTTGTCCGCATGTCGGCATCGGGCGGGACTACGGAGGATGGATAGATTGGGGTATTTCGTATGTAAAAACAATGCGGTAGAATGCGGGATAGCGCTGGGGCCGCCTTGTCTGCTGGATACGCGCCGTTGACCGCCTTGCGGTGTGCGCCTATTGTCTGCGCTCCGCCGCGCCATTGCCTTTTCAGTCCATCCGGAGCCTCGTCCATGAGCCGTTTTGCTGCCCCCATTTCCGAACAGATCTGGAACATGAAGTACCGTTTCAGTCCCGCAGACGGCACAGACGCAGACGCCACCGTCGAGGATAGCTGGCGCCGCGTTGCGCGGGCACTGGCCAAGGTCGAGGCCGAACCCGCACTGTGGGAGGAACGGTTCTACAGCGCGCTGGAGGATTTCAAATTCCTGCCTGCGGGCCGCATTGCGGCCGGGGCAGGGACCGGGCGCACGGTGACGCTGTTCAACTGCTTTGTCATGGGCACCGTGCCGGATGACATGGGCGGCATATTCGATGCGCTGCGCGAGGCGGCGCTGACCATGCAGCAGGGCGGCGGGATCGGCTACGATTTCTCCACCATCCGCCCGCGCGGCGCCGTGGTAAAGGGTGTTGGCGCTGATGCCAGCGGACCGCTCAGCTTCATGGACGTCTGGGACGCGATGTGCCGCACAATCATGAGCGCCGGAAGCCGCCGGGGCGCGATGATGGCGACGATGCGCTGCGACCACCCCGACATCGAGGATTTCATCGCCGCCAAGAGCGATCCGGCGCGCCTGCGCAATTTCAACCTGAGCGTGTTGGTCACGGACCCCTTCATGGAGGCGGTCGAGGCCGACGGCCCTTGGGATCTGGAATTCGACGGCCGGGTCTATCACACGGTTCAGGCGCGCGATCTGTGGAACCGAATCATGCAGGCGACGTATGATTATGCCGAACCGGGCGTGATATTCATCGACCGGATCAATCAGGCCAACAACCTCAGCTATTGCGAGACCATTGCCGCGACAAACCCCTGTGGCGAGCAGCCCCTGCCGCCCTATGGCGCGTGCCTTTTGGGCAGCATCAACATGGCGCGGCTGGTCAGTGACCCCTTTGGCGAGGGTGCCGCGCTGGACGAGGCTGCGCTGTCCGATCTGGTCGCTGTCGCCGTGCGGATGATGGACAATGTCGTCGATACCAGCCAGTTCCCGCTACCCGCGCAGGAGGCAGAGGCGCAAGCCAAGCGGCGGATCGGGCTTGGCGTGACCGGCCTTGCCGATGCATTGCTGATGGTGGGGCTTCGCTATGGCTCGGAGGCCGCAGCGGCGCAGACAGAGGCGTGGCTGAAGGCGATTGCGCGCGCGGCCTATCTGGCCTCGGTCGATCTGGCCAAGGAAAAGGGCGCCTTTCCGCTGTTTGACGCCGAGGCCTATCTGTCCAGCGGCACGATGCAGGGCATGGACGACGATGTGCGCCGCGCTGTCGGCAAGCATGGTATCCGCAACGCGCTGCTGACGTCGATCGCGCCGACCGGCACGATCAGCCTTTATGCCGGGAATGTCAGCAGCGGGATCGAGCCGGTCTTTGCCTACAGCTATACCCGCAAGGTCCTGCAAAAGGACGGGAGCCGCACCGAAGAGGAGGTCGTCGATTACGCCTTCCAGATGTGGCGTGACAAGTTCGGCGATGCCGAACTGCCCGAGTATTTCGTCAACGCGCAGACGCTGGCCCCCGTTGACCATGTGCGCATGCAGGCGGCGGCGCAGAAATGGGTCGACAGCAGTATCTCCAAGACGATCAACTGCCCCGAGGACATCAGCTTTGACGCGTTCAAGGATGTCTACACGCAGGCGTGGAACAGCGGCTGCAAAGGCTGCACAACCTATCGACCCAATGACGTGACCGGATCGGTATTGAGTGTCAGCGAGGCATCTAATGTCGCCCCTCAGCAGGTCAGCAGCGACGGTGCCGAAATCGTCTATATGTCCGATCCGCTGGATCGCCCGCCCGAGTTGGAAGGCATGACCTACAAGCTGAAATGGCCCGACAGCAGCCACGCGATCTACATCACCGTCAACGACGTGGTGCTGGGCGGGCGCCGCCGCCCCTTCGAGGTGTTCATCAACTCCAAGAACATGGAGCATTTCGCCTGGACAGTCGCCCTGACGCGCATGATCTCGGCGGTGTTCCGGCGCGGCGGGGACGTGTCTTTCGTGGTTGAGGAACTGAAGGCCGTGTTCGACCCGCGCGGCGGCGCCTGGATGGGTGGCAAGTATGTGCCGTCAATCCTGGCGGCGATTGGAGGCATCCTAGAGCAGCACATGGTCAAGACCGGGTTCCTCGCTGGCGAGGGGATGGGCCTGAAAAGTGATCCAACAGCAGAGGTGGTGAACCTTGGCGGCGGCCGCGGCGCAGCGTGCCCGAACTGCGGTGACTACGCGATGCGCATGCTGGAAGGCTGCATGACATGCGCCAGTTGTGGACATTCCAAGTGTTCTTAGCATCGGGACGGGCGTAGTTTGTATCGGGACGGGCGTAGTTATGCCAAAACCGCTGTATTGGTTTGCCATGAAGCGGGGTAAGTTTTGCCACGTGGCATTAACGTCCTGAATTAGAACGGTTTTGGCCGAATGAAATATTTCGGCCAAAATTCGCGGAATGACCCCGGACTGCGGCGCTGAGGTCATGATCTGTTGAAAATATCGCAGTGTCCATCGCTTCCAGTCGGTAAAAAATTGGGCCGGTGGCTGCGGGCACTCAAAGCCGCAGCATCGAAATCAGCCATATTCAATGTCTCATAATTCACAAGATGCCCGGTTCTTGTGCGGCTCCCTTTGTGAGAGCGCTCAGATCCGGGATCTGCAGTGAGATGCGGATTGCGTCTGGGTAACGTGCACGCGTGACACTGGCACATCACATTTTTCGAGGAAGATCAGCAATGCAACCAGATACAGACATGGAGAGGTTCAGCGCCGACAGCGCAGCAGGATCAATCGTGCTTTCAAAATGCAAACTACGCCCCCCACGCAGGCGCAATTCAACAGCAACTGGAGGCGGCAGCTCAGCGACCGGTGCCTGCGCCACCGGCACTCCTGCAGTCACGGGCATGTCCAGCGGCAAGAAAAGCGCCCCGGCATCGGGCGACCACAAGCCTTTCTGCTTCAGCTCATGCCGCCACGCATAAATTTGTTGTCGCTTAATCTCATGGCGCTGCGCAACCTGCGTCACACTCGCCCCGGCAATCCCAACCGACGCGACAATCTCAAGCTTTTCGTCGTCATGCCAAAAGCGTCGCCGCTCCGCCTCAAGAATTTCGCCACGCATCCCAGACCCCGTATAAGAGACGTCGCTAAAGACGTCATTAACGACGTCTCTTAGATCATCGCACGAGCATCAGGCAGGCGGTGCCAATGGCGCGGTTACTTCTTAGGCACCTGAAGGTGCTTCTGTGTCAGTTCATTTGGCTATTCGCCCTTGGCCACCGGTTCAAGCCGATCAACCAAGACCGCTGGACAACGGAAACCGCTGCCTGAACGCGTTGTTCAAGACGAACTACTGACGTTGCCCGTCAGGCGTCAACGCTGCTTTACAGCCCGTCCAACTTTGCCGTTAACCGGACCTGCGCGATGACGGCGTCAAAGAACTCAAGTTTTGCAGGCTCAGCAGCTAAAAGTCATAAAAGCAAAAGCGGTTTCAACGCCGAAGCAGATTGATCAAACTCGCGGCAACCTTTACGAACCAAAAAACTAAGGTCGTTTGATCAAGCTTGCTGTGGGTTCGATCAGAGTGGCGTAGTTCAGACACTTCACCAAATGATGCAGCCGATGTACCTCTCGAAAGAGGACGAGCATACGCCACATGTAGTCCAACAACTGAATTTGAATTTTTTTCTCCCGCGCCATCCCTTCTAACTTGGGGTAGTAGGTAATCGTTTGGGTGACATCATCGTAGTCGACCTTGTTGTGGGCCACGGCGTTTCTAAGTTCGTTGTCAAGTGAGGCTGTATTTATCGAATACCATGGTTCATCCAAGTCCAGCATCTTGTTTCCGAGAGACACGTCTGCATACTTGTTGAGAGAAGACGGTGCCAGTTCCTTACCACCGTTTGTTACGCGAACTCCCTTGGCAAATGCGTTATGGTCACCGCGTTTGATCAAATTGTTCATTCCAGCAACCAAAACTAACTGCCGGTTCAGCACTTCGGACAAGTCTTTATATAATTCTTTGTACTCTTCGAAGTCATGCGAGCTGACTCTCATCGCTATCGTTCCAGATGCATAAGCTGAATCGACATCAAGAAATAACGCGGGTCGTAAAGGGAGCTCCGCTTCGAAAATCGGCTTGTACAATCTAAGGCAGTCGCTTTGAAGATGTTTAAGGAACTCGGTATCAACGACATCTTGCAGAAACGCAGCCATTGGCACCTTCTGCTTTTCGACAAGTTCGATAACCGTTTTCGTATAATTCTCTACAAGAGCGCTACTGTCGTCAGGCAGCGTAAATGGCAGAATGAATCGACTAACCGCAGTATAAAGCGCAGCGTTTATGTCTTGCATCTTGTTTGACTTGACATCGATCTTGAAGTGTCGGCGTGAGGCTCTTTGGAAAGGGCCGTAAAAACCCCTTGTATACATCCTGATCAAATTGGCGACTTTGGGATATTTCTTATATTGATGATTTATCAATTGCAGCCGATTTCGGTGGAACTCTGCCTTTTCTGCACCCACTCTGGCTGAAGCTTCCATAAAAGGCGTTCTTCCCATAACGTATTCACCAAACGCGACAGGAAAGTCTAAATGTAAATCAACAAAGTCGTTTTTTGGATCAAATGCACCGTCTATAGGTACTTCCGTCGCGCCCCTTATCTTGTAGGAAACGCCTGGATTTACTTGCACATCGCGAGGTGACTTACTTGCAAGAATCGCTTTGACAGCTTTGGTATCAAGGTCGGTTCCTCCCTTGATTTTGAAATCTAAACCAATCAACGAGCCGCAATTCTTGCAAGCAAACTTGAGTGGTTGGATGTCACGGTTACTCATCCCAACACGACAATTCGTGAGGTTTGAGCAGTTATTGCACCTTACTGAAAAATTAATATTCACAAGTGCATCCCAAGCGACTTTTGTCTCACTGTATTGCCTCAACTTTGTCTGGTCCACGCCGGATGCGGATCAACGTCGGCTCTTTCAGATCTAAAATGGGTCTCTCACGGTCGCAGCGAACGACCCCTCTCCGCCGTTCGAGTCAAATTCGCTCATCATTGATCGCCAATTTTCCATCTGCTATCGTGCAAGTCATCTTATGCCTTGCACGACTGAATTGAAGCTTTCCATCGCGGCTCCCAAATGCTCGAGAATTTCTTCGGCCAGAACGTCGGGTTCCGGCAGGTTCTCCAGATCGGTCATCGAGGCATCTCGCAGCCAGAACAAGTCGAGGCTGGCCTTGTCTCGAGCGAGCAGATCTTCGCGGGGGTAGGCCCGCCAGCGGCCATCCGGGGTGGTCTCGCTCCAAGTTGCTTTGCGCTCATGTCGGTTGGCTGGATTGTAGCAGGTGATGAAATCTTCCAAGTGCGCGAAGGTCAGGGGTTTTTGCTTGAGCGTATGATGCACATTGGTGCGGTAGTCATAATACCAGACCTGTGACGTCTGCGGGTCGGGGCTGGCGGCGCGGTTGTCGAAGAAGATGACGTTCGCCTTGACGCCCTGGGCATAGAAAATCCCGGTTGGCAGGCGCAGGATCGTGTGCAGGTCAGTGTTTTGCAAAAGCTTGCGCCGGATTGCCTCGCCGGCACCGCCCTCAAAAAGCACGTTGTCGGGCACCACGACGGCAGCGCGGCCGGTGGTTTTCAGCATCGTCCTGATATGCTGCACAAAATTCAACTGCTTGTTCGAGGTGGTCGCCCAGAAATCCTGCCGGTTGTAGGTCAGATCGTCGGTTTCCTGCTCGCCCTCGGCATTGGTAAAACTCATCGAGCTTTTCTTGCCGAAGGGCGGGTTCGCCAGGATATAGTCGAAGGTCTCGGAGGGTGGCGAAATCAGCGCATCGGCGGGCGAGACCAGAGAGTCGCCGGTCATCTCGCCGATCCCATGCAGGAACATGTTCATCAGGCACAGCCGCCGTGTACCGGCGACAATTTCATTCCCAAAAAAAGTCTCGTGTTTCAGAAATGCCTTCTGGGACTTGTCGAGCGCGAAATTCTCACTGTCTGTCAGGAAATCATGGGCGGCGAGGAAAAATCCGCCAGTGCCGCAGGCCGGGTCTGCGATGGTCTTGCCCGGCTCGGGGCGCATGCATTCCACCATGGCACGGATCAGGGCGCGCGGGGTGAAATACTGACCGGCGCCTGATTTGGTGTCTTCTGCGTTGCGCTCAAGCAGGCCTTCATAGATGTCGCCCTTCACGTCGGCGCCCAGCATCACCCATTGTGTGCCGTCTACCATGTCGATCAGGCGGAACAGCTTGGCGGGATCGGTGATCTTGTTCTGCGATTTGGTGAAGATCTGGCCCAGCATGCCCTTTTGTTCACCCAGTTTGCGCAGGAGGGCGATGTAATGGGCTTCCAGATCGGCACCGCGGCGGGTGGTCAGGCTGGTCCAGTCATAGCCCTCGGGAACACCCACATCACGGCTGTAGGGTGGCTTGGCGTATTCATCCGCCATCTTGAGGAAGATGAGATAGGTCAGCTGTTCGAGATAGTCACCGTAGCCGACGCCATCATCGCGCAGCGTGGTGCAGAAACTCCAGACCTTGGAGACGATGGGGGCGGTGCTCATGATTATTCTTCCTGTTCGACGGCTTGCAATTGGGCAGCTTCCCAATCTTCGTATGTCTGACTGGTGTGCTCAAGGATCCAGCTTTTCGGACCAGAGGCTGGGCGGCCTGATACGACGGCGGCTGCGGCACTTGTGCTATTGAAAGCGTAGCTTTTTGCGAAGACCCGGTGATTGCCCTGAGACACGAGGATGCCCTGATCCACCAATTCTTCAAAAAGTGGTTTATAGCTCGCATATGTCGTGGAACTCGCCCATTTGTCCCTCGCCATTGAACCGGCTTCGACAATGAACTTGCCGTCTTCCCATCGCGCCCGAGACTTGATCCCGTGTTTCGGCACTTCGAACGTGAAATACACTGCGCCACCCGCCGTCTGGTCGGGTGCGGCGGGGCTGTCGTCTTTGACTTGTGCGGTGAAAAAGTCGAACCGCAAGGCAGGGAGGACCAGATAGATGTTCTCCAGGAAATCATCCATATGCGCGCGGGCGGCCTCGCTCAGTGGGCTGCCCGAGGGAGCTTGACCATAGCTCAGCGCGATCTTGTTGATCCACTTGGCGTCCGTGAACATTCTGTGCTCCAGATACCGCACATGCGCCTTGTTGAGCGGCTCACCGTTTGACGTGATCAGGATGGCAGTATCCCACCAGTCCTTGCTTGAGGCGTGCTGTGTTAGGCGGGTTTTCAACTCATCGGTTTCGCCGACATAGAGAGATGCTTCGCCGTCTATGTCACCGATCAGAAGGTAGACACCGGGGCGCTTGGCTTCTTCGCGTGAGATTGCTTCTTTCAACTGGGTCCGACGTGTCACCAAGACATGGCCGGACCATTGAAACGGGATTGTTGCCGTCACCATGCCATCGGGCGTCCCGTTGACAAAGAACAACTCGATAGAACGGCCCTTCTTGGTCATGCGCTGGCCTTTCTCTTTTTCTTTGCTTTCGGCGACGCTGCGCGCTCGGTCTTGATCCGTTCCAGCAGGGCGGCGGCGGGCTCGTCCGAGGGGTCTTGAGGGATGAGTTGGCCCGAAAATGCTTGTTTCAGGATGGATTGGCGCAGGGCATCGGCGCGGGTGAGGGCGGCGTCGATTTCGGCCTCAAGCCGCGCGGCGGCCTCGAGCCGGGCGTCGAGGAGGCGGGCAATTTCGGCTTGTTCGGCGGGGGAGCAAATGATCGTCGGCAACTGGGTAAACTTGCCTTTGTTCAGGATAGGCAGAGTGGTGGACGATGCGTTGTCTTTGATCTGATCCTGGAAAAACGGGCTTGTGATTTGATAGTAGATGAACCTCGGTTCGAAGTTAGGATCGGGTTCAATGTAGTTAATTTGCTGGTTGCAGGCTGCATCAACTCCAGCAAGGCCCGTTTTGCCGATGGTCGCGCCGATACAAGTTACAAGGATTGTTCCTGCTGAGAACGGCCGCGACTTCTCTGCACCGATCTCAGATAGGAATTCTCGTGCTTCCCGTACGTCCGCCCCTGCCTCCAAGTCCGTCGGCTTGAAGAAGGGAATGTCTCCACCGAAGTTTTCTTTAGATTTGGTTGGCGGAGTGGCACCTGTCTCGACCCGGCCCAGTGACCCCATCGAAAGGGCGAGCCAATTTTCCGGGATCGGGAATGGCGCGGCGGCAACTACCAGCATGGACAAACGCTTCGGTTTCGCGGGTTTCTTGCCCTTTTCGCCATCGGCGCGCCATTGGGCCAGGGCCTCTTGCCAATCGTCCAGCGCGGCTTTGTAGCGGGTTTCGCGTTCGGTTTGGATGCGGGCGAGGAGGGTTTCGGGGGGTTCCAGCTTATCCGCGTTCTGCGCGCGCCAGTCGGCGGTGAGGCGGCCCTCAAAAGCGGATTTCAGCAGGGACTGGCGGTAGAGGCCGAGGGTGGTGCGCGCCGTTTGCAGGCTCTCGACCCCCTTGTCGATCTCGTCGAACAGCGCCTCGATCTTCTCCACGATGCGGCGTTGTTCGTTGATTGGTGGGACAAGGATTTCGAAATCGCCGATCTGCTCGAAGTTGACGCGGGGTCTGTCGCCTGCGTTCAGACTGGTCGCGAAGGTTACGAAATCTCTTGCGTTTAGCCGATGGCGCAAGAAGGCCGGACAAATCAGAGCGTTGCCTTCAAATATGATGAATTCTGCAGACGCCAGGCCATCAAACTTGGGTTGAGCGACTTTGTTTAGATACGGGCGAAGGCGCCCATACAACACGTCATTCTCGAAGAACCGGGCTGCATTGCTCTTTAGCTCCGATGCTGGAACAGAACCGAGAATGCGGGTTGTCTGAGCCTCCACATGATCCATGCCAATAAATGGCAGTTCGGGAAATGCGGAAGGTGATACCTTCTCGCCGCGTGGGGTGATGAAGTCAGACAACGGGCCAATGGCCCATCCGCGCGGCGAATCCGTCATGCCGAGAGCGCCTCATTCATCTCGGTCATGACCTCATCCATCCCATCGCCAAAGAGCGCGTACATCTGCCCCATTCCGCCCTTGCCGTCAAAGGGAGACATGTCCAGATCGTCACGCTCGATGGTGAAGGAGGTGGCGAGGTGGTCGCGGATCATGCGCAGCCAGCCCATCTGGTCCTCGGAGAATTTCTCACCCGCGCCGGAATGGCGGTTCAGCACCCAGTTCTGGAAGTTGCGCCGCACCCGCTCGGAATGGCGGGTGAGCTTTTCATCAAGCCCGGTGACACGGCGGATCAGCGCCACCAGCGCGGTCAGGTCGCTGGCCGGATTGCTGCCCTTGTAGTCATCCAGATGCGCATAGGCGCGCCAGACGGTCAGCGGTGCCAGGCGCGGGCGATCAGCGGTCAGCCTCGATAGCACATCCTTGATCATGGCGTAGGTGACGTCCGCCCGGCGCGCGGGCGTGTTGAAGTAAATCGACAGCGCCTCGATCTCATCGCGGTTTTCGGTCAGGTACTCTTCGAATTCCTGGGCGATCTTCTTGGCATTTTCCGCCACATCCCCGGCCCACTCGGCGCGCAGAAGTGTGTCGAGGTTGTCATGGTCGATGGTCTGTTCATTGTCGCGGCGGATCGTATCCATCAGGTTGATCAGCGGACCGGTGAAGACATTGGCGGCCTGCTTGATCCGCTCTTCACGCGCTATCCGCATGGCGGCATCGTCAGGCTCGGGGTGACCGGCAGCCTTGGCGTCGGCCTCGACCTTGTCTGGGTCGATGGCATCAAAGAGGTCGCGCACGATGGCGGTGAGGGAGGTGCCAGCGGTTTCGGTGATCTTCGCCTGATCCTCGGCCCCCAGCTTGTTGTCGAGCCGCGACAGGCGTGCGCCAAGGGAGCTGACGGTTTCCTCACTTCGGTCGCCCATCATCAGCCCCATGGCGAGATCCTTGAAAGGGATCGACGGCTTGGTATCAAGCGGCTGGCTGGCCGTCTTGAGCGACTTTGTGACGCCCACGGCATCAACGATGACATAATGGGTCTTGGCCTGGGCGGAGGGGGTGACCTTTTTCAGATCATCCGGTTTGACGACACGGGTACCGCGGCCTTTCATCTGCTCAAAATAGTTCTTTGATTTCACGTCCCGCATGAAGATCAGGCATTCGAGCGGCTTCACGTCGGTACCGGTGGCGATCATGTCCACCGTCACGGCGATGCGGGGGTAGTATTCGTTGCGAAAGGCCGAGAGTGAAGACTTCGGGTTCTTCGCGGCATTGGTGATCTTGCGGCAGAAATCGTTGCCTTCGCCGAATTCCTGGCGGGCCGTCTGGATGATGTCGTCGGCATGGCTGTCGGTCTTGGCAAAGATCAGGGTTTTTGGCAATTCCTTGCGGCCCGGGAAGATGGTTGGCCAGTTGTCGTGAAAGGCGCGGATCACAGTGCGGATCTGGTCGGGGTTGACGACAGAGCGATCCAATTTGCTGCTGGCGTATGCCTCGTCTTGATCCTGCGTCTCCCACCGCC
The DNA here is from genome assembly GCA_048267045.1 of Roseovarius sp. Lineage (GTDB taxonomy): Bacteria > Pseudomonadota > Alphaproteobacteria > Rhodobacterales > Rhodobacteraceae > Roseovarius. Next base: position 30,795 of record JBLWYG010000007.1, on the reverse strand, counting down.
GCGCGCGGGTGTCGCGCTCTCGCTTCTCGATCAGCTGCTCGGCCTTGATGGTGCTGCCGCCCTGGGTGACCTCGGTCTCGATCAGATAGATCTCGTTGCCGACGTTCACCTTGTCGGCGACGGCCTTTTCGTGGGTGTACTCACTGACGACGTTTTTCTGGAAGAAACCGTAGGTGCGGTTGTCTGGCGTCGCGGTGAGGCCGATCAGGTAGGCGTCGAAATACTCGATAACCTGGCGCCAGAGATTGTAGATCGAGCGATGGCATTCGTCGATCACGACGACATCGAAGTACTCTGGGGGCAGCTTCGCGTTGTAGACGACCGGCAGCGGCTCCTTGCGGCGCCAGGTCTGCTCAGCAGGATTGTCGTCTTCGGCGCCTTCCTTCAGTTCCTCGCCCTTGAGCGTGGCATACATGCGCTGGATCGTGGAGATGACGACCTCGCTATCGGATGCGATCGACGGGGATGTCAGGCGCTGGACATTATAAAGCTCGGTGAATTTTCTGTTGTCGTCGTTGGGCAGGAAAGCCATGAATTCCTGCTCGGCTTGTTCGCCAAGGTTTTTGGTATCGACCAGAAACAGGATCCGCCGTGCGCCAGCATGTTTCAGCAGGCGATAGGCTTGCGTGATTGCGGTGAATGTCTTGCCCGATCCCGTCGCCATCTGGACCAGTGCGCGGGGTTTGTCACCCTTCAGTGAGGCCTCCAGATTGGTGATCGCCGTGATCTGGCAATCACGCAAACCATCGGGATCAAGCGGCGGTAGCGCTGCAATGCCCGCCCGGAAGGACTGCTGTGCCTGCGCCCAGGCTTTCAGTGTCTCGGGGCGATGGAAGGTGAAGATTTCCCGAGAGCGCGGATGCGGATCACGTCCATTAGTGAAGCGGGTGATCTCGCCGGTACTCTCGTAGACAAACGGGAGGGGCTGCGTCTGGTCCACCCATTTCAGCTTGGCGCTGGCATATCCCTCTGATTGCTCCTCGACCGTGGTGAGCCGCACGCCCCAACTGTCGGGCTTGGCCTCGACCACACCCACGGCCTGCCGGTCTGCGAACAGGACATAATCGGCAGGGCCGATATCGGTCTGGTACTCGCGCACCGCGATGCCGGGGCCTGCGGCAAAGTCCAAATGGCTCTTGTCCTGCACCTGCCACCCAGCGGCACGCAGCCGCCGATCTATCCGGTCACGTGCCAATTGCTCTGGGGTTTGGTTCAATATGGGCAAGGTATTAAGTACTCGAAACTATTATTCTTCAGGCACTGTAGGCGTTTCGAGAGGTTTTGCAATTGCGCCATCCCGGTCCAAATAAGGGTAAACTCAACGTTGTCGGCAAAGTGGGTTATTGTCGCCAAGGAGATCCAGTGGCGGCCCAAGCTGACACGCGTCGTGGCGGCCAATGGCGAAATGTGTTGCTCCAGCATGACCCATTGTCATATGCCTCGGAAGATTGGGCGTACCCGAAGTCGACAGGCGGTGCACATACTGGAACAAAACAGAACGAATACGTACCTACATCGGCAAGCAGCTGCTAATCTGGCGCCGGTGAACAGGATGAGCCATAAATTCATATGATCAGTTTTCGCCAGCTGCCCGATGACCATCCGGATTTTATCTACTCCCCGCTGCTTCGCGCGGCACGGTTGACGTTGGCGTATATGGTTGAGAGCGGACCCGTTGGGATCACGAAGACCAAGGCATTCAAACGCTATTTTGTGCGGTGGGCGGCGGAGCATTTTGACTGGCCCGGACAGGGCTACGAAGACTTGATGCGCTATCACAAGGTGCTCAACGAGTATGATTTCCCGCCGCTGGAGCTTCTTCATTTCCTGCTTGTCGAATTAAAACTTGGTCGGCATTTCCGGGAAGAATTTCGACTGACCAAACGGGGCGTCGAAATGGCACAGGCACCCGGCGCATTATTTCAGCAACTTATTCCATTTTACATTCTGGACGTCGATCACGCATCATATGGACGCTTCCAGGATCGCCCATTCGGTAAATGGGACGTCTGGCTGAATGTCTTGAATGTAGAGATCGAGAATGGAGCCAGCGAACGCGCTCTTTTCGAAGCCTTTTATGGGCGGGGATCAGATTGGGATAACGATGGTTGGCGGGAGATAGCAGCATTCTCTCATTGCGTGCTGAAGCCGCTCGAATGGTCCGGCTTGGTATCGATCCACGAAACAACCGAAAAGGGGCGGGCAGCACACATGTGCTTCAAGACTCCGCTATGGCTGTCGGCGTTGTCACTCGACACCGATAGCATGCTTAGCCCTGCGCCAAGGCATTGACTCGAGGCGCCGTTCGCATCGCGGACGGCGTTATAGTGGATTTCGGGAGTTTCAGGGTCCGCTTTGCTCTATTATCCGTCGAAGGCCACCACTGTGTGTAAATCTGGATGCCTCGTGGGTAGTTGAAAGGGGCGGAGTCTGCCATGGTCAGCCTCCTGGGATGGATTTGAGCGAGTTCGGCTCCACTTGGAATTTCGACTTCCAGCCCTCAGGCATGGAGATCATCGCATCGAGGGAATGATCAGTCCCCACAGCGCGCTGTTTGTCAGCGATGATCATCGAATGTCTTTGCGCCGGGCCAATCAATCATGACCGGCCGGCTTTGCTTGCCTCCTTTTCGTATGCAAAATGGAATTCCAAGAGGGCCGACACGTGCTGTGCGTCCGTCCTGTCAGATATATCGGAGTGATAAAGCGGCCCCGGAAGAAATTTTTTGCAGAAAGTATGCAAGGCCCTCTGCTGGTTCTTCAATTGGGGCGGGTCAAGGCGATGAGGTCTCGCATGTGATTGCACGGCGCGCACTGCGACCTTCGCGTCGATGGCGAGAGTCATCGTGCCTTAGGTTTCGACAAAATGTGTGCCAAAGCCCGCACAGAGACCTTGTCGGCTCGAGAGCCCCAGTGAAACAGAAGTTGCGAATCGTAGTTTTGGCCTGCGGCGGGGTTTCAAACCTTCGCCCCGGATTCCCAGCGTGATGATCCGTTGCAAAAATGGCGCTCGCGCAAGCCGGTATTTTTGCCGAAGTCGGGTGGAGGAGCGGCCCTGAAAAATAAACTCGTCATGCACTTGGATGGGCGAATGATCAAGCGCCCTTAAAGGTTATTACTTATCAAGACCTTAGATGTGCGCCCATTTTCTCTGGGTTCATTCTGCCGTGGACGGTAACGATCGCAGCAAATTTATTTTGGCCAAAATCAGCGGTTGTTTGATGGGGTTTGACGGGTAGTTTCTGGTTCTCAAGCGAAGGCTGAACGCCGGAAGTACCCCGGAAGGACGCAGAATTTACTTCGTGAAATAGCCATCTGGCCAACCTTATCATCGACTGCGTCGGATCCCGGCGGGCGATGGGAAGATCCCGGCCACCGAGGAAAAGAAGACCATGGACGCAACCCAGCCGTAACGCATCAGCCCCCCTGCAGGACGTGACACCTGCAACTGGAGCCGCCTGAGAACAGGCTGCCCCACCCACAAAACCAACAATCAATATCGCAGCCTGCGGGCAGCGTCGGAGAGTTTTCCGGCGAGCGATATCCTTATGTGAAAAGGACAAAAAATGCCGATTTTTTCGGAGGGCATCGTATTGCCTGCACCATCGCGGGCAGACCGCAAAATTCAGAGCGTTTCCAAGTGGCACTGCACCACGCATGCCGTCCGTGGGGCGGGCGCTGGCACCCGCATGCAGGGCGAAGGCAAGCTGGAAATGGATCACCAGTCCCTTCAGTATGCGCAGCCCGATGTCGCGGATGTCGTCGAGCAGGCTCTGTTCAAATTCGGTTGGCGGAATGAGAAGCGTCATGTCTTTGACATGATCGTCATCAAGACGAGCGGTGAGCGGGTCGCATGCACAGTCACACAGCGCAAGCCCTCACTGTCCAGGCAGTGGGGGCTTTTTTATAGGCTCATCGCGGAAATCTCTGTTTGGCTGTGGTTTGTTGCCGGAGCTTTGGTGGGGGATCTGCTGGCTGAAGCCATTGATCGAAGCTGGTCCTGGGCGTCGCCGCTTACGAGGCCCATGGGGCGTAAATGACTAATGTGTGCTCGCCGCCACCGCCCAAATCTCCGGACGTTGGCGAAGATCTTTCCTGCGTGGCACAAATGCGAAATATCGGAAAGGAGAGGCGTTTGCACGGTCGTTAAAGCCAAACCATCTGCGATGCAAGTCATTGTTTATCTGCATAAAAGGCGGAGAGTTGACATTCTATGAAACCTGCGCGAAGGTCGGCTATGCCCAGAAACTGGACTTCGCGAAGTCCAGTTGCATGCAAGGTTGAGGCGCGCGTTTGGCACATGGATTAAGCCTCACCGAGCCTTTGGGTTTTCGGATTTTTTCGGTCTGTTGACAGTTTGCCTCGGTTTGGCGGGTACTGTGCCAACGTGGGGCCGGCTTCCTCAACGTCCGGCCTCCTGCATCGACGGACTTATGTCCGGGAACTTCGACAAGGTGTGCTGATGCCACTTACAAAATAGCGGGCTTTTGCCATTTCTTTGTCCGCGAGTACTTCGTAGGGTCTCCACCTATTGGGGGAACCTTCATTGGATGTATCTCTCGTGACAACCGCCGCAAAAAGAGTGTTTGGAAAGAAAATATGCCATTTGAACCGGATATTAACTATGCAAAAGCGACCCTTCGAGCTGCTCCAGAAAATCTACCTCAAGATCTCGAAAATGTCATTGAGTACCGAAAATCGGGCCTCAGCCTCAATCATATCGTAGGCTGTCCGCTCGATTGTGCATATTGCGTGCGGCATCTTTTTGATAATTATGAAATGAAGCGACCACATCTGATAATGTCAGATGAGCAGGCTGTAGACCGGCTTGTTCGCCATCCGGCTTTCCGTGCCCATAACACTCCATTGCAAATTTTCAACAGAGCAACCGACCCATTCCTTCCAAGAGTGAAGGATCATCTTCACCGAACCTTGGAATTGCTGGATGAACTTGGTTTGTCGAACCATGTGCTTGTAATCACCAGATGGCATGTCTTGGAGGACGATGTGGCCCGTTTGGAGCGGCTACAAAACCTCAAGGTTACGATATTGGTCACTTGGTCTGGAATTTCTGACCCGCGCATTGAGCCCATCGACAGTTCAATTGCACAAAAATCTCTAAAGACCCTCGCAGCCTTTGCTTGCCGCACACGCCGAATTCTTTACTGGCGACCAATTGTCTTAGGGCTGAATGATACCAAAGGATTGATCACGGAAGCCCACTCCATGAGCCAGTTTGCAGATGCAACGGTTTTCACCGGCCTTTTCCATAGGGAGCAAATCAGAGATTATCTTCGTTCGGTAAATGTGCCTGATCTTTATGAGATGGTGCCTCGGCGAAAAATTTTTCCACGGGAAGTCGAAGACCGCATTCTCAAGGCTTTCGGCAACACGCCAATATTTCGAAAGACATCTTGCGGGGTAGCGTATGCGCATGGGGTTCATGACTACAACGGTCACCTTGGGATCGAACGCATTTGTGATATTTGTCCGGCTGAACAGGTCAAAATCTGTACTGCCGCCCACAAGCCTCCAACCCAACTTCAGTTGCTAAACTTTGCTAATGAAGTGGGTCTTGAGGTGGATGGAATAGAGGTTTTTCCAAGCCATATCGTCGTTGAAAACAGTACGGAGCAACAGCGATATTTTGTTCAACATGCGACTGGCTTTCAAGTGCATGACCGCGCTCACCCGCACTTACCGGGTCGTCATGGACGCGCCGAAGAAGGATGGACTTAATGAAACGTATGTGGGCGGTCGATGTCGAGGGCAATGGCGCTACCCCACCCGAAATTATTGAGCTGGGGATCGTTGAAATGGACGGGCTGCGGCTGACAGGGAGAGTAAAGCATTGGCAGTTCCGGCCAGAGCTCGAGATTACTCCCATAGTTAGCAGGATACATGGAATTACGAATGAGGATGTTGCCGACGCGCCTCCATTTGATGACGTCGTGGACGACATCTTACTCTGGCTTGAGGAAGCCCCAATTGTTGGACACAATGTTCGGGTCGAATTAGAGTCTCTTTCCAAAGTGTTGCCAGGCTGGAAGCCAGCAGCGGCCTACGATACTTTGAAGTTAGCGCGAAGGCTTCTGCCATACCAAGAAAAATTCGGCTTGGAGCGGCTCGGCGACGAGCTTGGGCTCAAAGATGCCGCGTCAAAAGCGGTCGGCGGAGGTGCGGCGCACTCGGCCCCATACGATGCTGCTATGTCTGCAATCCTACTGGAACGGTTGCTGACACCTTTGTCGGTGACTGAGAGAGACCGCGTATTGATGGATGCTGACATAATAAACGTCAGACAAGGATCGCTTCTGTGACCCGTACAGTAAAAATCGCTGTCGCTGGGACCCATTCCACGGGGAAAACGACCTTCATGGAGGATTTGGAGCGACGTATGATCGATTCAGGTCTTAACGTGGCTTATGTACACGATAGTGCAGCTGAGGCGCGCGCCGCAGGATTCCCAATTCTGAGAAACCACACGTTTGAAAGTACAGCTTGGTTAATCGCTCAAGCAATCCGTCTTGAAACCGTTGCCGCGCTTGACGCTGACGTTATCCTCATTGACCGACCTGTTCCCGACGCCTTTGGGTATCTGATCGCGGCTCTGCGCACTACAGGCCGTTCAATTGATCCAGATCGGTTGAGGCGCCTTGAAGCCATCTGCGCAGTCTGGGTGAAAGAGTATGATCTCATCTTTGTGACAAGACTTGACAAAAACATACCGATTGGGCCGGGCCGGGATAACGATCATGTTTTCAGGGCCGCAGCCGACGAAGCAGTTGCCGAAGTGTTAATAAAGCTGGCTCCAGAGCATCACGTCCTCACGTTGGCGAACTCGGGGCAATCCATGGAGTTGGCTATGCGCGTCGCTTCTGGCCAATGAAAGCAGCTCCACAAGATCTTGCCTGTGAGAAAGCTACTGTCGCCGGGCCTCTTCGCATCGGCATTGGTTGCATGGCACTTACTGGTTTGTATGGCGGCATAGCTGCGTCTGATGCACGCAATGTGCTGGAAGGTGCAGCAGGCCTTGGTTTTCGACTTTTCGACACGGCACCATTGTATGCTAACGGCAACAACGAAGAATTGATCGGTGAAGTGTTTGGCTCAAGGGCTAACATAACCGTATCCACAAAATTTGGCCTATCGGAAGACAATTACAATAAACTTGTGCGGGATAGCCGACCCAGTTCAATTCGAGCATCCGTAGAAGCGTCGCTGGGCCGCTTGCGGCGTGAACGAATAGATCTTCTGATCCAACACCGTCCTGATCCAGATGTGGATGATCAGGAGGTAGCGGGAGCTGTGCAAAATCTCATAGAAGAAGGTAAAGTTGCCTCTTTCGGTCTTTCAGGCACCCCGATTGATCGCATCAAACCAATGGCAGCACATTGCACCATCGCGGCGGTTCAAAATGAACTTTCTATTTTGAGTGATCCAGACCAATGGTCCGCTCCTAAGGAGGTCGGAGACATGGGTTCTTTTTTCATGGCCTATGCACCGATCGCCCGTGGGCTACTGAGCTGGCAGACTGCTCGCGCTGCCCCAACTGCGGACGATTATCGGGCGCGGATAAAAGCCTTCGAAAACCCCGAGCAGTCGGTACCCAAAAAACTTCATGGGTGCATCCAAGAAATTGCATCAAGCTATGGCGTTTCAGCGACCGCTGTCACGCTGAGCTGGGTTCGATCTCGGGGATCGAACGTTGTGCCAATTCCTGGGCCGCGCCATACGAACCACCTTCCCAATTTACTCGACGCCGCGAATCTTGAACTCCAAGCAGCTGAAATTTCGATGATTGATGAAATCGCAAACAGTCATTTTGTTGGTTAGGGCAAAAAAACGCTCTTGCAAGGTTGCTTTTCATCCGTCGGGACTTGAAGTCATCATGTTCCCCTGTGCCCAGCCCAAATGACCGTCCACAAAACGCTGGGAGCGAGCCTTGGACCCGATTTGCGCCAAAGCCTGATAATGGCCGACCTCGACTGATATCCTCCCTGCGAGATAGCTTACGGTTTCGCCTCAAAGATGACGGACATTCGGCTGAGGATGTCTATCGGCTGTCCTTCGGAAAGCGTTCTGCATCTATCGGCAAGTTGATTCATCCTCGCTCTGACGGCTGTGCGCACATCGTCAGGCTGCGCTTGGAATGCCCTATAGATAGCGTCGATCCCAAGATAGTCTGGAATTTCGCCGCCAGATGCGCTTCTCTGGCTCACGGTTTCTTTTGCTTCGATCCAGAACACATCAAGCTCGTGAGCCCAAGACTCGGCCAGCTTTTCCAAAGCTGGAAGGGTCAGCGTTCCGAAAAGCTCCTGGCCAGCATCGACAAGGGACTGCCCTGTCAGGAAGTTTGCGAGTGACGTAAGAAGGGATACTGTCCGTGCCGGACGGATATCCCAATGCGTCAGGTGCGCAAGGGTGCTGCCAAGTCGGCTCAACGTCGCAGACATCTCTGTCAGGTCCGGCCTGTGATCCTGCAAGCCCCGACGCCGCGTTTCCGCGTAGGCACCGCCAAGGAGGCGGGCTGCCTCAGTCTGATCGCCCACGATCTCTGCGCGTCCAGCGACGTCACGCACTGCGAGGAGCCGAGGCGGCAAGACAGTTGGATCTTGCGGGCTTCCTGTGCGGCCGCCCAGAAGTAGGATTATGGCTGGTTCAAGCGAAGAAAGCAGGCAAAGATCGGCGCCCCAAAGGCCTTGCGGCTTTGCAGACTCGACGCGCTCAAGGACCTCCGGAGGGACCGAGCGTCGAAGATCTTCAAGCTGGTCAAAATAATTTCCGGATCGAAGAATGCGAGGTTTCTTGATCTGGTCCAGCACCAGATCGGTCAAATCGCCCGCTGCGAACTCAACCAATTCCGAAGGCAGATCATCCGCGCCGACCCCCGACAACAATGCGATGCTCGCAACGCGTGCGCGTGCTTTATGATCGGACGACAGAACAAGGCCGGGAAGATCGAAGGTGTAGTAATGAATACGTGAGTTAGGGCTGTCGATGCGGTCGATCCGCCCCAGGCCCTGAATCAGGCTCTTTACATCAGAGGTGACGCCGATGATCCCAAGGGCGGACGCGATTTGGAGGTTGATCCCTTCGGCCATCTGAAATGTCAAAAACATCGCGCGCGACTTCAGTGGATCAACGTGCTTGCCATCAATGCCAAAATATTCCTGTGCTTCCGCGCCGGATCGGACATGGTGCAGTTTTTTTCCGGACTTGATCCGCGCTCCGGGGGCGACGACAAAGACCTCAGGACCCCGGCCGCGTTGCCCCGCGAGGAGTTTGGCGTAGATCTCAAGCACGCCGACTCGTTCGGCAAGAAAGATGGCGTGACCGTGTTTTTTAAGGATGCTACGCATGACATCAGCCCGAGCCTCATCAATGCTGTCGAGGCTGGGGTGGTTCAAAAGCCGAGTGATCCGATCGCAGATCGGTGTTTGGCTGCTTTCAGGTTCAATGCTCAGTTCTTCTGGCAATGCGCCATCCGGAACCGGTATCTGACGAGTGTTCTGTTTCTCTGCCCGCCGCAAGTTCTCGCCGATTGAAGCGCGTCCCCTCTGATCGGCGTCGCTGTCGCGCTCCCGCGTCCATTCCTCGCGAGCAAAGGTCACTGACGCGCGCAACAGTGCGAGGAAGTTCCGTATGTGGATGCGCGACTTGTCATGGAACCTTACCTCGGTTTGTCCCGCACGCTGAGGATCGGCCGAAACGAGGGTGATCCCTGTGGTGATGCACTCGGCCAGCGTCTTGATCCGTTCGATGAGCAGCCTTTGCTGCTCGTTCAGTTCAGTATCCTCTCGGTGGCTTCGGATTGTCGGATAGACGAAGGCGCCTGTCCTTCTCTCAGGGCTTTCACCTATGCAGGCGCGCTGGCGCCGGACCACATATGGCGCGAGTGCGTCTGCCAGACCTGCCTGAAGTGCGCTGATTTGCAGACCTCGGGTTTCAATTGAGCTTTCGAGGTTTTCGACTTCGTCCTTGAGCGTGTCAGCGCTGTCAAACAAATCGTCCTGCACACTCTGCGCTTCGATCCGACGATTCACCTGATCGAGGTGGTGAATGAGCTCTCCGCGCTCTCGGACTTTCGCCATGTGTTGATTGATTTGATCCGTTATAACCGGGGGAACATAAATTGAGGCACGCTTTTCATGGAAGGCGAGCAGGCCGTCGAGGCCCTGATTTCCCATGAGAGTTGCCGATAAACAGGCGGTCCAAATCGCCGGGCTGCGCTCGAAGACGAGCGAACGCGCTGAAGGGGTGAGATATCGGGAGCTCAGCCGGTGACTTTCATCAACGATCATTGACGCAGATGAGCGGACGGCCCGGTTGATTTCCTCGAGTTCAGCAGCTTCTTCCTTTCCCCGGCGTGACAAATGACTATGCTTGATAGGCTTGAAGTTCGCTGGCGCATTTGTTGTCCAGTTCTTCAGGACACTGGCCGGTATCAAGGCGAGCGAGCCAAGCCGCTGCTGATCGGCGCGCTCGCCCCAAGAAAAGACCGCCTGCCCATGACTGACGGGCAGTACTGTAGCGAGGTGCTTTCCGATGTCGGTCTTTCCGGCACCAGTGGGCGCTTCGACGAAGGCAAAGCCATGCTCATAGACAGTGCCAGCCGCTTCATAGACAAGATCGGCCTGGAAGGGTTGCGGCGGTCGACCGGCACTTGTTTCCCCGGCGACTCTCCAAGGCGTGAAGCTGGTCGCTTCATGAACCGCTCGCGCGACGCCTTCTTCAGGTGTGACGAGCCGGATGAGTGAGCGCAGGATTTCCATCGCCGTTTCGTTCCAGTCGCGGCCCATGTCCCAGAATTGCTCTGCCGCCGTGCGCCGCGCCATGGCAAGGGCGGGCCAGTCATTGGCATCGTCAGTGAACTCGAGATTACGGCGCAAACCGTTGATCGAGAAGTTTGCGCTTCCCGAGAGCGCCGTTTGCTCGCCCACAAAGAGCTTGGCGTGAAGCGTCGTTGGCCTCCGCCCCATTATGGTTTTGGCCAAAGCCGGATCATAGATGCGAAATTGGACAACGCCGCGCTCGATGGCATCCATTGCGAGAACCGCTCGAAGGTCGGCCAAGTCGAGAACAGAAAAACCTCTGGCGCCAAGAAAATGATGGCGTGCTTCTTCGGCGACCGAGCGGCCGCCGCCACCCAACACCTGCCGTGTTTCTGTGTTGGAGCCGAAGACGATACGAATGCTGCCCTGCGGGCGTTCGTTAAGGTCTTCCAATGTTTCGAGCAGAATCGTCAGGGAGGAGAGGAAATCCTGATAACCGGTAACGATCAGGCAACTTGGCTCCTCAAGAACCTTCTTGACCAAACCATGGACCGAGCGGGTTGAATTATCGGCCCATGCCTCATGTTGCGGCGATGTAGGCGCCTCGGCCGCGTTCTCTTCCGGGTCGGTGTCGCCGGTTCGGGAAAAGAAACGCGAGATCAGTCCTTGCCTTGCAGTGGTCGTCATATGCTTTGTTTACCTACACCCTGTGAGCAACTTCCGATTTTATGTCTCACAGAAACGCTGCCTATTGCCTGCCCTCTACCTTACGTCAACGTGAGCTTGTTTCATCATGGATATTGCGATGTCGATTTCGCCGCAGCAAGATTGAATGGTTGCTCTGGCGAACAGCGCACTACGGTTTACTTTGATCTTGAATGGCAGCTTAGGGCCGGACACGACAACCTGGACCCGGGAGGATGAGAGCTTGCGCTGCCACCGAGGTCATTTATGGTGCATCGCATGGACTTGATCTATCCAATAAACTTCGTAGGCCACGATGAGTGGATGAAAAGCGGATACGCACTCGATCTGGCAGGAGGCGACGTCATTACCCGTGACGGTGAAGTCCTTGTGAGTTGGCGTGTCGTGGAATATGACCTCGAAGCTGATGACGAAAGTGGGCGCTATGAGTTTGTCTTGGACGGGCAGGATTTCGTAATGTTCGCCGAGGATTTTGCATTTCTGGACTATAGGCCTCAGTAGAGGCCTTGCGCTGTCAACGCTAACTCGAGCGATCAGAGAATGGCACCAAGCCCAGCCGACCTAATGCACCGATAATTGTGGCAATCGTCTTGCGGCGGTGCTCGGCGCGCCTTTGACATACGCTACGGAGAAGCCGGGCCGCGACGTAGGCGCTTCCAGTGAATGACGACAACGCGGCGACCCGTTGACCGTCGACGCGCTGCGGGCCGCGCATCTGCGGCAGGAGAGCGGCCGTGTGATCGGCAAGCAGGTTCTCGGCGGGTTTTGAAACGGCACTGACAGGAGGTAAGAGATGTTGGACGAGACGGGACGCCGGGCATTCCCCAGCCTCAACCGGGCCTATGATTCCACCTTCAAGCCCGGGCAGCTGAGCCTCGGGCTTGTCGTCCCCCTGGAGGCTTACTCGCACAGCACGGTGCCCGACATGACACGTCATATCGAGCGCGCCCGGCTGGCGGACGACCTCGGTTTCTCGGCCCTCTGGCTGCGGGATGTGCCGTTCAACGTGCCCTCTTTCGGCGATGTCGGCCAGGTGTTTGATCCCTTCGTCTATCTCGGTGCGCTGGCGGCCTCGACGCGGGATATCGCGCTCGGCGTGGCCAGCATCGTCCTGCCGCTGCGCCACCCGGCCCATGTGGCCAAGGCTGCCGCCTCGGCGGATGTGCTCTCGGGCGGGCGGTTGCTGCTGGGCGTCGCCTCGGGGGACCGGCCCGAAGAATATCCGGCGCTGGACATGAGCTTCGAAAATCGCGGTGCGCGCTTCCGCGACAGCGTCGACTATATCCGCGCCATGGCCGATCCATACCCCCGCCGCGACACCATGCACGGAACACTTTCGGGTGCGATCGACATGCTGCCCAAGCCCTCGGGAGGGCAGTTGCCCCTTCTGATCACCGGCGGCAGTCAGCAGTCGTCCGACTGGGTCGCGCGAAACGGCGATGGCTGGATGACCTACCCGCGCGACGCGACAGCGCAGGGCCGTGTGGTCGCCGCGTATCGCCAGCGGGTCGCCGATGCGGGGCTGCCCGACAGGCCAGTGATGCAATCGCTCTATGTGGACCTCGTCGCGCAGGCGGATGCGCCACCCAGACCAATCCATTTGGGCTTTCAGTCGGGCACAGATCACCTGCGGCGCTACCTTATGCAGATCCGCGATCTTGGCATCAACCACGTCGCTCTGAACCTGCGCTTCAACGGCGCGGATATTGAAGACACCATGCATCAGCTGGCAGAGGGTATCCTGCCGGACTTCCAAATCTGAGGAGACCCCAATGTCCAAAACGATCCTGATCACCGGCGCGACCGATGGCATTGGTCTGCTGACCGCAAAGACACTTTCGGAGGCAGGCCACACCGTCCTTCTGCACGGCCGCAGCGCCGACAAGCTGGAGTCCGCCGCAAAGGATGTGAGCGGCGCGCCCGAGACCTACCGCACCGATCTGTCCCGTCTGGACGAGGTCGAGACGCTGGCCGAGGAGATCCTGGCCCGTCATGATCGGATCGATGTGCTGATCAACAACGCAGGCGTCTTCAAGACCGACGCGACCCGCACACCAGAGGGCCTCGATATCCGCTTCGTGGTCAACACACTCGCGCCCTTCCTGCTGACCCGGTTGCTGCTGCCGATCATCCCGAATGATGGCCGCGTGGTGAACCTGTCGTCAGCAGCGCAAGCCCCCGTGGACGTTGACGCGATGCGCGGCAAGCGCGCGCTTGACCACATGGAGGCCTATGCGCAAAGCAAGCTGGCTATCACCATCTGGACGCAGGAGCTGGCCCGCGCCCATCCGGATGGACCGGCCTTTATCGCCGTGAACCCCGGATCTCTGCTGGCCTCGAAGATGGTCAAGGAAGGCTTCGGCGTGGCTGGCAACGATCTGTCCATCGGCGCTGACATCCTGCGCCGCGCCGCGCTGTCCGATGACTTTGCCACGGCCTCCGGGCGCTACTACGACAATGACGCTGGCCGGTTCGCGCCCCCTCATCAAGACGCAGCGAATTCGGCAAGAGTTGCGGAGATCGTCGAAGCGATGGAAGATGTCATCTCGGCCAATTTGAAGGACCACGGTCATGACTGATCCGGAGATCATGAAGCGCGACGTGATTGCGTTTTACAAGATGATGTTCAATGACGGCCGTCCACGTGAGGCAATCGAGCGATACGCGGGCGAAGATTACATCCAGCACAATCCACACGTGGCCAGCGGTCGACAAGGGTTCATCGAATATTTCGAGCGCATGGCCGCCGAGTATCCCGGCAAGCGGGTCGAAGTGAAACGCGCCTTTGCCGAGGATTGTCACGTCATTCTGCATTGCCATCAAATCTGGCCCGACGGATTGGAATACGCAGGGATCGACATCTTCCGGCTGGATGACGCGGGCAAGATCGTGGAGCACTGGGACGTTCTTCAGGAACTTCCCGAGAGCAGCGCCCATGACAATGGCATGTTCTGAGTAACCGACTCGACGTCTTGTCGGTGAGGACGTCAGATTATAATCTGGCGAGATTTGGCGGAGAGAACAAAGATGCCGGAAGTCGCGAAAACTGCCCGCGATATGATCGCGGGAATGACACCCACGCTGCAACCGGGTATTTTTGTGTTCATCACGACGGGTAACCCTGCTCTCATCAAATCACTTTCATCCCAGGCGATATCGACCTTCAAGGAAGAGGAAGGGATGTCGCTGATCGTTCCTGTCGAAGTGGCTGAAGACAAAGGCCTTGATGTGGAGCACCCGATGCGATGCATCACCCTGAACGTGTATTCGTCTCTGGAAGGTGTCGGGCTTACGGCCGCCGTGTCGACCGCACTTGGGGACGCTGGCATCCCCTGCAACATGGTCGCCGCGTACCACCATGACCACGTGTTCGTGCCGTCCGATAAGTCTCGAACGGCGATGGACGTCTTGGCTCGCCTTCAGTCCCGAGCAAGATGATGCGCGCAGACAATGTAGTTTTCCGGCAGGGTTGATGACCGAGAGGTTCTCCTGACTGAGCCTTGGTCCTGGTGTTGTGCGATAACACGCCCGGGGTTCATACAGTCGGGCGGGGATGGACATAAAATTGCTGATGGGCCGCTCTGTCCCGCCCAGATGATCCTTGTGCTCGTTGGAGCCAATTTCAGAAACGAGACCCTCCACAACCTTGGCCATGCTCCTCATGAACGTCATGAACGACGTCCATGAAGGGCGTCGACCTCCTTCCTGTTGCCGTCAGCCTGCGATCACGATCCCGATCTTGCCCATGTGCGACTTTTCCAGGAATGCCTCCTGCGCCGTGCGCAATTCGCGCAGTGGGTAGGTTTCAGCGACCACGGGATGGATCTCGCCTGCCTCGATGTAGCTGACCAGATCCGTGAAGACGCGCGGATCCTGCCGGGTGCTGCCGATGAGCGTCAGATCTTTGAGGTAGAGCGTCCTCAGATCAAGCTCGACAATCGGGCCGGCGATAGCGCCAGAGGTCACGTAGCGCCCTCGGGGGACCAACGCATCGAGCAGCTCGGGCCAGCGCGGCCCGCCCACCAGGTCGAGCACGACGTCGAAGGCCTCTTTCGGAAACGCGTCGTTGCGGTCCATTACCACATCTGCGCCAAGCGCTTTCAGCGAGTCCATCTTGGTCGGGCTCGTGGAAGCAGTGACATGCCCGCCGCGCCGCTTGGCGGCGGCCATGAAGATCGGGTGTTCAATGGTAAAGACCAAGTCCCCGCCCGGCGCCAGTGCTGCATGGATCATGCGGATCAGCCGCCCAAAATCCTGCACGTAGTGGAAGGTCAACGCGCTATAGACCAGATCGAACGCGGCTTCCGTTAGTCCGAGCGTGTCGAGACCGGCAATGCGGTAGTCGATGGCGGCATCGTCAGTGTCGGCCCGTGCCCGGTCGATCATGTTCCGCGACAGATCGAGCCCCAGGACCGAGGCCGCGCCGTTCTCGCGGAACCAGCGGGATGCCCAACCAAAACCGCAGCCCAGATCGGCCACGCGCTTACTTTCCAGTTCGGGAAGCAGGGCACGGATGACGGGCCATTCCGGCGCACTATCCAGCCCCTGCACCTGCCGGGGCAACTGGCTGTAGCCGGTGAAGAAATCGGGGTTGTCGTAGATATTCTGTGCAATGTTCATCTCCTGAGAAAAGGAAGAACGAGGCACGTTTTCCACGCCAAAACACCTCGTCCGAAAAGGCGAGGCCGAGGCTGGCAATCGGCGTAGTTAGTTTGCGTGATCGTCGTCCCGGCATCCCGCCAAGGGGATACCGGCCGCCTGGGCGACAATGTGGATGTCCTTCTCAACCATGCGAGCGGTATCGACCCTGAGGCGTGAAAAGTCAATTTCATCACCCACGCGAGTGGCCACAATGTCCCGCACTGCCGCCGTTCGGCTCTGAAAAATGCTGCCAAAGTCACGAATGACCGGTCTGGTGAAGCTGCAGTGCGGTACAACCGCCACCGATGGGTGGCAGCTCTGGGCCGGTCGCGTCATTCCCGGCGTCGAAAGACGCCGAGGCCCTCGCCGTTCAGGTGTTCGATCCGCAATGTCATACCCGGCTTCGAGGGGGATTCGAGAAATTCGACAAGCGAGACCGAGCCAGCCGGCTGGTTCTCGGTCACTGGGTTGACCGCGAATGTGTCTCCATCCCAATGCCGCATGGGCAGCTCCCGGTTATCCGGTCCCAGTCTGAGAACCAAGGACCGGCTGGTCGCTGCAACTGACACAGGACCGAAATACGCATTGTCATAGATGCCGACATAACGCTCAGCAGGCCCCACCGGGGCGGGATCAGCGGGCGGCTCTGCGCCCACAAGGTGCCCCACCGGCGCCGAAAGTGGTGCCATGAGCGGGGCGAAGGCAGACAGCCAGTCGCGGCTGTCCATCCCAAGCTCCGCCCGGTCGAGGAAGCTCGCGGTAATCGCTTCGGCGGCGCCGACGGGGGGCGCATTGGTCAATACGACAATGCCCAGATCAAGGTCGGGCACCATCGCAACACTGGTCGATGCGCCAAGCGCGAAGGCGCCGGAATGGCTCAGCATGACGCGCCCTGACAGCCGCGTATCGACATTGAAGCCGAAACCATAGGCACCCGGCCGGGCTGAGACATCCATTGGCGCCCCCCGGATCATCTGCGCGGACAACGCCGGCAAGAGCGCGTCCTTGGAGATCAGCTTGGTCCCGTGCGCCGTGCCGCGACCAAGCACCAACGCCATCCAGCGGGCCATGTCTTGTGCGCTGGAGCTAACCCCGCCCGCAGGGCTTTGCGCATCTGGCTGGCGTGTGTCGGCCTCCGCATATCCGTTCCCAACGGCAACGTGGCTCGAGGCGCGGTTGGCGCGTGCCATGTAGTCGGCGTGTGTTGAGCTGGTCGATGTCATGCCAAGCGGCGCATAGAGTGCGGTTTCCGACAGGGTGGCCCAATCCATGCCTGCCGCCGTCGCCACAGCCTCGGCTGCGGCGGTCAGTCCGAAGTTGGTATAGGCGTACTCCGTCCAAAACGCGCCTTTCGGCAGCAGCGCAAGCCGCTCCAGCACCGCGCTTCGGTCAAATCCGATATCTTCCAGATCGTCGCCGGCATGGTCCGGTAGGCCGGAGCGATGCGCGTAAAGATCCCCGATCGTGACGCTATCGCTGACCCACGGATCGCCCATATCGAAGGTGGGCAGGAAATCGCGCACCGGACTGTCCCAGTCCACGCGCCCGGCATCCACCTGCGTCGCGACGACCGTGGCGCCGACCGGTTTTGACAGCGAGGCCAGCAGAAAGACCGTGTTGGCATCAACGCGTTCTGGCTGGCCAACAGCACGGTCGCCGAACCCGCGCGCGTAAACGGTGCGTCCGCCGTGAACGACGGCAATGGCCAGTCCCGGAATACCGGTGCGTGTCAGGATATCCTGACCGAGATCATCCAGCGTCGAGATCGCCGTCATGATCCGTTCCTCTGGCACGGGTAGCAGCACGGCCATGGGCGGCGCGGTCATCGGATCGGGCAAGGCAAGCTGGGGTAGGGGGCTGTCCATATCTGCCGCGCCTGGCGATGCCCCGGCAAGCAGGCTGGCCAAGAGCAGGGCGCCGCCAAGCAGCCTGTGGCCTACACCTCGCCCTGACTGTGGCTGGGCAGATGCGGCCGACAATTCCGAACGATTATTCAAATGTTGATTCCTTGGTCTGGACGCAGCCTATTTGAAAACAGGCTCACGCATTCTGACAGAAGTCCGGCGGATTGAAAGGGTCGGGTGACAGCAAGGTTAGGGGGCTTCGCATGATCGGCAATGCTGGCAGATAGCGCCGCGGAGTGGGTGCCAGTCGAACCTCGTGGCGGACTGTACTGCCCACTTTTCATCTCGATCTTGAGGGTATTTGGGCAGTCTTTCCAAATGTCGGATCTATGCTCATCCGGTTCGTCGCTTCACAGACCACGAGAAAAATTTGGCTTGCCCGTCAATTTTTACTTCGTCTTACGGACAGATAGCCAATCTCCTCGTTGAAGTCAGAAATCAGGTGCTTGGCTACTGCGGGACTCAGAAATTATCGCAATCTTCCAAACATTGGCCGCGCCCTGAAGTTCGGGGCGGGAAGTCCGCAAGCGACTGAATGAATTGCGATATTCATTCAATTGGACCGTGACTGTGCCAGCTCCCCGGCGCACTTGTGCGACAGAAATCAGCATGACGTAGCGTCAAGCCGTTTCCGGCGTGAGAACAACAAAAGCATATTCCGAAAACGAACCGGTTACCCGCCCACGTGCTGGCGCCGGCTTATTGCAACCCATCCATTCGGAGGACCTCAGAATGACCAATGAAAACCTCGAGATGCGTAGCTACGCATCAACCGCAACACAGTTTCAGGGAGCATAGATCATGAACGCCACTACCAGTGTCGCTGCGCAGATCCAAAATCTGCGCAAGATCTATATTCCAACCGAACGCGACCGGGAGCTCACGAAACACCTGTATCGCTTGTTCGAAGTCGATGTCGGCGGGGAACTGACCCCCGTGCCCTGTCGCTACACGGCGGGACAGGAAACCCGTGGAATTATTCTCATCGAAGAACCCGGCGGGGGCAAGACGACCGCTGTCCGTACGATCCTCCATGAAGCAAATTTCTTGGCACAGAATCCCGAAACGGGCGAGCCGCGCTACCTTGAGATTCAGGTGCCGAGCCCAGCGACTTTGAAAAGCGTTGGTTTGGCGATCCTTGCGGCCTTGGGTGTGGAGCATGTCGGGTCCAGGGCGAAAGTGTGGGAGATCTGGGAAGCCGTGAAACAGCGGCTCACGGCTGCGGGGATCAGTGTCCTGTGGTTGGATGAAGCGCAAGATCTCATCATGGCGCGGTCGGCCAATGACACCGAAAGCTCGCTGCGGATGATCAAGTCCCTCATGCAGGGCGACAATGCTGTCATTCCGATCCTGAGTGGGACCCGGCGCCTGGCAGAGGTCGCCGCATTCGATCCTCAAGTTTCGCGGCGCTTTACCAAGATCATGCCGTCCAATTTGCAGCATGGCGTTGACGAAGCGGGGCTGATCTCTCTGGTCGAGCACTATTGCGAAGAGGCCGCAATCAAGGCGCGCGTCGATGCCGACGTGATGGCGCGCTTGATTACAGCAAGCCGTCACCGCTTCGGGCGCGGTATCGATACGATCATCAATGCAATCGAATGTGCGATGTGGGAGGGCGATTTGATCCTCACCATAGATCACTTTGCCGAGGCATGGGCGATGCAGGAAGGCTGCGATCCCAGTGCCAATGTATTTTTGAGCGACCACTGGCTTTCGATCCCGCTCGATGCAGGAGCCGAGGAATACGACGAGGCGCGCACGAAAAGGCAGAAGAAAAAGCTGGAGAAGGTCTGAGACCATGTCCATGCTGCCAATCTTGCGCCCGTACGCCGATGAAACCACCGTTTCATGGTGCGCCCGCGTTGCCCGTTTCCACACTGGCCTGGCCTGTGCGGACTTTCTTCATATGATGGAGATCCGCCAAGCCGATGTGATGGATCTGAGTGACCATGCTGTGGAACGCCTGTCAAAGCTGACAGGCGTTTCCGAAGAGCAAATCTTGGGATGTGGTCCGCAAAAGGTCGGTGATCGCCTTCTGGCCTACAATGGTGAAACCTTCGGCCCCGCGTTCATGAAGCGCACCCACACTACCTATTGCCCGGCGTGTCTGATTGATGATGCGACTGAGGAGGCCAATGGTGACAGGGTAGGGCGCCTGTCGTGGATGTTTGCGACTGTCCGCGTTTGCGCACGCCATGGCATTGTCCTCACACGGCGCAAGAACTCTGGGTACTCCGAGCGCTTCCAGGACATGGATAAGGTAGCGCCATCGTGTGAGGAGCTTGCCGAACAGGTTGTCGTCGCCGAGACAGCAAGCGTGTCGCCGCTTCAGACGTATGTTGTGGATCGGCTGTCCGGCATGGAAGGCCCCCGCTGGATGAACGGACAGCGTATCGATCAAGCGGCGCGCGCCTGCGAAATGCTTGGAGTCTGTCGCATCCGCGGGGCGCACGCTGATATCGACGATTTGACAATGCAGCAATGGGACGAGGCGGGCGCTGTTGGCATGGAGGCCGTATCTCAGGGGCCGGAAGGCATATACAGGATCTTGGAAGACATCGTACGTGAAACGACCATCGAGAAGCGCTGGGGTGGAGCACCGTCAGCACTGGGCCGGGTTTATGACTGGTTGCAGCTCAATAAATCAAAGCAAGATCCTGGACCTATCCAGGACGTCGTGCGAGATTTCGTCGTTGATCATATGCCCGTCGAGCCAGGCACGGAACTGTTCGGGGGCACGGTTTTGCAGCGGAACCGGCATACAGTGGCCACGTTGTCCAAGGTGAGCAAATTGCACCAGAAAACTCTGAACAGGGCTCTGGTCATCACTGGCGTGTTGGCCGACGGAGACCCGGACCAGATCGACATCAGGAAGACGTTCAATGCAGAAGATGGCGAAGCACTGGCGCGCCGGATCAAAAATTCCACGCCCATCAAGAAGATACCAGATTATCTGAACTGCAACCGCACACAGGCACAAATGATGGTGAAAACCGGAATCCTGAAGAAGCTGGCGAACGACCCGTCGATCACCGGTGGCGTATTGTCCAAAGTCGCGAATGATGATCTCGACGATTTTCTCATCAGGTTTCGCGCTACTGGGCGGCGGGTAGCTGTGCCGAGTCCCGGTATGACCGACGTCATCACAGCGTCGGAAATTGCGCGCGTGCCCGCCGCGGACATTGTGGCCCTCGTGCTGGAAGGGCGGTTGTCGAAAGTCGAGGTGGGGGATGAAGATCTGCGCTTTCGGTCTGTGTTTGTCGATGCCGATGAGGTGCGATCAGCGGCCCGAGATATGGTTGCGGAGCGGGGGTTTCCCCATCCCAGTGGACCAGGGCAGGGAGGTCGCTGGTCGCGTCAAACGGATGGTCCATGTCATCTCAGTGCCAGATTTCATGAATTGTGCCCGTCCTCTGGTGGATCAGCTTTTCTCTGACCGCCTTCTCACACCCATATACACGGGGAGCCCCGGCATTAAGGGTCGGACGCAAAAATCCGTAGACGAGAAGGAGATTGCCATGCTGGTTGGCAAGCTCCACGCAAAAGCGGTTTTGACTGAGGTTCCCCTTGCTGGATTGGTGCCGATTTCGAAAGCCGCAGAAAAGGCCAAGGTTCCGGCGATCATCGTGCTTCATTTGATCCTCGGTGGCTTTCTCGACCGTGTGGTTCGTTTTGCCGGTCAGGAAGGGATCGGTGCGCTCTTGGTGGATCCCGAAGAGGTGAAGCGAAAAAAGCAATGTGTGACCGTGGGGCTGTCTTCAGCGGATGCGTTCTCACCCCTGAAGATTGCGAAGGAAGTCGGTTGGCGGCTGGTCGATCAATATCAGGCGATTATTGGCCTGACCGTCATGGAGATTTTCGGGCCCGATCGAAGCCACGCGATCCGACGGTTCGACCCCGACAGCGTTGGCCGGTTCAGCGCAACATTCACAACACCAGCTCGCCTTGCCGAGCAGCATGATCTGCAGATCGGGGAGGTCGTGGGGCGTTTGAAACGGTCAGGTGCTCGGCCGGTGATATCGAAAGCCGAGATTGGTATGGATTTCTATCGGGTCAGTGCTCTGAAACGGGACCTTTTCTTATGAAATCGAGGCCGGGTTGCGCGCCAGCCTTGGATCTTGCGAGAAAAGGCAGGTGTGTATATACTGGTGTAAATACGGAGGTTTGCAAATGATCGAGACAAAGATCCGCAAGGTCGGCAATTCGGCGGTCATGACCCTGACGACCGAAATGCTGACGATACTTGATGCAAAGGAAGGGGATTCTCTATTCGTGGTCCGCGGCGACGACGGCAGCCTCAAGCTCATGACGCATGATCCCTCCGTGGCAGAGGCGCTCAGGGCCGCCGAAATCGTCATGGATGAAAACCGGGATCTGCTGCAAGCTCTGGCATGAGCAACCATATCTGGGTCCCTTTGGCCGCAGTCACCGCCATTCACGACAGACAGATCGCTCGACATGGCGGCGCACCTGGCCTGCGGGACCAGGCACTCCTTGAAATGGGTTGCGCCCGCGCAATGAATTTCGCGGCATACGAGAGCGCCGGATTGAGCGAGATCGCAGCGGCCTACGCGTTCGGGATCGCCAAGGCCCATGCCTTTGTCGATGGCAATAAGCGCACGGCCTTCGTCACGGCGATCACCTTTCTGCGGCTCAATGGTCATTCTTTCCGTCCCGATCCAGTCGATGGCATGCGAATGATGGAAAATCTTGCGTCCGGCGACGTGACCGAAGCGGATTTCGCCTCCTGGCTTGAGCAGGGGATGAGGGCGATCTGAAGGTCCGACTCCCGATTTAACATAAGCGGCCTTACCGGCCCATCTCGCTGAAAAATTCTAAGACCGTCCGAAAGGGCGGTCTTTTTTTTGTCCGATTTGTTCGGTAAGAAGATACTCAATCTCGGGTTTGTCCAGTCGAGAAATGGGCACCTTATTCCTGCGAGAAATAGACGTCTTATGCTTGTGGAAAATGGACGTCTTATGCCTGCACAATGGCCAAGTCGGTGGCCGCCGCAAGTTTCAGTCATAGCAAAATCAATGACTTAGGTTTTTGCGATGGTCAATTAATGCTGGTCGCGATATAGTTTATCGGGACGGGCGTAGTTATGCCAAAACCCAAGTTTTGGTTTGCCACGAAGCGGGGCCAGTTTTGCCACGTGGTGCTAACATCCCGAATTAGAACGATTTTGGCCGAATGAAATATTTCGGCCAAAATTCGCGGAATGACCCCGGCCTGCGGCGCTGAGGTCATGATCTGTTGAAAATATCGCAGTGTCCATCGCTTCCAGTCGGTAAATAATTGGGCCGGTGGCTGCGGGCACTCAAAGCCGCAGCATCGAAATCAGCCAAATTCTGTGTCCCATGATTCACAAGATGCCCGGTTCTTGTGCGGCTCCTTTTGTGAGAGCGCTCAGATCCGGGATCTGCGGTGAGATGCGGATTGCGTCTGGGTAACGTGCACGCGTGACACTGGCACATCACATTTTTCGAGGAAGATCAGCAATGCAACCAGATACAGACACGGAGAGGTTCGCCACCCTGGACTTCGAAGCGTCGAGCCTGTCGCGAGAGAGCTGGCCAATCGAAGTTGGTCTGTCATGGTTGAAAAACGGCGAAGTACAGACCTGGAGCACGTTGATCCGACCGGCACCAGACTGGGATCTTGCTGACTGGGCACCTCAGAGCGCCGCCGTCCACGGAATTGCGCTGGAGGATCTTCAGGAGGCTGAGGACAACTTCTATGCACAGCGCGACGTGCTCGATAGGGCCGCATGAAATGAAGCTAAAGATCTTCGGTGAAGCCGGGGCGATTCAATGGGCTCCTGTTCATCTTCCCGCAGGTAACCGCACGTTACATGATCAACATGCCAAATGGTCTTCACCCGGATGGTTTCTGGGCGGCTTGGACGCAAAGGATACCTCGACGTTCAGCCCAGGTTTATTGTCTCGCAGGCACAATTCGGCATCGTGCAGCATCGCGATACTTCTGACGAGGCTCAATCCCAATCCATTACCCGGCGTCGAGCGGCTTCGGTCCATCCGGTAAAGGCGCCGCAAAACAAGATCGCGTTCCTGAGGCGGAATGCCAGTACCATTATCAGCAACGCTTAGGGTAATGCGGTCTGCACGCTGCGTAAGGCTGAGTTTGATATGCGTGCCGCGCGGCGTGTGCCACAGCGCGTTTTCGATCAGGTTGGCAGCCATCTGGCCCAAAAGATCTCGATCACCCATGACCATGAAACTCTTGTCCTTCGATGGGCGCTTGAATTCGAGCATATGGTCCTGCTCCAAGGCCGACGGTTCATAAAGCTCGAAAAACACTTCACAGAGCGCCGAAAGATCAACGGGGCCAAAGTCGGTCATGGGCGAGCCGGTCTCGATATGCGCAATCTGCAATAAAGAATGAAACACCGAAATAATTCCGGCCAGCTCGGTCTTTGCTTTGTCCAGAAGATGATGCGCCTCATCCCCCAGATCATTGTTGCGCTTCAGATCATCCAGGTGGACGGCAACCCGCTGAATTGGCGATTTGAGATCATGCGCAATATCGGATGAGACCTGCCTGATCGCTTCGACCGAGGCTTCCTGCGCATCTGCCATCGTGTCAATCTTTTGACCGATTGCAGACAGGTCACCGGGCCATCCTGATTCAGGCATGACACGCGCCCGAACATCACCTCCCGTGAGTTCTTCAAGCGTTTCACCGATCTTTCTGACATACGCAGCACTACGGCGCGCAAGGATGAGGCCGCCCGACATGGCAATCAGGACCGTCGGAATCAGGCTCAGAACCAGAATATTGCGGAACAGATCACCCAATGCTTCGACTTCGCTCAGACTCCGCGCAATGGTTAGCTGGCCGCCCAGCAACGACGCTGTGAGCGACAGGTAGCGCCCGGCAATCTGGGGATTTCCGGGTGACGGAGCGATAATATGATACCCGTCGCCGTCGCGGGCGATTCTCGCATTACCGTAGTAGCGCTGATTTGGCGCCAGATAGCTCAGGACAAGGCGCTTTGGGTCAGTGTCGCGTGCTTCGGCCTCGACGAGTTGGGCGAGGGCGGTCGCCGTAGGTGCTGCGCGAAAGCCAGCCATGTCCTGCAACAGATCGGCGCGCATTGCCTGATCGAAAGATCTTTGCGTCACTGCGTAGGCTGCCGCCAGACTGAGAAAGCTCACAAGCGAAAACAGAATGATCAGCGCCAGTGCGAGCCGAAGCGGCGTGGATCGCGCGATTTCTGCAAGACGCGCTTTCACGCGTCGATCCGGTAACCGGCACCGCGGACCGTTTTGATGAGTTCGGTGGAAAACGGTCTGTCGATCTTTGCGCGCAATCGGCTTACGTGAGTTTCCACCACATTGGTCATCGGGTCAAAGCTGATGTCCCATACGGCCTCTAGCAGCATGGTGCGGCTCTGCACTCTTCCTTTACGGCGCAACAAATGCTCAAGAAGAGCAAATTCACGGGGCAACAATTCGATTTCGATATCATCCCGCGTGACCTTGCGTCGAACAAGATCCATCTTGATGCCACCGGCTTCCAGTATTGTTTCCTGGTCTATGGATTGAGGGCGCCGCGCAAGTGCTGCGACCCGCGCCGACAACTCGCCAAAGGCAAACGGTTTTACCAGGTAGTCGTCGCCACCCGCGTTAAGCCCGGTGATGCGATCATCAACACTTCCAAGTGAAGTGAGAAACAAAACGGGCGTCTGGTTGCCTGCCCCGCGAAGCGTCTTTACCACGGTCATGCCATCAATCCCGGGAAGCATACGGTCGACGACCAACACATCGTATTGCCCGGTCGTCGCCTGAAACAAGCCGTCCTTGCCGGTTCTGACCAGATCGACGGTCTGACCTTCCTCGCGCAGTCCACGGGCAATGTAGGTGCCGGTAGTCTCGTCATCTTCTATAACAAGCAGCTTCATGTATTTCGAGTTTCCAAATTTGATCCGCCGAACATAGAGCAGAAACGCCACCTGCACCCATTTAGGTTACGGTGTCCGTCTCTTCAAATTACACTTGTGTAAACATCGGCGGCCTTTCCAGCACAAACCTGCGTTACAAATTTGTATATTAAACAACACGCCACTGTTAGGAGGAGACACGACATGGGGTGCACAAACATCCTATGGAGAATCCTCATGAAAACCGCTTTCAGTCGAAATCGTTTCACATCTGTCGTCCTCGCCGCCGCCGTGGGGTCGACGGGCGCTGCTGCGTTTGCGCCAACTGCTGCACTGGCCGTTCCGGCCGGTGGTTATGCAGACATGGTCGGAACCCTGTCACCAAGTGTCGTCTACATTGAGGTGACTTCAAGCGCGTCGCCGAAAAACGCCAGCATGGATCTGCCCGAGGGGGTTCCAGAAGAGTTGCGCCGCCGCTTTGAAGACATGAACCCCAACGGCCGGGCGCCGATGCAAGGCGTAGGCTCGGGCTTCATCATCTCGCCGAGCGGCCAGATCGTGACCAATCACCATGTCGTCGATGGGGCGGAAAAGGTAACTGTCAAACTGGCAGATGGCCGCAGCTTCAAGGCCGACGTGATCGGCAGCGACCCGATGACCGATGTTGCGCTTTTGCAGGTTGAGGCGGGCGAAGAGTTGCCATCCGTAACTTTTGGCGCTTCATCTGAAATGCGTCCCGGGGATGAAGTGATCGCCGTCGGCAACCCTTTCGGACTGGGCGGCACAGTGACATCCGGCATCGTTTCCGCCACGTCGCGGAACATCAACTCGGGCCCCTATGACGACTTCATCCAGACCGATGCGGCAATCAATCGTGGGAATTCCGGCGGCCCGCTGTTCAACGCGGACGGGGAAGTTATCGGGGTCAATACTGCAATCTTCTCACCG
The DNA here is from genome assembly GCA_048267045.1 of Roseovarius sp. Lineage (GTDB taxonomy): Bacteria > Pseudomonadota > Alphaproteobacteria > Rhodobacterales > Rhodobacteraceae > Roseovarius. Next base: position 3,920 of record JBLWYG010000007.1, on the reverse strand, counting down.
GACGGTGGTTCGGTGGGTATTGGCTTTGCCGTTCCTTCCGACATGGTCCAGCGGATTGTCGAGGATCTTGCTGATGACGGGACGATCACGCGCGGCTGGTTAGGCGTTCAGATCAAGCCCATGTCTGATGAAGTAGCTTCAGTCCTTGGCTATGATGGCCCTCGTGGCGCCGTGGTGGAAGTCGTGTCAGCCGACAGTCCCGCCGAGACCGCAGGACTCCAGTCGGGCGACATCATTCTGTCCTTCAATGGCGAAGACATATCGGAACTGCGCGATCTGACTCGCGCCGTCGCAGAAACAGCACCAGACGCGGAAGTCGCGTTGCAGATCCTGCGCCGTGGCGCTGAAACGACCGTCGAACTGAAGATCGGCACACTGGGTGCGAGCGAAGCCTGATCCATGACATCGCACTTGCCGAGGGTTTTTGTGTCCCTCGGCAGGGGCAACCGCCGGTCGGCTATGCGCGGTTCTGGCGTCGGCCCGTGCGACGCCTTCGATGGCCCATGGCCACCGATATGAGGCCTTCGGCCGACGCTATGTCTGCACTTCAGGGCCTTACAATCTCGTGACGGGTACGGGGGCATGTTGTGACCTTTTTACCCTCAGCCTTGTACCATCATAGCCGCACATCCGCGCCAACAGCAGAATCCGCAGTGTCCCCATGCCGGGGCTCGTCGCCGCGCGCCACGTGCCAGTGATCGGTTGGGATGGCAGGATCCGCTTCACAAGCGGCGATTTCGTCTGCGAGCAATTTGCGCAACTGGTTCAACTCAGTCTTCGTTTCCCTGCACAAGGCAGACATGTTCTGACTTGCCCAGGCGCGCGGCAAGACTGGTTGTACCGGACTTCGGGGCGCCAATGATAAAAATATAACTGGGACTGATCCTCATGAGCCTCATCGTTGTTTAAACTGCAGCTAGTGGTGGTTATTTTCAGTGTTCGTGATGACCCATGACATGCGTCACCATCCGGAATTCAACTGGAAGGCATTTCTGCCAATTTTCCAGATGGGCGTAGCGGACAGAAGTCCAGCGGCTGATTTTCCACTGGTGTCCGTGGGCGATCCCGTTCTGACAACGTGGATCGCAGCCAAGATCGCTGAACAATCGTTTGATATGTCGCGTTCTTGCCAAGAATTATAAACAGGTTCAGTTCAAAATCAATTACGGCAACTTGCGACAGAACAACGCAGCGGTTTCGTGTCCGGCTGCCAAGCAACGATCATGAGACGCCTGGACGCGCGCAATGCGCCTGCTCACGACATCCACTTTACGGTCAGTGCGATTTAACGGGACGCCGGCAAAAACAGGCGCCGATCTTGATGAGGATCAAGGCGCGCAGCGCGCGTGGTGCGTAGGCAGAGTTCAGATTTCCCCCGAATGAGTATAAACATGACTTGGAAAAACAAACTGGACGAGACCCGCAACGGAATTCGCAACTTGAATGGGGCCATTCCCGAAACCGTCCGAGCCTTCAACGCCATGGGCAAGACCGTCAAGGATGGCGGTACGCTGGATTTCAAGGCAAAGGAATTCGTGGCGCTTGGAATCTCGGTCGCCATTCGGTGCGAACCCTGCATCACGTTGCATGTCGAAGCGTTGGTCAAGGCGGGTGCTTCGCGGCAGGAAGTGAGCGATGTGTTGGCAATGTCGATGCAGATGGGGGGCGGCCCGGCAATGATGTATGCGGCCAAGGCACTTGAATGCTACGACGAGTTGTCTGCCTGACGGGCACAGTCTGCGCTGCGCGGGTCAAGCCGGGCTAAGGACGCTGAATCTGGCCGCCGGCCCAGAGTAGGGTCACGCCGATCGCATCGGAGTTTTCTGCGCATGCAGGGACATCCGGTGCGGTGTATCAGCCATGCCGCCACGTGCCAGATGGGGGCGGCCTGCGTCGTCCGGATGATGCCCTGGATCAGACGGTATCATCGCTTTCGACGCGGTCTGCAAAACTGTCGAAGAACTTCGCCGAGAGCTTCCTGGCCGTGCTTTCGACCAATCGATTGCCCAGTTGTGCAATCTTGCCACCGATCTCGGCCTTGGCATTGTAGCGCAGCAGCGTTCCCTCGGCGTGCTCTTCAAGCTCTACTTCGGCGCCGCCCTTGGCGAACCCGGCGACACCGCCGCTGCCCTGACCGCTCAGCGAAAAGCGCTCGGGCGGGGCATCCGGGCTGAGCGTGACATTTCCGTTGAACCTGGCCTTGACCGGGCCGATCTTGAGAACCACCTTGGCCTCTAGTTCGGTGTCTGATTTTTTTGTGAGTTCCTCGCAACCGGGGATGCAGTCCCTGAGGATTTCAGGGTCATTCAAGGCCGCGTAAACTTCGTCTCGCGGGGCTTTGATGACGATCTCGTCTTTAAGTTCCATACTCGTATCCTTTTGTTGGCCGTGGGAGGACTTCAACCCGAGGCGACATCGCGGCACCGCTTTTGGTCACGGCGGGCAGGGGGCCGTTCACTGCCCCGGACGTCCGGCAACTGACGACGCGAAGGCGGGGGCATCGGGCTGGCTCCTTTGTAACTGCGCCGGATTGAACCAGTGCGGAATGTTCAACCGCCTGTGTATCATCAAACAACATTCGGTCGGTCGTCTCAAGGATACGCACAACCTGCGTCATTGTCCGAGCATTTTTGGAGCGCTGCGTCCCCAACCGCCATGGCAACCCCGCATCCACGATAAAAGCAGCGCCATCCGGCCGTCAGCCTTGCCGCCGCCGCAGGGCAGGATGTGGCGCATGACCTCAATTTTACCGAATTGGGCGAAACGCCGCGCGTCCTTGGTTTTGGCTTTCACCCGTCACGGCGGTAAGCTAGTGCTATTTGCGGCAGTCTGTGTGACGTCTCATTTCAGCACTGCTTGGCGAGGATACGCATGACCGGCACCGTAATCACAGTTGCCCAGCAGAAGGGTGGCAGCGGCAAGACCACGCTGACCGTCAATCTGGCCGTCGAGCTTGCGGCACGAGGCCACAAGGTCGCGCTGATCGACACGGATCCCCAAGGCAGCCTTGGGCGATGGTTCATGGCCCGCCGAGAGCTGTTGTCCGATCCGGGGATGGAATTTTCCACCTCGTCGGCATGGGGTGTCGATTATGAGGCCGGCAAACTTGCGGGCGCCTATGATTTCGTTCTGGTGGACACGCCGCCCAAGGCAGACAGCGATCTGAGGCCGGCGCTGCGCAAGGCGGACCTTGTGCTGGTTCCCGTTGCCACCAGTCATGTTGACCTGTGGGCGACGGAAAGCGTGCTTGACCTCGCGCGCCGGGCTGACACTCCGGCGATGCTGGTGTTGAACCGGACACGGGCCGGGACCAGGCTGGGCGTGGAAATTGCTGATGAGGCCGCCAAGGTCGACGCGGCATTGGCCGAGACCAATCTGGCCAACAGAATACTCTACGCCGAGACGTTGGGCCGCGGGCAGGGGGTGCAGGATGCAGCGCCAAAGGGACCGGCGGCGATCGAAATTGCGGCCCTTGCCCAAGAGATTTTAGCGACTCTGGCAAAGGCAAAATAGTCCGCAGATCTCGGCGGCAGGTTTGATCGCCGTATCGGCAATTTGGACGCCGTTTACGCGGCCTCCTAGGCGCGGGGGCTGAACCGTCTCCTCCGGTGGCGAACAGCACGCTGTCCACCATTCCCCGATCAGTTCGCCTGTGTGCTGCGGTTCTCGGTCCAGATGCCTTCGGTCTCGTCCATAAAGCCGAGGTGACGCACCCCGACAAGAGCGCCGACCGCATCGAACACCGGCGACCCCGATAACTCACCTGCGGTATCGCCGGTATTGGTGCCACAGCGCACGGGCATTGCGGTCAAGCCGAGAAGATGAAGGCCCTTGAACGCGAGAACCGCGAGTTAAAACAGGCCAACGAGATCCTTCGCAAAGCGTCCGCATATTTTGCCCAGGCGGAGCTCGACCGCCCG
>JBLWYG010000006.1:0-93623 GCA_048267045.1 Roseovarius sp. | reverse complement strand
GCGCACCTGCCGCCTTGGCCGCGCGCACGTCTTCGGGCGTGATCAGTGTGCCGGCGCCGACATGGCCGCCGGGCAGCTCGGCCATCGCGCGGATTGCATCCAGCGCGGCGGGGGTGCGCAGCGTCACCTCGAGCGCGGGCAGCCCGCCCGCTATCAGCGCCTCTGCCAGCGGACGCGCGTCGGCGGCGTCATGGATGACGAGGACGGGAATGACGGGCGCCAATGCGCAGATCTCGCGGGTCTGCCTGCTGGCATCTTGGGCGGTTATGGGCATGGGTCAGTCTCCGAAAATCGTTGCGCCGGTTTCGGCTGATCCCACGTTTTTGCGGAAGGATGCGAACAGCTCGCGCCCGACGCCAAATTGATTGGCTTTGAGGTCCGCTGTGGTGGCGGGCCGATCCAGTACACCGTCCGTGAGGATCTCCAGCGTGCCAGCCTCGGGATCAATTCGCAGGACGTCGCCATCGCGCAGCTTTGCAATAGCGCCTCCATCCATTGCCTCGGGGCACACATGGATCGCGGCGGGTACCTTGCCCGAAGCGCCAGACATACGGCCATCGGTGACCAAAGCCACCTTCTGCCCGCGCCCCTGAAGGATCGACAGCAGCGGCGTCAGGCTGTGCAATTCGGGCATGCCGTTCGCCTTTGGTCCCTGAAAGCGGACGACGACGATAACATCGCCGGTCAGCTCGCCCGCCTTGAACGCGGTCTTCACCGCGTCTTGGTCATCGAACACCCGCACGGGCGCCTCGACAATGCGATGCTCAGGCGCGACTGCAGAAATCTTCATCACCGCCGTTCCCAGCGATCCACTGAGGCGCACCAGGCCGCCGGAGCGCTGGAATGGATCGGTCGCCGGGCGCAGGATCTTGTCGTTCAGGCTTTGCCTGGCGCCGTCCTGCCAGACCAGATCACCGTCCTGCAATCGCGGCTCTTGGCAATAGGCGTTCAGACCATCGCCGCCGACGGTGGCAGTATCGGGATGCAGCAAGCCATTCTCCAGCAGGTTGCCGATCATGTAACCCAGACCCCCGGCAGCGTGGAAATGGTTCACATCGGCCAGACCGTTGGGATAGATGCGCGCCAACAGCGGCGTGATGTCCGACAGCGCCGAAAAATCCTGCCAATCAAGGATAATGCCCCCGGCGCGCGCCATTGCGATGAGGTGGATCAGCAGGTTGGTCGACCCGCCCGTCGCGTTCAGCCCGACGATGCCGTTCACAAAGGCCCGCTCGTCCAGAATCTTGCAGACCGGGGTGTAATTGTTCCCCTGCGCGCTCAGCGCCAATGCACGCCGCGCCCCTTCGCGGGTCAGCGCATCGCGCAGATCGGTGTTCGGATTGACGAAACTGGCACCCGGCAGGTGCAGGCCCATGAATTCCATCAGCATCTGGTTGGTGTTGGCAGTGCCGTAGAATGTGCAGGTGCCGGGACCGTGATAGGAGGCCATTTCGGCCTGCATCAATTCGGCGCGCGTGGCCTCGCCGGTGGCGAACCGCTGGCGCGCCTGCGCCTTCTCATCATTTGGCAGGCCGCTGGTCATCGGCCCGGCAGGCAGGAACACGGCCGGCAGATGCCCAAAAGCCTGCGCGGCAATCACGAGGCCCGGCACGATCTTGTCGCACACGCCCAAGTATACGGCGGCGTCGAACGTGTTATGGCTCAGCGCGACAGCGGCGGCCAGCGCAATCACGTCCCGCGAAAACAGGCTCAGTTCCATGCCCGCCTCGCCCTGGGTGACGCCGTCGCACATGGCAGGCACGCCGCCCGCGACCTGCGCGGTGCCGCCCGCCTTGCGCACCGCGTCGCGGATCAGCTCGGGGAAGCGGTTGAACGGCTGATGCGCCGACAGCATGTCGTTATAGGCGGTGACGATGCCCAGATTGCCCGCGCTGGTGGTGGCCAGCGCGGCCTTGTCGCCATCATCCGCCGCTGCATAGGCATGCGCCTGCCCGCTGCAGGACAGATGCGCGCGGGCCGGTCCCTTGGAGCGAGCGGCCTCCATCCCTGCCAGATACGCACCACGCGTCTGCGCGCTGCGGGCGATGATGTCGTCTGTCACGCGCTCCAGAACCGGATTCAAGGCCATGTCGTCGTCCCCCTATAGTGTCCGATGGGTGTCGTTGCGGCACAGGCTAGCGCTAACATAATCACGCGCAAAGAAACAGTGCGGCCCTGCATGATCTGCCACATGCTTTCAAAAAACCTGCGCTGCCTCAACGGCCCGGCGCCATGCGCCATATTTTGCCTCGCGCGTTTCCGGCGACATGAGCGGCGTGAACTTCTGCTCCAGCGCCCACATTTCCGAGAACTCCTGCTGGCCCGGGTAGATCCCTGCCCGTTCGCCCGCCAGCCACGCAGCGCCCCTCGCCGTGGTTTCCAACGTGGCGGGGCGGTCAACCTCGGCGCCGATGATGTCGGACAGGAATTGCATCGTCCAGTCCGACGCACTCATCCCGCCGTCCACCCTGAGCGTGGCGGCATCTGGCGAGCCGTCGGCGGCCTGCGCCCAGTCCAGCGTCATCGCATCCAGCAGATCGCGCGTCTGATAGCCGACCGATTCCAGCGCCGCGCGGGCGAACTCGGCTGGGCCGGTATTGCGCGACAGGCCAAATATCGCACCGCGACATTCGGCGTTCCAGTAAGGTGCGCCAAGACCGGTGAACGCGGGCACCAGCACAACGTTTTGCCCCGGATCAGCGGCCTCGGCCAGCGGCTGTGTCTCATTCGCAGTGCGGATCATCTTCAGCCCATCGCGCAGCCATTGCACCACGGCGCCGGCGACAAAGATCGAGCCTTCGAGCGCGTAGGTTGGGGTGCCGTTCATCTGATAAGCAATGGTTGTCAGCAGCCGGTTCTGCGACCAGACTGGCGTATCGCCCGTATTCAGCAGCGCGAAACAGCCTGTGCCGTAGGTGGATTTCAGCATACCGGGTTTGAAGCACGCCTGCCCGATCGTCGCCGCCTGCTGATCGCCGGCAACGCCGCAAATCGGGATGGCGCGTCCGAACAGATCGCTGCGCGTCGTGCCGAAATCATGGGAGCAATCATGGACTTCAGGCAACATCTCCATGGGAATGTCGAGCAGATCGCAGATCGTCCGGCTCCACCGCCCCTTGCGAATGTCATAGAGCAACGTGCGCGCCGCGTTCGTTGCATCGGTCACATGCGACGTACCGCCCGTCAGCTTCCAGATCAAGAAGCAGTCAACCGTGCCGAACAGCAGATCGCCGCGCCGTGCCTTTTCGCGAGCGCCACTTACATGGTCCAGTATCCACTTCAGTTTCGTGCCCGAAAAATAGGGATCCAGCAGCAGGCCCGTCCGGGACGTGAACATGTCCTCGTGCCCCGCATCGCGCAGGGCGGTGCACGTTTCGGCGGTGCGCCGGTCCTGCCAGACGATGGCGTTATGGACGGGCCGGCCGGTCTTGCGATCCCAGACCACTGTCGTTTCGCGCTGGTTGGTAATACCGATGGCGGCAATGTCCGCAGAGGATTTACCGGCGCGCTCGATCACTTCGCGGCAGGTGCCCGCGACGGTCGACCACAGATCGGACACGTCATGTTCGACCCAGCCCGATTGCGGGTAGTGCTGGGGGAACTCCTCCTGCGCGATGGCGCTTATGCTCAGCTTATCGTCGAACAGTATGGCGCGGCTGGAGGTCGTGCCTTGGTCGATCGCCAGAATATAGGTCATGGTGGCTCGGGATTGGAATGAGGGGCCGGGGCGCACGCATGGCGCGCCCCGGTTTCGCATCGCTTACTGGTTCCAGGAACTGACCAGTTCGTCATAGCCGATGGTTTGTGGCTCTTCGTCCTCATTCTCCAGCTTCGCCTTCGGCGCGCCGGGCTGCTCCAGCCAGTAGGACGCATCCCGCTCCTCATTCAGGACCGGGCCCAGTTCGCCCTGGACGCCTGCACGCTCAAGCCGCTCCATCACCTTCTCCATATCGGCGCAGAGCTGGTCCAGCGCCGCCTGCGAGGTTTTGGCGCCGGACATGGCGTCGCCGATGTTCTGCCACCACAGCTGTGCCAGCTTGGGATAATCGGGCACGTTGGTGCCGGTAGGCGACCACCGCACGCGGTCGGGCGAGCGGTAGAATTCCACGAGGCCCCCCAGCTTGTCCTTGCGCTGGGTGAAGTGGTCGGACTGGATGGTGGATTCGCGGATGAAGGTCAGGCCGACGTCGGCCTTCTTCACGTCCACGGTTTTCGAGGTGACGAATTGCGCATAGAGCCACGCAGCCTTGGCGCGATCCTCGGGCGTGGATTTCATCAGCGTCCAGGATCCCACGTCCTGATAGCCGACCTTCATGCCGTCCTCCCAATAGACGCCATGCGGCGACGGGGCGAGGCGCCATTTCGGCGTGCCGTCCTCGTTCATCACCGCATCGGACGCGACCAGCGGCGCGACAAATGTGGTGTACATGAACATCTGCTGCGCGATGTTGCCCTGCGCCGGGACCGGGCCGGCCTCGGAGAAGGTCATGCCGGCAGCGGCGGGCGGCGCGTAGTCCTGAAGCCACTTTATCGCCTTGTCCACGGCATAGACCGCCGCGGGCGAGTTGGTCGCGCCGCCGCGGGCCATGCAGGCGCCGACGGGCTGCGAATTTTCGTTCACGCGGATGCCCCATTCATCGACGGGCAGGCCGTTCGGTTCGCCCTTGTCGCCCATTCCGGCCATGGACATCCATGCGTCGGTGTAGCGCCAGCCCAGTGACGGATCCTTCTTGCCGTAGTCCATGTTGCCATAGACCTCGACACCGTCGATGGTGCGGCCGGTGAAGAATTCGGCGATATCCTCATACGCCGACCAGTTGACCGGAACGCCCAGATCATAGCCGTATTTTTCCTTGAAATCGGCCATGTTCTGGGGATCGTTGAACCAATCGTAGCGGAACCAGTAGAGGTTCGCGAACTGCTGATCGGGCAGTTGGTACAGCTTGCCATCGGGCGAGGTGGTGAACTGCGTGCCGATGAAGTCGTCCAGATCCAGCGTGGGCGACGTGACGTCCGCGCCCTCACCCGCCATCCAGTCGGTCAGGTTGCGCACCTGCCCATAGCGGATATGGGTGCCGATCAGGTCCGAATCGTTGACATAGGCGTCATAGATGTTCTCACCCGACTGCATCTGGGTTTGCAGCTTTTCGACGACATCGCCTTCGCCGATCAGGTCATGCGTGACCTTGATGCCGGTGATCGCGGTGAACGCGGGCGCCAGAACCTGCGATTCATATTCATGCGTGGTGATGGTCTCCGACACGACGTTGATTTCCATGCCTGCGAACGGCTGGGCGGCGTCGACGAACCACTGCATCTCCGCCTCTTGATCGGCGCGCGGCAGGGTTGTGATATCGCCAATTTCCTCGTCGAGGAATGTCTTGGCCGCCTCCATATCGGCCATGGCCGGTGCGGTCCCCAGCCCGAGGACAAGCCCCAGCGCGGTGGATGATTTCAGCAGGACGTTCATTTGGTTTCCTCCCTTATTGAACGAAATTTTGCAGGCGCGCCCCGTCAGACCCAGCGGAACACCGCCGCAGCGTAGACAAGGCACACCAGCAAAGCGAAGTATTGCGGGCCAAGGCCAAGACCCAGCCACGCAAGATTGATAAACGCCGACCCCAGCAGCGTGATGAACAACCGGTCACCGCGCGTCGTCTCGATCCGCAGGATACCGGTGCGCGGGGTTTCGGGGAATTTGACCGCAAGGATCGTGAAGGTCAGCAGCAGAGCCGCGATGACCAGAAAAAAGGTCGCGGTGGGCCATGTCCATGCCATCCAGTCAAGCATTGTCATTCTCCGTTTCTAGGCTGTCGTCATCGTCCATTGCTCGACTAAGTGGCTTGTGGATTTCCAAAGCCCAGACATCTTTACCTTTTGTGGCGCGGCGGGCGCCTATTTCAATCAACAAGCGCTTAGCAGTTTCATCATCTGCACCAATTACGTCCCGTAAATTTTGGAATGTGCGCCATGAAGCAGGACGTCCACTATTCTTGTTCAGAGGCATGTTCTCCGGCTGAAGCATCTTTTGTAGAAGCTTCTTGCGCTTTTTTTCCAAACGTATTTTAGGCCACTCTTCAAAGATACGGAGAGCTACTTGAGTGGCCAGAACGATAGCACCTCCTACAATTGCCGATGACAGTGCTGTCCAGTCCATCATACCCTCCCCAGGGCAAAGCCCTTGGCTATGTAGTTGCGGACAAAATAGATCACGAGTGCGCCCGGCAGAATCGTCAGCACCCCCGCCGCCGCCAGCACGCCCCAGTCGACGCCGGCCGCGCCCACCGTGCGCGTCATCGTGGCGGCGATGGGTTTCGCGTCCACCGAGGTCAGCGTGCGCGACAGCAAGAGCTCGACCCATGAGAACATGAAGCAGAAGAACGCGGCGACGCCGATGCCGGACGCGATCAGCGGCGTGAAAATCTTGATGAAGAAGGCCGGGAAGGAATAGCCGTCGATATAGGCGGTCTCGTCGATTTCCTTGGGCACGCCGCGCATGAAGCCCTCCAATATCCAGACCGCCAGCGGCACGTTGAACAGGCAATGCGCCAGCGCCACGGCGATATGCGTGTCGAACAGGCCAATCGAGGAATAAAGCTGAAAGAACGGCAGCGCGAACACCGCAGGCGGCGCCATCCGGTTGGTCAGCAGCCAGAAGAACAGATGCTTGTCCCCCATGAAGCTGTAGCGGCTGAACGCATATGCAGCAGGCAGCGCCACGGCGAGGCTGATGACCGTGTTCATCACAACATAGATCAGCGAATTGACATAACCCATGTACCAGCTGGGATCGGTCAGGATCTTGGCGTAATTCGCCAGCGTCAGGTCGCGCGGCCACAGCGAGAAGGAGCCGAGGATCTCGTTGTTCGTCTTCAGGCTCATGTTCAGCAGCCAGTAGATCGGCAGCATCAGAAACAGCAGATACAGCGCCATGACGATGGCCGACCCGGAGGGGCGGTATCGCCGCGCGGCGCGGCGCGGCTTCTCAATCGTCATGTCGCCTTCGCCTGCGAGGGCCGGGGTGGCGGTATCAGTCATCAGTTGCCCTCCCTTTTGTCCAGCGTCGTCATCACCGTGTAGAACACGTAGGAAATCACAAGGATGACAAGGAAATACATCAGGCTGAACGCCGCCGCCGGCCCCAGATCAAACTGGCCCAGCGCCATTTTCACCAGATCAATGCTGAGGAACGTCGTCGCATTGCCCGGCCCGCCGCCGGTGACGACAAAAGGCTCGGTATAGATCATGAAGCTGTCCATGAAGCGCAAGAGGATCGCGATCATCAGCACGCCCGCCATCTTGGGCAGCTCGATATAGCGAAACACGGCCCAGCGGCTGGCCTGATCGATCTTGGCTGCCTGATAATAGGCGTCAGGAATGGACCGCAGCCCGGCAAAGGCCAGCAGCGCCACCAGCGATGTCCAGTGCCAGACATCCATCACGATCACCGTCACCCAGGCATGAAAACTGTTCTGCGTGTAATTGTAGTCGATGCCCAGCGCGTCCAGCGTATAGCCCAGCAGGCCGATATCCACCCGGCCAAATATCTGCCAGATGGTGCCGACCACGTTCCACGGGATCAGCAATGGCAGCGACATCAGCACAAGGCAGAACGACGACCAGAAGCCGGATTTGGGCATATTCAGCGCCACATAGATGCCCAAAGGAATCTCGATCGCCAGAATGATGCCCGAGAACATCAACTGTCTGCCCAGCGCATTCCACATGCGATCCGAATGCAGCATTTCCTTGAACCAATCGAGGCCCGCCCAGAAAAACTGGTTGTTGCCGAACGTGTCCTGCACCGAATAATTGACCACCGTCATCAGCGGGATCACCGCCGAAAACGCCACGAGTGCCAGGACCGGCACGATCAGAAACCATGCCTTCTGGTTGACGGTCTTGTTCATGCGGCGCCCTCCCCTTGCGGCGCAACGCGCCAGTCGTCCGAGTAGACGTTGATCCCCTCGGGGGCAAAGCTGATGCGGTCGGTGCCTGCCGGAATCGCGTCGCCTTCGCCTGCGATCACACTGACCTCGCTACCGGCAACGTCAAGCCGGACGATCTTGTGCCGCCCGACATCCTCGATCCGGCGCAATTGCGCGGGGATGCCGTCACCGCCGCTGGTCAGGCGGATAAATTCGGGCCGCACGCCGATCTGAGTGCGACCTGTCGCTGAATAATGTGCGCCAAGGTCGATGGATGTCTCGGCAATGTACGCGCGAGTGCCGTCGATCTGGGCATCGAACAGGTTCATGCCGGGCGAGCCGATGAAGTAGCCCACGAACGTATGCGCGGGCCGCTCGAACAGTTCCTGCGGCGTGCCGATCTGCACCACGCGTCCATCATGCATGACGACGACCTTGTCGGCGAATGTCAACGCCTCGGTCTGGTCGTGGGTGACATAGATCATCGTATGCCCGAAATCGCGGTGAAGTTTTTTCAGCTGCGTGCGCAGTTCCCATTTCATTTGGGGGTCGATCACCGTCAGCGGCTCGTCGAACAGCAGCGCGTTGACATCCTCGCGCACCATGCCGCGACCTAGCGAAATCTTCTGCTTGGCATCCGCCGTCAGGCCGCGCGCCTTGCGATGCAACTGATCCTCCATGCCGATCATCGCGGCGACCCGTTGAACCCGGCGCGCGATCTCGCCGGCATCCATGCCGCGGTTTTTCAGCGGAAAGGCCAGATTACCCTCGACGGTCATCGTGTCGTAGACGACCGGAAACTGGAACACCTGCGCGATATTGCGATCCGCCGTCGGCGCTGTGGTCACGTCGCGCCCGTCAAACAGCACCTTTCCCTGAGACGGGATCAGCAGGCCGGATATGATGTTCAGCAGCGTGGATTTTCCGCAGCCTGACGCGCCCAGCAGGGCATACGCCTCGCCGTCGGCCCAGTCGTGGTTCAGCTCCTTGAGCGCGAAATCATCCTCCGTGACCGGGTTCGGCAGATAGGAATGCGCCAGATTTTCAAGCGTGATTTTCGCCATCAGGCCGCCTCCGCATAGGAGGCGGGCGCGACCAGTGCGCCGTCCTCGGCAAAAAGGTAAACGCGGCTGGGGTCCAGATAGACCGGCAGCGCCTGACCGGGTGTCAGATCGCGCAGCCCGTGGATCAGTCCGACCCATCGCTGGGTGCCGTGATGTAGATGCACGAAGGTTTCCGAGCCGGTGATTTCCGTCACGTTCAGCATGGTTTCGAAACGGATCGCTCCCTCGGACGGCTCCAGCCTCAAATGGTTGGGGCGAAATCCGGCCAGATAGCGCCCATCGGCCAGCCCAGCGCCCAGCGCGCCCGCCGCAAAATCACTGTCACCGTAGCGCATCCTGCCGCCCCGCTTTTCGAGCGTGAGAAAGTTCATCGGCGGGTCCGAGAATACCCGCGCCGTCGTGGCGTCGCGCGGCTTGCGATAGACCTCGGCGGTAGGGCCGAACTGCGTCACGCGCCCCTCCCATAGAGTGGCGCAATGGCCGCCCAGCAGCAGCGCCTCTTCAGGTTCGGTCGTGGCGTAGACAAAGATCGAGCCTGACGCCTCGAAGATGCGGGGGATTTCGGCGCGCAATTCCTCGCGCAGCTTGTAGTCGAGATTCGCCAGCGGCTCGTCCAGCAGCACCAGCCCGGCGTTTTTCACCAGCGCCCGTGCCAGCGCACAGCGCTGTTGCTGCCCGCCCGACAATTCCAGCGGCTTGCGGTCCAGAAACGGGCCCAGCTGCATCAGGTCGGCGGTCTCGCGCACGCGCCGGTCGACCTCGGCCTTTTCCACGCCCGTCAGCCGCATGGGCGACGCAATATTATCGTAAACGCTCATCGACGGATAATTGATGAATTGCTGGTAGACCATCGCGATCTTGCGGTCCTGCACGCGCTGGCCGGTCACGTCCTCACCGTTCCAGAGGATACGGCCACGGGTCGGCTGGTCCAGCCCCGCCATCAGACGCATCAGCGACGTCTTGCCCGACAGAGTCGGCCCCAGCAGCACGTTCATCGTGCCCGGCTCCAGCGTCAGCGTGGTGTCATGAATGAACATCTGGCCGCCGACCCGGTACGTCACCTTGTCAAGTTTCAGCGTCACGGGTGCCTCCCAATATCATTCGGCAGCAGCAGAACCACGTCCAGTATCGCGGGCGCGCATGTAATTGCCCAGCGTTTCCGCCTGCTCCTGGTTCAGGCGCAACCCCAGCTTGGACCGGCGCCACAGCACGTCCTCGGCGGTGCGCGCATATTCGCGGTCCATCAGCCAATCCACCTCGGTCGCGGTCAGCGTAGCACCAAAATCCTGCCCCAGGCTATCGGCGCTGGTTGCACCGTTCAGAACGCGCGGCGCGTCGGTGCCGTAGGCGCGGATCAAACGGCGCGCCCATGCGGTCGTCAGGAATGGATACTCCCGCTCAAGGTCAGCGATTTCATCATCCACACCATCCACGGAGAAATCGCCGCCGGGCAGTGGAATGCCGGCGGTCCAGTCGGCCGACAGGCCATCCATTTCCTTGCCGACCAGATCCATGACGCCCTCGGCCAGACGCCGGTACGTCGTGATCTTGCCGCCAAAGATGTTGATCAGCGGCGCGCCAGCGGACCGGTCCACCTTCAACGTATAGTCCCGCGTTGCCGCCGTGGCCGACGTTGACCCGTCGTCATGAAGCGGGCGGACGCCTGAATAGGTCCAGACGATATCCTCGACCGATATCGGGTCTTTCAGATAGGCATTCACGAAATCGATCATGTAGGCCTGTTCCTGCGGCGTACAGACTGGCGGGGTGTCGGGATCGTCATGTTCCTGATCCGTGGTGCCGATCAGCGTAAAATCGGTCTCGTAGGGGATCGCGAACATGATGCGCCCGTCGGTGCCCTGAAAGAAGTAGCATTTGCCGTGATCAAAGAGGCGCCTGGTGACTATATGGCTGCCGCGCACCAGACGCACGCTGTCCTTGCTGTTCGTATGGATTGCATGGCGGACCACGTCGCCCACCCACGGGCCACCCGCATTTACCAGCACACGGGCGCGCACGATCTGCGTCTCATCCGTGGTGATATCCTTGAGCGTGACGTGCCAGATGCCGTCCTTTTGCTCGGCCGCCATGACCTGTGTGCGCGTCAGGATCCGCGCGCCACGCGCCTCGGCGTCGCGGGCGTTCAGCACCACCAGGCGCGAATCCTCGACCCAGCAATCGGAATATTCATACGCCTTGGTGAAACGGTCCTGTAGCGGGTGCCCCTCGGGGGCGGTGGTCAGATCGACCGTCGTGGTACCGGGCAGGATCTTCCTCCCGCCCAGATTGTCATAAAGAAACAGTCCCAGCCGGATCAGCCAGGCCGGACGGCGGCCGCGCATCCACGGCATGAAGATGTTCAGCAGTTTGGAAGCGGGCGTATCGCCCTCGAATCGCATGTCCTTGTGATAGGGCAGCACAAAGCGCATCGGCCACGCGATATGCGGCATCGCGCGCAGCAATGTCTCGCGCTCGATCAGGCTTTCGCGAACAAGGCGGAATTCGAAATATTCCAGGTAGCGCAGGCCGCCGTGGAATAACTTGGTTGACGAGGATGAGGTGGCCGACGCCAGATCGGACATTTCGGCCAGCGTGACCGACAGACCCCGGCCCGCGGCATCGCGCGCAACGCCGCAGCCATTGATGCCGCCGCCGATCACCAGCAGATCGCAAACGTCCACGGACCCTTTCACTCAGATCCTCCAAATATCCATGTTTCAGATCTGCATCGTAACAAACCGCGACAAAAAGAACAGTGACTACTTTCGCTTCTGTTCGCTTTTTGACAAACCTTCTCACTATGTCAAAGGCAAATGGGGCCGCCCGGCCCTCTAGAGTCGCAAATTTTCGCGCCTTTTCGAACAAACTTTGCTAAAAGCGAAGATTGACGCACATCCCGCAGCCATCCGGAAACCTTCATGTCGCAGACCATCCGATACCCCGAGATCCTCGAAATCGCCCGCCGCGACGGCAAGGTCACGGTCGAGCATCTGGCCGAGCATTTCGGCGTTACCCTGCAGACCATCAGGCGCGATCTGTCGGATCTGGCCGATTCGGGCCGGCTCGAGCGTGTGCATGGCGGCGCTGTCCTGCCGTCGGGCACCACCAATATCGGCTACGAGGAGCGCCGCCGCATAAACGCCGAAGGCAAGGCCGCGATTGCCCGCGCCTGCGCCGCCCAAATACCCGAATCCAGCGCCATTTTTCTGAACATCGGCACCAGTACCGAGGCCGTCGCAGCCGAGCTGATACACCACCGTAACCTGCTGGTCGTGACCAACAACATGAATGTGGCCAATATACTGGCGCGGAACCGCGACTGCGAAGTCATCGTCACCGGCGGGTCGCTGCGCCAATCCGACGGCGGCCTGATCGGCGACATCACCAAGGCGTCGATCCGCCAGTTCAAATTCGACATCGGCATCATCGGATGTTCGGCCATTGATATTGATGGCGACATTCTGGATTTCGACGTGCAGGAAGTCGCGGTCAGTCAGGCCATCCTGTCGCGATCGCGCCGCCGGATACTGGTGGCCGAGCACAGCAAGTTCAAGCGCTCGGCCCCGGCCCGGATCGCCGCGCTGGGCGAAATGGACACCTTCTTTACGGACCGCACCCTGCATCCCGACCTGCAGGCGCGCTGCGACGCGTGGCAAACCCGGATTGTCATCGCAGGTGACAGCGAGCGGTAGACCGGCATCGACCCGCGCGGTATCGTGAGGCCCAGTCGCAAAGGAGTCCTCCATGACCAGATCTGTCGTCATCGCCTCGGGCGTGCGCACCGCCATCGGCACCTTTTCAGGATCGCTTTCGGGCATGTCCCCTTGCGATCTAGGCGCATTTGTCAGTACCGAAGCGATTTCCCGCGCCGGGATAGACGCCTCCGAGGTGCAGCAGACCGTCTTGGGCAATGTCATGCACACCTTGCCCGAGGATATGTATATCAGCCGCGTCGTCGCCATCCGCGCCGGGGTGCCGGAAACAGCGCCCGCGCTGACGCTGAACCGGCTGTGCGGATCAGGGCTTCAGGCCGTGGTGACGGCGGCCGAGCAGATCATGCTGGGCAACGCCAGTATCACGCTGGCCGGCGGCGCCGAAAGCATGAGCCGCGCAGGACATCTGCTGACCTCGGCGCGGCACGGGCAAAAGATGGGCGACACACGCGCGATTGACATGATGATCGGCGGGCTGACGGACCCCTTCGGCAACGGCCATATGGGCGTGACGGCGGAGAACATCGCGCAGCGGCATGGCATCGACCGGGCGGCGCAGGATGCCTTTGCTCTGGAATCGCACCAGCGCGCAGCGCACGCCATCGCTGAGGGCCGGTTCACCGATCAGATCCTGCCGCTGACTGTCAAACAGGGCCGCAACGAAGTGACGTTCGACACCGACGAGCATGTGCGCACCGACATCACCGCCGAGCGATTGGGTGGGCTGCGCCCCGCCTTTGCCAAGGACGGCAGCGTCACGGCGGGCAATGCCAGCGGAATCAACGACGGCGCCGCCGCGCTGGTGCTAATGGACGAGGATACGGCGCGTAAAAAGGACGCCGCACCTCTGGCGCGGATCGTGGCCTACGGGCTGGGCGGCGTCGCGCCCGAGATCATGGGCATGGGCCCGGTTCCCGCCACGAAACAGGCGCTGGAGCGCGCAGGGCTGAGCGTCGGCGATCTGGACGTGATCGAGAGCAACGAGGCGTTCGCCGCGCAGGCCTGCGCCGTGTCGCAGGAACTGGGATTTGATCCGGCACGGGTGAATCCCAACGGCGGCGCCATCGCGTTGGGCCACCCCATCGGCGCATCGGGCGCGATCATCCTGATCAAGCTGCTCTACGAGCTGAAACGCACCGGCGGGCGCTATGGCCTTGCCACCATGTGCATCGGCGGCGGGCAAGGCATCGCCGTGATCATCGAGCGGATGTGAACACCTGCCGGTTCCCCCGGTCAGTTTCCGCGACAGCCCCGAAAACCGCCGATATCCGCCGATCAGAGGGCAGAGTTTAACTGACATCAAATCGGAGGCGCCGAACATGCCTTAGACTGGGCAGCGACCCTCATGGCAGATGCCGCATCTGTCAGACGGGAGGACGTGCAACAGCAGGGGGCCCGAATGAGCGAGCAATCCCAGGCAGAGGTGATCGCCTTCCTGTCCCGCCAGATCGACGTCGCAGACGGCTCCCTGCCCGAAACTCTGCGCACGCATGGCGCGGTTATTCTGCTGGGCCGCGTCGATGCCTACAAGATCAAGCGCGCCGTCCGTTACGACTACCTCGACTTTTCGAGCCTGCAAAAGCGGCATGACATGCTATCGCGCGAGCTGGAGTTGAACCGGCCCTCCGCCCCGTCGATTTACCGCGATCTGATCGCCGTCACGCGCGATGCAGGCGGCCTGCTGCATCTGGGCGGCTCGGGCGAGGTCGTCGAATGGGTGCTGCGGATGTACCGCTTTGACGCGGCGGATGAGTTGGGACAGGTGGCTGCGCGCGGTGCGCTGGATGACCGGACGGCGGCGGCGCTGGGCAAGATGATCGCACAGTACCACGCCGAGGCGCCGACAAGGCCGGACATGGACGGCGCGGCCCTGATTGCCGCCATTCTGGACGAGCTTCACACCGCGTTTGCCGACATGACGGACGTATTCGGCGAAAAGCAGATAGAACGATATCGCACGGCCACCGACCACGCTTGGCGGCGCGCCCAGCCGCAGTTGAATGCACGCGGCGCGGCCGGGCATATCAGGCGCTGCCACGGCGATCTGCACTTGGGCAACATCGTCCTGACGGGCGGGGTGCCGACGCTGTTCGATGCGCTGGAGTTCGATGAAACACTGGGCACCTGCGATGTGCTGTATGATCTGGCATTCCTGCTGATGGATCTCGATCACAAGGGTCTGCGACCATCGGCCAACGTGGTTCTGAACGCCTACCTGTTTCATGCGGACTGCGCCGACCACTATGCCGCCCTGTCCCTGCTGCCGCTGTTCCAGAGCCTGCGCGCCGCGATCCGGGCGATGGTCGCGGTGCAGGCGGACAGGGCTGGCGGAGAGGTTGCCGATCACCTGCCCCAAGCCCGTGACTATCTGTCCGAAGCGCTGGCCTATCTGGCCCCGCCGCCGCCGCGATTGATCGCTATCGGCGGGCAGTCGGGGACGGGAAAATCGGTCCTGGCCGCAGCGCTGGCCCCTCGGATCGGTGCCGCGCCGGGGGCCGTGCATCTGCGCAGCGACGTGGAGCGCAAGACGCTCTTTGGCCTGGCCCCGCTCGCCCGGCTACCAGAATCGGCTTACACGCCCGAGGTGGGCGCACGTGTCCATGATATCATGCGCACCAAGGCGCGTATGGCCCTGTCTGCCGGTCACTCCGTGGTAATGGATGCCACCTGGCTGGACAGGGCCGCGCGTGGCACGTTGGACCGCCTGGCCGAGGAAACTGGCGCGCCCTTCACCGGCATCTGGCTGGCGGCGGCGGGCACGATCCTTGAGGCCCGGGTGACCGCGCGCCGGGGCGATGCATCGGACGCGGATGCATCAGTGGTGCGCAAGCAGGCCGCAAATTTGATCATACCAGCGAATTGGGCGGTGATTGATGCCTCCGGCAGCCGCGCCGACACTCTGCGGCGCGCCGTCCGGACACTCGATCAGCAGCCTCCACATGACATGAACCGATGAAGGAAAAACCGATGTCGACGTCAAAGACGAAATCCGATCCGGAAAATGGCAATGTCGCACCGATCCGGCCCTCGCCCGAAGTGACCCGCGATCCGCGCCCTGCTGATCCGCCGGAACCCCCGATCACCCCGCACGCAGAACAATTGCCGCCGGAGCTGGCGCTACGCTGCGAACCCGGCAGCAATCGCGGAAAGACGCTGGATCATGCGATCAAGGCGCAGTTGGCCCATCTGACATCGGGCGTGTCGCCGTTTGGCGTGTCGTCAAGCATCTTCAACTGGTGGATACATCTGACCTCTTCGCCGGGCAAACAGATGGAACTGCTGGAAAAGGCAATGCGCCAATCCACAAGGCTGGCGATGTGTGCAAGACGCTCGCGAAACGCCGGTCCATGTATCCTGCCGCTACCGCTTGATAGCCGGTTCGATGCTGCCGAATGGCAGCAATGGCCGTTCAATCTGATCTATCAGAACTTCCTGCTGACGCAGCAATGGTGGTACAATGCCACCAACGACATCGACGGCATGTCGCGCCGCGATGAACAGGTCGTGTCGTTCATCACGCGGCAAATACTGGACATGATGTCACCCTCCAACGGGCTTTTTACCAACCCCGAAGTGATCGCACACACGATGGAGAACGAAGGCGCGAATCTTGTGCGCGGCTTGCATAACCTGATTGAAGATTGGCAAGGCTCAATGGCTGGCCAGCCCCCTTCAGGCGCCGAGGATTTCCAGCCAGGCCGCGATGTGGCCGTGACGCCCGGAAAGGTCGTCTATCGCTCGCGTCTGATGGAACTGATCCAGTACGCCCCCCAGACCGAAACCACGGTGTCCGAGCCGATCCTGATCGTCCCCGCGTGGATCATGAAATATTATATCCTTGATCTGTCGGCTCATAATTCTCTGGTGCGCTATCTCGTCGGGCAAGGTTTCACGGTCTTCATGATCTCGTGGCGCAATCCGGACGCGCAGGACCGCGATCTGGGAATGAGCGATTATCTGGATGCCGTCAGCGACGCGCTGGAGTCCATCGCCGCCATCATACCCGATACCGCCGTTCATGCGGTCGGGTATTGTCTGGGCGGCACGCTACTGTCAGCCAAGGCAGCCCAGATGGCGCGTGATCATGATAACCGGCTGAAAACCGTTTCGCTTCTGGCGACGCAGGTCGATTTCAAGGAGCCGGGCGAATTACAACTGTTCATCAGCGAAAGCGCAGTTTCCTATCTGGAGCATCTGATGCGCGATCAGGGTTATCTGGATACCAGGCAGATGGCCGGTGCGTTCCAGTTGCTGCGCTCTACCGACCTGATATGGTCGCGCTATGTCCACGAGTACCTGATGGGCCGTCCGCAGCCGATGTTCGACCTGATGGCGTGGAATGCGGACGCGACGCGGATGCCATACCGGATGCACAGCGAATATCTGCGCAGCTTTTACCTGAACAACGAACTGTCACAGGGCCAGTATCACGTTGGCGGCAGACCGGTCGCGATCACCGATATTTCGGCGCCGGTGTTCTGCGTGTCGACAACGGGCGATCATGTTGCGCCTTGGCAATCGGTGTACAAACTGCACCTGCTGACGGATACCGACGTAACGTTTGTGCTGACCTCCGGCGGCCACAACGCCGGCATCGTCAGCGAACCGGGCCATGCCGGGCGCAGTTATCAGATCACGACGACGCCGCATGACAGCAACTATGTTCCACCCGAAGAGTGGCGCGCGCAGACGCCGCTACAGAACGGATCGTGGTGGCCTGAACTGGTGACGTGGCTGCGCCGCCACTCCACCGGCGAAACGACATCGCCGACAATGGGCCTCGGCGATGGCATGCCTTTGCCCGATGCGCCGGGCAGCTACGTCCTGCAGCGCTGACTGACCGTGAACCAAAAGGAAGAATGAATATGCACGATACCGCGAACACCAGCACGCCATCAGCCTGGCGCCCCGACCGTCTGGACCGCCTGGAGCAATTGGCGCGCGACGCCGGTGCGATACGGGTTGCCGTAGTCTATCCGGTCGATGGACCCAGCCTGACCGGCGCAATCGAAAGCCAGCAAAGGGGCCTGATTGAGGCCGTTCTGATCGGCCCCGAGGCAAAGATCCGGCAGATCGCCGCCGACGAGGGGCTGGCACTGGACAAGACCCAAATCATCGAGGCCGCCACTCCCGAAGCCGCTGCAAGCACGGCGGTTGAACTGGCGATCTGCGGGGAGGTGGAAGGTTTGAAGAAGGGCGCGGTGAAAACCAACATCCTGATGCATGCAATCATCTCGGAAAAGGCGATGCGCACCCGCCGCAGGATGAGCCATGTCTTTGCCGTGGATGTGTCCAGCTACGACCGGCTGCTGTTCGTGTCCGATGCCGCGATCAACATCCGGCCCGATCTGGGCACGTTGCGCGACATCACGGCCAACGCCATAGATCTGGCCCACGCACTGGCGATCGAGCGGCCCAAGGTGGCGCTGCTATCGGCATCCGAGAACATCAACGAAAAGATAGAGTCGACGATCTTTGCCGCCGCTGTCTGCAAGATGGCGGATCGCGGTACAATCTCGGGCGCCGATGTCGACGGGCCGCTGGCGATGGATCTGGCGATCTCCCCGAAAGCCGCAAAGATCAAGGGCATCGTGTCGGATGTGGCGGGCTACGCCGATATCCTGATCGTGCCAGATCTGGTATCGGGCAATATTCTGGTCAAGGATCTGGATTACCTCGCCAATGCCGAGACCGCCGGCATCGTCATGGGCGCGACCGTGCCAATTGCCCTGACCAGCCGCGCCGACACCGTCGAGCAGCGGTGCGCCTCTGCCGCGCTGGTTGTCCTTGTCGCGGCTGCACGCAAAAAAGCGGAAGGCCTGAAAGATGTCTGAAAACCTGGTCGTGACCTTCAACGCCGGATCGTCCAGCCTGCGCTGCGGCGTCTTCAAGCTGGGCGTCGGCGGGCCTGTTCAGGTCCGGAATTTCCATATTCGCGGACTGCCAGACGGCATGATACTGACCGAAAAGGACAAAATCGCCGCGACGCAGAGCGAAACCGATCTGGGAACCCCGTCCAGCGCGGCCAATGCTCACCCCGAGGCGCTGGCGCATATGCTCGCGCGGCTGGATGCGCTGCCGGACCTTGGCACGATCGCGGCAGTTTCACACCGCATTGTCCACGGCGGGGCCACCTATGCGGCGCCAGTCCTGATCGACGACACCGTCCTGGCGCAGCTGAAAACGCTGGAGCCGCTGGCCCCCAGTCACCAGCCGCACAACCTGCGCCCGATCCGGCAGGTGCAAGAGCATTACCCCGGCACCCCGCAGATCGCATGCTTCGACACCGCATTTCACCGCACCCAGCCACGTCACGCTCAGCTTTTTGGCCTGCCGCGCGAACTGGCCGAGGATGGCGTGCTGCGCTACGGCTTTCACGGGCTGTCCTACGACTACATTGCGCATGAATTGCGCCGCTCCTATCCTGATCTGGCAGCGGGCCGGATCATCGTGGCGCAGCTGGGGCGCGGGGTCAGCATGTGTGCAATGGATGGCGGGCGCAGCATTGCCACCACGATGGGACTGACCGCGCTGGACGGTTTGCCGATGGGGGTACGCTGCGGAGCGCTGGACCCCGGCGTGGTGCTGCATCTGATACTGGATCGCGGCCACAGCCCCGAAGAGGTGCGCGACATGCTCTACGACCGCTCGGGCCTGCTGGGCGTGTCGGGGATCAGCGGCGAGATGAACGACCTGCTGGCAAGCGATCGCGCCGAAGCTGCCGAGGCGGTGGACTTCTTCATCTACCATTGCAGGCGCACCTTCGGATCGCTGGCTGCGGCCTTGGGCGGGGTGGACGGCGTGATCCTGACCGGAGGTATGGCCGAATATATCCCCGAATTGCGCGCGCGGTTGGTGGGCGGTCTGGACTGGCTGGGCGCCATTCTGGACAGCGCCGCCAACAAGGACGGCGGGCCTGTACTGACCGCTCCGGGCAGCAGACTGCCCGTCCTGATGCTGCCTACCGATGAAGAGCGGGTCCTGGCGCGGCATGCCTATGATGTGCTGGCGGGCGCATAGACAGCCCACGGGTCGAGGCATGCAGGGCCGCCCCCCCGTCACCCGGCGCATCACCGGCAGCATCCAGTCAGACAGGTTTGGACTTTGCCGCGCCAGTGGCTTTTGTCGTTTTTCCTGCCGCGTCCTTAATCGTCTCGATTTCGGACGCGGCCAGCGTATTGGCACATTGCGAAATCATCTCGCTGCAGTCCTTTGCATCCGCTGTCAGACGTTCCATCGCGCCGGACTGGAACTCGGTTATTTCCTTCATGATCCGGGACGGATCGTTGTTGGCCTCCGAGGCGATTCGCCTGCCCGCGTCAATCATCGCCTGCGTGCCGTCTTGCCTGCGCTGGAACCATGCCTTGGAAAAGGCCTCGACCTGATTCAGAATCCGCTCCTGGGCCTCAAAGAAATGCTTGCTATGCGGCGCCATAAACAGCGGGTTGGCCGTGAACAAGACCTGCGACGCATTCAATGCATCTTCGATTTGGGGCGTGGTGTTTTCATGATTTGTCATCTCGCTATCCTTTGCTGGCGAAGCTCTGTCCGACCCGAGCATGGCCGATGTTTTGGGCTGCCACATTGACTGACATCAACTTTCGCCGCAGGTTCCACGCGCCAGACAAAACACGGTCTGCCCTGTAGCGGGCGCTTCAAAACACCCACTCTGAAACTATCCGTTTTGTTTGCGCCATATCATTGTCGCGATGACAGGACATGCCATGATGGCCAGATATCGCGAGGAGAGTGAAACATGTACAAGCATATTCTGGTTTCGACCGACGGCTCCGATCTGTCGCTGAAGGGGGTCGAACATGGCGTTGGGCTGGCCAAGGACAACGCAGGCCAGGTCACCGTGATCACCGTCTGCCAACCCTACCCGCCACATAGCGCCGCAACGCTGGACTCCTGGAGCGCCGCACAGAAAAAACATGCGCAGGAGGCTTTGGCCAGCGCCAAGGAGATTGCCGAAAAGCATGGCGTGGACATCGGCACGCGCCAGGACGCCAACGAGTCAGCCGCCGAGGGGATCGTGGAGGCGGCCGAAAATCTGGGGTGTGATTTGATCGTGATGGCCTCGCATGGTCGGCGCGGAATCAACCGTCTGCTTTTGGGTAGCCAGACTTTCGAGGTGGTCAGCCACAGCCCGATTCCGGTGCTGGTGGTCCGCTAGCCAACGCACCGCACATGCCTGGAGGAGCGGCCTGTTGCGCGTCCGCAGCGGTTGACGTCTGTAGAAAATGGGGGCGCGCAGCGGGTCATCACCCGCCGTCAGCGACGAATCCGATGCTTTCGATCGCGAACACCGCGCATTTTTCGTCATTGTCGGACGTGTCGCCGGTGATACCGACCGCGCCCAGAATATGGCCATCCTGCTTGATCAACACGCCGCCCGCCACCGGCACCAGCGACCCGCCCGCCAGTGCGTTCATCGACTGGATAAAGAAGGGTTCGGCCTGTGCCCTTTGGAACAACGCTCTGGACCCCAGACCCATCGCCACCGCGCCGCGCGCCTTACCCTGAGCGATTTCGGGCCTGAGATTGCTGGTTCCGTCCTCGCGGACGAGCGCGATCAGATGTCCGCCGCTGTCCAGAACGGCGATGGTCAGGGGCTTCAGCCCATTGTCTGTGCGCCATTTCAGGCAGTGTTCAATCAGTTTTCGGGCCAGATCAAGGTTCAGCGTCACCGGACATACTCCTATGGGGCGGCGCCATCTTTCGCATGGATAAGGCGCCCTGTCATATCGCTATCACGGCCTCGGAGTTTATCAACGTTTCAATCTGATCCTTGCCGTATCCAGCTTCGCCAAGCACCTCGCGGCTGTGCTGTCCCAATAGTGGCGCCGCATGATCGACGCCGGCCGGTGTACGGCTGAATTTGACGGGGTGACCGATGGTTTCAACCTTGCCCGCGCCGGGATGATCCACCTCTACGATCATGTCCCGCGCCCGCGCCTGTGGGTCTGCATGCATCTGCAAGATGTCGTTGACCGGGCCGGCCGGCAGCTTTGCCTCCTCCATCCTGGCCAGCCAGTTCGCGGTCGTATCGTGGCTCATATATCCATCCAGAATGGCGACCAGTTTCGGCAGGTTGCGAATACGCTGGAGGTTGGACGAGAACAGCGGGTCATCGTTCAGTTCCGGCACGCCGATGACGCCAAGAAAGCGCAACCAGTTGCTCTGGTTCGCGGCACCGACATTTATCCAGCCGTCGCTGGTTCGGAAAGATTGATAAGGCGCGTTCAGCGGATGGGCGGATCCGAGCGGTTCCGGCTTTTCGCCGGTGGCAAAGGCGATCGCGGATTGCCAGTAGGTCTGCACGATTGCCGCCTCGAAGAGAGAGGTGTCAACCTTTTGGCCCAGCCCGGTCTGCAGCATGTTGGCGTAGGCCGCAGCGATGCCCATCGCGGCCAATATGCCGGCATTAATGTCGGAAATGGGGGCCGCAACCTTGACCGGCGGGCGGCCCGGCCCCTCACCGGTGATGGACATCAGTCCGGACATTCCCTGTGCGATCAGATCGAAACCACCCCGGTCGGCATAGGGGCCGGTACGCCCGAAACCCGAAATCTCGCAGTAGATCAGACGGGGGTTCAAGGAGGCCAGTTCGTCATATCCCAGACCAAGCCGCTCCATCGCGCCTTTACGGTAGTTTTCAATGACGACATCGGCGTCCATCAGCAGCTTGTGCAAAACCTCGACCGCTGCCGGATCCTTGAGGTTCAGTGCGATGCCGCGCTTGTTGCGGTTCATCATCATGTAGGCCGCGGATTCGCCGTTGATCTCGGGCGGGACAAAGCGGCGGGTGTCGTCACCGGTTGGTTTTTCGACCTTGATGACATCGGCGCCCATATCGGCCAGCATCAGCCCGCAAACCGGGCCGGCCATGATGTGAGCCAGTTCGATAACCCGCATGCCCTTCAGCGGGCCGGTGGACGACGTCATTTGCCGCTCCATTCGGGTTTTTGCTTGGACAGGAAGGCTTCCATGCCGGTGCGGAAATCGTCGCTCATGTAGCACATGGCGATCAGATCGGAATCGTCGACCTTGTTGGCAGAGCGATTGCGCCGCATCGCCTCTTTCGTGGCGCGCAGGGTCAAGGGTGCCATGGAGCCGACCAGGGACGCGAGGTCTGCGGCACGGGCCAGCAGAGCCTCCTCGTCCGGCAAAACTTCGGTCACCAGCCCGTTCGCCAGCGCCTCGGCAGCGCCCATCAATCTGGCGGTAAAAATCATCTCGCGCACACGGCCCGCGCCGATCAGTTCGCACAATCTGGCAAGGTTCGCAGCCGCCAGGCAATTTCCCAACGTGCGCGCGATAGGAAAGCCGAACTTCAAGCCAGACGAGGCGATGCGGATATCACATGCTGCCGCAATGGCCGCGCCGCCGCCCGTGCAAGCGCCATGGATGGCGGCAATCGTCGGGATAGGACACCGCTCGACAGCGTCCAGAACGTCGGCGATCCTGCGCTCGTAATCAAGGGCGTCCTGCTCCGTTTCAAAGACGCGAAACTGCGTCATGTCGGTGCCTGCCGCAAACGCCTTGCCGCCCGCGCCCGAGATCACGATGGCGCGCACCGTTCCGTCCGTTGGCACAGCCTCGCACAGCGCGGCCAGCCGTTCGTACATCGCGAATGTCAGCGCATTGCGTGATGCCGGGCGGTTGAACGTGATCCACAGGGTGCCATCGCGCAGATCGTCGATCACTTCGGGGGTATCAGAGGTCATCGGTAAAAATACTCCACAAGGAACATCGGGATGGACGGCACATAGGTGCAGATCATCAGGACCATCAGGAGGACGGCAACGAACCAGATGTTGACCTTGGAGACCTCCCAGATGTTGGCGCGCGCGACGGAACATGCGGTAATCAGCACGGATGCAACGGGGGGCGTCTGCTGCCCGATTGCCAGGTTCAGTGTCACGACCAGACCGAAATGAACCGGATCAATACCGGCCGCGCTGATCAGCGGAATGACAATCGGAATCACCAGAATGATCGCGGCGGCAGAGTGCAGAAAAAACCCGACGATCAGGAAAAAGAAGTTCAGGATCAGCAGGATGGCCCATTGCTGCGTCGTGACCGACAATAGCCCCTCGGCCAGTTGCTGCGGGATCTGGGCGCGGGTCAGGAAGCCGCCCATCAGGACCGAGGCCGCAACCAGCAACATGACTACCGCCGTCTGGATGCCGCCGTCCAGCATCGCGCGGCGCAGGTGGCGCAGGTTGAGGTTGCCGTACCAGGCAGACACCACCAACGCGCCGAGAACCGCGAGACCTGCTGCCTCGGTCGCGGTGACGAAGCCGCCGAAGATGCCGCCAAGGATGATGACCGGCAGAGTGAACGCCGGCAGCGCATCGACAAAGGTCTCGCGCACGCGGGGCAGGTTGAACGCGTCTTCCGTCGGGAAGTTGTAGCGTTTGGCAAACAGGTAGGCGACGCCCATCAGCCCTGCCGCCCCCAGCAGCCCCGGCACCACGCCGGCCACGAACAACTGCTCGACCGAGGTATTGGCCGACGCGGCATAAAGGATCATCGGGATCGAGGGCGGTATGATGATCGCCAGCGACGCCGAGGAGGACGTGACCGCAGCCGAGAATTCCTTGCTGTAGCCGCGCTTTTTCATCTGCGGGATCAGGATTGACCCCATCGCGGCGACATCGGCCACGGCTGATCCGGAAATCTCGGCAAAGAAAAGCGATACGCCGATGTTCACCATCGCCAGACCGCCCCGGATGAACCCGATGATCGAGGTCACGAAATTGATCAGCCGGTCGGTGATGCCGCCCGCATTCATGATTGCGCCGGCCAGAACGAACATCGGGATCGCGATGAGCGAGAATTTGGTCGACCCGTCGTACATATCCAACGCGATGGTCACCAGGCTGCCGGAGCCTTCGGTCGCCAAGAGGCCCAGAACCCCGCAAACCGCCAACGCCACGGCAATGGGTATGTTGATGCAGATCATCAGTAGCAGCACGAAGAAAATCAGGGCGATCAACATCAGGCACGGTCCTTGTTCTTGTCGAGCTCGGCTTCGACCTCTTCTTCGATTTCCGCGTGCTCCAGCGAAATACCTGCGGCTGTCAGACTTATATATGTCGGCAGACTCAGGAGCTGGCCGACGATGAACAGGATTGCGCCAATCGGAATTACCGACTGGGTGAATTGCACCGGCACCCACGGCAGCGAGATCAGGACATCGCCTTCCAGCACCGCCAGCACCTGAAGTCCCGCCCTCGCCATCAGCACAAAGAAAATGAGAATGATCGCCTCACCGACCAGCAACGCAGCGATGCGGAACTTGCGAGGCAGGGCCAGAAGGACCGTATCAAACCCGATATGCCGCCGATGCAGCGCCGCAAGCGCAGATCCATAATACGTGATCCACGCAAGCATTATGGCCGCGACTTCGTCGTACCACGAGAAACTCTGCCCCATGAGCCGGGCGATGACGGCAATGGTCACGGTCAAGGTCAGGAGCACCATCAAGGTGATGGTCACGACCTCAAGGATTGAACTCATCGCGCGATTGACGCGCGTCAGAGTTGGGTAGGCGGGGTGCTCCATGTCGGACCTGTTCCTGGGGCAGTGCCATGACTGGCGTCCACGGCTGCGGGGCGCACCACGAGCGGCAGACTTCGATCATGAACGCGTGAAAACGGGCAGCGGGACATCCCGCCGCTCCGAAACTTTCTAGTCAGACTTGGCAAGACCCAGAACCGTGTCGATCATCTCCTGACCTCCGTCCACTTCTGCCGCGAACTGGCTGTAGATCGGGGCGGACGCCTCGATGAAGGCAGCATTGTCAGCGGTGTTCACGGCGACACCTGCGTCTTCGATGACTTTCAGCAGGCTGGCCTCCAGCTCGGCGGCTTTTTCATAGGTGAAATCCTGCGTCTGGTTGGCGCAGTCGGTCAGTGTCGTCTGAACATCCTCGGACAGGTTCTCGAACGCCTTCTTCGATGCCAGTATGTAGGCAGGCGTGTAAACGTGGCCTGTGATCGAAAGGTACTTTTGCACCTCTTGGAACTTGGCCGAGGCGATTTGCGCATAGGGATTTTCCTGGCCGTCGATCACACCGGTCTGCAGGGCCGTGAACACGTCGGAAAATGCCATGGGCGTCGGGTTGGCGCCATATTCCTGAAACATCTTCAGCCGCCATACACCATTCGGCGTCCGCAGCTTGATGCCGTCCAGATCAGCGGGGACATTGATCGGGCGGACATTGTTGGTGATGTGGCGAAAGCCGTTTTCAGCAAGCCCGACGATGTAATAGCCATTGCTTTCGGCGGCGGCCTGAAACTTGTCCATCATGGCGCCCTGCACGCGGCGCATATGGTCACGGTCTGAAATGATATACGGCATCTCAAAAATGCCGAAAACATCATCAACCGAAGACATCACCGAAGACGGCAGAGCGAATTCAACCTGACCGAGCTTCAGCTTTTGCAGCAACTCCTTGTCTTTGCCCAGCTGGGACGACCCGAAGGTCTGGACTTCGATCTGGTCGCCGAAGGCCTCGTTCGCGCATTGTGCGAAGTGATCTGCGGTCGCCTCAAACAGCGAGCCGGGGGCGCCGACGTGGCCGAACTTCATCGTTGTTTCTGCCGCAGAGACAGCAGATGCCAGTCCAAGGACAGCGGTTGCTGCCAATAGTTTTATCTTACGTTTCATGGTTTTCTCCTCCCAGAGCCTAGCTTTTTTATTTTGATGCAACCGCGGCGTCCGGCTGCTCCGAATTGGCAAGCACGTCCATCGCCGCGCCTACCCCGCCTGCGGCGTGGGGCACGTTCGCCGCCTTCAATCCCATTTCGACACCCGCCAGTGTTCCCACCAGCATCAGATCATTGAAATCGCCCAGATGTCCGATGCGGAACACCTTGTCCGCCACCTTGGACAGCCCGCTGCCCAATGAGATATCAAACCGGTCAAGCGTGGACGCCCTGAAGGCATCGGCACTGTGTCCTTCGGGCATGACGACGGTGGTCAATACGTTGCTTTGCTGGCCTTGATTTGCGCACAGCACCTCAAGCCCCCAAGTCCGGACCGCCGCACGCGTCGCAGCGCCATGGCGCGCATGACGGGCAAAAACGTTCTCCAACCCTTCTTCGTGCAGCATATCTATCGCCTCGTTCAGGCCATAAAGCAGGTTGGTATTGGGCGTGTAGGGAAAGTACCCCTTCTGGTTCGGGCCGACCATTTCCGCCCAATCCCAGTAGGATCGTGTCAGTTTAGCCGTCTTATTCGCAGCCATCGCCTTTGCGCTGGCTGCGTTGAACGACAGGCCGGGGGGCAGCATCAGGCCCTTTTGCGACCCGGACACGGTCACGTCCACGCCCCACGCGTCATGCTCGTATTCCAGCGATCCAAGCCCTGAAATCGTATCGACCATGAACAGCGCCGGATGCCCCGCGCTGTCGATAGCCTTGCGCACCGCGGCGATGGGCGACACGGATCCTGTCGAGGTCTCGTTGTGGACCACGCAGATCGCCTTGATCTCGTGGTTCTTGTCCTCGGCGAGGTGAGCCTCGATCTGATCGGGGTCCGCGCCGCCGCGCCAGTCACCGGCGATGAATTCTGCCTTCAGACCCAGCTTTTCCGCCAGCTTTTTCCATAATGCCGCGAAATGCCCGGTTTCGAACATCAGCACGCGATCACCCGGCGACAGTGTATTGACCAGGGCCGCCTCCCAGGCGCCGGTGCCCGACGCGGGATAGATGAACACGTGCTCGTCGGTCTTGAAGATCGACTTCATGCCATTCAGCGCACGCAGACCGACGCCCGCAAACTCAGGCCCGCGATGATCAATTGTCTGCCTGGAAATCGCGCTCAGGATGCGGTCCGGAACCGCGCTGGGGCCGGGAATCTGCAAAAAGTGACGACCGGGTTTTCTCATGAAACTGAATCCTGTTGCATCTCGAATACGTCCGTACGGGGGCCGCCCTGCGGATCACCGTTTTCTTTTTCGTTGCTCAAGCGTAATTTTGAATTCATAATTTAGTCAACAAAAATCTACACGTGACAGCAACCAGCGGGCCGGGCCATGATCTCAAACCTTTCCAAAGCTCTGGCAGACCGCGTCGAGGGCGATCTGCTGTTCGACAGGTTCTCGCGCGGACGCTACGCGACCGATGCCTCCTTCTATCAAATGATGCCTCTGGGTATCCTTTCCCCGAAAAGCGAAAACGATATCCGCGCCGCGATCGACATTGCGGGCGAGCAGGGTGTTCCGATCCTGGCGCGCGGGGGCGGGACGTCGCAGTGCGGCCAGACCGTCAACGAGGCTCTGGTGATCGACAACACACAGTATTTCAGCGACATTCTCGATCTGGATATCGAAAATCATCGATGCGTCGTGCGCCCCGGCATGGTGCTGGATGAATTGAACCGCATCCTCAAGCCGCATGGCCTGTGGTTTCCCGTCGATGTCTCGACCGCGTCCCGCGCGACGATCGGCGGCATGGCGGGCAACAATTCCTGCGGTGGCAAGTCGCTGCGCTACGGCATGATGCGTGACAACGTGCTGTCCATCGACGCGTTTTTGTCCGATGGCACCAAGCATCACTTCGGTCCGGGGGACCGTGAGCAGAGCGCTGAATACGTCGCCCTGGCGCGGGATCTGCTGGCCTTGGGGCAGCGCGAGGCGGGCGAGATCGACGCACGGTTCCCAAAGGTCATGCGGCGCGTCGGCGGCTATAATATCGACGCGTTGGTACCGGGGGCTGCGCCCAACAACCTGTCCCATCTGCTGGTGGGCTCGGAAGGCACACTTGCCTACTCGACCGCCATCGAGCTGAAGCTCTGGCCGCTTTTGCCGGACAAGGTGCTGGGCGTTTGCCATTTCCCGACATTCTATCAGGCGATGGATGCAGCGCAGCATCTTGTCACGCTGCAACCTCAGGGGGTGGAGCTGGTCGACGCGACCATGATCGCACTGGCCCGCGACATCCCGCTGTTCCGCCAGACCGTCGAAGAGGTTGTGACCGGCGACCCCGAGGCCTTGCTGCTGGTCGAATTCTCCGAAACCGACCCCGCGCAGAACATCCCCAAGCTGAAGCAACTCGAAGAGATGGTGGGGGACCTGGGATTCTCATGGTCGGGCAAGGACACGAATTGGGGCGGCGTCACACCGGTGACGGGCAGCCGGATGCAGACCAATATCGCCGAATTGCGCAAATCCGGCCTCAACATCATGATGTCCATGAAGGACGACGGCAAACCTGTGTCTTTCGTCGAGGATTGCGCGGTCGAGTTGCCCGATCTGGCCGAATATACTGCCGGATTGACGGAGATCTTTGACAAACACGGCACCAAAGGCACGTGGTATGCACACGCGTCTGTCGGCTGCCTGCATGTCCGGCCCGTTCTGAACCTTCGGCTCGATCAAGACGTCAAGACGATGCGCGCCATTGCCGAGGAGTGTTTCGATCTGGTGGCCGCCTACAAGGGGTCGCATTCGGGCGAGCATGGCGACGGTATTGTCCGGTCCGAATTCCATACCAAGATGTTCGGCGCGCGCATGGTTGCGTCCTTCAACGAGGTCAAGCAACGGCTGGACCCGGTGGGCATGTTCAACCCCGGCAAGATCGTCAATGCGCCGAAAATGGATGACCGCAGCCTGTTTCGCTATGGGCCGGACTATGCCGTTCCTGAGTTTTCGACGCATCTGGACTGGTCGGACTGGACCGGTAGTGGCGGTGGTTTCCAGGGGGCCGTCGAGATGTGCAACAACAATGGCGCCTGCCGGAAACTGAAGGGCGGCGTCATGTGCCCGTCGTTCCGTGTCACCCGCAAGGAGCAGGATCTGACGCGGGGCCGCGCCAACACGCTGCGTCTGGCGATTTCGGGGCAGTTGGGACCGGATGCCATATCCTCGGACCAGATGGCCGAAACGATGAAGCTCTGTGTGTCCTGCAAGGGCTGCAAACGCGAATGCCCGACCGGCG
The DNA here is from genome assembly GCA_048267045.1 of Roseovarius sp. GTDB lineage: Bacteria > Pseudomonadota > Alphaproteobacteria > Rhodobacterales > Rhodobacteraceae > Roseovarius. Next base: position 63,966 of record JBLWYG010000006.1, on the reverse strand, counting down.
TGGACATGGCCCGGATGAAGATCGAGGTTCTGTCGGCCCGCGCCCGCAAGCACGGGATCAGCCTGCATGACCGGCTGGTGGCGTATATGCCCCGCTACGCCCCTTGGGCGGCGCGGGTGCCGTTCCTCATGAACCTGCGCAACAGGATTCCCGGATTGGCCAGACTGACAGAGCGGCTCACGGGCTTTACCGCAACGCGCGACCTGCCGACGTGGAGCAGTCGGCCCTTTACCGATCATGAAGTGGCGCATCAAATCGCCCCCGAGGTGGTGTTGTTTGCCGACTGCTTCAACCGGTATTTCGAGCCTGAAAACCTGCGCGCGACGGTGAACGTCCTTGCGGCGGCAAACGTCCCGATCCATGTGGGATCCGCGCCGAAGGGCGAGCGCCCCTTGTGTTGCGGTCGCACATTCCTGTCCGCAGGCCTGGTGGATGAGGCCAAAGCCGAGGCACAGCGTCTGGTGCATGCGTTGCTGCCCTACGCCGAAAAAGGTCTGCCTATCGTCGGGCTGGAGCCTAGCTGCCTGCTGACCCTGCGGGACGAAATTCCCGGCCTCCTGCCCGGCAAGGATACCACACTGCTGGCCCGGCAGGCCCGAATGCTGGAGGAATACATCGCCGATCAGGCCGGCGCCTCCGGCTTTGACCTGAGCCTGAAATCGCCTGCCCCCAAGGTCTTGCTGCACGGTCACTGCCATCAAAAGGCGATGGGGGTCATGTCGAGCATCGAAAAAACGCTTGCCTTGCTGCCGGACACGGAGGTCGAAGTCATCGAGTCAAGCTGTTGCGGCATGGCCGGTGCCTTTGGCTACGGTGTCGACACGCATGAGATTTCCCGCAGGATGGGAGAGCTTGATGTGCTGCCCGCCGTGAGGAAAGCCGAGGCCGCGACGCTGATTGTTGCTGATGGTACTTCGTGCCGACATCAAATATCAGACACCACCCAGCGCAGATCGATACATGTTGCGCGGCTCCTTGAACTGGCTCTTGAACAATGATCCGGGAAACCCGATGACAGAAAATGCGACTGTATATGAAATTTCACGCAAATCGCTCCATCAGGAATTGGTGTCCCGCATCCAGGTCCTTATTATCAGCGGCGATCTGGAGCCCGGCACGAAGGTGCCGGAAAAATCACTCTGCGAGCGATTTGGCGTCTCGCGGACGCCTCTGCGAGAGGCCTTGAAAGTCCTCGCATCCGACGGTTTGGTCAGGCTGGAGCCTAACAGGGGCGCGTGGGTCACGCTGGTCACCGCAAGCGAAGTCAAGGAGGTTTTTCCGGTTTTGGGCGCTCTGGAATCTCTGTCTGGTGAACTGGCCTGCAAGAATATCACCGACGACGAAATCCGCGCCGTGCGTGATCTTCACGATCGGATGATCGTCAGCTACGACAACAGGGATCTGGACGAGTATTTCCACCTCAATCAGCAAATCCATCGCCAGATCCTGTTGGCTGCGCGCAACGACACCTTGACAACCATGTGTCAGGCGCTGTCCCTCCGCATGCAAAGGGCCCGCTATCTGGCCAATATGTCCGAAGAACGCTGGGCGGCCGCCGTGCAGGAGCATGACAGGATCATCCACCTACTGGAAGCCCGTGACGGCGGGCAGTTAGGCACGACATTGGCCGATCATATGAAGGGAAAACAGGTCTCTGTTCTGGGCTGGCTGCACGCCCAGAAGGGGCCTGACTGACGCAAGCTGCCGCACCCGGAACAGGCCGGACGCAAGACGCCACGCGTCACCGTCAAACAAGACTATTACCGAGGTTACGACAAGATTTGCAGCACCCGCGCTACACGCAAAGGCGCATATGCCCTTTTGGGAACTGGCGCGCTCGGTCTATAGTGCCAACATCAATCCAGGGAGAAACATATGAAATTCACCGTAATCCTCGCCGCCAGCACCATTCTGGCCGGCGCCGCTGTCGCGCAGGACGTCGATAAATCGGACTGGCCCAGCAGCTTTACCGTCGGCACGGCCAGCCAAGGTGGCACCTATTTCGCCTATGGCTCGGGCTGGGCAAATCTGGTCGCGAAGGAGTTGGGCCTGACCGGTGGCGGAGAAGTCACCGGCGGGCCGATGCAGAACATGGCGCTGGTCCATACCGGCGAGGCCGCGTTCGGCATGACCACGATGGGCCCTGCGTCAGAATCGTTGGCAGGCACCAATCCGATCGCGCCAGGGCTGGAAATGACGCAGGCCTGTGCGATGTTCCCGATGTATCAGACACCGTTTTCCGTGACCGCGCTGGCGTCCTCGGGGATCGAGTCGGTCAGCGACATTCCAGCCGGTGCCAAGATTGGCTTTGGCCCTGCCGGGTCCACCTCGGACACCTATTTCCCGCGCATGATGGATACGCTGGGCGTCGAATATGAGCGCCGCAATGGCGGCTGGACCGATCTGGGCGGCCAGTTGCAGGATGGTCTGCTGGATGTGATCGCCTTCGCCGCTGGCATACCAGTCCCTGCCGTCAGCCAGTTGGAGGTGCAGACCGACGTGAACATCATCGAGTTCACCGAAGAGGAGCAGGCCAAGCTGATCGAGGCGTTCCCGGTGTCGGAGTTCACGATCAACGCCAGCACCTACAACACGCTGGAGAATGACGCGCGCTCGGTTTCGATGTGGAACTTCGCCATCGCCAATTGCGATCTGCCCGCGTCCTTCGTGAATGCTGCCGTCGATGTGGTCATGTCGGACAACGCGCGCATGACCGGCATCCACAAGGCCGCCGCATCGACTGTGCCCGAGAACTGGGACAAGAACAAAGTGCTGAAATGGCACCCCGGCGCGGCCGCATGGTTCAAGGAAAACGCAGGCGCCGACATCCCCGATGACATGATCTACGGCGGCTGAGCCGCGCAGCAGAAACCCGCATGTCGCCCCTTCGGGGGCGACATGTTTCTACCGCGCAGGCGGCACTCCGGCGAGAGGATTTCGATGACCCAGCAGCACAGCAGCGATCCGCAGGGGCCGATCATCGCCGAGGGTGTGGACGACGAACCCGTCGGGGGGAATCAACGCGTCTTTTCCGGGCGCAGCTATATGATCGTTGCGGCGCTTTCGGCCGTCTATGCCTTCTTTCATATCGCTGCGCTGAACGGGATGTCGATCCAGGAATGGACCGGATTGCGCATCCCGCTGCTGCCGACCTTCCCGATGGAGACTTGGAATTTCCGTATCGTCCACATCGCGGGCGCGCTGATCCTTGGCTTTACCCTCTATTCCGCGCGCGCCTTCGTGGACGAGGGCGCAGGCCGCACGCGCCATCCGCTGGACATTCTGGCATGGGCCGCGATGATCCCGGCGCTTTACGCCATCTGGACGGCGTGGGGCATCGCCAGCCAGATCGCGGGTGGCGTGCAGTGGAACGGCATGAGCCCCGAATTCAGATCCCTTGAGATCTATCACTACGGTCTGCCGCTGATCGTCGCCACAACCATCGGGATCGTCGTTGGCTGGCTGCGGGGGCGCGAGCGTGGGCAGGTGGCGATCGCCGATATCGTTCTGTCCGTCTGCGGAATTGGTGTGGCGCTCTATCTGATCACCATTTACGGCACGCTCATGCGCAACTCGACCGGCACGCCATTTGCGCCCATTGGCATCAGCCTGGCGGCCGTTGCAGGAACCGCCCTCATCATGGAGCTGACACGCCGCGTCGCCGGCCTTGCGCTGATCGTCATTTCGGGAATTTTTCTGATCTACGTCTTTACCGGTGACATGCTTCCTGGGTTCCTCAACGCGCCGAATATCCAATGGACCCGCTTCTTTAGCCAAGTCTACACCGACGCGGGCATCCTCGGGCCGACAACGGCGGTGTCCTCGACCTATATCATCCTTTTCATCATCTTCGCCGCCTTCCTGCAGGCCTCGAAGGTTGGCGATTATTTCGTGAATTTCGCCTTCGCCGCCGCCGGACGGGCGCGCGGTGGCCCGGCCAAGGTGGCGATCTTTGCATCCGGCCTGATGGGCATGATCAACGGCACCTCGGCGGGCAACGTCGTCGCCACCGGATCGCTCACCATCCCGCTGATGAAGAAAGTCGGCTACCCGGCGCGCACCGCCGGCGCGGTGGAGGCCGCGGCCTCCACTGGCGGGCAGATCATGCCGCCCATCATGGGCGCGGGCGCCTTCATCATGGCCGAAATCACCGGCATTCCCTATACCGACATCGCCATAGCCGCGATCATTCCCGCAGTGCTCTATTTCGTGTCGATCTACTTCATGGTCGATTTCGAGGCGGCCAAGCTGGGCATGCGCGGCATGAGCTCGGACGAGCTGCCCAAGCTGCGTGACATGGTCCGCCGGGTGTTCCTGTTCATCCCGATCATCATCCTGATCTATGCACTGTTCATGGGCTATTCGGTCATTCGCGCAGGCACGCTGGCCACCGCCGCCGCTGCGGTGGTGTCTTGGTTGACGCCCTATCGCATGGGTCTGCGCAGCATCATCAAGGCGTTCGAGTTGGCAGGCATCATGTCGATCCAGATCATCGCCGTTTGCGCCTGCGCGGGCATCATCGTGGGGGTGATCAGCCTGACCGGCGTCGGGGCGCGGTTCTCGTCCGTGCTTCTGGGTCTTGCCGAGGCCAGCCAGTTTCTGGCGCTGTTCTTCGCGATGTGCATCGCGATCCTTCTGGGCATGGGGATGCCGACGACGGCGGTCTATGCGGTTGCGGCATCGGTGGTGGCGCCGGGCCTTGTGCAGCTGGGCATCCCGCAGCTGACGGCGCATTTCTTTGTCTTTTACTTCGCGGTCGTGTCGGCCATCACGCCGCCCGTGGCGCTGGCCAGTTACGCGGCGGCAGGCATATCGGGCGCCAACCCCATAGAGACGTCGGTGGCATCGTTCAAGATCGGCATTTCGGCCTTCATCGTGCCGTTCATGTTCTTCTACAACGGCGCAATCCTGATGGACGGTACATGGCTCGAGGTGATCCGCGCGGGCGCAACTGCGGTCTTTGGCGTTTACCTGCTGTCGTCCGGCGTGCAGGGCTGGTTCGCAGGAAGCGGGGCGGCATGGTTCATGCGACTCGGGTTGGTCTTTGGCGCGCTGTGCATGATTGCAGGCGGCTTGGTAACGGACCTGATCGGCGTCGCGGTGGCCCTTGCGCTGTTCGCGATCCAATGGAAATTCCGCCCTCGCGCGGATGCGCAAATCGCGGTGCGCGGCAGCGACTAGAACGGTTCGTGTCTGGGGTGAGACCACGTGATGTAGAGAAGTCGACATGAATGACCTGATTGCCGTGTTTCGGGCCTTCCTGCCGGACATTGCCCTGATCATACTGGGCGTGCTGATGGCCCGGCGGATTCCGACCGAGGGTTGGGTCGGTCTGGATCGGCTGAACTTCATGATCCTGTTTCCTGCCCTGATTTTCAGCGCTGCGGCCAGCCGTCCTATCGAGGTCTCGCAGATATTGTCCATCGGTGCCAGCGTGTGGATCGTGATGCTGTGCGGATTGGCGCTGGGCTGGCTGTTGCGGCCCGTTGGTCCGCCGCGCTTCCTTGACTTTGCGGGCGCTTGGCAGACGGCGTGGCGCTTCAACAGCGCAATCGCCTTTGTCGCGGTTCAGGCGCTTCCCCAATCGACCGCCGCCTTGATGTCCGTTGTCGTAGGCCTTGCTGTTCCTTTGGCAAATATGCTGGCCGTTGGCGCACTGTCTCGGGGGACGGGTGTCAGCCTCAGGCGTGGATTGTATCTAATCGCGCTCAATCCGTTTCTGTTGGCAAGTCTGGGCGGCGTTGCCGTGGGGCTATCGGGCTGGTCGCCGCCTGACATTCCGATGCGGGCCGTGCACAGACTGGCCGACGCGGCCCTGCCGCTGGCACTGCTATCGGTCGGCGCCACGCTGGACTGGCGCAGTATCCTGCGGCTGGACGGTTTTCAATCCGGCATGAACGCGATCAAGCTTGTTGCGTTGCCGGGCATCGCGCTGGGCTTGGGCAAGGTGACGGGCATGGCCCCCGCGTCGGCGACGATCCTTGTCGTATTCGCTGCGCTGCCCACGGCGTCGGCGGCCCATGTCCTGGCCGCGAACTTTGGAGCGGATCGCAGGCTTCCGGCGACGATCATTGCACAATCGACCCTTTTGGCCTGCGTCACGTTGCCGATATGGATCGCGCTCGTCAGGTAAGAGGGATTTGTCAGGCACCACGCGCGGAAACGCCGACCTACGGGCCCAACCGGCCAAAGGTCAGGCCCGAAATCAACTGGCGCAGGCCCAGCGCAGCCCCGGCAAAGATCGACGCAAAGACGATCGGCGCGTTCAGCGTGAGAAGCGAAAAGGCGGATATGCCCTGCCCGATGGTGCAGCCCATCGCCAGCGCCGCACCCCAGCCCATCAGAACCGCCCCCAGCACCTGCCGCTTCAACTCGCGCGGGTCTTCGCAGGCCTCCCAGCGAAAATGGCCCTTGATCAGGCTCCCGGCAAACGCGCCCGCCAGAACGCCCGCGACAGAGCCCACCCCGAAGGTCAGCCCGCCGCCGCTGGAGGTCATCAGAAACAGCAGAGCTTCACCGAGCGGCGATGTGAAGGTGTGGCTGTTCACCGGAAAGACGTCGAAGCCCGCATCGGCCACCCATTGCGTCCCGGCCCAGCCGCTGACGATCGCGGCGCCCACCAGCACGGCCCAGATCACCGCCCTGTGGTTGCACGCGAAATCGCGCGACCACAGCGCCCAGCCCGTTATCGCTGCGCTGATCATCAGCCCCCATGCGAGCGCGGGAATCCCTGTCAGGGCGCTCATCACTTCGGGATAGCTGCGGGCCTGCACCTGCATCTGGGTCAGGTCCAGTCCGCTGATGCGCAAATACGCCAGCGGGCCGGACAGCATGAAGTAGGTGCTGACCCCCATCACCACCACGATCACAAAGGACCGCAGATCACCACCGCCGAACCGGGCCAATGCACCAAACCCGCAGTTGCCCGCCAACGACATGCCATAACCGAACAGCAGCCCGCCAAGGATGCCGAACGCGGGCGACCATGGCGCGAGGTGATAGATGGTCTGCGCCGGATCAAGCGCGCCGAGCCCGATCAGGCCGAAACTGCCCAGTCCGGCCACGCCGATGGCCAGCCCCCACATGCGCAGACGCGCGTTGCTGCCTTGATACAGACAATCCTCGATCGCGCCCAGCGTGCAGAACCGCCCCAGCCGCGCGGCCAATCCCAGGATGACACCGCCGAACAGACCGATGAGGGCCAGCATCATCGCATCGGAAACAGTATCGGTCATGGGGCCTCTCTTGCGGATCAGCGGGACGCGATCGTGCGGCTATCGTTCCTTGCAGAACAGGTCGTAGACCACATCGAGTATCTGGATCGCGCGCGGGTCCGTCAATCTGTAGTAGATCGCCTTGCCCTCGCGGCGCGGGGCAACCAGCCCTTCGCTCCGCAGCCGCGACAATTGCTGGGATATCGCAGCCTGCCGCGACGACAGCAATCTCTCCAGCTCGGTCACCGATTTCTCGCCGGTGGCCAGGTGGCACAGGATCATGAGGCGGCCCTCATGGCTGATCGCTTTGAGAAACTGCGCGGCGTGGCATGCGCTGCGCATCATCCGCTCGATTTCGGTGTCGGACATATCGTTTGTGATGACGGGCAATGGCATATCTGCTGATGATCCGCGTTTTTTCGCCTTGATTAGCGCCTAAACACCCACATGGCAATTCCGTCCCGATGTCGCAGGTGTCCACTGTCTATGGCTCGCCAGATGGTACGACGTCGTTGTCGTCCAACAACTTCCCGAGTAAAAACCAGAAAAATTCGTGACCCGCATAGCCTTCGATTCGGCCTAGTTCCTGGCCGCTTTCGACCAGTACGAAAGTCGGGGTAAAAACCGGGCGCGAGGAAAATTCGATGTCGTCTGGCAGATCACGTAGATCGACACGGCGCAGCGGCGCGCGCATCCCCTCATCCGTCTTCGGATAGATAGGTGCGATTTCAACGTCCCATTTTGCACACCAGGGACAGCCTTCCTGCTCGACCATGACAAGGCTTGCCGCCAAAGCTGGCAGGGAAACGCATCCCAGAAAAAGGGCCAGAGCAAAGCGCTGCATCGGAGTTCCGATTGACGTATCAATTAGATATAGAATAACGTGAATGTGTAATATGCACAAGCGCCGGAGCGATTGCGATGTTCGATGTTTCCCTGTTGGGGGCGTTTCTGGGTGGCCTGATCGTTTTCTTCTCGCCCTGCATCCTGCCGATCGTGCCGTTCTACCTTAGCTACATGGCCGGTGCGTCGATGTCCGAGATCAGCGCCGAAGGCACGCTTGCGCAGGGCGTGCGTTTGCGCGCCTTTCTCGCGTCCATCATGTTCTCTCTGGGGATCATCACCGTCTTTGTCCTGCTGGGTGCCGCCGCCTACGGGCTGAGCCAGACCTTTCGCGGAATGCAGACCGAATTCCGCCTGTTTGCGGCGCTGGTCGTGCTGGTGATGGGTCTGCATTTCCTGGGCGTCTTCCGGATCGGATTCCTTAACCGGGCCTTCCAGATGGACGCAGGCAACACGCAGAACATGTCCGTCCTTGGCGCCTATGTGGTCGGCTTTGCCTTCGCCGCCGGGTGGACGCCCTGCGTCGGCGGCGTTCTGACCGCCGTGGTGTTCACCGCCAGCACCGAGGCGACGGCGCTGCGCGGGCTGATCCTGCTGCTGGTGTTCGGCGTCGCGATGACCGCGCCCTTTGTGGTGGCATCGCTGTTCATCGGACCGTTCCTGAAATTCGCCTCGAAATTCCGTCGTCATCTGCCCAAGGTCGAAAAGGCCATGGGCGTGCTGATGATCCTCTTCGCCGGGCTGATCGCCACCGACAGCGTCAACCATATCGCGCAGTGGATGCTGGACACCTTCCCCGCCTTTCAGAACATATAGGGAGTTTGCCGAATGAAACGCCTGTTTGCCGTATTGATCCTGACCCTCCTGCCCGCCCTGGCCGCCGCCGAGATGGGCGACGACGGGTTGCATAAACAAAACTGGATGCGCGACACGTTCAAGGACCTGAACGAGGATCTGGCCGAGGCCAATGCCGAGGGCAAGCGTCTGGTTGTGATGGTCGAACAGCGCGGCTGCATCTACTGCGCCAAGATGCACGAGGAGGTTTTCTCGCAAGAGGAAGTGGCCAGCTACATCCGGGACAATTTCTTTGTCGTTCAGATCAATCTGCATGGCGATACCGAAATGACCGATTTCGATGGCGAGACGCTGACCGAAAAGCAGGCAGCCCGCAAATGGGGCCTGCTGTTTACCCCCTCGATCCTGTTCCTGCCCGAAGAGATCGAGGATGGCGCCACGGCCCAGAGTGCCGCGGTTGCACTGATGCCGGGCGCATTCGGTGCCGGCACCACGCTGGATATGTTCACATGGGTAAATGAAAAACGCTACGCGACTGATTCAGAAGAAGATTTCCAGCGGTATCACGCGCGGCGCATACAGGAACGGCAGAATGGTTCGACCGATTGACGTCATTTCAAATTCAGGTTTCTGAACTTGTTCTTGATTGACAACCTCGTCGTATCCTAGAGTATGCCAAGACTTGAATGTGTTTGGGAGGACGCATGGAACGCAAATTTCTCATGATACTGGCATTCGCCGCATCGACTGGCGCCGCGAGTGCTGCAGGGATACTGCCCTCGGATGTGTCCTTTGTCGATGGCAGCGTCGAGACGTCATTGACCGGCACGCCGGGCGATCCGGTGAACGGCCGCAAGATCGTCGGCGACAAGGGGCTGGGCAATTGCGTGGCCTGCCACAAGAACAGCGAAATGTCGGATATTCCCTTTCAGGGAGAAATCGGCCCCATGCTGGATGGCGCCGGCTCGCGGTGGACCGAAGCCCAACTGCGCGGCATCGTTACCAACGCCAAAATGATGTTCGACGAAAGCCTGATGCCGTCCTTTTATAAGGTTGACGGGTTCATTCGCCCCGGCAAGGCCTACACCGGCAAGGCGGCGGACGATACGTTCGGCCCGCTTCTGGATGCCCAACAGATCGAAGATGTGGTCGCCTATCTGACCACCCTGAAAGACTAACGGCCCAAAAGGGCTTTACGGAGGTTGATAGATGCAACTGACACGACGCGATGCAATTTTGTTGGGCGCAGGCGCCGCCCTGGTGGTCGGCCTGCCGCTGCGCGCAACTGCCGCGATGACGGGCGACGAGGCAATCGCCGCTTTCACCGGCGGCGCCGAAGTCGGCGAGGGCGACATCAAGCTGACGGCGCCGGAAATCGCCGAGAACGGCAATACCGTTCCGATCGAAGTGTCGTCGGACAGCGCCGCCGAGATCCTGGTGCTGGCGCTAGGCAACCCGACGCCCGCGGTGGCAACGTTCAAGTTCGGCCCGCTGGCTGCCTCGCGCTCGGCGTCGACGCGTATCCGACTTGCCGGGACGCAGGACGTGGTGGCAATCGCGAAGCTTGAGGACGGCTCGTTCGTCAAGAGCTCTTCCACGGTCAAGGTCACAATCGGCGGCTGCGGCGGCTAATCAGGAGTTAAAGACATGGCAGAAGGTGTAAAACCCCGCGTTAAGGTGCCTAAAACGGCGTCGGCTGGCGAGAAAATCGTCATCAAGACGCTGATCAGTCACAAAATGGAGTCCGGTCAGCGCAAGGACGGTGACGGCAACGTGATCCCGCGCTCGATCATCAACCGCTTTACCTGCGATTTCAACGGCGAGAATGTCGTCGACATCGTGCTGGAGCCCGCAATCTCGACCAATCCGTATCTGGAGTTCGAGGCCGTGGTTCCCGAAGCCGGTGAATTCAAGTTCACGTGGTATGACGACGACGGCTCGGTCTACGAGGACAGCAAGAAGATCGCGATCGAGTGAGCCAACTGTCTTGGGAGGGACAAGGATGATACGACTGACATCGGCCTTCACGGTCGGCCTCATGGCGGCCACGCTGGCCTCGGCAGATCCGGTGGATGATACGCTTGTCCTGAACGGCGAGACCGAGATCGTCACCCGCACGGACGCGCCGCCCGCAGTGGCGGACGTGTTCGACGAGGCTATTTCGGGCTGGCATTATCGCGGGGACGAAACCCGCGAGATGCAAGCGGACGATTTCGACAATCCCGGCATGATCTTTGTCGAGCAGGCCGAGGATGCCTGGAACACTGCCGAAGGCACGGTCGGCAAATCCTGCGCCGATTGCCACGGCGCGTCCGAAGAGATGGCAGGCGTGCGGCCCGTCTATCCCAAGTGGAACGACGAGGCAGGCGAGGTTCGCACCATGGAGATGCAAATCAACGACTGCCGCGAAAACCGCATGGGCGCGGAGCCGTGGAAATATACCGGGGGCGACATGGTCAACATGACAGCCCTCATCGCCTCCGTTTCGCGGGGGATGCCGGTCAATGTCGCGATGGACGGCCCCGCGCAACCCACTTGGGAGCAGGGCAAGGAGCTGTATTATACACGCTTTGGTCAGCTGGAACTGGCCTGCGCCTCCTGCCATGAACAAAGCAACGGCCTGATGATCCGCGCCGACCACCTGAGCCAGGGCCAGATCAACGGGTTCCCGGTCTACCGGTTGAAGAATACCAAGCTGAACGCGGTTCATTCGCGCTTCAAGGGCTGCGTGCGCGACACCCGCGCCGAAACCTTTGCGCCCGGCAGCCCCGAGTTCGTCGCGCTTGAGCTTTATGTCGCCACGCGCGGCAACGGGCTGGACGTCGAAGGCCCGTCCGTCCGCAACTGAATCAGAAACGCCCCGCGCGGTATCCGTGCGGGGTTTTCCCGTCTTGTTACATTCAGGAACACGCATATGATATCCCGGCGCGATTTTCTTCAGACCAGCATGGCGGCCAGCGCGATCCTTGGCGCGTCCGGTTTCGGGCAATGGGGGCGCATCGCTGCGCAGCAGACCCTGACACAGGATCAACTGACGCAGTTCGACACGTTCGGAAACGTCTCGCTGATCCACATCACGGACATTCACGCACAACTGAAGCCGATCTATTTTCGCGAGCCGTCCGTTAACCTTGGCGTCGGCCCGAACAAGGGCGAGGTGCCGCATATCACCGGTGCCGATTTCCGGCGTCTCTATGGTATTGATGACGGATCATATGCCCATTACGCGCTGTCGTCGGGTGATTTCACGGCGCTGGCGGAAGGGTATGGCCGCGTCGGCGGGCTGGACCGCGTGGCGACCGTGATCAACCAGATCCGCGCCGACCGGCCCGATGCGCTGCTGCTGGATGGCGGCGACACGTGGCACGGCAGCTATACCTGCCACCACACGGAAGGTCAGGACATGGTCACCGTGATGAACGCGCTGAAACCCGACGCCATGACGTTCCACTGGGAATTCACGCTGGGCTCGGGCCGGGTGCAGGAGATCGTCGAAGGCCTGCCCTTTGCCGCGCTGGGCCAGAACATTTTCGACGCCGAATGGGACGAACCGGCCGAGCTCTTCCCGCCCTACAAGATGTTCGAGCGCGGCGGTGTGCAGATCGCCGTGATCGGGCAGGCGTTCCCCTATATGCCGATTGCAAATCCGGGCTGGATGTTCCCCGAATACTCCTTTGGCATCCGCGACGAGCATATGCAGAAGATGGTCGATCAGGTCCGTAGCGAAGGGGCCGAGCTGGTTGTCTGCCTCAGCCACAATGGCTTTGACGTGGACAAGAAGATGGCCGGTATCGTCACCGGCATCGACGTGATCCTGTCGGGCCACACCCATGACGCGCTACCCGAGCCTGTGCTGGTGGGCGATACGATTATCGTCGCGTCAGGCTCGAACGGTAAATTCGTCAGCCGCGTCGACCTGGACGTCAAGGACGGGCGCATGATGGGTTTCCGCCACAAGCTGATCCCTATCCTGTCGGACGTGATCGAGCCGGACAAGGAGGTCGCCGCCGTCATTGACGAGGTCCGCGCACCCTACGAGGAAGCCTTGGGCGAGGTGATCGGCAAGACCGACAGCCTGCTCTACCGGCGCGGCAATTTCAACGGCACCTGGGATGACGTGATCTGCGACGCGCTGCTGTCCGAGCGCGAGGCCGACATCGCGCTCAGCCCCGGCGTGCGCTGGGGGCCGTCGCTTCTGCCCGGTCAGGACATCACCCGCGAGGATCTGTGGGGCGTTACCTCGATGTCCTACCCCGAAGCGTACCGCACGGAAATGACGGGCGAATACCTCAAGGTCGTGCTGGAGGACGTGGCCGACAACCTGTTCAACCCCGATCCCTACTACCAGCAGGGCGGTGACATGGTGCGCACTGGCGGTCTGGGCTATCGCATCGACATCTCCAAACCGCAAGGCAGCCGCATCAGCAACATGACCTTGCTGAAAACCGGTGAGCAGATCGACCCGGCCAAGTCCTATCAGGTCGCCGGGTGGGCCTCCGTGAACGAGGGCACCGAAGGGCCGCCGATCTGGGACGTGGTTGAGGCGCATATTCGCAAACAAGGCACCGTAAGCGCACCCGGAAACGACAGCGTCGACGTGATCGGCTTATGAGCAAGAAGACAGAAAAGACGGAGGAAGCAATGACACGCGGACCCTCACGCCGCAATTTCCTGCGCGGCGCTGCCGCCGGGACGGCCCTGATCGCAGGCAGCGCTGCCCGCGCCGCCACGCCCGACCCGCTGATTACCGAGGTTCAGCCATGGGCCACCGGCTTTGGCGATCCGGTCGACGCCCACCCCTACGGCCTGCCGATCCGGTTCGAGGATGACGTGATCCGCCGCAATGTCGAATGGCTGACGGCGGACACGATCAGCTCGATCAACTTCACGCCGATCCATGCGCTGGACGGCACCATCACCCCCCAGGGCTGCGCGTTCGAGCGGCACCATTCCGGTGCGATCGAGCTGAGCAAGCAGGACTACCGGCTGATGATCAACGGTCTCGTCGATCGCCCGCTGGTGTTCAGCTATGCCGATCTGGAACGTTTTCCGCGCGAAAACCACGTCTATTTCTGCGAATGTGCCGCCAATACCGGTATGGAATGGGCTGGCGCGCAGCTGAACGGCGCGCAGTTCACCCATGGCATGATCCACAACATGGAATATACCGGCGTGCCGTTGCGCACCCTGCTTGAGGAGGCCGGGCTCGATACAGCGGGCGATCCGGCGGATAAATGGGTCTATGTCGAGGGCGCGGATGCGTCCTCCAACGGCCGCTCGATCCCTATGGAGAAGGCGCTGGACGATTGCCTCATCGCGTTTAAGGCTAACGGCGAGGCGCTGCGCAAGGAGCATGGCTATCCTGTGCGCCTTGTCGTGCCCGGCTGGGAAGGCAACATGTGGGTCAAGTGGATCCGCCGGATCGAGGTCATGGACGGCCCGGTGGAGAGCCGCGAGGAAACGTCGAAATATACCGACGTGATGGAGGACGGCACCGCGCGCAAATGGACCTGGGCGATGGATGCGAAATCTGTCGTCACCTCGCCCAGCCCGCAGGCGCCGATCACCCATGGCAAGGGGCCGCTGGTCATCAGCGGGCTGGCCTGGTCGGGGCGCGGCGCAATCACCCGCGTGGACGTGTCCAAGGACGGCGGCAAGACTTGGGAGACTGCACGCCTGGCCAAGCCGGGCGAGAAGATGGCGCTGACGCGCTTCTACCTCGATACCGACTGGGATGGCGAGGAGATGCTGCTTCAGAGCCGCGCGATGGACGACACCGGCTATATCCAGCCCACGAAAACGCAGCTGCGCGAGGTGCGCGGGCTGAATTCGGTCTATCACAACAACGGTATCCAGACATGGTGGGTGCGCCCGACAGGGGAGGCGGAGAATGTTGAAGTTTCTTAAGATCGCTGCATCGCTTGCCTTGGTCGGCGGCTCGGCCCATGCCGAAGGGTTCGGCCTTGGCCGCGAGGCCCTGCCCGAAGAGATTGCCGCGTGGGATCTGGATGTCAGCCCGGACGGCACGGGGTTGCCCGAAGGGTCCGGCGACGTGTTCACCGGCGAAGAGATCTTTGCCGAACAATGCGCCGTATGCCATGGGGATTTCGCCGAAGGGCTGGGCAACTGGCCGAAACTGGCGGGCGGCGAGGATACGCTGGACCGCGACGATCCGGTGAAAACGGTCGGCAGCTATTGGCCATACCTTTCGACCGCGTGGGACTATGTCCATCGCTCGATGCCCTACGGCAACGCCCAGACGCTGGAGCCGGACGAGGTCTATGCCATCGTCGCGTATATCCTTTATTCCAACTATCTGGTCGACGATGATTTCGAGTTGTCGCGTGAGACATTCGCCGAGGTCGAAATGCCTAACGCAGACGGCTTTTTTGTCGATGACCGGCCCGAAACGGAGTACCCGCAGTGGTCTAGTGGTGAGCCTTGCATGGAAAACTGCAAGGACAGCGTTGAAGTCACCATGCGCGCCATGGTTCTGGACGTAACGCCCGGCAGCAATGACGAGGCCAGCAGTGGCGCCGAAGACGCCGCATCGACGGACGAGGCCGCCCTTGCGCAGGAACCAACTGCAGAAGATGACGCAGCCGCCGATGATGCAGCCGAAGAAGAAGCCTCCGAAGACCAGACCGCCGCGCTCGACCCCGAACTGGTCGCGGCGGGCGAGAAGGTGTTCCGCAAGTGCAAAGCCTGCCACCAGGTTGGCGATGGCGCGAAAAACCGGGTCGGTCCGGTCCTGAATGGCATTGTCGGACATCCCGCAGGCCAGGTCGAAGACTTCAAATACTCCAACGTGCTGATGGGCATGGCCGATGACGGGCTTGTCTGGGACGACGCGAACCTCAAGGCGTTTCTGGCGGATCCAAGGGGGTTCATGAAAGGCACCAAGATGAGCTTTGCCGGGTTGCGAAAGGATGAGGACCTCGACGCGGTCACCGCCTATCTGGCGAGCAACCCCAAATGACCTGCCGCGTGCTGGCGCCCCCCGCGGCGCTGGCCGCGGTCCTTGTGGCGAACGCAGCCTGCGCCGCTGCCCTGGGTGATGCCGATGCCGGGGCGGATGTTTTTGAGAATTGCGCCGGATGTCACGAGGTTGGCCCAGATGCCCGCGATCGCGTCGGCCCCCATCTGAACGGCATCTTTGGCCGCAACGCGGCTGCGCATGACGGATACCGCTATTCGGACTCCATGGCGCGGGCGGGCGCCGACGGGCTGATCTGGACGGCCAAGACCCTGGAGGCCTACATCGAAAATCCGCGCGCCTTGGTGTCCAAGACACGGATGAGCTTTCGCGGTCTTTCGGATCCGCAGGAACGGGCTGACCTGCTGGCCTACTTGCGCGGCTTCTCGGACGATCCCTCCAACATCCCCGAAGCCGAGCCGACGGCGAGTGCGACCGACCATGACATTGATCCAGCGATCCTCGCGCTGGAGGGAGATCCGGAATACGGAGAGTATCTGGCAAATGAATGTCTGACCTGCCATCAGGCCGATGGCAGCGCTCAGGGCATCCCGTCCGTCACCGGATGGCCGACGGAGGATTTCGTCGCCGCGATGCATGCCTACAAGGCCAGGCTGCGCCCGCACCCGGTGATGCAAATGATGGCAGGCCGCCTGAACAAAGAAGAGATTGCCGCACTCGCCGCCTATTTCCAACAGATCGGGCAATGATGCCGAAACTCTGGGAGGAGAAGACCGATGACATTGAACAGACGCCTGTTTCTCACCACCGCCGCCGCCGGGACCGCCACGCTTGCCGCCCCTGCCCTGCTGGCCCAGGGCGCGGGCAAGCCGCGCGTCATCGTCATCGGCGGCGGCGCGGGCGGGGCCACCGCCGCGCGCTATATCGCCAAAGACAGCGAGGGCGCGGTGGACGTCACCCTGATCGAGCCGTCGCGCACCTATTACACTTGTTTCTTCTCGAACCTCTACATCGGCGGCTTCAAGCAGATGGACGATCTGGGTCACACCTATGGCACGCTGGCCGCGAAATACGGCATCAACGTCGTGCATGACTGGGCCGTGGACGTCGACCGCGACGCCAGGACGGTAAGCCTCGCCAGCGGCGCGTCGTTGCCCTATGACAAGCTGATCCTCAGCCCGGGCATCGACTTTGTCGAGGGCGCGGTAGAAGGCTGGTCGCTGGCATCGCAAAGCGTCATGCCCCATGCCTACAAGGGCGGCACGCAGGCCGAACTGCTGAAGGCGCAGGTCGCGGCCATGCCCGAAGGCGGCACATTCGCGATGGTCGCCCCGCCCAATCCCTTCCGCTGCCCCCCCGGCCCCTACGAGCGGATTTCGATGGTCGCGCATATGCTCAAACAGTCAAACCCCACGGCCAAGATCATCATCGCGGACCCCAAGCCGAACTTCTCGAAGATGACGCTCTTTCAGGAAGGCTGGCTGACGCATTATCCCGGCATGATCGACTGGATCGGCGAGGATTTCGGCGGCGGCAATGTGTCGGTCGACCCCGGCGCCATGACCATCACCATCGACGGGGAGACTACGGATGTGGATGCCTGCAACGTCATCCCGGCGATGAAAGCGGGCCGCATCGCGGAAATGGCGGCCGTCACGGACGGCAATTGGGCGCCGATCAACCCGGCCGATATGAGCAGCAAGGCCGATCCCGATATCCACGTTCTGGGCGATGCGGCCAATCAGGGCGACATGCCAAAATCGGCCTTTGCCGCCAACAGTCAGGCCAAGGTCTGCGCCAACGCAGTGCGCGGCGCGCTGACCGGATCACGCGTGTTCCCCGCGAAATTCACCAACACCTGCTGGTCGCTGATCGACACAAACGACGGCGTCAAGGTGGGCGCGACCTACGAGGCGACCGACGAAAAGATCGCCAAGGTCGACGGCTTCATCTCGGCCCCCGGCGAAAGCGCGGACCTGCGCAAGGCCACCTACGAGGAATCGGAAGGCTGGTATGCAGGTATCGTGGCCGATATGTTCAGCTAAGAGAAATGCGCGCACCGAAGGCAGATCAAGGCCCGCGCCGCGCCGCCATGTTTCAACGATACGGACATCAAGGAGGACAACACATGAGACGTTTCATTTTTGCCGGGGTGCTGGCATTTGCCGCAGCGCCTGCCGTGGCTGCCGATCAGGCCGTCACCTACCCCTTCGAGGGCAGTTTCGACGATGCGGCCTTTGCCGTCGAAAACGCCATCGTCGGGCGGGGTTTGGTCATCGACTATGTCAGCCATACCGGCGAAATGCTGAACCGGACCGGCGCGGACGTTGGCAGCACCAAGGAGTTGTTCAACGAGGCCGACATCTTCTTGTTCTGTTCGGCCCAGGTATCGCGCAGCGTGATGGAAGCGGACCCGATGAACATCGCGCACTGCCCCTATGGCATTTTCGTGGCCGATCAGGGCGGCGACGTGATGATCGGCTACCGGACCTATCCTGACGGCCCCATGCAGGACGTGCAGGCGCTGCTGGATGAAATCGTGCAGGAGGCGTTGGAGTAACAGATCTCACCCCGGTTTGCGCTGGAACAACGCCGGGGACCGAACGCCGTGCGATGAGACATCCGGGCCACACGGCACGGTGCCTTGTGGTGTGTCTGATGTCACCGTCGAAAGGACCGATGGATGCTGGAGGCATTGCTTGATCGATTTGGCGATGGCGCCGTGTTGGCAATGGCCGGTGCGGCGGTCGGCATGGTTTTCGGTGCGGCGGCGCAACATTCCCGGTTTTGCCTGCGCGCGGCGTCGGTCGAGGTCTCCGAAGGGCAGTTCGGCACCCGTCTGTCTATCTGGCTGATCGCCTTTACCGCCGCCGTGGCAGCCGTGCAGGGGCTGGTTGCCACCGGATGGTTGGATGTGACCGCGTCCCGGCAACTGGCCACGACAGGCAGCCTATCGGGGGCGATCATCGGTGGTCTCATGTTCGGCTGCGGCATGATACTGGCGCGGGGCTGCGCCAGTCGTCTGCTGGTCCTGTCGGCCACCGGCAACTTGCGCGCCCTCGTCACGGGACTAGTCCTGACGCTGGCGGCGCAGGCCGCGCTGCGGGGGGTGCTGGCGCCCGCCCGTGAAAGTCTGGCGTCTCTGTGGCTGGTCGAGGGGGGCGGCGCGCGCAATATACTGGTCATGTTGGGCCTGTCGCCAGCGATCGCGGCAAGTCTGGCGGTTGTGGCGCTGGTGTTGGCGCTGATGCTGGCGCAGCGCAAACTGGTTCCGCCCAGCCGCGCCATTGCGGCGGTTTTCGTGGGGCTTGCCGTGGCGCTTGGCTGGGTCGCGACCTTCGCGGTTGCGCGCATTTCGTTCGAGGTGGTGCCAATTTCGTCGATCACCTTTACCGGTCCGTCGACGGATACGCTGATGGGCCTCGTCGACAATGTTCGCCTGCCCATGGGCTTTGGCGTCGGACTGGTGCCGGGGGTGTTCGCGGGGTCGGGCCTGATGGCGCTGGCCACGCGTGAGGCCAGAATTGAACGCTTTGGCCCCGGCACCCCGATGGAGCGCTATCTGATCGGCGCGGTGCTGATGGGGTTCGGCAGTATGCTGGCCGGTGGCTGCGCCGTGGGCGCGGGCATGTCGGGCGGATCGGTCTTTGCCGTCACCGGCTGGCTGGCGGTCTTTTGCATGTGGATCGGGGCGATGGCGACGCATCGTCTGCTCGACGCGGGTCTTGTCGTGAAACCCGCCTGACCTGACCGCCGCGGACAGGCGCCCTATTCAAACTCCATCTGTTCAAACACGCGGCCCGCATTCTTTGTTGCCAGTTCCTCGAATGTATCGAGATTGGCATAGGGCGATTGGTCCACGTAATAAGCCTCGGCCAGCCCTCCGCCCGCCTCGATATGCGCGCCGATCTTGCCCCGCAGATAGACCAGATAGTCCTTTGTGTAGCGGCGCACCTGCGCCATATTCGTCGGATGCCCGTGACCGGGGATGACATAAGTCGCGCCCAGCGGCTCGAATTCATTATCCCAGGTCTCCAGCCAGTCGGCTGTGTAGGTGTCGGCGAAAATCGGCAGCATCCGCTCGTGAAAGGCCATGTCGCCCGAGATGACAAGGCTTTGGCCGGGCAGCCAGACCACAATATCGCCGGACGAATGGGCCGGACCCAGATACCGCGCTTCGATCCGGAAATCGCCCATCTCGACGATATATTCATCCTCGAACGTTTCGGTCGGGCCTTGCACTTCGGTCCCTTCGGCGCGGTCCTTGTTATAACCTTTCATCGTCTCCAGGATCGAGCCGCCGGTGCTGGCGACCACTTCGGCAGCATCGACATGCGCAACGATGGGCACGCCCTGCTCGGCCCAGTAATTGTTGCCCAGAACCGCGTGGCCCTGGCCGTTCTCGTTGAAGACCAGCTTGACCTCCTGATCGGTCACGGCCTTGATTTCATCATGCAACGCCTTGGCCAGACCGTAGGCCGCGCCGCCGTTGATCACGACGACCCCGTCGCCGGTCACGATGAAACTGAGGTTATTGTTGTGGCCCGCGTTCTCATAAGTCGGCGGGGCAGTGGCACCGATGGCGGAAAAGACGCCGGGGATCACCTCGTAGGGTTTATCGTAGAGCAGCGAGTTCGGGTATTTATCCGCGATATCCTCGCTGGCATGAGCGGTCGTCGCGGCAAGTATAAAAGGCAGAAACCAGCGCATCATGCGTCCTCCGGCACGAAACGATAGGCGCCTCCAGACCGCTCGATACGGCCAAGTCCGCCATGCGGCAGATGAAAGCCCAGTAATGCGATTTCATCCGTCGCAAGCTGATCCAGCAGGCGCATCCGCGTCTTGGCTCCCAGATCCGTGTCCTGATCCGCGCCGCTGGCCCAGTCCGGGCGCTCGAAGGCGACGTGTGCATTCCCGATCGCATCTCCGCCGACCATCACGGCGGCGGAGCCATCGCGGATCTCGAATGACATGTGGCCGGGGGTGTGGCCGGGCGTGGAATGTGCCATCACGCCCGGCAGAATCTCTTCGCCGCCGTTGAAGAAACTGATCTGTTCTTCGATCGCGGCCAGCCTGCGCGCGGCGCCCACGGCAAAGGACGCGCGCGCCTCTCCGATGGTGTCCACTGTGTTAGGATCGGTCCAATAGTCCCATTCGGCCTGCCCGATCATCAGCTTGGCCTGCGGGAAAACCGGCTCGTCGAAATCGTCCAGTATCCCCCACAGATGGTCGGGATGCGCGTGGGTGAACACCACATGCGTGATATCCTCGGGCGTCAGCCCCTCGGCGTCCAGACTGTCCGGCAGCGCGCCCGCGCTCGGCATGAAGGCGGGACCCGAGCCTGCGTCGAACAGCACGATCCTGCCTTGCTGCCTAAGCAGGGTCAGGTTGCATGGCGGCTCAAGCTGATCGCGGGGCACGTTATGTTTGGACAGGATCAGGTCCAGCTCATCCTGCGGCAACCCACCGAAAAAGAACGACGCAGGAAGCACCAGATTGCCGTCGCTGAGGCTGATCACCTCGGCCGCTCCGAGTTGCGTCACGGTCCGCGCATGCGACGGCAGCGCCACGCTGCCGAGCCCCAGACCGCCCAGCCCGGCGAGAAACTGTCTTCTGCCAAATTGCATGCGGTGTCCCCCTCAGGATACAAATTCCATTTTCTGAATATCGCACCAACCTTGGAAAAAAAGCAAGGCTTGGCTGCGCCGCCGGACCATCGCGCGCATGCGCGCGGCAACCGGCAGTTCTGCGGTGGACGTTGCCAAATTATTCGACGTATGCTTATTTTCAAATGTGAAAGCGCGGGCGCTGCCCGCACACATGGAATTTCGCACCGGATCAGTTCCCGTCGGGCGCGCCGGCGCCAAATAGATGGATTGGTTGGCAAACGTGAAAATTGGTGTTCCTGCAGAAGTCATGGACGGTGAAGCGCGCGTTGCGATGACACCCGAGAGCGCGCTCCAGCTTCGGAAACTGGGGTATGACTGCGCCATTCAGGGCGGCGCGGGCCAGCGCGCCGGCTTTGCGGATGCGGATTACGCGGCAGCGGGCGTGGAAGTGGTCAAGTCCGCCGACGTGCTCTGGTCCGGCAGCGACATCATCGCCAAGGTGCGCCCGCCAACGGGCGCGGAGCTGGCGCGTCTGCGCGAGGGGCAGACGTTGATCACGTTCTTCAATCCGGGCAGTAATGATGCCGGGATGGAGGCGGCGCGCAAATCCGGCGCCAGCGTCATCGCGATGGAAATGGTGCCGCGCATCAGCCGCGCGCAGAAGATGGACGCGCTGTCGTCCATGGCCAATATCGCCGGCTACCGCGCCGTGATCGAGGCCGCGGGCAATTTCGACCGCTTCTTCACCGGCCAGATCACGGCGGCGGGCAAGATGCCTCCGGCGCGCGTGCTGGTGATCGGCGCGGGCGTGGCCGGGCTGGCCGCCATCGGCACATCGACATCGTTGGGCGCGATTACGCTGGCCTTCGACGTGCGCCCCGAAGTGGCCGAGCAGGTCGAGAGCATGGGCGCCGAGTTTGTCTATCTGGATTTCGACGAGGCGACCGATGGCGCCGAGACGGGCGGCTATGCGTCGGTCTCCAGTCCCGAATTCCGCGAGGCACAGCTGGCCAAGTTCCGCGAACTGGCACCGAATATCGACATCGTTATCACCACCGCCCTGATTCCGGGCCGGGACGCGCCGGAACTGTGGACCGAGGACATGGTCAAGGCGATGAAGCCCGGATCGGTCATCGTGGACCTCGCCGCCGAAAAGGGCGGCAACTGCAAGCTGACGGTCAAGGACGAGAAGATCGTGACCGAAAACGGCGTCACCATCATCGGCTATACCGATTTTCCCAGCCGCATGGCCGCGCAAGCCTCCAGCCTATATGCTACCAACATCCGCCACATGATGACGGATCTGACGCCGGGCAAGGACGGGCAGATCGTGCATGACATGGAAGATGACGTCATTCGCGGCGCCACGGTCGTGCACGCAGGCGAGATCACTTATCCGCCCCCTCCGCCAAAGATACAGGCCATCGCGGCCAAGCCGAAACAGACCGCGCCCGCACCCACGGCCGAGGAAAAGAAGGCGAGCGAGCTGGCCCTTTTCCGCAAGCAAACCAAAACGCAGGTAGGACTGCTGGCCGGCGGCGCAGCGGTCATGGTGTTGATAGGCGGGTTTGCCCCCGCAAGCTTCATGAGCCACTTCATCGTCTTCGTGCTGGCCTGCTTCATCGGCTTCTCGGTCATCTGGAACGTATCGCATTCGCTGCACACGCCGCTGATGGCGGTGACGAATGCGATCTCCGGCATCATCATTCTGGGCGCGCTGTTGCAGATCGGCTCGGGTTCGTGGCTTGTCGTCCTGCTGGCCGCCGTATCGGTGTTCATTGCCAGCATCAACGTCGTGGGCGGGTTCCTTGTGACGCGCCGGATGTTGGCGATGTTCCAGAAATCCTGAGAGGACAGCAGAAATGACCATTGGAATTGTATCCGCGGCCTATATCGCGGCAGCCGTCCTTTTCATCCTGTCGCTTGGCGGGCTTTCGGGACAGGAAAGCGCCAAGCGCGCAGTCTGGTATGGCATCATCGGCATGGGCGCGGCCGTAGTGGCGACCGTGTTCGGGCCCGGCGTAGGCAACTGGTTCATCATCCTTTTGATGATCGGCGGCGGCGCGGTGCTTGGCTGGTATGTGGCCAAGCGGGTCGAGATGACCGAAATGCCGCAGCTGGTCGCAGCGCTGCATTCCTTCGTCGGGCTGGCAGCCGTCTTTATCGGCTTCAACGCCTATCTCGAACTGCAATCGGTGCTGGCACTGAAGGCGGCGATGCCGACACTTGGCGGCGATGCGTGGCTGGAACAGCAGGGCCTGACAGGATTTGCCAAGACGCTGGCGCACAAGACGGGCGTGGAACGCACCATCCTGCGGGCCGAGGTGTTCCTGGGTGTCTTCATCGGCGCCGTTACCTTTACCGGATCTGTCGTTGCTTTCGGCAAACTGGCGGGCAAGATCACCTCCACGGCCGAGAAACTGCCCGGCGGTCATGCGCTGAACGCAGGCGCGGCGGGGCTATCGGTGCTGCTGATGATTCTGTTCATGCAGGGCGCGGGAATCTGGACGCTGCTGCTGATGACGCTGCTGGCGTTCTTTATCGGCTATCATCTGATCATGGGGATCGGCGGGGCGGACATGCCTGTCGTCGTGTCGATGCTGAACTCCTATTCCGGCTGGGCGGCCGCGGCGATCGGCTTTTCGCTTGGCAACGACCTGCTGATCGTGACCGGCGCGCTGGTCGGCTCTTCGGGTGCAATCCTCAGCTACATCATGTGCAAGGCAATGAACCGTTCGTTCATCTCGGTCATCCTCGGCGGTTTCGGCAACACCACCGGCCCCGCGATGGAGGTCGAAGGCGAGCAGGTGGCGATCGACGCCGAGGGCGTGGCGACCGCGCTGAACGACGCGGACAGCATCGTGATCGTGCCGGGCTACGGCATGGCCGTGGCGCAGGCCCAGGGGGCGGTGTCGGATCTGGTCACCAAACTGCGCGCCAAAGGCAAGAATGTGCGCTTTGCCATTCACCCGGTCGCAGGCCGCCTGCCCGGTCACATGAACGTGCTGCTGGCCGAGGCGAAGGTGCCCTATGACATCGTGCTGGAGATGGACGAAATCAACGAAGATCTGGCCAATACAGACGTGGTCATCGTCATCGGGTCCAACGATATCGTAAACCCGGCAGCCCAAGACGACCCCAATTCGCCCATCGCAGGCATGCCGGTGCTGCGCGTCTGGGAGGCGCGGCAGGTCTTCGTGTCGAAACGCGGCCAGGGCACCGGATACTCCGGCATCGAAAACCCGCTGTTCTACAAGGACAACACCCGCATGTTCTATGGCGATGCCAAGGCATCAATCAATGCGCTTCTGCCAATGATCGACTGACCCGTTTGTTCGGCTGCGGCCTTGGGCCGGATTGGATGAAACTAGGCATCGGATCAAAGCACTGCCCGATCCCACGCCACGGAGCGCCACGGCGTTGACATCGGCATGTTATATCCATATTCTTTGATATATGGATAAGGAACAAGCCCTTGACGCTTTTGCCGCGCTCAGCCAGTCCACGCGGCTCGATGTGTTTCGTCTGCTCATCAAGGCCGGCGACAAAGGGATGTCTGCCGGCGGCATCAGCGACACGCTCGGGGTGCGCCAGAACACGATGTCGGCGAACCTTGCCATCCTTGCCCGGTCCGGTCTGATCCGGAACCGGCGAGAAGGCCGGAGCATTCGCTATTACGCTGACATGGGCGGCATGCGCGGCCTGCTGGCCTTCCTCATGGAAGACTGCTGTGGCGGGCGTCCCGAGCTTTGCCAGCCTGTGATCGACGAACTTGCCTGTGCCTGTTAGCAGGCGGTCGTGATGGCCGCACCAACAACCGGATGCCCGTGCACCGCCAAAACCGACGTCACTCCAAATTCAGAGAGCCTGACATGACGGACACATCGCTCCCTGCTGCTGCGGGCCTCGGAACCTTCGAACGCTGGCTCTCCGTCTGGGTCGGGCTGGCCATTGGCGCGGGGCTTTTGCTGGGGAATCTTCTGCCCGACCTCTTTGCCTTTCTCGCCTCGTTGGAGATCGCCTCCGTCAATCTGCCGGTGGCTGTGCTGATCTGGGCGATGGTCTATCCGATGATGGTGGGCGTGGATTTCGGCGCTCTGCGACAGGTAGGCGAAAGGCCGAAGGGTCTGGTCGTGACTTTGCTCGTGAACTGGCTGATCAAACCTTTCACGATGGCGGCGCTGGGTGTGCTGTTCTTCAACTACATTTTCGCGGGGCTGATCCCGTCGGACGACGCGCAGGCCTACCTGGCGGGCGTCATCCTGCTGGGGGCCGCCCCCTGCACCGCCATGGTGTTTGTCTGGTCGAACCTGACGCGCGGCGATGCGACCTATACGCTGGTGCAGGTCAGCGTGAACGACGTCATCATGGTCTTTGCCTTCGCGCCGATCGTGGCGTTCCTTCTGGGCGTGACCGATATTGTCGTGCCATGGGATACGCTGCTGCTGTCGGTCGTGCTTTACGTCATGCTACCGCTGCTGGCCGGGTACCTGACACGCAGGACCCTTGTCCGCAAAGGCGGCGAAACGGCGGTGAGCGCTTTCAAGTCTCGCGTGCAGCCATTTTCCATGGTCGGGCTGCTGGTGACGGTAGTGTTGCTGTTCGGGTTTCAGGGCGAGGTCATTCTGGACCGCCCGCTGGTCATCGCGCTGATTGCCATTCCCCTGCTGATCCAGTCCTATGGCATCTTCCTCATCGCCTATGGCGCGGCACGCATGTGGCGCATCCCGTTCAACGTGGCCGCGCCCTGCGCGCTGATCGGCACCTCGAACTTTTTCGAGTTGGCCGTCGCCGTCGCTATCAGCCTGTTCGGGCTGGGATCGGGGGCGGCGCTGGCGACGGTCGTGGGCGTCCTGGTGGAAGTGCCGGTGATGCTGTCGCTTGTCGCCTTCGCCAACAGAACTCGGCACTGGTTTCCGAATGGCGAAGGTTCGTCGTAGCCAACGTCATTCATCACAAGAGGCGTCTCGCACCGTGCTGGCGTTCGTCAATGCTTCGCTCGCCACGCGGGTTATTACCCCCTGACGATGCGCGCAAAGACTGCCCGTCCTGGCCGTCTAGTCGCCCAGCCTGACATTTCCGGTCGAAGCCGTGGCTGCCTCGGACGAGAAATTCACACGCGTCAAAATCAGATTTGCGCCGATGGTAATCGCCACCAGGGCCACCAGTGATATCAAGAACGCTTTCATTCTAGGTTTTCCTGCCCTGCCGAATTTCAGCTTCCTGCATCTCATCGACCCAGAGGCTGTGGTGCTCGCGGGCCCATTGCTCTTCGACCTCGCCGTTGCCCATGGCGTCAAAGGCGCCCTCCATCCCGATGCTGCCGATATAGATATGCGCAAAGATGATGGCGGTCAGAACCAGACTGACGATAGCATGCCAAAGCTGCGCATACTGCATCTCTTCCTGCGGAGACAGCGGGTAAGCCAGCGGGTCCGCACCGATCCAGCCCGGCACGCCCCATTCGTTCAGCTTCGCGAAGGTCGCACCGAACATATTGAATTCGAACGGGAACAGCAGCGAAAGCCCGGAGGCCGATATCGACCCACCCAGTAAAATTACCGACCAGAAGATCAGTTTCTGACCTGCGTTGAACTTCTTGGCGGGCGGATGACTCTTACCGAAAATGCCGCCCCCCTTCGCCAGCCAGTTCAGGTCCGTGCGGTCGGGCAGGTTGTGGATGACCCAAAAGACGAAAATGATGACAAGTGCCACGATGAACGCCCAGGAGACGTTGTTGTGCACCCACTTGGTCCCGATCGCGAGGGTCGAGAACGCTTCATGCCCAAAGGCGGGAATCAGGACCTTGCGCCCGAACAGGGATATCAGGCCGGTCAGCCCCAGGATCAGAAAGGAACTGGCCAGCAGCCAATGGCCAAATCGTTCGATACCGGTAAAGCGTGTGATGGTGCGGCCGGTCTTGTCGCCCCGGATGCGGATCCGCCCGCGGATCAGGTAGAACAGCGCCAGCAGCAGTAACGTGCCGCCCAAGAGGGCCGCGCCGTAGATCAACAGCGGGCCTTCGCGGAATTTCAGCCACCACATGCCGCCATCCTGAATGAGGGTTCTGGCAGCTGGCCCGCGTGATTGCGTGGTCACGTCCGCCGTGTCATACCGCAGCGCGCGCCACAGGTCGGCGTCGGACTGCCCCCCGCGCGTGCCGAGCGGTGCGGTAATCGGGGCGGCCGCGTCGGGGTCGCCGGTCTCGGAGCGCCGGAATTCATCATCGACCTTTTGCTGCGCTTGCCTGCGCATGATGTCGTCAAGCGTCTGTGCGCCGCCTGTTTCGGCGCGCGGGTTCACCGGGGCCTCTTGCGCAAGGGCGGGACTCAACAAACCGCAAATCAGCAAGAAAACTGCGAAGAGTCGTGGCATCAAAGCGATCCTTTGCTTGAGCGTTTGCGATCCGGGTGTTTTTCAACTTCAGATGAAAACGCTTTTCATGTCGCAAAAGGCAGGCGGACCGGTGGCGGCCGCCTGCCCGAAGTTGCGTCAGTGGGCCGGCGAATCAGTTGCCCCTTTGCTGTCGTGTCTCGCCCTTCTGGCCGTAAGCCGTGCCCCAACCCCAGGCGCCCGCGCCAAAGCCGCGCGCGACGATACGCTCGCGATAGATGCTGGAGACGTCATCGCCATCCCCCGCCAGCAGTGCCTTGGTCGAGCACATCTCCGCGCAGAGCGGCAGCTTGCCCTCGGCAATCCGGTTGCGCCCGTATTTGGCGAACTCGGCGGCAGAGTGGTTTTCTTCGGGGCCGCCCGCGCAGAAGGTGCATTTGTCCATCTTGCCCCGCGATCCGAAATTGCCGGCCTGCGGGTACTGCGGCGCGCCGAACGGGCACGCGTAAAAGCAATATCCGCAGCCGATGCACAGATCCTTGGAATGCAGCACAATGCCATCGGCGGTCTGATAGAAGCAATCCACCGGGCAGACCGCCATGCAGGGCGCGTCCGAGCAGTGCATGCACGCCACCGAAATCGACCGTTCGCCCGGTTTGCCATCGTTGAGCGTGACCACCTTGCGGCGATTGATCCCCCACGGCACCTCATGTTCGTTCTTGCAGGCTGTCACGCAGGCGTTGCATTCGATGCAGCGTTCAGCGTCGCAGAGAAACTTTGCTCTAGCCATCGTCAGTCTCCTTATGCTGTCCAGATCTTGCAGAGAGTCGCCTTCGTCTCCTGCATCTGGGTCACGCTGTCATATCCATAGGTCTGTGCGAGGTTTGCCGATTCCCCCAGAACGTAGGGGTCCGCGCCTTCGGGGTATTTATCCCTCAGGTCCTTGCCCTCAAAATGCCCGCCGAAGTGGAAGGGCATGAAGGCCACGCCCTCGCCCACACGTTCGGTCACCATGGCCATCACCTTGACCTTGCCGCCCTCGGGGCCTTCGACCCAGACCTGTGCGCCGTCGCGCACGCCCAGATTGTTGGCATCGCGCGTGTTGATCTCGACGAACATGTCCTGCTGCAATTCCGCCAGCCATGGGTTGGACCGGGTTTCCTCGCCGCCGCCCTCGTATTCGACCAGACGGCCGGAGGTCAGGATAATCGGATAGTCCTGCGAAAAGTCGTTGTTCTGGATAGAGCTGTACATCGTGGGCACGCGCCAGAACTTCTTGTCCTCATAGGTCGGGTAGTCAGCCACAAGGTCGCGGCGGTTGGAATAAAGCGGCTCGCGGTGCAGCGGCACCGGATCAGGGAAGGTCCAGACCACGGCCCGCGCCTTGGCGTTGCCGAAAGGCGCGCAGCCATGCGCGATGGCGACCCGCTGGATACCGCCCGACAGGTCGGTCTTCCAGTTGACGCCGCCTGTCTTCTCCTGGAAGTCGGACGGGATTTCGCCCTGCTGCGAGGTTTCGCCCACTTCTTCATCTTCATTCGAACCGCCATCGTCGGCAGGTTCGGTCGTCAGGGGCGCACCATCAGGAAAGCCCGCTACGCGATTGATGCTGGCTCGCTCCTCTTGGGTCAGATCACCTTCCCAGCCCAGATCCCGAAGCATCTGCACCGTGAACTCCGGGTAGCCGTCCTGGATCTCGGACCCTTTGGAATAGACGCCTTCGGCCAGAAGGTTGTCGCCGTCACGCTCCACGCCGAACCGGGCGCGGAAGGTCAGGCCACCTTCGGCCACGGGGACCGACATGTCATACAGGATCGGCGTGCCGGGATGGTTCATCTCGGCGGTTCCCCAGCAGGGCCAGGGCATCCCGTAAACGTCGCCATCCGCCGGGCCGCCATTGGCGCGCAGCGTCGTGCGGTCAAAGGTGTGCTGATTGGCCATGTGTTTTTTCAGCCGCTCGGGGCTTTGGCCCGTATAGCCGATGGTCCACATGCCGCGGTTGAACTCGCGGGTCATGTCCTCGACATTCGGCTCGCCGCCCTCGTCGATCGCGATGTTTCGGAACATGCGGTCGTGAAAACCGAATTTCTCGGCAAACTTCGCCATGATCGTGTGGTCGGGCAGCGATTCGAACAGCGGCTCGAACACGCGCTCGCGCCATTGCAGCGATCGGTTGGAGGCGGTGACGGACCCGCGCGTCTCGAACTGCGTGCAGGCCGGCAGCAGGTAGACGCCATCGGTCCGGTCCTGCATCACGGCGGACACGGTGGGATAGGGGTCGACCACGACCAGCATGTCCAACCGCTCCATCGCGGTCTTCATTTCCTTCATCCGGGTTTGCGAATTAGGCGCGTGCCCCCATAGGACCATGGCGCGGGTGTTGTCGGGCTGGTCAAGATTCGCCTTGTCCTCCAGCACCCCGTCGATCCAGCGGCTGACCGGAATACCGGTCAGGTTCATCATCGGGGTCTCGTCCACGCTTGCGTCCGAAAACTGCCCCTTGAGCCAGTCAAGGTCTTCTTCCCACACGCGCGCCCAATGCGCCCACGACCCTTCCGACAGGCCGTAATAGCCCGGCAACGTATCGGCCAGAACCCCAAGGTCCGTGGCCCCCTGCACGTTGTCGTGACCGCGGAAGATGTTGGTGCCGCCGCCCGGACGGCCCATGTTGCCAAGGGCCAGCTGCAGGATGCAGTAGGCGCGG
Organism: Roseovarius sp.; assembly: GCA_048267045.1. GTDB lineage: Bacteria > Pseudomonadota > Alphaproteobacteria > Rhodobacterales > Rhodobacteraceae > Roseovarius. Next base: position 33,531 of record JBLWYG010000006.1, on the reverse strand, counting down.
GTGTTGTTGTTGCCGTTCGAGTGCTGCGTGCCGCCCATGCACCAGATCACGGTGCCGGGGCGGTTGTTGACCAAGGTGCGCGCGACCCTCTCCAGCTGTTCTCCCGGAACGCCAGTCACGCGCTCCGTTTCTTCGGGGGTCCAGCTTTTCACCTCGTCGCGAATCTGCTCCATGCCCCAGACACGGGTGCGGATGAATTCGCGATCCTCCCAGCCATTCTCGAAAATGTGCCACAGGATGCCCCAGATCAGCGCCACGTCACTGCCGGGGCGGAAGCGGACATATTCATCCGCATGCGCCGCCGTGCGCGTGAAGCGCGGATCGCAGACGATCAGCGGGGCGTTGTTTTCCTCTTTGGCCTTGAGGATGTGCAGCAGGGAAACCGGGTGCGCCTCGGCAGGATTGCTGCCGATCAGGAACATCGCCTTGGAATTGTGGATGTCGTTGTAGCTGTTGGTCATGGCGCCGTAGCCCCATGTATTTGCCACACCGGCCACGGTGGTCGAGTGGCAGATGCGCGCCTGATGGTCGACGTTGTTGGTGCCCCAATAGGCGGCGAATTTGCGGAACAGATACGCCTGTTCATTGCTGTGCTTGGCCGAACCCAGCCAATAGACCGAGTCCGGACCGCTTTCGTCGCGGATCTTCATCATGCCGTCGCCGATCTCATTGATCGCCTGATCCCAGCTGATGCGGACCCATTCGCCGTTTTCTTTTTTCATCGGGTATTTCAGGCGCCGTTCGCCATGGGCATGTTCGCGTACCGACGCGCCCTTGGCGCAATGCGCGCCCAGGTTGAACGGGCTGTCAAAGCCGGGCTCCTGCCCCGTCCAGACGCCGTTATCGACCTCAGCGATCACCGTGCAGCCGACCGAACAATGCGTGCAGACCGATTTTTTCAGCTCGACCGCCCGCGTCGCGGCGGTCTGCGCCGTGGCGCGTGATACCGTGCCGCCGGTGGCGGCAACAGCGGCCAGCCCGCCGATGGCAAGGCCCGAGCCGCGCAGGAAGGTCCGGCGGTCAACGCCGGTGGACGCGGCGCTTGCAGCAGGCGTCCTTGCAGACCGGCGCGCGCTGCCATTTGTCTTTTTCCTGAGCATGGTCTTTCTCCCTACATCTGCGTTGCCCGCAGTCTTGGTACCAATAATGTCGCCCGCCCTTGATGTTTTCGGGCGGGGCTGCGCCGCCTTAGAAGCGGGCGCTTTCCAGATAGGCGCGTGTGTGTTCCGTATCCTGCATCACCTGCGATGACAGATCGACCTCTGCCGGTGCGGCCTGCGCCGCGCTGCCAGTGGCAACCGCAACCACCCCCGGCACTGCGGTCCCGGCGATCTTCAGGAAATTCCGGCGGGTCGTGCCGTGTTTCGTGTCAGCCATTTTGTACGTCCTCCCCTGCTGTCATCATGGCGGCCCCTGCCGCCGATTCACTGGCGGCCATCAGCCAGCCATCATGCGAAATGCCTCTTGTTCGACATTCAGAAACTCGGCGCCCACGGCCCCGACCGAGGCATATAGAACCGATGCCTTGGCCCCCTGCAAATCCGCAAAGAAATGCGGGGCCCATGGGCCGATATGCTTGCTGTAGAATTCTTTCTGGCGCGCCAGCGGCGTGGCAGAACCAAAGCGCCCCACGATCACGCCGCCCATCATCTCCATCAACGAGGCAATGTTGTCCTCCGGCTCGAACGTGTTTTCCGCGCGCGTCATTCCCAGCGCCGCCATGTCGGCGCGCAGGTTCGCCAGCGGCTTTTCGTTCAGGAACCCCGTCATGTAATAGCTGGCATAGGGCAACAGCTCGCCGCGCCCCAGACCGATGAAGAGGGCATTGTATTCCGTGCGGGCGGATTTGGGTTTCGTCACTTTGGCAACCCGCGCCAGACCCTCGATCGCCTGGCCCAGCGAGGACGCATCGCCGGTCAGCCCCGCAGTCTGCGCCAGCAGCAATTCGTCCGGCGGCGCCGCCAGCATGACGCCCAGATAATTGTAAAGATCGGCGCGCAGGCGATCCTCTTCGTCAATCTGCGGAAGGGCGTGTGCCATTGTCATGCGGTGTTCCCGTCAAAGTAAAAGACCATCCGGCGCGGCCTGCCGTCGTCCGTGTCTTGCGGTGCCTGCGCAGTATCGGTCGCACCGTCCGGTGCGGGCGGATCGCCTGCTGCGACCACGTCGCCAGCACTCTCATCCTCACCCGAATTCTCTTCTTTGTCGAGTGGCGCGCGATCATCCGTGTGCAATTTTTCCGGGCGCGCGACCTCCAGCACATGCGCGAGCACCCCCTTGCCGACCTGATAATTGGTCTGAATTGGCGCGTTCCCGTAGCTGCCTGCCAGATAGTCATCATCGTAATCATTCAGCCCATCCACGCAGGCCAGAACCGGATTGCTGCGCCACAGCTTGCGCAAGGCGCGTTTGCGGATGTGCTCGGGGACCGCCTTGGACATGAACGCCGCGAAGTCATCCCCCTTGGTCAGCGTTTCAGGATCCGGCAGATCCAGTTCCGCCAGAATTTCCTCGTCGCTTTTCTCGGCAAGCGCCTGTTGCTGCCGGATGTCGCCTGCGGCATGCTCGGCGGCGACATCTGCATCTGCCTCCGCCTTGACGGCGGCTTGGCGACGCGCCCAGAAGCTGCTGGACCGGGTCATTTCAACGCCTCAATGCGGCTGCGCGGCGAGCGATAGACATCGCTGTCCTGCGCGATCCGCGCGTCGCCAATGCCGTCCTCGGCATCATCTGCGCGCCAATTGCGGCGCTTGCGTTTAACGAACACCTCGTCCTCGTGGTGGCGGGTCAGGAAATCAGCGACCCAGGCCTGCATGCCATCTGGCATCGCGACTTTTTCCACCAGCACTTCGGCAGAATCGCAGTAGTCCTGCGCCTCGAAGGGTGAGGCCGTCACCAGCGTCACCTTCCACGGAATATCGCGCGATGAGGCGTCCGGGCTGAGCACGACATAGATGGATGGCTGCCGGGTCTGCAATTCGTGCATGTAAGCCTCGGTATCGGACACATACAGCTTCAGCGGCAGGGTCGCGGCGTGAAATTCGGTCACGCTGTCTTGGCTGCGCAGAACGGTCCAGTCCGCCGGTCCGGCACCAGGCAGGATACCGACCGCCCGCCACGCCCATTTCGCCCAGCGCGTTACCCCCAGCGACTTCCGCACCACGACCCCAAGCGGGACGGACTGGGAATTGGGAAAAACGAAGGACAAGCTGGCACCCGCTGGCTGAAAACTCGGATGAGTTTCGTTCAGTGTACTGATTTGCAGAAGAAATCAAAGCACAGTCTTAACTGTAGCCCCGTCGGCCCCGCGTTGTCAGTTACAGATCCGCCCCCTGCCGCGACGTCAGTCTTGGCGACAGGCGTCGAAACCGTCGGGATCGCCTTTCATTTGCTGGCTTTCCGTCCTACCTTGCGCTGCGCAAGGAGGCGAAATGAAGAAAACCCTGCTGATTTGTGATTGCCTCGGCACCCAAACCATCGACCCAGCGGCGTTGAGCGCCGCGACGGGGCTGGAATGTTCGCAGCGGCACACGGCGCTCTGCCAATCACAGATCGCGGCCGCCGCCAAGGCGATGGAAGGCGGCGATGTGATGATTGCTTGCCAGCAGGAGGCAGCCCGTTTCACCGATCTGGCCGACGATATCGGCGCGTCCGAACCGGAGTTCGTCGACATACGCGACCGCGCGGGGTGGACGGCCGACACGGCGGACACCACCGCGAAAATGGCCGCACTGGTGGCGGACGCCGCGCTGCCGCAGCCCTCGCCTAAGACCGTTGATGTCGTCTCGGACGGGGTCTGCCTGATCATTGGCGCGCCGGAGGCTGCGGTTGCCGCCGCCGAAAAGCTGGCCGATATTCTCGCGGTGACGGTGTTGATGACGGAAGGTGCAGACGTGCCTGTAACCAGCCGTTTTGATTGCTGCACCGGACAAGTCCGTATGATCTCTGGAACACTCGGCCAGTTTCATGTCTCGATCGACGCATTCCGGCAGGTCCTGCCGGGCGGGCGCGGTGCGCCGGTGCTGACTGATCCGCGCGATGGTGCGCAATCGGAATGCGATCTGATCCTTGATCTGACCGGGGGCACGCCGCTGTTTCCCGCCCCGGACAAACGCGACGGATACCTGCGCGCCGATCCCGGCAGCCTGACCGCCGTGGCGGACGCCATCCTCGCCGCCAGCCAGATGGTGGGCACTTTCGAAAAGCCGCTCTATATCCGGCTGGAGGACTCGCTCTGCGCCCATTCGCGCGCCGAACAGCCTGCATGCTCCAACTGCCTGAACGTCTGCCCGACCGGCGCGATCCTGCCCGCGGGCGAGCATGTCAGCATCGACCCCCTGATCTGCGCCGGGTGCGGCGCATGCTCGGCAGTCTGCCCCTCGGGTGCGATCAGCTATGACGCGCCGCCCGTCGATCAAGTGTTCCGCCGCATCGCCGCGCTGGCCTCGGCCTATCGCAAGGCGGGCGGCAAGTCGGGCGCGCTGCTGGTGCATGACGCGCACGGGGCCGAGATGATCCGCCTTGCCGCGCGCTATGGCAACGGCCTGCCGGCCCATGTGATCCCGCTGGAGATCGACGCGCTGGCAATGTTTGGCCACGCCGAAATGCTGGCGGCACTGGCCAGCGGATTTGCCTCTGTCGATATTCTGCTGGCCCCCAAAAGCGACCGCGACGTGCTGCAGGCTCAGGCGGATCTGGCCGCGGCGATGGGCGCGGGCGAGGCTGCGGCCCTGCTGGATATAGCGGACCCCGACGCGTTGTCCGATTATCTGTTCGACCGCGAAATAGCAGACCGCTCCACCAGTCATCCGATCCTGCCGCAAGGTTCGCGCCGCCAGATCGCGCGCCTCGCCGCCAAGGCGCTGTCGCCGGATGCGCTGGTCATCCCCCTGCCCGATGACGCGCCCTACGGTGCGGTGATGGTCGATACCGATGCCTGCACACTCTGCCTTGCCTGCGTGTCGCTTTGCCCCTCCGGCGCGTTGATGGATAATCCCGACATGCCGCAATTGCGCTTTCAGGAGGATGCGTGCCTGCAATGCGGTCTCTGCGCCAATGTCTGCCCCGAGGACGCGATCACCTTGCGCCCGCAGATCGATCTGACCGACGCGGCCCTGTCCCAAGTGGTGCTGAACGAGGAAGAACCCTTTGCCTGCGTCGAATGTGGGGCCCTGTTCGGCGTCAAATCCACGGTCGAGCGAATCATGGAAAAGCTGGCGGGCAATCACGCGATGTTCGCCAATCCCGCTGCGGCGCGGATGATCCAGATGTGCGATAATTGCCGCGTTCAGGCGCAATTCCATTCGCAGAACAATCCTTTCGCGGGCGGAGACCGTCCGCGCGTGCGCACGACCGAGGACTACTTGCCCAAGCGCAAGGATCATTAGTAAGTACGACCCTGTCAAACCCCGAAAAGGAGACGAAGATGAGCGATGATTTCAACATGTCGATGCGCAAGTTCCTCAAGCAGGTCGGCGTGACCTCGCAACAGGAAATCGAAAAAGCGTTCCGCAAGACGGAGGGCACCGAGGGCAAGCAGTTCGAGGCCCGGATGGTCCTGACGGTGGATGGCGTGGATCTGGAACACGTGGTGACCGGCACGATCAAGGGTTGAGGCACGTATGACGCTCGCCCGCGAGGATGTGCTGGCCGCGCTGAAAACACTGACCGATCCGCTCAGTGGCGCGTCGCTGGTCGATGCCGGTCTGGTCAAGGCGCTGACCGTTCAGGACGGCGCCGTGCGCTTCGTTTTGGAGGTCAGCGGCAAACATGCGGCGGCCTATGGCAAGGTCAAGGACGAGGTCGAGGCGAAACTGAACGCCCTGCCCGGCGTCAAAAAACTGTCTGTCGTCATGACCGCCCATAGTGCCCCGACAGCGCCACCAGACCTGAAGCCGAGCCGAGCCGCAGAACCGGCAGGGCCACAAAAAGTGCCGGGCGTGGACCGGATCATCGCCATCGCCTCGGGCAAGGGCGGCGTGGGCAAATCCACGATTGCCGCAAACCTCGCCTGCGCGCTGGCCGCCGAGGGGCGGCGTGTCGGGCTGCTGGATGCGGATGTCTACGGCCCGTCGCAACCGCGTATGCTGGGCGTGTCGGGGCGGCCATCCTCGCCCGATGGCAAGACGATCCTGCCGATGCGCAACTTTGGCGTGACGATGATGTCCATCGGGTTGATGACAAATGACGATCAGGCCGTCGTCTGGCGCGGGCCGATGCTGATGGGTGCCTTGCAGCAGATGCTGGGCCAGGGGCAATGGGGCGCGCTGGACGTGCTGATCGTCGATCTGCCGCCCGGCACCGGCGACGTGCAGATGACGCTGGCGCAAAAGGCCCAATTGAACGGCGCGATCATCGTGTCGACCCCGCAGGACGTGGCGCTGCTGGATGCCCGCAAGGGGATCGACATGTTCAACCAGCTTGGCACACCGATCATCGGCATGATTGAAAACATGTCGACGCATATCTGTTCGCAATGCGGCCATGAGGAGCATATGTTCGGCCATGGCGGCGTCGCGGCCGAAGCGTCGAAGCTGGACGTGCCCCTGCTGGCGGAAATACCGCTGCATCTGGATATCCGGCTGGCGGCGGATGGCGGCGCGCCGATTGTGGTCTCTAAACCCGAATCGACACAGGCTGCCGGGTTCCGCTCTGTCGCGCAGCAACTGATCGCGCTCGGCCACGCATGACGCCGCCGGTGTTCCCTCCGCTTTTTGCCGGGCTGGATTCGAAGGGGGCGGCCCCCTTTGCGCTGGCTTGTGCCAAGGCGACGGAGGTATGTGACGCGGGCTTGGTCTGCCATGATCTGGGTAATGACCGGCTGCGCGCGGCGATCGTGTTCGCGCCAGAATTGCCACTGCGCGACGCCGCCTGCATGCTGCCACTCTGCGGCATCGGGTTCCAGAATGCTCTTGGCGCGCTTGCCCCTCCAGAGGTCGCCGTTCATCTGGGCTGGAGCGGCGAAATCCATCTTAACGGCGGGCAGTGCGGCGCGTTGCAAATCGCCGCCTCCACCGCCGACCCTGACGCAACCCCCGATTGGCTGGTTGTCGGCCTGTCGCTCGCCCTTTGGCCGTCCTCGCAGGACACCGGACTGACACCCGATGCGACCGCGCTTTACGCCGAAGGCTGCGGCGAGGTCGACCCGACGACCCTGCTGGAGGCATGGGTGCGCCATACGCTGGTTCAGATCAATTCCTGGAATGATGGCGGGCAGTCCCGACTGCATCGCGACTGGCTAGCCGTGGCCCATGGCCTTAATAACGATATGGCGTCTGGCGGGTTTGAGGGCACGTTCATCGGCATTGATGAAAACCTTGGCCTGTTGTTGAAAACCGACGACAGCACGCATCTGATCCCCCTCACCACTCTGTTGACGGAGCCTGCATGAAACTTGCCCGCGCGATCCATTTCGACGAAAGCGACACCCGCGTTTTCCACAACCCGGCCAGAACCGGCGAATGGTGCGTTTCCGGCGGTTTCGAGTTTTCCAACTGGTCCGAGGCCGATCTGACAGGCAAGGCCCGCCAAGCATTTGCCAATGGCTGGATGGGGTGCGAAACCTTTGGCCGCGTCAGCTTTGTCGCCGTGACGCAGATTGAACCGGCCGAGCGCGATGCGCTGGCGGACCGTCTGGCGCAGCATTTCGTCGAAATCTACGGCGCGCCGTCGCTGGAGGTCGCCCACAACGTCGCGCAGGAGGAAGTGTCGCAAATGGCGGACCTCTGCGACGAACATGACACCAATACCCTGCTGACCGTCGCGCGCGAGTTGACCGAGGTCGGCGTCAGAGAAACCTACCGCGTGATCAAGGCGCAGGCCGCCGGCCTCGAACAGTTCGCGATCCACGGATCGCCGGATGATCCGCAGGAATAGCACTGTTGCTTTGGGCGTGTGACAGCGTCGGCGGCGGACACATCGGTAAACCGTTCTAGCGGTCTGTTGTCGACGCCCCGCGCACGGCATTCAGGTGGGATCGCGACCCTCCGAATTTCAAACAGCACCCGGTTTTGCGTCATGAACGGATTTGAAATCTTTTCATGGCAAATTCTGGAGTAGTTTGATGCCGCCGGAGGTATGATGCGTTTCATTCTGCACTTTTTGATCCTGATCCTTTCCGCTCAAGCCGCCCAAGCAGAAGCGATACGCGGCAGTTTGTTCGCATCGGCGCCACTGGGCGCGCGGGCGACTTTGGCGGGATTGTTCATCGGCAGAGCCGAAGGCGGCATGTTTGCGGACCCTCCCGCCCATGAGCCGGTTTTTTCGGACGCGCTGACCACGAGGTTACGGGGCTCTGACGTGCAGATGATCCGCGCCCTGATTCAGGAAGCAGAATCGCGAAGGGACGGCTATGATGCCGTGCAACTCGGGGCGAGGATCCGGCCCGCCAAGACGCCGACGCAAATGACACTGGCCGAAATATTTGCGTGGATTGACGCAACGCCGGGGCAACCGCATGCTATCGGCCGCTACCAGTTCGTACCCGATACCCTGCGCAGAGTGGTATCCAGGACAGGGACGAAAATGTCCGCGCGTTTCAGCCCGTCGGTGCAGGATCAACTGGCAGATGTCTTGCTGGTTGAGGCAGGATTGAGCCAGTTTCGCGCGGGCACGCTCGGGCGGACTCCGTTCATGAATAATCTGGCAAAGATATGGGCTGGGCTGCCGAATTCCACCGGAAATTCGCACTACGAGGACTATGCAGGAAACACCGCTGTCGTCAGTTGGGCTTACTTTGAGTCGGTGATCGCGGGGATCTCGCCCGGTCATGGCTAGGACGGATACCGATGCGGCCTGCCGCGCCGATCACCGGGCAGGACGGAACGGATCAGACCTCTGGTCGAGCGGACGCAAGGGGCACGCACGCTGCGCGCGGTCGCCACACTCGTTCGCCCATTCAGCTTGAAAATCGCCCGATCCGCCCAACCGGATCGCAATGGCACCAATGACCCGAAATTGCGCGTCCGGGGCGTTCCGGCCCAGGCACCTGCGAACATGATCGTAGCGCTGGCTGCCAGCCGGGTTTCGCTCCATCGGAAGGCCAGATTATTGGCCGCTCCGCGTCGTGCAATCTGCGGCAGGTCGGTGATTTCCAAGGCGAGGCTGCCGCTTGGGATTATGGAGGGCGGTGGCCAACGCAGGTTATCCTCCCGGTGGCCCATTTGGGTTGGCAGGTCTGGCATACAGCTTCGGCTCGCATCGGCGAACAGATGCCTGACGTCCCACTCGAACGCCTCTCGGAGCCTGTCGACAGCGACCACCTACGCAGCGAGTTAATGACCGACATGACGACCAACGACACTATCGCCGCACAACTCGCGGGGTTTGCCTGCGCCGGGTCGGACAGGTGGCTAAAGCGTTTCGCCTTTAACCTGACTCACAGCTTTTCGCGGAACGCGCGCACCATACCAGCGCTGCGCGCGTTTCGCCTTTGTCTGATGTCTCAGGTTAAAGGCGAAACGCTTTAGCGCCGTTTGCTGCGATCCTTCAGGATCTTGTTACCGCGGGGGCCGGTCTGGACCGGGGTGTTGGTCCGGTTTTCTTCCAGCAGCTTGCGCCAACGGTCAATGCGGGCCGGATCGAGCGTTCCATCGGCAATCGCGGCCTGTATCGCGCAGCCCGGCTCGTGGTCATGAGTGCAATCGCTGAAACGACATTGCGGTGCGAGTTCGGCAATCTCGGCAAACACGATGTCGAGCCCGTCGGAAATGTTGCTGACATGAAGTGTCCGCATTCCGGGCGTGTCGATCACCAGACCTCCGCCCCTGATCGCGTGGAGCGAGCGGGACGTGGTCGTGTGACGCCCTTTGGCATCATCTTCGCGAATTGTCCCTGTCGGCTGCGCATCGTCGGCCTGCTTGGACGTCAGCGTATTCAAAAGCGTTGATTTTCCCACCCCGGACGACCCGACAAGGGCGACAGTCTGGCCAGGGCCACACCATGGCGCCAACGCCTGCGCTGCCTCCGGCGCTTTGGCATTCACCGTCACAACGTCCAGTCCGCGTTGAAGGGCTGCTGCCTGCGCCGCAAAGGACGCGGCGTCGGGCGTCTGATCGACCTTCGTGAGAACGATTACCGGTTTCGTCCCAGCCTCGTTGGCAAGGGCCAGATACCGCTCCAGCCTTGCCGGGTTGAAGTCGTCATTGCATGACGTAACGATAAACAGCGTGTCCACATTCGCCGCGATCAGTTGCCGTGGCCGGCCCCCTTCGGTCCGCCGCTGCAGAAGGGCCTGCCTGTCCAACCGCCGGACAAGCATCTGCGTCCCCGCATCCACAAGGACCCAATCCCCGACAGCATACTCTGTCGTCTTGGCATGTGGTGGAAGGTTCAGCCGCACCGGGCCGGTTTCGGATTCAGCCGTCAATCTGGACCGGTGGACGGTCGCGATGCGCATCGGGGCTAACCCCGCCTCGCCCGGAGCAAGCTGGTCGGCAAAATATGTCGACCACCCGAGGGCGGCCAATGAGGGCAATGCTGGATCTGTCAAACGGGTCACAACAGCCTGCATGGCCGCGACATCGGATTGGTGCAAGGTTTTTCACCACTTGGCGGCCCGCCAGCCTGCCGGACCATCATTCGGCCGCGCATCCTCAGCACATCGTCAAGCCGCCAGTCGGAAGACCTGTCTGAAAATGGCGCTGGCATCTTGCAGTATCTCGCGGGCAAAAGACAGCGGCGTGGCCCATGACGGGCTGAACTTTGCCTCGATTTGACCTCTGCTATGGACAATCTTCGGATGATGCTTTGCTGCGATGCTCTGCATATTTCTGTTTTCATTCGAAAAAATGACGTGAAGCGTTTTGACCCCGCGGTTCTGGGACACCATTACCAGCCGGGAAAAAAGCATGCTCCCAATGCCCATGTCCTGCCAATCGGGTTCGACCGACAAGGCAAGCTCCGCATCGTGAGGCCAAGCGTGTAAAAGCCCGCGCAACTCCCCGATGGCGCGGAGACTGCCATCAATAAATGCGCCATAAACCAGGGTGTCGACGTCAATGACACCTTTCGCATAGGTCCTGATGAAGTCATCGTTGACGAAAGCGCCAAAGCGCGATCGACGGGTCCTGCGGTCCAAGCGCAGCAGATGCTGGGTAACTTCGGGTATATCGCTCTGGCGGAGCTTGCGGATTTCAGGCGCTGCGTGGCGCAGGTGATCGTTCATTGACTTAGCCTCCTTGGCGACACCGGACTGGGTCGATGCCAAGTTAACCTCCCATGCATCAAATAATGCTGCATTGCAGAAAGTTCCATAGGGGGAAGTAGGAAGCTGATGCTGACCTAACGGCAGCATGTCCGGTAGAGCGGGCATCCCTCCTCGCCGGAATGCCCCTGAGTTGATCCCTATCAGCCCTATCGCGGAATGGCCCTGCTTATGGTGTTCTCCTCTTCGCAAAAGAGGATGTCGAATCCGCCACCCTTTCAGCTCCGGTTGAGGGCCTGCGCCATGCAGTGAATGCCCCCGCCCGTTTTCGAGATTTCCGCTGTATCTATGGCCGCCACCTCAAATCCGCGCGCGCGCAGCGCATCGACCAGCACTGTCGAGGCTTTGGGCGCGATCACCTTGCCATTGCCAAGGCTCATGACGTTGCATCCCAGGTTCATCGTGTCCCGAAATGGCACGTCGATGATCTCATGCCCCTTGCCCTTGAGCCATTCGACGATCCACGGGTCCGTGCAGTCAAGGCAGACTGCGGTCAGTTTCTCGGCGATGGGCACGACCATCAGGTCGATATGCACATAATATTCGTCGATGAAGGCCAGCTTGACCTCCCATCCCTCATCCTCGAACCAGCCCACCACCTGCCGCGCACCCGCCTCGTTGGTGCGCGCGCCGCCGCAACCGACCAGAAGGACCCCTTCTTCGATTACGTTGAAATCGCCACCCTCGAATGTGCCGGCGGTGACCATGTCGTAGATCGGCACGCCCAGCTTTTCGTAGGTGCGGATCGCCTCGTAATTCTCGCCCCGACGCCACCACTGCGACATCGCCGTGATAACCGCGCCGTAGGGCGTCATTACCGAGGAGTCGCGCGCATAGACCTGCATCGGCAGTTCGGGCTGGGCCTCGTGCATCTGCACCTTGACGCCGAAATGCTCGTAGGCAGCGACCATTTCCGCGTGCTGGCTCTGCGCGACCTGAATGTTGCAGGGGTTTTCGCGCAGGTGCTTGGACGACAGGCTGGACGTCGACAGATGCCGCAGATGCGCGGGCGAGCCGAGCAGGACATGGCTCAGCGCGCCCGTCTCGTTCGGCAGATGCCAGTTCTGCATCGGAGCGGTGCCGCCGCCACGTTTGCGGCGTTGGAGGGTGAATTCGCTTTGGGTCTTGTCGAGCATTTCGCAGTCTCCTGTTACGCATCGGGCATGGCGGAGGGTATCCACCAGTCGCGCCCGCGTGGGGTGTCGATATATTCCGGCCAGCGAAAGTTGATGGGCGGCTCGTAATCGCATAGCGGGGGCAGCCATTTGTCGCCGCCGATACCCCCGCCGGTGCGTTCATTGAATTCAGCCATCGCGGCGTCGCGCGTCGCGGCGTCCTCCAAGAGGCGCAGCGCCGACAGGGCGCAAACGCGCGCCGCTGTTCTGACCATCGGGTCGATGGTGGCGGGGATACCGCCCAGCGCGTTCATTACCCAATTGGGGTAGGGCGCGCCGTTCGGTTTCAGCGCCGGGCGCGCGATATAGAACCGCGCCAGCGGGGCGTGCCAGCTCATGTCCGTGTAGTCGTCCGACGTGCTGTTCGCCTGGCTTGGCGGCAGATCGCGGCGCAGAATTGCCTCGGCGTCCTGCGGCGGAATCAGGCGGCTCATCTCGTCGATGAACGGCTCTTCCATGGGCACCTGTGCCAGATTGCCCTGTATCTCCTGCGCGATCTCCACTGCGTCGGCGCCCCATTGCGGCGCACCGGCGGCTTGCAGCGCGTCCCAGACGACATTCGCCATCGCGTGATTGGCCAAGCCGGGCCGCGATTTGCAGACCCAGTGCCGCTCCCAACGGCAGCCGGTCATGTCGGCCACGGCGGCGGCATTGCGGTCCAGCGCGGCTGCCACCTGCTCGGCCATCTCCACCGTCGGCGTGCGCATCATGTACTGCAACTCGGCCAGCCCGGCGGGCTGGTTGTCAGCGGTCGCCTGCCCGGCTGTCAGAATCGCTTCGGAAATCGACCAACCGCCCTGATGCGGCAGCATGGAATCGCGCAAGGATTTCGACATGGAATACATCGTCACCAGCGCCTCGGACGCGCCGGGCGCGCGAATGGCCGAGTGCGATTGCGGGATCGGTGCGCCGTCGCCCACGCCCCACGTCTCGGGCGCGTCGCAGATGAAGCGGTAGATCATCGAGTAGGCGGCGCCGCAGTGGGTGTCCCAGCGCACCGTGTTGCACATCGGTAGCATGTAGAAGGGATGGAACGACAGCATCGCCGCCAGCCCGTCGTAGTATCCCTTGGCCGCGTGGATGGGTTTTGATCCGCGCACCTTTTCCGCAGGCTCGCCGGTAAAACGCAGGCCTCCCTTGATCCCGCCCGCCTCCATCGCGGCCTTGGTTGCCAGCAGCCCGCCCAGCGCGCCGATGCCCAGCCCCGAATGGGGATCGGTATGACCGCCGGCCTGATAGCCCAGCCCCTCGCGGGGCGCGCGATGCGTCGCTGCGGCCTGACAATTGCCCGGAATGGCGTCATATTCGCCATACATCCCGATGATCGGCCCGTCGCCGTTCGACCACTCGGCGCAAAAGGCGGTGGGCATCCCGCCCGACCCTTCCTCGACGGTAAAGCCTTCGGCGCGCAGGCGTGCCACATACCATTCGACCGAGCGATATTCGCGCCATGCCGTCTCGCCAAACTCGAAAATCGTGGCGCACCACTCGGACAGCTCCGGCATCCTTCTGTCCACGACTTCCAGCGCGTGGCTCTGTGCATCACTCAATGTCATGGTGTCCTCCTGCACCGCGTAGTTAGCCACCCTCCGGGCGCGCATCAAAGTGAAACCTTTTTCTGCGATCAGCAAATTCCGCTCACCTAAACTGTAGACGCCTCCCGCCCACCGTTTATTGTGAGGCGGCAACAAGGAGCCGCGATATGTCCCGCTTCCCGTCCACGCAGGCACTGCGTGCGCTCGAATGTTTTGCACGTCACGGCACGGTCTGGGCCGCGGCGGACGAGCTGAACCTGACCCGCAGCGCCGTCAGCCACCAGTTGCGCCTGCTGGAACGTGATCTGGGCTTTGCCCTCTTCAACCGTGTCGGAACCCGGATCGAGCTGACGCCGCGCGGACGCGCCTATGCCGGGGACGTGCGCACCGCGCTGTCGGCCATCGCGGGATCGGCGGCGCGCAACGCGGGACATGGTCTGTCGGGCACGTTGACGGTCAGTTGCACGCCCGGCTTTGCCGCCTTCTGGCTGGCGCCCCGTATCGGCGAGTTTCGCGCGATCTGCCCCGAGGTCGATCTGCGCATCGTGACGCCCCGCCGCCTCGATGACGTGTCCAGCCCCGATGCGGACATTTTCATCGCGTTCGGCAGCGGCGCGATGCAGGGCGTCGAGGTCGAGCTGCTGCAACAGGTCGAATTCGCGCCCCTGATCGCCCCGGTGCTGGCCAACCGACTGGGCGGAATCGAGACCGCCGCCGACGTGCTGCGGGCCGATCTGCTGCACCTGGGCGATCGCACGGATTGGCGCCACTGGATGCACGCCGCGGACCTGCCGCAAGGCGCGGCGGACACGGGGCCGGTGTTTTCCGACATGAACCTTGTCTATGCGGCGACCATTGCCGGTCAGGGCATATCCATGGGCGACGTCCTGATCGGCAACGCGGCGCTGGAGGCAGGACAGCTGATCCGCGTCGGCGATGTGCGCATCACCTCGCCGGATGCCTACTTCCTCTGCACGCCTCCGCAGAAGGCAGGCCTGGAGCCTGCACTCGCCTTTCGCCGCTGGATCATCGCCGCCCTGCCGCAGCGCAAGAGACAGGCAGAGCAATGACAAATGAAATTTGCCGAACGCGCGAAAACATTTCCATTGCGCCGGAACGCCGCGCGCCTCTACGCTCAATCCGCAAAGGGAGGACGCCATGACGACAGAAACCCGCGCCGCCGAGATCGGCGTAAAGGGCATCGGCAAGGATTTTGGCACGTTTACCGCCCTGAACGATATTTCACTGACCATCGGGCGGGGCGAATTCCTGACGCTGCTAGGCCCTTCGGGGTCGGGCAAGACAACGTTTCTGATGTTGCTGGCCGGATTCGAGGAGGCAACGCGGGGAACCATGACGCTGGACGGGCAGGACATGACTGACGTGCCTGCAGAACGGCGCGGCTTTGGCATGGTGTTTCAGGGCTATGCACTGTTCCCACACATGACGGTCGAGCAAAACATCGCGTTTCCGCTGAAGGTTCAGAAACGCGGAGCGCGCCAGATCAAGGCGCGCGTTTCCGAAATCGTCGAGATGGTCGGCCTTGGCGGCCACGCACGCAAACGCCCCGATGCGCTGTCAGGCGGGCAGCAACAGCGTGTCGCGCTGGCCCGCGCGCTGGCCTGCGAGCCGCCCGTGATGCTGCTGGACGAGCCGTTTTCGGCGCTGGACAAGAACCTGCGCGGCCAGATGCAGGATGAGGTGCGCCGCCTTCACCGCGAGACGGGGACTACCTTTGTCTTTGTCACCCACGACCAGTCCGAAGCGCTGGCCTTGTCCAGCCGCGTCGCCATTTTCGAGCAGGGCAAGCTGCAGCAGATCGCCCCGCCACGCGAAATATACGAGCGTCCGGAAAACCGTTTCGTCGCCGAGTTCCTGGGAGATATCAATCTGCTACCGCTCAGTGATACCACGCGCGATGGCGACATGCTGCGCGGGAATTTCGGCGGCCGCACACTGCGCGCGCCGGGCCATGAGAACGGGCATACGCTGGCCGTGCGGCCCGAATACATGAGCCTTGGCCACACCGCGCCGGGCAGTGGCAATGCCATCCCGGCCACGGTGCGCGATCTGACCTATCTTGGGGCGGCCACACGCATTGATCTGACCGGCCCAGAGGATACGCAGATCACGCTGAACCATCCGACCGACGATCTGCCCGTGGGCCTCGCCCCCGGCAGCGACATCTGGGCCAGCTGGCCCGCGCAGAAGGGGTTCCTTCTGTAACGTCACGACCAACAAGGGAGATAACAACAATGAAACCGACAGATAATTTCACCGACGATCAGCTGGAACTGCTGGCGGGCAAGGCCCGTCAGGGCAAGATCAGTCGCCGCAAATTCACCCAGCTTGGCATGGCGCTGCTCGGCGCCACGGCGGTTGCCACGCGCGGCGTGCCGGCGCTGGCCGAAGATGGACAGCTGGTTTTCGTCAGCTGGGGCGGCGACGCGGTCGATGCTTATGGCGAAGCCTACGGCGAGCCCTTCGAGGCCGAAACCGGCATCCGCGTGCGTCAGGACGGGTCCGGCCCGACCGAAGGCGCGATTCAGGCCCAGTTCGAAAGTGGCAGCCCCACATGGGACATCATGGACGCCGACGCCTTTTCCGCCGAAACGCTGGGCAAGAAGGGCATGATCGAGCCGATTGACTACGACATTGTGGACAAGTCCAAGATGCGCGACGGCTTTGGCTGGGAATATTCGGCCTCGTCTTATTTCTTCAGCTATATCATCGCGTATGACGCCACAAAATATGGCGACAATCCCCCGAAAACGATGGCGGATTTCTTTGACACCGATACATTCCCCGGCAAACGCTCCATGTACAAATGGGGCGCGGGCATGTGGGAGGCACTGCTGATGGGCGACGGCGTGGCGCAGGCAGATCTCTACCCGCTGGATCTGGAGCGCGCGCATAACAAGCTGAAGGGCTTCAAGGAACACGTCATCAGCTTCTGGGGCAATGGGGCCGAAAGCCAGACCCTAATGCTGAACGGCGAGGCGTCGATGGCGCTGATCTGGTCCACCCGCGCCCGCCTGCTGGAGCAGGACACCGATGGCGATGTCAGCTTTACATGGCAGGACGGCGTCATCTCGCCCGGCGCGATGGCGGTGATGAAGGGCAATCCGGGCGGCGCCGAGAACGCGATGAAATTCATCGCCTCCGCGCAGGCCCCCGAAAAGCAGCTCGTCATGTTCAACATGCTGAGCCAGGGCCCGGCAAACCCCGCAGCCGACGATCTGATCCCCGAGGACGAGCGCCGGTTCAACCCGGTGGCGCCGGATAACTTCGCCGTGCAAATTCCGCTGAACGTGGAATGGTACGAGGAAAATTACGGTCCCGCGCTGGACGAATACCTCGCCATCGTCTCGGCCTGATCGCCTTCGCCTTCGCCGCCCCTGCCCCGGCGGGGGCGGCACCGAATGAGGAAAACGCATGATCCGGATCACCCGCCCTCTCGTCCTGCTGATGCCGCTTCTGGCCTTCCTCGCGTTGGCGTATGTGCTGCCGTTCGCGGGCGTCATAGGGTGGAGCGTGACCCTGCCCGAGCCGGGATTGCAGAACTATACGGCGGCGGTCAGCGACCCGCTGATCCTGTCGGTCTTCTGGCGAACCTTGCGAATCTGCGTCATCGTCACGGTAGTATCGGTCATCATGGGGTATATCCTGTCGCTGCTATGGGTGCGCGGCACGCCGCTGGTGCGCACATTGACCGAGCTGTGCATCCTGATCCCGTTCTGGATTTCCGTGCTGACCCGCGCGTTCGGCTGGCTGGCGCTGCTATCGAATCGCGGTCTGGTCAACGGCTGGCTTGAGGCGTCCGGCCTCATCGACGATCCCCTGCGCCTTGTGCGCAACGAATTCGGCGTCGTCGTCGGCATGATCCATTTCATGATCCCTTTCGCGGTCTTTCCGCTGGCCTCGGCCATGCGCAATGTGGACGAGCGTGTGCTGATGGCCGCGCGCGGCATGGGCGCCAGCCGCACGCGCACCTTCTGGCAGGTCTTCGTGCCAATGACGGCAGCGGGCCTGATGGGCGCGGCGCTGTTGGTGTTCGTCTTTGCCATCGGGTTCTTCATCACCCCCGCGATCCTGGGCGGTGGCCGCAGCGTTATGGTGGCCGAGCTGATCTATCTGCGCATCTTCCAGAGCCCGGACTGGGGCCTTGCGGCCGCCGTCAGCGTAATCCTGATGGTCGCGATCTCGGCCTTGCTGGCGCTGCTCTTGAAACAACTCAGCCCCAAAGGTGTCCGATGATCCGCCTGCGCCCCGGTCTGATTGCCACAATCCTGGCCGTGCTGGTGGGGATCTTCATGCTGATGCCGCTCTTGGCCGTCGTGCCGGTGTCGTTCACGCCGAAACGGTTTCTGTCGATCCCCACGGATGAGCTGTCCTTGCGCCACTACCGCGCCCTTTACGAGGATCGCGAATGGGCCGAAGGCATCTGGCTATCGCTGCGCATCGGGCTGCTGAGCGCTGGGTTTGCCACGGCGCTGGCGACCTTCTTCAGCCTCGGTTTATGGATGTTCCGGCCGCGCTTTGCCGGGTTGCTGATGGGCATCGCCCTGCTGCCAATGGTGGCGCCGCCGGTCGTGTCGGCTCTGACGCTCTATTTCTTTCTGATCACCCTGACCAAGTATAACGGCGTGTTCGCCTATGACACGATGCTGGGCGTCGCGCTGGCCCATTCGGTGATGATAGTGCCCTTTGCCGTGGTGCTGGTCAGCGTGTCACTGGCGCAGGTGGACCGGCGAATGGATCTTGCCGCGCGCGCGATGGGCGCCAGCCTGGGAACGCGGGTGTTCAAGGTGATCTTGCCGAATATCAAGTTCGGCGTCATCGCCGCGTTTTTCCTGACCTTCGTGCTGTCATGGGAAGAGATCGCCGTGACCATCTTCATCACCTCGGTCGAGGCCGTCACCCTGCCACGACTGATGTGGCAGGGCCTGCGCGACAATATCGACCCGGCCATCGCCGCAATTTCGGTGGTGCTGATCGTGATCGTCGCGACGGTGGTGATCGGCCGGGCGGTGCTGGTGGCGATCAAAACGCGCGACGCTTGATCTCGGCGACAGGTATCCAGGATGAAATGCGGGGCGTTGACCGATGCGGGCGTAGCGCTGCCCTTGCCGGTTCGTGGATTGGCGACGATTCGCGCTTTGGCAGCGCGCGGGCTCGGAACAATCCCAGATTGGCGGGTCTTAAATTCGAGGCATCCCTGACTATCTATAATGGCTGAGCGGGTGGCCATAGAATGTGATTTCGTCTGCCGGGAGATAGTATAACCTGTTGATCTCGCTCTGGCTGATTACGCGTTGTCAGCGATGGGTTGGGGCTGGTGAATTCATATCAACCTAGGAAGGAACCGACATGCAATTTCAACTCAACACAGATGCGAACATTCAGGGTGACGAACGCCTGGCCGAGATTGCCGAGACTGCCGTGACGTCTTCGCTGGGGCACGTGGCAAACCGCCTGACCCGGGTTGAGGTGCATCTTGCGGATGTGAACGCGGCCAAGGGGGGGGCCGATGACATTCATTGCACCATTGAGGCACGTCCCGAAGGGATGCAGCCCCAGACCGTGACGCATTCTGATGCGACCGTTGAAACCGCCTTGCGCGGCGCGGCAAAGAAAATCCGCGCCCTTCTGGACAGCGAGTTCGGCAAGCTATCAAAACGTTGAGGTACGCCCCTGATCCCCGCGGTGCGATGTCATGACGACACCCCAATGGCTGATCTTCTCCATACTTGCAGCCACGATGGGGGTGTTTCTGTGGGGACGGCTACGCCATGACATCGTGGCCTTGGCTGCACTTCTGGCATGCGTGATCGCCGGGCTGATACCGGGCGAGAACGCGTTTGCCGGCTTTGGACATCCGGCGGTGATCACCGTCGCTTGCGTGCTGGTTCTCAGCCAGGGGTTGCAGAACACCGGTGCCGTTGACTGGCTGGCGCGCAGCGTGTTGCCGCGCGATGCTGGCCGGATGACAAGCATGGTCGCACTGATGGGATTGGGCACGGCCCTGTCGGGGTTCATGAACAATGTCGGTGCGATGGCACTGTTGATGCCGATCGCGGTGCAGCTTTCGGATCGGCTGGACCTGACACACGGGCAGGTGTTGATGCCGCTGGCCTTTGCCACGATCCTAGGAGGCATGACCACGGTCATCGGCACGCCGCCCAACCTGATCGTGTCGGGATTTCGGGCCGAGGCCGGGCTGGGGCATTTTGCGTTGTTCGACTTTGCCCCCGTGGGCGTGGCCGTGGCCGCTGCCGGGGTGATCTTTGTCGCTATCGCAGGCTGGCGGCTGGTGCCTGCACGTAAATCCGCAGCAACCGAAGGCTTTGACACAGACGCCTACTTTACGGAACTGCGCGTGCCGGAAAACAGCAAAGCCGTCGGACTGACCCTGCGCCAGTTCGAAAGCAAGATCGAAGACATCGACGCGCAGATTGTCGGTCTGGTTCGCAACGAAGTGCGCATGATCGCGCCGCACGGGGGCCGCCGCATTGGCCCGGATGACATTCTGGTGCTTCAGGCCGATGTTGGTGTGCTGGCCGAGGTGCTTTCGGTTTTTGACATCAAGCTGGAAGAACAAGTGATCGTCCCGCCGGATACGGACACCGCGGAGAAACCCGCCGCACAGGCAGAACTGACTGGGGCAACCGGCAGCAAAGACACCGAAGACGATGATGATCAGAACCGCGAGCGCAGTGAAGAGATCGTGCTGCGCGAACTGGCCGTCCTGCCCGGTTCGACCATCGTCGAGCGGTCGGCCACGGATCTACATCTTCGGACACGCTACGGGATCAACCTTCTGGCCGTCTCACGCCAGGGTCAGCCACCACGCGCAAGACTGAGAACGCTCAAGTTGAAATCCGGCGATCTGCTGTTGGTGCAGGGCGCATCGGACGCGGTGCGCGAATTTACAAAAGACACAGGTTGCGTGCCATTGGGCGAACGTGAATTGCGCATCCCCGACAAGCGGCGGGCGATCATCGC
Organism: Roseovarius sp.; assembly: GCA_048267045.1. Classification (GTDB taxonomy): domain Bacteria; phylum Pseudomonadota; class Alphaproteobacteria; order Rhodobacterales; family Rhodobacteraceae; genus Roseovarius. Next base: position 12,613 of record JBLWYG010000006.1, on the reverse strand, counting down.
GGGCGCGATCTTGCTGGGCGCCATCGCCATCGTCACGCTCGGGTGGCTCCCGGCGGCCCCTGCATTCGCACTGGGCGTGCTTGCTTCGATGGTGCTGCGGACGGTGCCGCCACGACAGATCTACACCTCCATCGACTGGCCTGTGATCGTGCTGCTGGCGGCATTGATCCCGGTCGCGGGCGCCATGCAGAGCACGGGTGCCGCCGATCTTCTGGCACGGTTTCTGGTCGACACAATCGCACAGGGAAATCCCGTCGCCGCGCTGGCGGTCGTCTTGATCACGACCATGTTCCTGTCAGACCTGATGAACAATGCGGCCACCGCCGCCGTTCTGTGCCCCATCGCGCTGGGTATTTCGGCGACGTTGGGCGTGAATCCCGACAGCTTTCTGATGGCGGTCGCGATTGGCGCCTCCTGCGCGTTCCTGACGCCGATCGGACACCAGAACAATACCCTGATCCTGGGGCCCGGCGGATTCCGCTTTGGCGACTACTGGAAACTTGGCGTACCTCTCGAAGTGATAGTGGTCATGATCGGCATGCCGTTGCTGCTGATCGTCTGGCCGTTGTAACATCGGACGCTAAGGCGCGCCACGGCGCCGACGTAGCGCCATGAAACGAGGCTCCCCGAGGATTTTGCAGATATGAAAAACCTCAAGACACACAGATTCTGGAACAGGATTGCGGCGCGATACGCTGCGCGCCCGCTGAAAAACCTGGCCGCCTACGAGGCGATGCTGGCAGATGTGGCGATACGCCTGAAAGACACAGACAACGTTCTGGAGCTCGGTTGCGGCACCGGCGGCGCTGCGATCAGGCTGGCGCCGGGGGTGGCGCAATGGACGGCGACAGATTTTTCCATCGAGATGGTGAGGATTGCAAAGGCCAAGCCGTCGCCGGGCAATGTCGTATTCGCCGTGTCGGAGGCGTCAAATGCCTTCAACGGCAGGCCGTTCGACGCGATTTGTGCGTTCAACATGCTGCATCTTGTCGACGATCTGCCCGACATGCTGACCCGCATCCATGCACATCTAAAACCCGGCGGCCTGCTGATCAGCAAGACGTGGTGCTTTGCCGACATGAAGCTGTCGCTGCGGGCGCTGTTCCGTGTGCTCAGGGGTTTTGGCCTGTTCCCCACTGCCGCGTCATTCGGCGCTGCCGGGCTACGTCAGGCCATACTGGATGCAGGCTTCGAGATTGTCGACGAGCGGGTGTTCGGCGACTATCCCCAGAACCCCTATATCGTTGCGAGAAAGCCAACCGGCACCACGGATCGAGACCGTCCCCGCGCCCTGCGGCAGCTGACAGCTGGCAACCGACGATAGGGTCGTTGCTCGTGCGCGGCCAGACAGGTTTGGTTCTGGTTTAATCCGACGCCGCCAGCACCCGAATTGCGGGTTCTTTGTTGAACCCACGATGGCGCTTGTGCCAGCCAGGCTGGCTTACACGGCCTTGAGGCTCTGATTCACGGCCGAAATGACCTGACGGCTCTGCTGCTCGCTCAGATGTGGACCGATGGGCAGGCTCAAAACCTCGCGGGCCAGTCGGGTCGCCAGCGGGAGATGCTGATCCGACAATCCCTGATCGGCATAGGCTTTTTGCGCGTGCGGCGGGATCGGATAATGGATGAGCGTCTGAATGCCCATATCGGCCAACCGCTCGGCCAAAGCATCGCGGCGGGGATGGCGGATGACGAACAGGTGCCACGCCGAGGTTGCGCCAGGGACGATCTGCGGCAGGATGAGATCCGGCCCCGCCAGCCCGTCAAGATAAGCTTCGGCCACCTTGGCGCGGCGGGAGTTCCATTCATCCAGCGCCTCCAGCTTGACCGTCAGAAAGGCGGCCTGCACCGGATCGAGGCGGCTGTTCAGGCCTGCATATTCGTTCCGGTATTTTTCGCGCGAGCCGTAATTGCGCAGCATTCTGAGCCGGTCCGCGAGGGCCGGATCATTGGTCGTGATCCCGCCGGCATCGCCAACAGCGCCAAGGTTCTTGCCGGGATAAAAGCTCCAGCAGGCCATGTCGCCATGGCCGCCGATGCGCTGGCCGTTCCATGCGGCGCCATGAGCCTGGGCAGCATCCTCGATAACTTTGATTTCCAAGTCCTGCGCCGCTGCGCAGATCGCTGACATGTCCGCAGGCTGGCCGTACAGATGAACCGGGATCACGGCCTTCACCCCCGGCTGCATGGCCGCGCGAATGCCTTCGGCAGTTATGTTGTGAGTGGCCGGATCGGGCTCCAACGGCACCGGTGTCGCACCGCATTGACTGACCGCGAGCCAGGTGGCCACATAGGTATTCGACGGCACCAGAACCTTGTCACCCGCACCGATTTCCAACGCCATCAGTGCAAGACGCAGCGCATCCAGCCCATTGGCAACCCCGATGGCATGGGTAACGTCGCAATACCGTGCGAAGGCCTCCTCAAACGCTTCCACCTCGGGGCCAAGGATATACCAGCCCGAGCGCAGCGCCCGCAGCATCGCCGGTTCGGCACGCTCGGCCAACTCGTCATAGGCGGCCTTCAGGTCCAGAAAGGGAACGCTCATCGCAGGGCCTTTGCGGCGGTCTGGAACTCGTCGAAATCGCGGATGTAATCGCTTTCCTCATAGGTGGCCGAGGCCAGCACCATGCAGACCGCTCCGGAGGAAAAATTGTCCAGATACCGCCACATCATCGGGCAGATATAGATCCCGAAATAGGACCGGTTCAGGTGAAATCGCTGTTTGTCCACGCCATCGTCGAGCACGACGTCAAAGCTGCCGGACATGGCGATCATGAACTGATGCAGCCCCTTGTGCGCATGCGCCCCCCGATCCGAGCCGCCCGGCACATCGTAGAGGTAATAGACCCGTTTGATGTCAAAGGGAATGTGGCTCATCCCCTCGATGAAGGTCAGGTTGCCGCGGGCATCCTCGATTTTGGGCAGATCAATGAAACGGCAATCCTTGAGGGGCATTCGGGAAGGTGTCTCCGTCGGCTGTCTGTGCCCCGGATCGCTTTGCACAAGGCGTGGGGCTGGCATGATATTCTTGTTATGCCCTAGTGTTTCAAATAATGCCATTGGAAGTCATTGGGTAAGTGAGATTTCGCTTGGAGATTTCACATCTTCCCGGTGCATCCGGAGGGTCAAGGTTGCGCAGCCATCGCAAGATCATTTTCATCGGGGGTGTTCATCGCTCGGGCACAACCCTCGTGCAGCGTATCATGGGAACGCACTCACAGGTCTTTGCCGGGCGTGAGTTTGATTTTACCAAAGATATCGTTGCCCTGCGCAAACGTCTGTTGGCCGGGTACGACTGCGGCCGGATTGCTGACCTTGTGACCCCCAGCGATATAGATCGCGCGGTCGAAGGGTTCACGTCCGCACTGTTTGACCGGGCACTTGAGGACGCTGGAAAACCGATCTTGTGTGAGAAAACCCCATCCAATGCATTGGTCATGGCCGAACTTTGCGACAGCATGCCCGAGGCTTACTGCATTCTGGTGCTGCGCGATCCGCGCGCCATCGCGGCGTCGATGAAAACGGTGGCCGACAAGTATTTCGCCAACGGCCTGCGCCCGCCGCCGTTCTGCGCCAGCGTTGCCGCGAGCATCAAGGACATCAATGAAACATGGCTGGCGGGGTTCGAGGCCATGGCAGGCCGTGACCGCATAAAGATCGTCTATTATGAAGATCTGGTGTCGGATCCCGAACCGGTCGTCAGAGCGATATGCCAGTTTGCCGGTTTGACCTATGAACAGATGATGGTTCAGCCCCAGCCGCTGGATGACAGGCAGACCCATGTGAGTGATCAGTTCTGGTACACGCAGACTGAACTGGCCCGGCCGATCACAGCAGGCAACCTCGACAATTACAGGACACTGTTATCAGACATGGAGATTGCCTTGGTTGAACGCTATGTGTTGCGGCACCCCATGGTCGCGCGCTACGGGCTGGGTGACGCCGCGGCCTCACTCCGGGAACGGCTGGCGATGGCTTGGGAACGGCTGAAGGCCGCAAAGATCGCGCAAAAGTTCCGCGCGCGGCGAAAGGCTGGCGCATAGTGCAGCTTGCGTTCGAGTATTGGAAAGCCCGCCGGCCTGACGGTTTGAATTCATGGTCAGCGACAGAAATTTTCAGGATCAGGAAGCAAGCCCGTGTCGCATAGTTTGGGGATCACGCGCTACACCCCCTCGGATGCCGAGGTCTGGGATGCCTTCGTCAAGACGTCGAAAAACGGCACCTTCCTGTTTCAGCGTGGCTTCATGGATTACCACGCGGACCGGTTTCAGGACCATTCGCTGATGATCTTCGAGGCGGGCAATCTTCTGGCGCTGCTCCCGGCCAACAGGGCCGGGGACGAACTGGTTTCGCATGGCGGGCTGACATATGGCGGGATCGTGTCCGGCACCAAGATGAGCGCCGGGCGTATGCTCTTGGTTTTTGAGGCGCTAAAGGAATACATGCGCGGGGCGGGTCTGAAGCTACTGCGTTACAAGGCGGTGCCTTACATCTACCACGATCAGCCTGCGGATGAAGATATCTATGCCCTGTTCCGCCACCATGCGAAACTGACGCGTGCGGATGCCTCGGCCACCATCGCCTTGCCGCGTAAACTGCCCTTCGGCAGCGGAAAGAAGGACGGATTGCGCAAGGCGCTGAAGGCCGGGCTTGAGATGCGCGAAAGCCGGGATTGGGCCGCTTGCTGGGCCATGCTCGAACAGGTGCTGTCGGATCGTCATGACGCGCGCCCGGTGCATAGCCTCGACGAGATTCAGTTGCTTGCCGCCCGCTTTCCAGAGGAAATCCGCCTGTTTGGTGCATTTGATGCGGACGATATGATCGCTGCATTGGTCATCTTTGATTGCGGCGCAACCGTGCATGCCCAGTATATCGCAGCATCTGATCGCGGTCGGGCGCATGGCGCTGTTGACCTGATCGTGAAATCTCTGATCGACGATCAGTTTGCAGATCGGCGCTGGTTCGACTTCGGCATTTCCACAACCGATCAAGGGCGCGAACTGAACGAGGGGTTGGCACGGCAAAAGGAAATGTTCGGGGCCAGAACGGCTGTCTATGGTCATTATGAATTGACCGTCTGACCGGAATTGTGAGGAACAGCGTGGCCGATACACTGACGTATTCGATTGCGTTGATCGCATACAATCAGGCGGACTGGATCGAAGAGGCGGTCAAGGCTGTTCTGGCGCAAGAATGTGATCCCTTGGAGATCCTACTGAGCGACGATTGCTCAACCGACGGAACGTTTGACAAGATGACCCGGCTGGCAGAGGCCTACCAGGGACCGCACACCGTGGTTTTGAACCGCAATCCCGTCAATCTGGGGCTGATCGGACATGTCAATCGGACATTCGATTTGGCGTCAGGAGAGGTGATCATCTCGATCGCCGGCGATGATATCTGCTATCCGAACCGCGCCGCCCGAACCATCGCGGTATTCGAGGCAGAGCGGCCCCTGCTCGCGTTTTCCCAAGCGCGCGTCGAGACTTTCGACGGCCGCGAGATGCCGCGTGTTTACCAGAAGGCAACCTTCTACTCGACGCATGACGCGCAATCTGCCGCGCTCTCGATGGAGATGTATCTGGGGGCCACCTGTGCCTGGCACAAGGATCTCTACCGTAAATATGGCCCCATCAAATATGCGGAATGCTACGAGGATCTGATCTTGGGGTTCCGGGCCGCGCTCGAGGGGCGCATAGCGCTGATTGACGAGGAATTGGTGCTGTATCGGGTCGGGGCCGGACTGACCAATTCCGAGACCACCTACGCGACACCCGAGGCCTATGCGGAACAGCGGGCGCGCGAGGTGAAACGCGAGATCATGGTCTTGCGGCAGCGGCTGGATGACGCTGCCGTCTTTGGCCTGCGCGCGGGCGATCCGATCCTGACTGCGATCGAAAAGCGGCTTGGCGACCGGGAATTGCGCCTCGCCTACCTGACCGATGGTTTCAGCGCGTTGGCCCAGAAGGAATGGCAGCATCCCTTGGCGATCCTGGGGGCTTTGGTGTCCGAGAGGCGGCGCCGAAAGAAGGCGCTGCGTCAGCGTGGCAAGACATAGAAACCTGTCTCGTGGAGCATCCGGATACTCGTTGAAGTTGGTTTGACGCACGTCCCCCAAAGGGATGCTCAGGCCTCCTTGGCGCTATGCACAAGCCTGTCCAACTCGCTCAACAGATGTCCCAGTTTTTTGCGTTGTTCGACTTCTTCAGCGCTCATTGTTTCAGCGCTCATTTCATCACGCGGGCGTGCGTCCGCTTTCTCACGCAATTTTTCGCCCAGCTTTTCGTGCAGGCGGATTGGACGAGGATCTGGGTTGTGCAGATCATACCCTAGCTGTTGCAGAACCTTCCCGCCTTCGGCTTCTACATATTCCAATTCGCGTGCATCCATTTCCTTCAGATACTTTCGCGAATTATCCGCCTTGATAGGCTGCGCCAATTACTTCCAGAAGATCGAGCTTTGGGAATGCTTGATCGTCTCCGAACTGCTGTAGTATTCCAACTGCGATGCCTCGAACTCCAGACCGAGGCGTTCCATGAGGGGCCTCAGGATCGCTTGAGGCGACGTGATCAAATCCTCGTAGCGGATCGTGTGGGTTATGTCCGACACGCGAGTGTCTTCCATCGCGTTCAGCATCCCCTCCTGCTCTCGCGTCCAGCGTGCGATGCCCTGCCGCATGGTGTTGGCGTAATGCCTTTTGCGCACCATCGATACCGCAACATCGCGCCCGTCCCGCACCAGATGGACGAAACGAGCGTTGGGAAAATTTGCGGCAATCTGGACGGCATGCCCGATCAACCCCGGCTCCTTGCTCAGCCATATCTTGCCACCGGACTGTTCGCTGAAATAGGAATTGTAGGCGGCGAACAGGTCCCAGAAGTTCGGCACCACCGGAAGGACCTCCAGAACCTCGTCCGGGTCCGGGCAATGATCCCATTTGTTCATATGCGTCTGGGCAGCTCCCTGGCATAGGAATTGATCTTCTCCAGCGGCAATGGCGCATCGACGCTTTCGAAGGCCCTGAAAACGGGATGTAGCCCCACTACCATCCCCGATGGCGGTGGAGAGGACATCTTGGAGGCGAGGACAGGATCGACTGAAGCAGATTGGTGCCGGATCGTTCAGAGGCCAGAATGAAAATGGCGGGTTAGTCGCGCGGTGTGATCAAATGCAACCTTGGTTTAAAAATCGAAACGTTTCTATGGGCCTGCGCGCAATCATCTATCGCCAATCCAAACAGAGCCTAATGGCGTCAGACGAATCTGACGTCGTCCCGGCACGGTCGGTTCATGTTACACTAAATTCAACTGCATGCTGCGATTTTTCTGCAACCTGTGCACGGATGGTCTGCGTTTGCAGCCCGGCGACGTCCCGTTCGGCCGGGATATTGCCCTGGCAAGCAGATCATTCTGCCGCGCCGCATGCGCGACCGGGTACGCTTCGGCCACCGCCAGTCCGGAAAGGATTGACGCATACCCCGCCCAACTTATCCCGCTGCGCCTGCCGATGCGCCTGTTGCGATGCCACGCCGGTAGATCTCGAAAACGCGGGGGGCGTCCTTGATCATATGGGTCATGTCGCCTGCGATCAGCGATTGCATCGCAAGACCCTGGATGGTGCCTATGAACAGCGTCGCCGCCGCCTCGCCATCCAGTTCGGGGCGCAGTTCGCCCCGCACCTTTCCGGCCTCGATGAGACCCTGCAACCGTTCCGCATATTGTGTCAGCATGGTATCGGCCAGACGCTTGGCAGGCGTTGCCTTGTTGCTTTGCAATTCGCCGAACATCATCCGGGGCGCGCCGGGATGCTCGGATATGAACGCCACATGCGCCAGAAACATCGCCTGCATTTTCTCGATTGGCGACGTGATCCCCTCGGACGCTTTTTCGATGCGCGCCATGAGGCGTTCGGCCACCCATTTCATGACGGCCTGCCAGATCGCCTCCTTGTTGGGAAAATGTCGAAACAGCGCCCCTTGGGTTAGATTCATGTGCTTGGCGATTGCTGCGGTCGTAATGGATTCGGGATTTGTCTTGCCGGCCAAGTCTATCACGGCCTCGACAGTGACGTTGCGCCGCTCCTCGGCGGGAAGGTTTTTCTGTCGGGACACGATCATTGAGATGCCTTCTTTGCCGAGGGCGACGCCATTCCGTGACTGTCGCCCGTTTCGTGCGGATCCGAACCGCCCGTTCATGTGCCAGCGCATCATGGCTTGATTTCCTATAGTAATCAATTACTATCTAAACAGTTCGATCCACGGCGCGAGACATGGGGGGGCCGATGCAACGGAAAAGAAAGCAGACTGTAGTGAACCTTGACGACGTCCGCGGTGGTGCGGATTCCGCAAAGCGGATAGGGCAAGACGTCATTGAGTCCGGTGCTCCGAAAACCGAAACTTCGGCCGGTCCGACCGATCCACAGGCCGACACGCCCTGCGCCGCGAAGACGCAGCCCGATGGCGATACCCTTTCGACACTGCAGGAGGCGCTGGATCACGGCACGCAGGTCTGGCTGTCGCGGTTCACACATGGATTGTCACCCGCCGCGCTGATGGGCGCATCGTTCGACTGGGCGACACATATGACAGCCGCGCCGGGTAAGTGGTTGCAGATGGTCGACAAGGCCAGTGATAGCATGCGCCAATACATCAGCTACACAGTGAAATGCGCCAGCCAGCCCGAACATCCCGAGCCTTGCGTCGAGCCGATGGCGAATGACGACCGGTTCCGTGACAGCGCGTGGCACCAACCGCCCTTCAACCTGATCCATCAGGCTTTTCTGCTACAGCAGGCATGGTGGCACAATGCCGTCACCGGCGTTCCTGGCGTTACCGCCGACCACGAACGCGAGTTGCAGTTTCTCGCGCGTCAGGTTCTGGACATGGCATCGCCCTCGAATTTTCTTGCAACCAATCCCGAACTGATCGCAAGAACCCGCAGCGAGGCCGGAATGAACCTTGTGCGTGGCATGCAGCATTTCGCGCGGGACGTGCAACAGAAGGTGACCGGGCATCCCGCCTCGGAGACGGAGGATTTCCAACCGGGCCGGGACGTCGCGATGACCAAGGGCAAGGTGGTCTATCGCAACCGCCTGATCGAGCTGATCCAATATGCCCCCCTTTCGGAAAAGGTGTGCGCAGAGCCGATCCTGATCGTTCCCGCCTGGATCATGAAATACTACATTCTCGACCTCTCGCCGCATAATTCGATGGTGCGATACCTGGTCGAGCAAGGTCACACCGTTTTCATGATCTCGTGGAAGAACCCAGACGCGGGCGACCGCGACCTGACGATGGACGACTACCGCCGCCTTGGCATCATGGACGCGCTGGATGTGATCGGCGACATCCTTCCCAAGCGGAAGATCCAGGGCGTCGGCTATTGTCTGGGCGGCACGCTGCTGTCGATTGCCGCGGCGGCGATGGCGCGGGATGGCGACGCGCGGCTGGCCTCACTGTCGCTGCTGGCCAGTCAGGTCGATTTCACCGAGCCGGGGGAGCTGGGCCTTTTCATCAACGAGAGCCAGCTTGCCTTTCTGGACAGCGTGATGTGGAAGCAGGGATATCTGGATACGACCCAGATGGCAGGCGCATTCCAGATGCTGCGCTCGAACGACATGATCTGGTCGCGGATGGTGCGCGAATATCTGATGGGCGAACGCCAGCCGATGTTCGATCTGATGGCATGGAACGCGGACGCCACCCGCATGCCCTACCGGATGCATTCGGAATATCTGCGCAAACTCTATCTTAATAACGAACTGGCCGAGGGACGGTTTGACGTTGACGGCCGACCCGTCCACGTGTCGGATATCAAGGTGCCGATCTTTGCCGTGGGCACGATCCGCGATCACGTCGCGCCATGGAAATCGGCATTCAAGATCGACATGCTGAGCGATACAGACGTAACTTTTGCGCTGACCAGCGGCGGGCACAATGCCGGCATCGTGACCCCGCCTGACCATCCGCGCCGCACCTACCGCATTCGGCACAGGAAGGACACCGATCTTCACATCGGGCCGGAGACGTGGATCGGTGAAACGCCCGAACACAAGGGGTCATGGTGGATCCCGTGGGCCGAGTGGCTGGACGCGCAGGCTGGCGAGATGGTCACGCCGCCGCGGATGGGACGCAAAGGGCAGGCAGCGCACGCGGATGCACCCGGAACATATGTATTTCAGACATAGGCAAACCGCATGCACCGCGCGGTGCGCGAATAGGGTATCCGCGTGTGGATGCCAGACGGTCGGGTTTTACGATTGCGTTGACCGTGCCGCGCTTCAAACGGTCAAGCGTATCTGGCGACACCGCAGCACGGTCACTTTTCGAAACAGTTGGCAAGGGAGCAAACAGATGAACGAAGCTAAAAGAAAAACCGCGCGGATGAGGATCGCCGTCCTGTCGGTGGTTGCGGGATGCGTGTCGTTCAGCGGCCAGTCGGCATCCGCACAGCAGATACAGCCCGTCTCACCTGATCTGACGCCGAAACTGCAGGAACTGCTGCGCAAGGAAATGCTGTCGATCGAGGATGCGAGCAAGCAAATCCTGTCTCACCTCATCGCCGGCGAAGATGCAAAAGTCGCCGAAGTGGCGCAGCAAATTCATGACAGCTTCATCCTGCAACAGTCCATGACGCCGGAGGACAAACAGGACCTGATGGCGGCTGTGCCGGAGGAATTCGTGACCAGGGACCGTGCCTTTCACGCACTTTCGGCTGACCTCGCGCAGGCAGCACGCGATCAGGATCGTTCTGCACAACATCAGAAGTTTGGCCAGATGATCGAGGCCTGCACCGCCTGCCACGCGCTCTATGCGACCGACCGGTTTGCCGATCTCGCCAATTAAGCAGCGTGACCGGTTCAATATGAGGGAACAATGCGCCTCACCGTGCGTTAGGTTCAGTGTAGGTTCGACCATCGGGCCTGTTCCGCCGACAATCGCGAGGGGGACGCGATATGGCTGATCCAATTAAAACTGACAAAGACAGCTCGGACCGGATGCGGGCCCAGCGGCGCGAGGCGGCGGCGATCATCGGCATCGACGATGCCTACATTCAGCGCCTGATCCATCTTTTCGTCGCGCGTGTCCGCGCGGACAAACAGCTTGGCAGATTCTACGCAGTCGAAGACGACAGGCACAGGGCACGGCAGGTTTCACACATGACCACGTTCTGGCTGTCGAACACGCTGGAGACCAACGAATACGTTGGCGATCTGGTCAAAGCACATCGCAAGCTGCAAAATCTCAAGCGAGAGGATTTCGAACGCTGGCTCGTCCTGTTTCGCGCGACGCTGGATGAAACCGCCCCGACAATCGAGGCGGCGAACTATCTGATGGTCCGGGCCGAGCGCGTGGCCGAATATCTGGAGACCGAACTACTGGAACGCCGTGACGAGGCGGTGGATGATTAGCCGTCCCCATACTGCAACATGCGGCGACTGCCAGTGCGGTTACGTTAAACTATAGCAGCAGACAAGGCTGCGCAGCCGGGCACAGACCGCTTCCGGTTTTGTCGGTCATATTTGCGTTCATCCTGTATTCGCGGCTTTCCCATGTTGCCCGTCGGCCTGAGCCTTTGCCAATCCCAGATCGCCAAGGATGGCATAGAAGGCCGGCAGAACCACGATGACCAGCACGGTCGAGGAAAACAGACCGAAGACAACCGAGATCACCAACGGTTTCAGCGTCTGGGCCTGAGTGCTGGATTCCAGCAGCAACGGAACGAGGCCCATCATCGTGGTCGAGACCGACATCAGGATCGGGCGGAACCGCTCGCGGCTCGCCTGCCCAGCGGCATGGGCCAGATCCATTCCGCCGGCAGCATGGCGTTTGATGACCTGCACCAGCAAGATCGCGTTGTTGACCACGATCCCCGCAAGCGATGCGGCGCCAATCAGCGAGGGCATCGAGATATTGTAGCCCATGATCAGATGGCCCAGAATGACCCCGATGAAGGCAAGCGGGATCGCCAGCATCACGATCACCGGCTCCACATAGCTGCGGAACTGGAACGACAGCACCACATAGATGCCCACCAGCCCGATCAGGAATCCGCGCAGGATCGACGCGACCGTTTCGGCGGAATTGGCGCTTTGGCCACCGATCTCGTAGCTCAGGCCCGGTATCCCGGCGGCGAGCCGCGGCAGGAACCCGTTTTGCAACTCGGCGACGATGGCGTCGGCATTGCCGATACGGGTATCGACATCGGCTTGCACGGTGGCCGTTCGCCGCCCGTCGACATGGGTGATCGCCGCCCAGCCGCGCGCCTCGTCGATGCGCGTGACGGTCGACAGCGGCACCGGCATACCATCGGGCAGAGTGATGGTGAAATCGCGCAGATCGTCGCGGGAATCGCGATCATCCGAGGATTGCTGCACTTCGATCTCGTGGCTGATGTCACCGCTTTGCACGGTCGAGACGATGCGCCCCAAGAAGGCCGCGCCGATCTGGTCGGCCACGCCGCGCGCGGTTACTCCCAGCGCGGTCGCGTGGGGGGCTAGGTGCAGGCGCAGTTCGGGCTTTCCGGGACGCAGGTCATGGATAGCATTGAAAACGCCGACATAGGATTCGGCCTCGGATTGCAGTGCGTCGGCTGCTTTGGCCAAAACGGCC